>NZ_JBWKQO010000005.1:652592-753017 GCF_059418825.1 Pseudomonas sp. GW821-FHT07F01
GCACCATACATCAGGAAGCCCGCATCGAAAGATGCGGGCTTTTTGCTTTCTGCTTTTTTATCCTCCTTTATCTCTTTTGCCCTCCTGGGCTGGAACGGCTTTGCCCGGCGGAAGTCGAATGCAATGCCTGTGAGTCTGTCTCTCCGACTTTTTTCCTGTGCTGTGTGTTTTCTTTTTCTGTCGAGGCGTCGCAGTCTCATAGATTCGGACGTTGCTCAGCTTTATGCCGCAAGCGCTTGTTCTTGCCGCGATTTTTTAACGTTTAAAACCGTCAAGCGGTGTATGATTGCGCCCGTCAGCCCCGCCGGGGCTTGTGGAATACCTCCATGGACTTACCCAGTAGTTACTCAGTATCCCGTTTTAACAATCATGAACTGACTGATTGATCCTTCCGGCGTGCTCCTCTGCTGGGAGTGGAGTTCGCCTATGACCGAAGTAGAAGTAAAGAAAACGCAGGAAAGCCTGCAAGACCGCCTGGCTCAAGTCGTTGAACTGCTGCAGCGCCAGCGAGTAGTTGAAGACCTGACGCACCGTCAGGAAGGCCATCATCATGACCGGGTCGAGAACCTGGTCCATCGGCAGAACCTCGTCGAGTTGCAACGCAAGCTCGATGATCTGCACTCTGCTGACGTCGCCTACATCCTTGAAGCCTTGCCTCTGGAAGAGCGTCTGACCGTCTGGCAGTTGGTCAAGGCCGAGCGTGACGGCGACATCCTCCTCGAAGTATCCGATTCCGTACGTGAAACCCTGATCGCCGACATGGACGATCACGAGCTCCTGGCTGCCGCCAAGGAGATGGACGCTGACGAACTTGCTGACCTGGCCCCCGAGCTGCCGCGAGACGTCGTCCATGAGCTGATGGAGGCTCTCGACGGCCAGCAGCGTGAGCGCGTTCGCTCCGCGCTGTCCTATGACGAGGAGCAGGTCGGTGCGCTGATGGACTTCGAGATGGTGACCATCCGCGAGGATGTCAGCCTGGAAGTGGTCCTGCGTTATCTGCGTCGCCTGAAAGAATTGCCAAGCCACACCGACAAACTGTTCGTGGTGGACTACGACGGCGTGCTCAAAGGGGTGCTGCCGATCAAGCGTCTGCTGGTCAATGACCCGGACAAGCAGGTCGCCGAGGTCATGGCCAGTGATCCGGTGAGTTTTCACCCGGATGAAGACGCCTACGACGCGGCTCAGGCGTTTGAGCGTTATGACCTGATTTCGGCCCCTGTGGTCGACAAGAACGACAAGTTGATCGGCCGTTTGACCATCGACGAAATGGTCGACCTGATTCGTGAGGAAAGTGAGACCGAAGTCCTCAACATGGCCGGTCTGCGGGAAGAGGAAGACATCTTCGCCTCGGTCTGGAAATCCCTGCGCAACCGTTGGGCCTGGCTGGCGATCAATCTGATTACCGCGTTTGTCGCGTCCCGGGTGATTGGGTTGTTCGAGGGCTCGATTGAAAAGCTGGTGGCTTTGGCGGCCCTGATGCCCATCGTTGCGGGTATCGGTGGCAACTCGGGTAATCAGACTATCACCATGATTGTCCGGGCAATGGCCCTGGACCAGGTGAGCACTGGCAACACCTCGCGCTTGATGCGTAAAGAGCTGGCCGTAGCCCTGATAAATGGCCTGGTCTGGGGTGGGGTGATCGGTGTCGTGGCGTACATGCTCTACGGGAGCTGGTCGCTGGGGGTGGTCATGACCGCTGCCATGACCTTGAACCTGCTGCTGGCGGCGCTGATGGGGGTTCTGATCCCCATGACCCTGGCGCGCCTGGGGCGTGATCCGGCGATGGGCGCTAGCGTGATGATCACCGCCATGACTGACAGTGGCGGCTTTTTCATCTTTCTCGGCCTGGCGACCATTTTCCTGCTTTGAGCCGTTCTTCCCTGTTGGTTACCGACGAAGCGCCTAAATGGCGCTTCGCTGCTTTTGGCGGGGCAAAAAAAAGCCAGCGACTAGGCTGGCTTGAGCTTGCGAGATGCAATCAGGTGGCGTCTGCGGCCATTTCAGCGTCATGGGCGATCAGCGAAACCAAAGCGTTTTGCTGGCGATGTGAGAGTTGGCGGAAACGTTGAAGCAGTTCGCGCTCATGCAAGGACAGTTCGGGGCTGTCCAGGCGCATGCTCAGCTCTTCACCCAAGGCGCCTTCCTGAATAAGACTCTGTTCCAGGCGCGCGATGATTTCGGAGTTCATGCTGCGGTGATGATTGCGAGCCACCTCGGCAATGCGTTCACGCATCCCGTCGGGTAGACGTACGACGAACTTGTCAGCCGTACGGCTGGAATAAATTGCCTGTTTCAATGGGCGCATATATTTAACCGGTTAGTTCAGGGGGAGCGGTTCTCGGAATTGGCCGCGGGCTGTCTTTTAGGACAAGCCTGAATGCCAAATGTTCAACCTGAATTGTTAAGAGGCCCGCATCATGCCTCAAAATTGCCAGATCCTTGGCGTCAATTCTGTGACAAATATTGAACTGGATAAAGGCGTTATGCCAGCACCAATTATCAGAAATGCGGACTGGTTTGAAAAGTTCGTCGGGTCCGCGTTGCTGGCCGCATTCTCCCATCCTGCGGGAGTGTCAGTGCACCGACGAAGGTGCATGCTATGCGGGTGAAAGTGTAATCCCTACCTGTCAGAGGATAGTGGCAAATGGCCGATTTACTAGTTGTGCTCTGCGGAGCAGCCACCCATGCCGGGTAGGTTGATCTACTTGATGGGGCCTTCAGGGGCCGGCAAGGATAGCCTGATTGATGCGGCCCGGCAGCCTTTAAGTGCGTTGGGCTGTGAAGTGGCAAGAAGGGTGATCACGCGCTCTGCCGAGTCGGTGGGAGAGGAGGCGATTGAGGTCACCGCCGAGGAGTTCGCGGGGCGAGTAGGCCGGGGGGATTTCGCTTTGTTCTGGCAGGCCAATGGCCTGGATTATGGGATTCCCGTGGTGATCGATAGCTGGTTGGCGCAGGGGCGCAATGTCCTGGTCAACGGGTCCAGAGGCTATCTATCCAGGGCGCGAGCTCGGTATCCCGATCTGATTCCGATAGTTCTGACGGTTGATAACGAAGTATTACGCCGTCGCTTGCTGCGTCGGGCCAGGGAAAGCCTGCCGGAGATAGAAGAGCGCCTGCAGCGTAATGAACAGTTTGCCCATGCCGGCTGGCTGGATGAGGAGGGAGTGGTTCGCCTGGATAATTCTGCCGAATTGCAGGTTACCTTGAGGCGCCTCTTAGGCATATTGCAAGAGCACGGTATCAGCGCAATACAGGGTCGAACTTGATCTTGCGGCCAGCCAGCAGTGCCAGCAGGAACAGGCCGAACAGTGAGCCGCTGATGATCAGTGGCGCGCTGCCCAGAGGTTCTTCAGGCAGGAACACAGCGGCAATGGCGCTGAGTAGCGTCAGAACAAGCAGGCTTTTGGCGGCGGTGGACATAAATGGCTCCTGTAGTCTAGGTCTCAAAATACCCAGCGTTCAGTGGGTGCGGCGCCTGGCTGTTGCGAGGCTTTTCCCTGGGTAACCCGGGTCACTGAGCCAGGCTCAAGCTGGGTGTTCATGACTGCCAGCTGGGGTGCCAGGCGTTGCTGGTAATGGGCGAAGGATGACCCGCCAGGGGCAGCGTCATCTGCAGGTTGAAAGTGAAAGGCCGCCAATACGGCAATGGCAATCGCATTCAAGAGCAACAGAGCGCTATTCATGGGCGGCATCTCCTCAGTGTTTATCCACTGAATAAGCAGCCTGCGTGCCAAGAGTTTACCTGGCGATAAAGTCTTTAAAAACAATATGTTGAGCTGATTTTTAAAGTCTCTTGAATTGCATTTTGCAATGATGGCTTTTTGCAGTGATGCAATTTGCACGACGCGGCATCGAAGCCGCGGGGCGAGCCTGATGCTTCCTGCAAAAAGCCCTATGGATCACATGACAAATGCAGCCTTGGCCGTTAACATGCACGCCGTCCTTCGCGCCGTGCCGCAATGGCGCTCGCTGTTTTGTCTCAGTAGCTCAATTGGATAGAGCATCCCCCTCCTAAGGGGAAGGTTGGCAGTTCGAACCTGCCCTGGGACACCATATAATTCGTATCTTTCTGGGCTGATCCCTGCGCGGTTGATCTGTTCTTGGACCCCGGAGCGAAAGAATAAAGAAAAGCCCCACCGGGCGATCCTCGGGCGGGGCTTTTTTGTTTTCGTCTATCCGAGGGGCACGTTAAACAACGGGCTCTTTTTCTTGTATTGGTGACAGCCTGACCAGCGTGGGGCTACGTGCTTGTGAATAGGGCCACAGTGAGTGTTTTTGATGGCCTGCAAGGATTCACGTTGTTTTGCTGATCTGGCTGCTTGTCGCCAGGGCCAGAAATATCAATCCGCTACCGGACAGAGCGCCGGCAATCCCTTCCAGTCAACGCTTGCCCACACTCCGCTGCCGGGTGCAAGCAACTGGCTCAGCTTCGCTTCATTGAATGAAGTTCCCAGCGAATCGGCCCTGAATGCGGCTATCCATTGCTGGCGGCCCAGCATGAAGGCCTTGCCGAAGTCTTCCCAATCGTTGAAGCAGTCCTGGGCCCGCTGGGCGTTGAGCAGCATGATGCGCCACCCTGTTTCAGGTTCGAGCCAGCTCATCAACATGGCGCAACGGACAAAAAATGCGCTGCGCACGCAGGCGAAGGCCATGGCTGCTCGCGGGTCGTCACTGGGATTCAGGCCATGCAGGTCAATACGAAACCACTGGCGCTCCAGGGTGCCATTGAGGTGGACGCAGACTTCGTCGTCGGTGGCGTTGCTGCGAAAACCGATCTGGTGCAGCAACGAGGCCCGCAGGGTGCTTTTCGCCTGATCCATGAAGTGGGTGGTATCGGGGTCGTAGAAACCGGTCATTCCGGTGGCATCGACCATGGGTTGTGCCAGTGTCAGTGCCCAACGCTTGCGTGGTGTGAATACCACCAGGGATGTTCCCGACGGGCGGCGAAAGTGACGCCAGCCCAGCCAGGCGCCGAATAGCACGACAATTACCGTCATCATCTGCGTATTACCTGCTTCTGTTTTGCCATGTGCTGATTTCTTCGGCCAGGGATGGGGACATATCTGACCAGGGCACGCCTTCGGTCCGATACTGCGGGTCCTCGGCCTGACGTGGTGGCAAGGGGGTTTTCTTGAAGATGTGACGGGTGGCGTACTTGACGGTCGGCGCCTGGGGCGCGACCTCCAGCAGCAGGTCGGACTGGCGTGCCGCGACCAGCCATTCGACCATGGCCGAAGGGGCTTCCAGCCGTCGGAACAACTGTGGGTAACGGGCTACCAGACGGGTCTGGGTTTGAGGGTCGCTGACTTCTTCGATACGCAGCCAACCCGCCTCGGTACGTACTATGCCGATGGCAATGCAGTCGGCCGGGGTCTGTTGGTCGGTACCCAGGGTGTTGAGAAAGCGCAGCAGGTCGTGGAAATAACGTTCGACGGGCGGGCGGTTCTGCTTGCCTTTGACCTGCTCCACCGTCAGTGCACCGTCGTCCTGGATGATCAGGCTGACGGTGATGTGGGGTTGGCCTTGAGCATCGCGCAGGCTGAACACGCGCATGCCCTGTTGTTCCACCGCTTCGGCGTAACGCTCGCCGTAGCCGCCGGTCAGGGCCCGACGGTCGGCGAACTGCCCGAGGCAATGGCGCATCACGTAGCTTTCAAAAGCCATCTCGGCCCGCAACAGCGGGCTTTGCGGGCGCAGTTCGACCCAGGTGTGCTCGGCACAGGTAAGGGTCACGGTCAGGGCTTGGGCAGAGCTCTGGCGCCATCCCTGGTCGACCCGGGCCGCCATTTGTGCATGCTCCCTTTCCCACAATGCCAGCGCTTGCGGGCAAGTGATGCGATCCAGCTTGCCCTCAAGAGCCGTCCCTTTGCGTGAGGTCAGGAACTCCACCAGTTGGGCTTCCTGGTGCAGCAGCTGCGGGTCCTGCGGGTCGATCCAGACCAGGGGCGCCAGGGCTTTGGCGGGGTCTTCGGATTGCGCCTTGGCAGCGCGCTCGAAATAGCCGTTCACCCAGGCCGGCACCGAGTCGCTACCCAGGGCCGTACAGGCGTCATCCAGGGACTGGATGCGCCGTGCCGGTTCGAAGTTACCTACCAGATGGCGATAGAAGTGGTTCAACAGCCAACCCTGCACTGCTTGCTCGTCCCTGCGCTGCTGGCTGCGCTGGGTGATGCCGCGTTTCAGTTCATCGGCATTGAGCAGGTTGCGCGGGGCGTAGCTGGGGCTGCGCTTGTCGGCGCTTACTTCCATATCTGCCACCAGTTTTTCTTGCCGGCCGGTTGAGCCGGGGCTTGCAGCTCGCTCAGGATTTGCTCGATCCGGGCACGGCACCGGATGTCGTAGTCATCGTCCGGGGCACACAGGGCCAGGGTGCGTGCGCAGTAGTCAATGGCTTCGGCGGCCCGCCCCCGGGCCTTGAGGAAGTCCACCGAGGCGGACATGACCGAGACCTCGTTCAGGGACAGTACCGCCGGCTGGTAACGCTGCCAGAGGCTGTCGGCGTTGTCCGGATGGGCATGGGCCAGGTAGCGTGCGACCTGGATCCGGGCAAACAGCGCCGAGCTGTCCAGTTGCTGATCGCTGACGCCTTGCTCTTCCTGCCACTTGAGCAGGCGTTCGAGCCAGATGAGGATCTCATTGTCGCGATCGAGCTTGTACAGGGCGTACGCCACCGAGGCTACGTATTCATCCGGGTTGTGGCGGCTGTAGCCGAACTCGGCCGAATAATGCCAAAGCTGTTCCGCAGCATCGATAATGCCGGGCAGATCCTCCAGGCTGATACGCGCACTGAGCAGCCCGTTGTAGTGTTCGGCGAACGGGCTGGCGGCGATGCCCCGTGTATGCAGTTCGATGGCGTCTTCGTAGCGAATCGGGTTGTAGTAGCGGTAGTTGATCGCCAGGTTGTTGCAGAGCATGGAATACAGGTGCGCGCAGGCATCGTACGGGTGGCCGCTGCCGCTGGCGAAATAGCGCTCCATATGGGCCTGGCCCTGCTCGTAGGCATCTCTCTGGGCTTCGCGCAGCAACGAATAGGCCTGGTCCCGGGCGTCCGGGGGCAGTTTGTCGGCTTCTGCTTCGGCCAGGTCTTCAATGCCCAGTGCGTAGTTGTAGGCGTGCTTGCCGCAGGACAGGACGGGCTTGGGCGCTTTGAGTGCCTCGATAATCCCCTGGCTGTTGATCCGAGCGGCAAACAGCGAAAACGCACTGCGGTTGTCTTGCATGCGGCCCGCCTGGATGGCGGTTTGCAGCAGGCTGGCTTCAGTGGCCGCATCGATCAGGCCGTGCTCAGCGTCGTGCACGGCTGCCAGGCGGGTGATCCAGGGGTGATCGGGCGCGCGACGCACCGCTTCTGCACGAGCTTCGGTATACAGCGCGTCGCCAGCTTGCAGGTCCTCCATGGCCAGGGAGAGTGCGGCCAGCAGTGGCGTGGTGGCAGACTCGCTGGTTTCGATGCTTGGCAGTGCTTGCAGGAAGCTCTGCAGCACTTCCTCGGTGATACAGGCACGCATCACGCAAATCGGCCACCAGGCACTGCGCTCATCAGGGTCTTGCAGGCGATCGAGTACCAGTCGGGCGGTGGCTGGCCAGAGCTCGTTTTGCCTGTCATAGACATCGATGAATGCGCGAAATCCGGCTTCGTCGATGCGGCCAGCTTCCATCAGCCAGGGCAATTCGTATTCGATAAAGTTGTTGCCGCCGTCGGAATCCAGGCTCAGGGCTGCGGCATTGCAGATCTTCAGGGCGCCGGCCAGGTCGCCCTGGGCGTGCAGGGCGCGGGCCGCCAAGCGTGCAGTGCGCACTTCCCATTCGCGGCGCTGGGGCAGGGAGCGGCCAGCGGTCAGTTGCGCGATGGGTTGCTCGAACAGTGCCAGGCGCAGCGGAATGATCTCGATCAGCGAGTTGCCCAGCCACAGCCAGTCGCCTTCATCGATATCCTGGTCCGGGCCGGCGGTACGTACGGCATTGACCGCATCCAGGGCTGCACTGCGGGCTTCGTCATTGCGATCGTGGTAGGCCAGGACTCGGGCGCGGCGCTGATACTGATCGGCGGCATCCCAGGCACGCAGGGCTGCGCGGGCAGGGTTGCCCAGGGTCAGGGCGTAGCGCACTTCGATGGTTTTCAGTGCTATTTCACAACTAGCGCGTTCCAGATCGTCGAAGATCCGATAGCGGCGGTAATGCTCGACATTGAAATCCAGGGTTTGCGTGGCCATCTGTTCGAGCTGTCCGAGCACTTCGATCAGGGTTGGCTCGTCATCGAGGTAGTTGGCGACCCGCAGGCGCAGGATAGCCAGGTTCATCATCAGCTCGGCGCGGGCCGGCTCTGGGGCGGCTTGTACAAGAGCGTCGCCATCCTGATCGATGACGGCCCGGGCTGCCGCTGAATTACCGGCCTGCATCCACAGGGTGTGCAGGCGGTCGATGGACGCCAGGGAGTCGGCCTGCAGCGGTTGTGCCTGCAACTGAGCCAGCAGGGCATCGGTTTCCTGTTCTTGCTGTTGCGCCTCCAGGCGGTCCATGAACTGTTCCAGTTCAATGCCGGTTATCGCACTGCTGTTATGCGCCATCGTTAACTCCATTTGATAATGACCTGCGCATCACGTGATGCACTGCCTGGCAGACCGGCACTTCCTCGTCGTTGGTACCGCCGTGGGGTGTCATGCCGATCCTTCGACACCCGGTTCGCAAGCCTGCGACGCTTGCGACTGATGGACCCTTTATTGCGCGGCAGACCCTCTGCGATGCAGGGGCATTTCCGGCAAGAAACGATCGAGGCTGTGAGGCGCAGCACGCTATCAGGTGATGTTTCAGAATCCAAGGTTTGAGCGTGCAAACGGGCCTCTTTTACGGCCGAGTACACGGGCTGGTCGAGACTTGTGCAATCCGCGGTGAAATGCCGCCCGTCGGCTATAAGGGAATGCGTAATCCGGCCGATAACCTCAGTGGACAATTGTGTTCCCAAGTGGCGGCCTGGATCACAGGCCGACCGGAAAGTGCTTGATAGCCCGTGGCCAGCAGCTATTATCTGCGCGCCAAAAACAGGCTGCGAAGCCGGGTGGGTCCTGCTGTCTTTGGATTGATCTTCTTACTTGCCTGGAATCTTCGATGCTGGCGTACCACCAAAAGAGCTTTTTGATCGTCGATGATTTCTCGGACTTCCGCAGTTCGGTGCGTTCGATGCTGCGTGAGCTGGGCGTCAAGGATGTAGACACCGCCGACACTGGCGAGCAGGCCCTGCGCATGTGCGCGCAGAAGCGCTACGACTTCATCCTCCAGGACTATCACCTGGGCGACGGCAAGAAAAACGGCCAGCAGGTGCTCGAAGACCTGATGCTGGAAAAGCTCATCAGCCATGAGAGCGTGTTCCTCATGGTCACCGCCGAGAGCAGCCAGGCCATGGTGCTCAGTGCCCTGGAGCATGAGCCCGATGCCTACCTGACCAAGCCTTTCAACCGCTCCGGTCTGGCCCAGCGCCTGGAGCGCCTGCAGCAGCGCAAGACGCTGCTCAAACCCATTCTCCAGGCCCTTGACCGGGGCAAGCCGGTGGAGGTGCTCAACGCCTGCATCGCCCTGTGCAAGCAGGACCCGCGTTATGCGCCGTTGTGCCTGCGCTACCGCGCCGATGCCCTGCGCGACATGCATCAGAACGAGGCCCTGGAGCGCCTGTACAACAGCATCCTGGCGGACCGGCCACTGCCCTGGGCCTACGTCGGGCTGGGGCGCCTGCTGTTCAAGCGCGGGCAGGTTGGCGAGGCCAAGGCGGTTTATGAAAAGGCCTTGAAGGCCTTTCCGATGATGCCGGGCCTCTACGACGGGCTGGCAGAGGTGCTGGTAGCCGAAGGCGATACCCAGCGGGCCCAGAACGTGCTGGAAGAGGCGGTGCGCCTTTCTCCCCTGGCCGTGCGGCGCCAGGCATTGCTGGGCAAGCTGGCCATGGCCAACGAAGACTTTGACAGCGCCTCCCGGGCTTATCGTCAGGCGGTGTCCCAGGGCGCGCAGTCGCGTTTCAAGGACCCGGAAAGCAACCTCGGGCTGGCCCATGCCCTGATCAGCAAGGGCAGCGAGAGGGGCCTGGACACGCGCACCCGGCTGGAAATCAACCAGACCCTGAGTGCGGTGGCCAAGGAGAATCCCACTGACCCGGGCCTGCAGATTCGCGCGCGGCTGATGAAGGCCACGAGTCTGTTGCTCAATGATGCCGAGACCGCGGAAAAACTCACCGAGCAGGCGCTGCTGCGCCTGGACGGCATGGAGCAGTTCATGAGCCCCGAAGCGGCGCTGCTGGTGGCCAAGCAATTGCAGATGCTGGGGCAGGCCAGTGCCGGTGCTTCGATGCTCAAGAACTGTGCGGAGATCTATGGTGATGATCCGAAGGTCATGCAGAACATCGCCAAGCTGACCGACGACCCGACTATCCTCAGTTCTTCCAATGCCGCCGCCGATATCAACCGTCAGGGCGTGCGCAGCTACAAGGGCGGCAACCTCGCGGAAGCGCGGGAGTTGTTCCGCAAGGCCCTGGCCATGCAACCGAAGAACATCAGTATTGCCCTGAACATGGCCCAGTCGCTGCTGCACGGCGCCGACGCCAATCCGGACGCGGCACTCCTGGAAGAATGCCGGGCGTGCCTTAAATTGGTGGGCATGATGCCCGATACCGACGCGCGTTATCCGCGCTATCAGAAGCTGCGAAGCAAGGCGTTTGGCCAATGATCGAAAAGCAACAGGCGCTCGACTTTTCCACGGTGATCGCCTCCACCGTACATGACATGAAGAACTCCCTGGCCATGCTGATGCAGGCTCACGCCCAGTGGCTGGCGCGCTTGCCCGAGCAGCAGAATGCGCCAGAGCAGGGGGTGATCGACTATCAGTTCGCCCACCTCAACGGCATGCTGGTGCAACTGCTGGGGCTGTACAAGCTGGGGATCAACCAGCTGCCGTTGCAGCCGGCCTACCACGAACTGGATGACTTCATCGAAGCGCAACTGGTGAGCCACCAGGACGTGTTCAAGAGCCGTGGTATTTCCGCCGCCTATGAAGTCGATCCGCTGAGCCCCCTGGGGTTCTTCGATCGTGAGCTGATCGCCTCGGTATTGGCCAATTGCATCAACAATTCCATTCGCCATGCGCGTCATGCCCTGCTGATCAGCGTCAGTGATGAGGAAGGGCAGGTGGTGCTGTCCATCAACGACGATGGCGAAGGCTATCCCCAAGGGATGATCGAGCGTCAGGCCGACTATGTGCAGGGCATCAATCAAAGCAGCGGCAGCACCGGGCTGGGCCTGTACTTTGCCGGGCGCATTGCCGAATTGCATCAGCGCAATGGCGTGTGCGGCCACACTCGGATCAGCAACGGCGGCCCATTGGGCGGCGGGTTGTTCAAGCTCTACTTGCCCTGAGCCGCGAGTGGTTGAAGGTGTGCCTCGCCCAGTTGCCGCCCGGCCAGGGCCAGGCATTCCAGAAAGGTTGCCAGTGCGACCTTGGGTTCCTGGCCCTGGCGGGTGATGCAGTGAAAGTGCGAGCGGTAGGCCAGGCGCTCGGGTAGCAAGGCGCGCAGTTGGCCCTTGGCTACCCAGGCCGCCGCGTAGTGGCTGGGCAGGTAACCCAGGTAGGTGCCGGAGAAAATCAGCGTGGCGATGGCCTCCATGGCGTAGGCGCTGACGCTCTGGTTGAAGTGCAGGTCATGGGGGCGCTGGTGCTCCGCCATGTAGCCCCGGCTCACATAGTCGGCGGCGCAGATATCTTCCAGGGTCAGTGTTTCGTCGGTGCGCGGGAACAGCGGATGGCTGCTGGCACAGTAGAGGTTCTGTTCCTCCTCGAACAGGTGCTGATAGTGCAACCCCGACAGTTGATGGTGGAAAGCGCCGATGGCCAGGTGCAGGCGTTCATCGAGCACGGTCTGTTCCAGTTCGTCGGGGCGCATCAGGTGCAGGTTCGGCCGTACCTGGGGCAGGCGCCGGCGCAGATGGCCCAGGGCCAGGGACAGGGGGGCATAGGGCAGGCTGATCAGGCTGTCGACACTGCCGATCTGCAACTGCTCGCGGGTGATGGGGCCGAGGCGGTTGGCGTGCTGGCGAAAGCGCTCGATGTCGGCGAACAGCAACTGTGCTGCCTCGAACAGCTCCTGGCCCTGATCGGTCAGCTGAAATCCGCTGCTGCCGCGCCTGCACAGGGAGTAGCCCAGGCGCTCCTCAAGGTCCCGGACCACCACGCTCAGTCGCGACAGGCTGGTGTTGAGCCGTGCCTGGGCTGCGGTGAACCCGCCGGCATCAACGATGGCGCAGAACACCCGCAGCATCCGCAAATCAATATCGGCAAGGCTTCCCAGCATGGGCGCTCCCTCAAGTTGGCGTAGGCGACGTGCCGAGCCTACTCCCTTGTCCTGATTGATGGACACCATGGACCTGTAACAAGGCTGGCGGCCTGCTTGCCCCGCCAGTGGGGGCAGGGCCGGGGATTTTACTCGCGCCTGCTTGAAATCCTGAACGGGTGGTGCGTATTTTGTACGGGTCGCCGTTCGCGGCTCGTATAACAACAAGGATTGAGTCATGACAACCGATGGCCACAGTTCACTCGCCGAGCGATTGACGGGCATTGATGAGATCGAATGTGTCACCGCGGATCTCAATGGCGTGCCGCGGGGCAAGGTAATGACCGCCGAGGGGTTCCTCGAAGGGCGGCGCTTGCAGATGGCGCGGGGGGTGCTGCTGCAATGCATCATGGGCGGTTATCCGCCAGCACGTTTCTACGGCAGCGACGACGGCGACCTGGCGCTCAATGCCGACCCCCGGCAGATCCACCGCCTGCCCTGGAGCGAAACGCCCAGAGCGCTGGCCATCTGTGACGCCGATGAGCTCAGCGGCGAGAGTTCGCGGCTCTCCACTCGTGGGCAGCTCAAGCAGGTAATCGCCCGTTATGCCGCCCTGGGCCTGGCGCCGGTGGTGGCCACCGAACTCGAGTTCTTCGTGTTCGCGGCCAATGACGATCCAGCGCAGCCCTTCCGGCCGCCGGTCGGTCTGGATGGGCGGCGGGAGGAAGGCTATTCGGCGTTCAGCGTGAGTTCCAACAATGGTCTGCGACCATTCTTCAAGGAGGTCTACGAAGGCATGGCCGCCCTGGGCCTGCCCCGCGATACCTTCATGCACGAGATGGGCGTCAGCCAGTTCGAAATCAACCTGTTGCACGGTGACCCGCTGTTGTTGGCGGACCAGACCTTCCTGTTCAAGCACCTGCTCAAGGAGGTGGCGCTCAAGCACGGCCTGATCGTGGTCTGCATGGCCAAGCCCTTGGCTCACACGCCGGGCAGCTCGATGCATATACACCAGAGCCTGGTGGAGATGGGTAACGGCCGTAACGTTTTCAGTGACGACGCCGGGCAACCTACGGCGATGTTCCGGCATTTCATTGGCGGCCTGCAGGCCGGCCTCGCCGACTTCACCGCCCTGTTCGCCCCCAATGTGAACTCCTATCAGCGCTTGTGTCATCCTTACGCTTCGCCGAACAATGCGTGCTGGTCCCACGATAACCGGGCCGCTGGCCTGCGGATTCCGGCCAGTTCACCGGTGGCGCGACGGGTGGAAAATCGTCTGCCGGGGGCGGACGCCAATCCTTATCTGGCGATCGCCGCGAGCCTGGCAGCAGGTTTGCATGGCATCGAGAACGAGTTGGAGCCAACCGCTGCCATCCAGGGTGAGTTCGAAGTGCCGGACAATCTTTCGTTGCCCTGTACCTTGCATGCGGCCCTGGAGCGTCTGAAACGTAGCCAGTTGGCCAGGGAACTGTTCGGCAACGAGTTCATCGAAGGCTACATCGCTTCGAAGACCATAGAGTTGACCAGTTTCTTTGATGAAATTACTCCCTGGGAGCGGCGTGTGTTAGCGGCCCAAGCATAACCGAACCGTCGCTGGTCGGGCCCTGGTTTGCCGGGGCTCGGTACCTCATTCAAGGAGCCGCTCGGAACGCCGATGCGCCAAATCTGGAAATCCTTTCGAGCGCTTTATTTCGCGTCGCTGATGATGCTGATCGGCTCTGGCCTGCTCAGCACTTATCTGGCCCTGCGCCTGGCCGCCGATCATGTCGACGGGCTATGGGTGGGGGCCTTGATGGCGGCCAACTATTTCGGCCTGGTTTTGGGGGGCAAGCTGGGGCACCGACTGATTGCCCGGGTCGGGCATATCCGTGCCTACGCCACCTGTGCCGGGATTGTCGGCGCGGCGGTGCTGGGCCACGGCCTGGTGGACTGGTTGCCGGCCTGGCTGGTGCTGCGGATGATCGTGGGCCTGGGGATGATGTGCCAGTACATGGTCATCGAAAGCTGGCTCAATGAGCAGGCCGACGCCAAGCAGCGCGGGCTGGTGTTCAGCGGCTACATGATTGCCTCTTACCTGGGCCTGGTGCTGGGGCAGTTGATACTGGTCATGCACCCGGCCCTGGGCCTGGAGCTGCTGATGCTGGTGGCGCTGTGCTTTGCCCTGTGCCTGGTGCCGGTGGCCATGACCCGGCGCATTCACCCGGCACCCTTGCGCCCTGCACCCATGGAGCCGCGCTTCTTTATCAAGCGTGTACCGCAATCGCTGAGCACGGTACTGGGTTCGGGGCTGATCGTCGGTTCGTTCTACGGCCTGGCGCCACTCTATGCCTCGCAACAGGGCTTGAGCACCGAGCAGGTGGGTCTGTTCATGGGTAGCTGCATTTTCGCCGGGCTGGTGGTGCAGTGGCCGCTGGGCTGGCTGTCCGACCGCTATGACCGGGCGCTGCTGATCCGCTGTTTTGCCTTGTTCCTGGCGGTGGTGGCCTTGCCCCTGGCGATCCTGCCTTCGGTGCCGCTGGAGGTCCTGTTTGTTCTGGGCTTCCTGTGTTCCCTGGTGCAGTTCTGTCTCTATCCACTGGCGGTGGCGTTCTCCAATGACCATGTGGAAGGGGATCGACGGGTCTCGCTGACGGCGATGCTGCTGGTGACCTATGGCGTGGGTGCGAGTATTGGTCCGTTGGCGGCAGGGGTGCTGATGAAGTTGTTCGGTAGCCAAATGCTCTACGCCTTCTTCAGTTTCTTTGCCCTGGTGCTGGTCTGGCGGATTCGGCCGAAGGCCGTGACCAATCTGCATCAGGTCGACGATGCGCCACTGCATCACGTGGCGATGCCGGACAGCATGTCCAGTTCACCGTTGGTGGCGGCTCTGGACCCGCGGGTTGACGAACAGGTGGTTCAGGACCAGATGCAGAGCGCGCCCGCGCCGGAAGCTGCGCCTGATGAGCCTGCAGCGGATACCCCGCAGGCTGCGGACGAACCGCCTGCCGAGGAATGCGCCCGGGAACACCTCAGCGGGGCCAGGCCTTAGGCGCAAAAAAAACGGGCAGTTGCCGCAAGGCACTGCCCGTTTTCATTGATGCCTTTGAATCAGAGGTCGTCTTTATCGAAGCGCCGCGCTTCACGCTGCAGTTGATAGACGAAGCGTTCGACCTGGCGCTGTACCAGGCCGCTCATGTTGTGGAAGCGTACGCCGGCAAAGGTGGTGTCGATGCGTTCTTCGTGGTGCAGGTAACGCAGTTCCACCGGGGCCGTCATGCTGCCGAAGGGCAGGGCGGCGATAAAGCGCTCGTAAACCTGGCCCAGTTGCAGGCGTGAGGAAATATCGCCGTCGAAACGCAATTTGCAGCCGGTGGCGGAAATGTCCAGCAGCTTGCCGCTGAGGGGCGATTTGAGTTTCTCGCCGCTCAGTTCGATGTCTACCAGTTGTGCCAGCTTCAGGGCGGCACGAAAGGCGTTGCGGCGCTGGTGGTAGACCACTTCGTCCGGCAGGGTGGTGCGGTAGCAGCGGCCGCCGTTGGATTCGTCGAGGGTGGGCAAGCCGTTGCTTTCCCAGGCGATGCGTACGCCTTCATGAAAGCCTTCAACGCGAAACGGTTCGCCTGCGAGCAGGAAGCGTTCACCGTCGCGGGGGATCATTTCGTCGAGGGCGATCATGTTGCTATCGCGGTCCACTTCCACCAGATAGCTTTGGAAGCGCTGGCTACGCTCGTGGAAAGTGATGATCAGCGGGTCATGGCTCTCTTGCAGCAACCGCAGGTTGGAAGAGATCTCCAACGCAGTGGTGAGCACCTTGGGTGGCTGCGGAGTATCTTCCGCATTTGAGGCGTTGAACACGGTTCATCAATCTCCAGACAAAATACAACTACACGCAGGAGCCAGCATTTTGCCAGCATGTTTCACGGCTTGGTAGCGCGCGCTCATTTTTTGGGTTTAAGCCTGACTGAGTGGGCGTGGCTTCGCAAGCATTGAGGTAGAGCCGCGGGCGTCGTATAGGGCAGGAGGTTCGCCACCATTGAGGATTTTCAGCTGGTTGGCGGTGGTGGCCTGTTGGATCTGGATCGAGCGACCATTGAGCTCGTTGGCAGCTTGGCACTCGGCAAGCAATTGGGTCAGGACATTGCTCTGTTCGAGCAATTGCGCGCCCAGGCTGGAGTGGCTGGCCAGTTGCTCGAGCCCCTCGCGGTTGGTCGGCAGGTTCAGGCTGGCAAGAATTTGCGTGCGCTTACGGCCATGCTGTTCCAGCAAGATGACCAAGGCTTGCTTCTGCGCCAGGATATCTTCCAGTAGCGGCATGTCGCGGCCGTGGAGGGCAATAGACTCGGCGCGTAGCAGCTCCAGCAAGTGTTGCGCTGGAGCAAGGTCATCGTTGATCAATTGCAGTAGGTTGGTGTCGTGCATGGCTGGCCTTGGGGATTAAGCGTCCAAAAGCCTGGCGCAAGCCTGGGGCTAGCGCTGGGCTTCGAAGTTAAGCAGTTTGCTGGCTACGCGGTTGCTGTCGACCTTATAGCTGCCATCGGCAATCGCTTGCTTCAACTCGGCCACCCGGGCTTTGTCGACGGCAGGCTGATCGCGCAGCTTGTCAGTGACTTTCTGCAACTGTTGAGCCTCATTGCTCAGGTGTACCGATTCCCCGCTTTTGCTGGTCTCGGCGGCGGTTGTCAGCGGCGTGGATTTGCCGGCATCACCGGTTTCCTTGCTGGTGCTGGTACGCGTACTGCCTGTCAGTGAAGGGGAGCTGTTTAAACGGCTGAAGTCGATGACCATGATGAAGTAAACCTCTGGGTATTTGGACGCTTGCCATGTTTTCGGCCATACCCTGAAAAACTTTAGGCTCGATTGTCGACAAACCAAGTCAGGTATCTGCGACCCTTTATCGGCCACAGTTTAGGGAACGCACGGGTTGAGCGCCAGCTATCTACATGGCCACTTCCACTTGCCCTGGCGCCGTGATGCGGGCCTTGATCACCCGTTGCGAATTGAGGTTCTTGACCCGGATCTGTTCGCTCATGCCGCCGTTGGACAGCGCCTCGCCCGGCATTCGCACGTTCAACGTGCCGCTGCGTGCCGATATCACCACTTGATCGCCCTTGCGCACGACTTCCGCCTGCTCCAGATGGGCCAGGGTAACGAGCTGGTCGGCGACCATTGGTCGGACAAGTTTCTGACCAATGGCTTGGTCCACTGAGGTGAGGTAGCCCTGATTGTTCTGGCTGATGTCCCGTTCGCGCAGCACCACGTCTTCCGGTTCGATGATGCCGGCGCGCTTGAGCGGGCGTGCAGTGGTGACCACCTCGCGAAACAGCTTGACCTGCGCCGGCACGAATACCGTCCATGGCGAGGCGCCTTCGCAGCGCACTTTGACGGTGACCCGCCCCAGCGGTTGGGCCGGACTTTCCAGGTTGGCTGTCAATTCCTTGTCGCAATTGGGCATGCGCATGCGCGGGTCCAGCTGGTTGACCTGGATTTCATAGCGACCTTCCGTTTGACTGGTGGCCAGGTAGTCTTCTACCGTGAATTCAAGAAACCCTTGAGTGACGCCGATAAGAAGATCAGGCAGGGTGACCGAATCAGCAACGGCAGGGTTGCCGGGGTTTAAAATGCACAGAGCCGACAGCCCGCACAGCAAAGTGCGGTAGCGGGATGTCAGGCGTCGGAAAAATGTCGTTTTGGCGTTCATAACAGTTAAAAAGCAAGCGCCGTGCCGTTTAGCAATGAGCGTGCGTCGGATCTTAAAGCTTTGGGGAGTCTGGGCATGGCTGGTGTAATGGATTCGGTGAACCAGCGCACGCAATTGGTTGGGCAGAATCGACTAGAGTTGTTGCTGTTCCGTCTGGACGGTGGGCAGCTCTACGGGATCAACGTATTCAAGGTTCGCGAGGTGCTGCAATGCCCTAAGCTGACCCTGATGCCCAAATCCAGTCCTGTGGTGTGCGGTGTCGCGAATATACGAGGGGCAACCATTCCGATCCTGGATCTGGCAATGGCTACGGGTTCTGGTGGCCTGCAGGACCAGAGCAATCCGTTCGTCATCATCACTGAGTACAACACCAAGACCCAGGGTTTCCTGGTGCGCTCGGTGGAGCGCATCGTCAACATGAACTGGGAAGAGATCCATCCGCCGCCCAAGGGGACCGGACGCGATCACTACCTGACGGCGGTCACTCGGGTGGACAACCAGTTGGTGGAAATCATCGACGTGGAGAAGATCCTGGCGGAAGTCGCGCCGACCTCGGAGGCGATCTCGGCAGGAGTGGTGGATGTCGAAACCCAGCACAAGGCTGTTTCCCTGCGGGTGCTGACCGTCGATGACTCGTCGGTGGCACGCAAGCAGGTCACCCGTTGCCTGCAAACCGTAGGTGTCGAGGTAGTGGCATTGAATGATGGCCGGCAAGCGCTGGATTACTTGCGCAAACTGGTGGACGAGGGCAAGAAGCCGGAAGAGGAATTCCTCATGATGATTTCCGACATTGAGATGCCCGAAATGGACGGTTACACCCTCACGGCCGAGATACGTAATGATCCACGCATGCAAAAGCTGCATATCATCCTGCATACTTCGTTGTCAGGGGTGTTCAATCAGGCGATGGTGAAGAAGGTCGGTGCCGATGACTTCCTTGCCAAGTTCCGCCCTGATGACCTGGCATCCCGGGTAGTCGACCGGATCAAAGCAGCAGATCACAGCTAAGGGCACTCGCCCTGGCGGACATAAGATTTAAGAGGCGGCAGCATTGTCTACGGGTAATTTGGATTTTGAACAGTTCCGGGTCTTCCTGGAAAAAGCCTGTGGTATTTTGCTCGGGGAAAATAAGCAATATCTAGTCTCGAGCCGTCTCAACAAACTGATGGAGCAGCAAGGGATAAAAACCTTGGGTGAGCTGGTCCAGCGGATTCAGACCCAGCCCCGCAGTGGTTTGCGCGAGATGGTCGTGGATGCCATGACGACCAACGAAACCTTGTGGTTTCGCGACACCTACCCATTCGAGGTGTTGAAGAACAAGGTGCTTCCCGAAGCCATCAAGGCCAGCCCCAACCAACGCTTGCGCATCTGGTCGGCGGCCTGTTCGTCGGGGCAGGAGCCCTACTCGCTGTCGATGTCCATCGATGAGTTCGAGCGTAGCAACATGGGGCAGTTGAAGATGGGGGTGCAGATCGTTGCCACTGATCTGTCCGGGACCATGCTCAACAACTGCAAGACCGGTGAATATGACAGCCTGGCAATTGGACGTGGCCTGTCGGCCGAGCGCCTGCAGCGTTACTTCGACCCCAAGGGGCCGGGGCGCTGGGTGGTCAAGGCGCCGATCAAGAGCCGCGTGGAGTTCCGCTCGTTCAACCTGCTGGACAGCTACGCCAGTCTCGGCAAGTTCGACATCGTGTTCTGTCGCAATGTGTTGATCTACTTCTCGGCGGAGGTCAAGAAGGACATCCTGATGCGCATTCACAGCACCCTGAAGCCTGGCGGCTACCTGTTCCTGGGGGCTTCCGAAGCCCTCAATGGGCTGCCGGATCATTATCAGATGGTGCAATGCAGTCCGGGCATCATCTACCAGGCCAAGTAGCCAGCAGATCGTCGTACCGAAAAAGGAGGCCATTGGGCCTCCTTTTTTGTGCCTGCAATTATCTGACGCGCCGGCTGAAAGCGGCAGGGTGGTTGCCGCTTTGCCGGTGTTTCGCGGAAATCCGTTGCCGCTTTTCTGGCATTGCCGCCTTGCCGTCGCCGGCAAACCCTTGAAATACGGGGTTTGATGACTTGGCACGCAGCTTGCTATATCCGAGTTACGAAAAATCAGGTCACCCAAAGGTTTCCGCCATGAGCATCAGCTTCGATAAAGCGCTCGGTATCCACGAACAGGCCCTTGGCTTTCGCGCCAAGCGTGCCGAAGTTCTGGCCAACAACATCGCCAACGCCGATACCCCGAACTACAAGGCTCGGGACCTGGACTTCTCTGCCGTGCTTGCCGAGCAGAATCAGAAGGCCCAGAACGGTACCTTCGCGTTGAACATGACCAACAACCGGCATATCGAAGCCCAGGGCTTGAGCAGTGGTGATGAATCGCTGCTGTATCGCACCCCGATGCAACCTTCGATCGACCAGAACACCGTGGACGCCCAGCTGGAGCAATCGAGCTACGCGCAGAACTCGGTGGATTTCCAGGCCAGCTTCACGCTGCTCAACAGCAAATTCAAAGGGCTGGTAGCAGCCCTGCGCGGAGAGTAATCCATGTCCCTCGCCAGTGTTTTCAATATTGCCGGTAGTGGCATGAGCGCCCAGACCACCCGTCTGAACACCGTCGCCAGTAACATCGCCAACGCCGAGAGCGTCTCGTCGAGCATCGACCAGACCTACCGCGCTCGTCACCCGGTGTTTGCCACCATGTTCCAGGGGGCGCAAAGCGGCGGCAGCGACTCGCTGTTCCAGAACCAGGACGCTGCCGGCCAGGGCGTGCAGGTGCTGGGTGTGGTCGAAGACCAGAGCAACCTCGAAGCTCGTTACGAGCCGAACCATCCCGCCGCTGATGCCAAGGGTTATGTCTACTACCCCAACGTCAACGTGGTGGAAGAAATGGCCGACATGATTTCTGCCAGTCGTTCGTTCCAGACCAACGCTGAAATGATGAACACCGCCAAAACCATGATGCAGAAGGTCCTGACCCTGGGTCAGTGATAAGGGGCGAAGACCATGAGCGTTACTGATACCACCAACGCCCCATCCCTCAAGGATATCCTGGCGAATTCGTCGAAAACGACGAGCAATACCAGCGCCGACGGCCTGGCCGCGGCGACCAACAGCGCCACCGGCAAACAGAGCCTGGGCAAGGACGCATTCCTCAAGCTGCTGGTAACCCAGCTGAACAACCAGAACCCGCTGGATCCGCAGGACAACAGTGCTTTCGTTGCCCAGTTGGCGCAGTTCTCCACCCTGGAAGGCATCACCACCCTCAACTCCTCGGTGAATGCGATCACGGGTAACTACAAGTCTTCCCAGGCCTTGCAGGCTTCGTCCCTGGTGGGGCGCTCGGTCATCGTGCAGACCGGCACCACCCAGGTCGACACCAGCAAGAGCATGACCGGTTCGGTCACCGTGCCATCCAGCGTGAACTCGGTCACCGTGACCGTCACCGACAAGGACGGCAATACCGTCAAGACCATCGACATGGGCAGCCAGAAGGCCGGCAACGCCAGCTTTGTCTGGGATGGCACCAAGACTGACGGCACCAAGGCGGATCCGGGCAACTACACCTTCAAGGCCAGCACCACCATCGATGGCAAGGGCACTGATCTGATCACCTACCTGCCGGCCACGGTCAATAGCGTGACCATCAGCCAAACCGGCGGCGAGTTGATGTTGAACCTCGCCGGCATGAGCAGCCCGATTGCCCTGTCCAAAGTACAAACCATTGGTATCTAGAGCCGACTAACCGGCACAAGGAGTGGAATATGTCTTTCAATATCGGCCTTAGCGGTCTCTACGCTGCCAACAAACAGCTGGACGTTACCGGCAACAACATCGCCAACGTCGCTACCACCGGCTTCAAATCCTCCCGTGCGGAATTCGCCGACGTCTATTCGGCCACCAAGCTGGGCAGCGGTACCCAGGTGATTGGTAACGGTGTGCGCCTGGCCAACGTTTCCCAGCAGTTCACCAACGGTGATATCAACAACACCGGTAATGTGCTGGACATGGGCATCCAGGGCCAGGGCTTCTTCGTGCTGAGCACCAACGGCTCCCTGACCTACACCCGCGCCGGTACCTTCAAGACCGACAAGGAAGGCTACATCACCAACAGTGACGGCACTGCCCGCCTGCAAGGTTATGCGGTCGATGCCAACGGCAAGATCATCAACGGTGTGCTGACCGACCTGCGGATCGATACTTCGAACCTGGCGCCAAAGCCAACCGACTCGATCTCCTCGACGATCAACCTGAACTCCGATTCGACGCCGATCGATGTGGGTGCGACCACTCCGGCCTATGTGTTCAATCCGACCGACAACACCACCTACACCAAGCAGTTCAGCACGCCTGTGTATGACACCCAGGGCAACAAGCACGTCATGGATCAGTACATGATCAAGACGCCGAACGCCAATGAGTGGCAAACCTACACGCTGATTGATGGTCGCAACCCGGACGGTACTGCATTCACCATGGCCAACCAGTCGCCGATCACCATGAAGTTCGACTCGTCGGGCAAGCTCAGCAGCATGACCCCGCCAGCTGCGCCTGGGACCACGCCGTATACCATTACCGGTAACAGCATTGTCATGTCGGCTGCGGCCTGGACCCCGGGTACCGTCACTAACGGCGTGTTCACTCCCAATGGCGCCAAGCCTGCACCTAACGGTGTCAGCATCGACATGACCAAAACCGGTTCGGTGTTTGGCGAAAGCACCCGCTCGGTGATCGCGCAGAACGGCTACTCCACTGGCCAGATCAGCAGCCTGACCATCGATGGCACCGGTGTGATGCTGGCCAACTTCAGCAACGAGCAGACCAAGCCGATCGGTCAGATCTCCCTGGCCAGCTTCACCAACGAGCAGGGCCTGCAGCCAGTAGGCGGCACTCAGTGGAAAGAGACCTACTCGTCCGGTATTCCTGGTTATGACGCACCGAAGACCGGCACCCTGGGAGCGATTCAGTCCAACTCCCTGGAAGAGTCCAACGTCAACCTGACCAACGAACTGGTAAACCTGATCAAGGCCCAGAGCAACTATCAGGCGAACGCCAAGACCATCTCCACCCAGAGCACCATCATGCAGACCATCATCCAGATGACCTGATGCTGGTTGGCTGAAACGCTTTACGAAAAGCCCCTCCTCGAGGGGCTTTTTTGTGCCTGTTCGACAGTGCTGTTCGCTCTGCAAGAACCGCTGCCGCAGGGGCTGGCTTGCCAGCGAAGGCGCTCTCGGTGCAGTGCAAGGCTTCGGGCCTCTTCGCTGGCAGGCAGGCTCCTGCAGCTTTGTTGCGGGCAAAAGAAAACCCCCGATAAACCGGAGGTCTATCGGGGGTTGGGGCAGGTGCCCGCAGGCACCTGTCGGCTCAGCTTATTGGCAAGCTTCGCAATCCGGCTCGTCGATGGCGCAAGCCTTAGGTACAGGAGCTGGACCGGCTGGAGCCGCGAGGACCGAGTCGTCACCGTGGTTGCCGCCGCTGGAAACAGCGTTCAGCTTGCCGGTGTTGATGGTGGACTTCTCGGTGCTGGTGGCGGCCAGGGCGCGGAGGTAGTAGGTGGTTTTCAGGCCACGGTACCAAGCCATGCGGTAGGTCACGTCCAGCTTCTTGCCCGAAGCGCCGGCGATGTACAGGTTCAGCGACTGAGCCTGGTCGATCCACTTCTGGCGACGGCTGGCGGCGTCGACGATCCACTTGGTTTCCACTTCGAAGGCAGTCGCGTAGAGCTCCTTGAGCTCCTGCGGGATGCGCTCGATCTGCTGTACCGAACCGTCGTAGTACTTCAGGTCGTTGATCATGACCGAGTCCCACAGACCGCGAGCCTTCAGGTCGCGAACCAGGTACGGGTTGATCACGGTGAATTCGCCCGACAGGTTGGATTTCACATAGAGGTTCTGATAGGTCGGTTCGATCGACTGCGACACGCCGGTGATGTTGGCGATGGTGGCGGTCGGTGCGATGGCCATGATGTTGGAGTTACGAATGCCTTTCTGTACACGGGCGCGAACCGGTGCCCAGTCCAGGGATTCGTTGAGGTCCACATCGATGTACTTCTGGCCACGGGCTTCGATCAGGATCTGTTGCGAATCCAGCGGCAGGATGCCCTTGGACCACAGCGAACCCTGGAAGGTCTCGTAGGCGCCGCGCTCGTCGGCCAGGTCGCAGGAAGCCTGGATTGCGTAGTAGCTGACCGCTTCCATGGACTTGTCGGCGAACTCGACGGCTGCATCGGAGCCGTAGGCGATGTGCTGCAGGTACAGCGCATCCTGGAAGCCCATGATGCCCAGGCCGACCGGACGGTGCTTGAAGTTGGAGTTCTTCGCCTGTGGCACCGAGTAGTAGTTGATGTCGATCACGTTGTCGAGCATGCGCACGGCAGTGTTCACGGTGCGTTGCAGCTTGGCGGTATCCAGCTTGCCGTCGACGATGTGGTTCGGCAGGTTGATCGAGCCCAGGTTGCAGACTGCGATCTCGTCCTTGTTGGTGTTCAGGGTGATCTCGGTGCACAGGTTCGAGCTGTGGACCACGCCCACGTGCTGCTGCGGGCTGCGCAGGTTGCACGGGTCCTTGAAGGTCAGCCATGGGTGGCCGGTCTCGAAGAGCATGGACAGCATCTTGCGCCACAGGTCTTTGGCCTGGACGGTCTTGAACAGCTTGATCTTGTTGTACTCGGTCAGGGCTTCGTAGTACTCGTAGCGCTCTTCGAAGGCCTTGCCGGTCAGGTCGTGCAGATCAGGCACTTCCGATGGCGAGAACAGGGTCCACTTGCCGTCGTCGAAGACGCGCTTCATGAACAGGTCGGGGATCCAGTTGGCGGTGTTCATGTCGTGGGTACGACGGCGGTCATCACCGGTGTTCTTGCGCAGCTCGATGAACTCTTCGATGTCCATGTGCCAGGTTTCCAGGTAGGCACAGACAGCGCCCTTGCGCTTGCCACCCTGGTTCACGGCTACCGCGGTGTCGTTGACCACTTTCAGGAAAGGCACGACGCCCTGGGATTTGCCGTTGGTGCCCTTGATATAGGAGCCCAGTGCACGTACCGGAGTCCAGTCGTTGCCCAGGCCACCGGCGAATTTCGACAGCATGGCGTTGTCGTGGATGGCGCCGTAGATGCCCGACAGGTCGTCCGGAACGGTGGTCAGGTAGCAGCTCGACAGCTGTGGACGCAGGGTGCCGGCGTTGAACAGGGTCGGGGTCGAAGCCATGTAGTCGAAGGACGACAACAGGTTGTAGAACTCGATGGCGCGGTCTTCACGCTGTTTCTCTTCGATTGCCAGGCCCATGGCCACGCGCATGAAGAAGATCTGTGGCAGTTCGAAACGCACGCCATCCTTGTGGATGAAGTAGCGGTCGTACAGGGTCTGCAGGCCCAGGTAGGTGAACTGCTGGTCGCGCTCGTGGTTGATCGCCTTGCCGAGTTTTTCCAGATCGAACTCAGCCAGTACCGGGTTCAGCAATTCGAACTCGATACCCTTGGCGACGTAGGCAGGCAGCGCCTTGGCGTACAGGTCGGCCATTTCGTGGTGGGTGGCGCTTTCGGCTACTTCGAGGAAGCCCAGGCCTTCGGCACGCAGGGTGTCCATTAGCAGGCGGGCAGTCACGAACGAGTAGTTCGGCTCGCGCTCGACCAGGGTGCGGGCGGTCATCACCAGGGCGGTGTTGACGTCTTTGAGTGCCACGCCGTCGTAGAGGTTCTTCAGGGTTTCGCGCTGGATCAGGTCGCCGTCGACTTCTTCCAGGCCTTCGCAGGCTTCGCTGACGATGGTGTTCAGGCGGCCCATGTCCAGGGGCGCGAAGCTGCCATCGGTGCGGGTGATGCGGATCGAAGGGTGGGCTTGTACCGGCTCTTCGCTGGTGGAGCGGGTAGCCCGTTCCTTGGCGCGGGAGTCACGGTAGATCACGTAGTCGCGGGCGACTTTCTGCTCGCCGGCGCGCATCAGGGCCAGTTCGACCTGGTCCTGGATCTCTTCGATGTGGATGGTGCCGCCCGAAGGCATGCGACGCTTGAAGGTTGCGGTGACCTGTTCGGTCAGGCGCGCCACGGTGTCGTGGATTCGCGACGAGGCAGCGGCGGTGCCGCCTTCAACTGCGAGGAACGCTTTGGTGATCGCGACGGTGATCTTGTCATCGGTATAAGGAACGACAGTGCCGTTACGCTTGATCACGCGCAATTGGCCAGGTGCGGTAGCAGACAGATCCTGAGTGGAATCGGCGGCCTGCGGCGCATTGGCCTGCGAGTTCTCGCGAGTTGTGTCGGTTTGCATGGGTGTCTCCACGTTCTCTATGTTTGTTTGGGCACCGTTTGGGTGCCCACCGTTCCGTCCTGAAGCACTACAGCCGGCAGAGGCCGGGCATAACGACTTCGGGACAGTTCAGGAAGGGGGCTATAGGCGCCGCTTCCATGCCGAAGTCATGGGTGCCGAGCCGGGGCTCGGCACCTTATTCCTGGTGGGTGACAGTCTTGTTGCTGCAACACCCGTACCGCTTTCTCCTGGACAGGGTGGAAAACGATGCCATCCGCACGCGCGGTCTTGGTCTTCTGAAACAGCGATTGGTTCCACCAAACGGGGCAAGAAAAGGGCTTGAGTTTCTTGGCTGAATTGTGTTTGGTTTTTTGCGCAAAACCCTAGATATAGGGATTTTTAGCCGCCGGGCTACAAGATAATGCGTTTGGGGGGCTGATTGCAACGTACTGCCTGTGGATAAGGTTGTGCGTAAATTGTGTATGGACTGGGTAAAACTCACGCAGCCCGCAGTCCCAGTGGATGGAACCGTTTGTCACTGTTTTTTACCGTCGAAAATTGCCTTGGGCGGATTTTTGCGGGCGCGAACCCTATCACAAAAAAACGCCCTGACCGAGTCGTTTTAGCCGCTTGTGTCGGCGCCTGTGCCGGTTGCTACAATCGGCAGCGATCGACCGGGGTTTCCCGGCCTTTCCCATGGCAAACCAGCCACCTTTCCCAGAGCGTGTTATCCGCCTTTTTCATGACAGAAAGACGGGGGCTTTACTGCTCAAGGTGGACTGGCAATAGAACAAGAAGAGGTCGTGCGTGGAACAGGAAGCCTGGCAGGTACTGATTGTCGAGGATGACCAGCGTCTGGCTGAGTTGACCCGTGAATATCTCGAAAGCAATGGCCTGCAGGTGGCGATCGAGGGCAACGGTGCCCGGGCCGCGGCCAGGATCATTGCCGAGCAGCCGGATCTGGTGATCCTCGACCTGATGCTGCCCGGTGAAGACGGCCTGAGCATCTGCCGCAAGGTTCGGGATCGTTATGACGGAGTGATCCTCATGCTCACCGCCCGTACCGATGACATGGACCAGATCATGGGCCTGGACCTGGGTGCCGACGACTATGTCTGCAAGCCGGTGCGCCCGCGGTTGCTGCTGGCGCGCATCCAGGCCCTGCTGCGCCGTAGCGAAGCGCCGGAGCCGGCGGTGGAGAAAACCCGCCGCCTGCAGTTCGGCCCGCTGGTGGTGGACAATGCCCTGCGCGAGGCCTGGCTGAGCGATGCCGGGATCGAATTGACCAGTGCCGAGTTCGACCTGCTGTGGCTGCTGGTGGCCAATGCCGGGCGGATCCTGTCCCGGGAAGAAATTTTCACCGCCCTGCGCGGCATCGGCTATGACGGCCAGGACCGCTCCATCGATGTGCGGATCTCGCGCATCCGCCCGAAGATCGGTGACGACCCGGAGCACCCGCGGCTGATCAAGACCATTCGCAGCAAGGGTTACCTATTCGTCCCCGAAGCCGCCGCCGACATGCGCTCGTGAACTCGATCTTCCTGCGGATCTACGGCGGTATGTGCGCCGCGCTGATCCTCGTGGCGTTGCTTGGGGTCCTGGCCCTGCATCTGTTGAATCAGGTGCGCAGCGAGCAGTACCGCGAGCGGCTGGCCCACGGCACTTTTTCGCTGATGGCGGACAACCTGCAGCCGATGAGCGAGATCGAGCGTCGCCGGGCGCTGGCGGTGTGGGAGCGCTTGCTGGGCATTCCCCTGAGTCTCAAGACCTTCAGCCAGACCGACCTGGACAGTAGCCAGCGCGGTCGGGTGCTGCGCGGCCAGGCGCTGGTGGAGCAGACCGGCCCCTTCGCCGCCCGGGTCTATCGCCTGGTCAGCGAGAAGGAACAGCTGCTGCTCAGTGCCGAGGTCCAGCAGATCAGCGAGCAGTTGGCCCGGGCCACTATCTACCTGCTGGCGGATGAGCTGGTGCGTTATCCGGTGGCAGAGCAACCCCAGCGCCTGGCTGCACTCAAGGAAGCCAAGGGGTTCGGCTTCGATATGCAGTTGTCGACTCTGGACGCCGCCGACATGGACGAGGATCAGCGGCGCCGGGTGGCCGAGGGCGACACGGTGATGGCCCTGGGCAAGGGTGGCGATTCGATCCGGGTCTTCGCCGGCCTGGTGGGCACGCCCTGGGTGCTGGAGATCGGCCCGCTGTATCAGATGAATCCCTATCCGCCGCAATGGCTGGTGCTGATTGCCGTGCTGGGCCTGAGCCTGATCGGCCTGATCGTCTATCTATTGGTGCGCCAGCTGGAGCGGCGCCTCAGCGGCCTGGAGTCGGCGGCCACGCGGATCGCCAAGGGCAGCCTGGAAACCCGCGTGCCGGCCCGTGGCGCGGACTCGGTGGGGCGCCTGGCGGCGGCCTTCAATGGCATGGCCGAGCACTTGCAGCGCCTGCTGGCGATTCAGCGCGAGCTGGTACGTGCGGTGTCCCATGAGTTGCGCACACCCGTGGCGCGGCTGCGTTTCGGCCTGGAGATGATTGCTTCGGCGAGCACCGATCAGGCCCGGCAGAAGTACCTGGACGGCATGGACAACGACATTCAGGACCTCGACCGGCTGGTGGACGAAATGCTGACCTACGCCCGTCTGGAGCAGGGCTCGCCGGCCCTGAATTTCCAGCGTATCGACCTGGATGCGCTGATCAACCAGGTGATCAGCGAACTGGCGCCGTTGCGGGCCAATCTCAAGGTCCGGCGTGGCCTGTGCCTGTCTGCCGCCGAGTGTGACGGTGCGTGGGTCGAGGCCGAACCGCGCTACCTGCACCGGGCCTTGCAGAACCTGGTGGGCAACGCCATGCGTCATGCCGAGTCCCAGGTGACGGTCAGCTATCAGGTAGGGCAGTTGCGCTGCCGGGTGGATGTGGAAGATGACGGTCCCGGCGTACCGGAACATGCCTGGGAAAAGATCTTCACCCCATTCCTGCGCCTGGATGACAGCCGCACCCGGGCTTCCGGGGGGCATGGGCTGGGGCTGTCGATTGTGCGGCGGATCATCCATTGGCACGAGGGCCGCGCCCTGATCAGCAAGAGCAAGAACCTGGGCGGTGCCTGCTTCAGCCTGAGCTGGCCACGGCATCAGGAACCCCGCTGAGGGCGGCCCCGGTTCAGGCCTTGATGGCCACCAGGCTCAGCAGATGATCGTCTTGCACGGCGAACTGCCCTTGCAGTTCGCGGCCGTGCTGCCATTCCTCGGACAGATCGGTCAGCAGGCGCATCCGCACCGGCCCTTCGGCAGACCATTCCAGGACTTCGGCGTGTTCGAAATAGAAGCGTTTGTGCACCAGCGGGTACAGGGCCTTGAACAGGCTTTCCTTGATCGAGAAGGTCAGGGTTACCGCCAGTGCATGCAGCTCGGCCGGCAACTGGTCGCGGCGCTGCAGTTCGGCCGGGGTCAGGATCTGCTCAGCCAGTTTGGCCGCACGTTCTGCACTGAGCAGGTGTTCCAGGTCCATTCCCAGGCCACGCCAGTGTTGCTTGTCGGCGACGATGGCCGCGGCGCGTCCGCTGCTGTGGGTGATCGAACCGCAGATGTGTTCGGGCCAGATCGGCGCTCGGTCATCGCCAATGGGCGGTACCCAGTCCAGTCGTTGCAGTTGCTGCAAGGCGGCTCGGGCACACAGGCGTCCAGCGAGAAATTCGGCCTGACGCTTGGCCACCGAACGCTGGATGCTCGGCGGTGCCTCAATGCCGCTGCGCTGAAAATCATCCGCGGCAAGTTGCCCGGGATCGAACCGGGTACTTAGCCAGAGGGCTTGGGGCAGGACGTTCGGCAGCGGCCAGGCAGCGTCCAGAGGGGTGCAGCAAGCGGGGAGGGGGGGGAGAGCATTCATGGCCGCTAGTGTGCCGGGTTGCTGCGTTGGAGGGTAGTCGGGTGAAGCGCAAAGGGTTGCCGCAGCGCACTGACGGCAACCCAGGTACGGCGGCTAGCCAAACAGTTTTTTGAAGAATGCCTGCATGTCGGCCCAGGAACGCTCATCGGCGGCCTTGTTGTAGCCGATGTCCGGCCCGCCGTGTTCGCCATGGCTCAGGCGGTCGGCATCGGGGTTGCTGAAGCCATGCTTGGCTCCCTCCAGGCTGACGAAGCGGTAGTCGGCGCCGGCCTTGTCCATTTCCGCTTTGAAGGTGGTGACGTTGTCCGCCGTCACCATGCTGTCCTGGGCCCCATGTTCCACCAGGATCTTGGCCTTGACGCTGCCGGGGGTAGCCGGTGTGGCGGTGGCCAGGGCACCGTGGAAACTCACCACGCCGGCCAGGGGCAGGCCCTGGCGCGCGGCGTCCAGGACAATCTTGCCGCCAAAGCAGTAGCCGATGGCGGCGAGTTTCTGCGGATCGGTCTGCGGTTGCTGTCTCAACAGCTCAAGGCCGGCGTTGAAACGTGCACTGGCAGCGGCACTGTCCTTCAGCGCGGCCTGCATGAAGGCCATGGCGTCCGCCGGGTGTTCGGTGTGCTTGCCCTGGCCGTACATGTCGATGGCCAGGGCACTGTAGCCAAGGGCGGCAAGGTCCCGGGCCCGGCGCTTGGCGTAGTCGTTGAGGCCCCACCATTCATGCACCACCACGATGCCCGGGCGCGGGCCCTGTAGGGCGTCGTCGTAGGCGTAGTAGCCGATCAACTGAGTGCCGTCGGTACTGCGATAGGGAATTTCCTGAGTCTTGATGGCGGCCTGGCTGAGGCCGCCGAGGGTTAACAGGACCAATGCGACGAGCATGCGCATGAGGGGAACTCCGGTTGAAAAGGTGTCAGCACAGCCTAGTCGATCTGGTTCAGGCGAGGTTAAGGGTGTGTTCAGGGGGAGTTCAGGGCGGGCTGTTTACTCTAGCCCCGTACCCAAAAAGCCAATAGCGCAAAGGAAACTTCCTATGACTTCATTGAAAAAACTGTTCCTGGCCTTTACCGTCTTCGGCGCCAGCGCCGCTGCCCAAGCCGCTGACAGCAACTTCGTTGGGTTGTCCTTTGGCCAGACCAGCGACAAGATCAACAAGTCCAGCCAGCTCAACAGCAACCTGGGCCACCCGAACGCCGATGGCGTGATCGGCAAGGACAACACCTGGGGCATACGCGCCGGTCAACAGAATGACCAGGGTCGTTACTACGCTACCTACGATTATGTGTCTGGCTCCCACAACGGCATTAAACTGCGCCAGCAGAATCTGCTGGGCAGCTACGATATGTTCCTGCCGGTGACCAGCAGCACCAAACTCTTTGGCGGCGGCACGGCCGGCCTGACCAAGCTGACTCAGGAGTCTCCGGGCTTCAGCCGTGACAGCGACATTGGTTACGCGGTGGGCGTACAGGCCGGCGTCCTGCAACAGGTTTCACAGAACACCTCGGTGGAGCTCGGCTACCGTTACCTGCGCAGCAATGCCGGGACCGAGATGAGCGAGCGCGGTGGCAGCAAGCAGGGTTCGCTGAGCCTTACCAGCAGCGCCCAGACCTACCTGTCGGCCAACTACGCTTTCTGATAAGCGGCCTGGCCTGGACCGCGCCGGATCGTGCCTTGGGCACGGTCCGGCGTTGGCGCATTAATCATCAGGGCGCAGGGGCGCCCCTGGAGATGTCGAATTTTGCCTGGGAGAGCGTTATGAAGTTGCTGGTCGTCGAAGATGAGGCGCTGTTGCGTCATCATTTGCAAACCCGCCTCACCGACAGCGGTCATGTCGTCGAGTCCGTGGCCAACGCCGAGGAGGCGCTGTATCAGACCGAGCAGTTCAACCACGATCTGGCGGTGATCGACCTGGGCCTGCCCGGCATGGGCGGGCTGGACCTGATCCGCCAGTTGCGCAACCGTGGCAAGACGTTCCCGATCCTCATCCTCACGGCCCGTGGCAACTGGCAGGACAAGGTCGAGGGCCTGGCGGCCGGTGCGGACGACTATGTGGTCAAGCCATTCCAGTTCGAAGAGCTGGATGCGCGCCTGAATGCGCTGCTGCGGCGCTCCAGTGGCTTCACCCAGTCCACCATCATTGCCGGGCCGCTGCTGCTGGACCTGAATCGCAAGCAGGCCTCCCTGGATGAGCAGCCCCTGGCCCTGACGGCCTATGAGTACCGGATTCTCGAATACCTGATGCGTCATCATCAGCAAGTGGTGGCCAAGGACCGGCTCATGGAGCAGTTGTACCCGGACGACGACGAGCGCGATCCGAATGTCATCGAAGTGCTGGTGGGCCGCTTGCGGCGCAAGCTTGAGGGGCCGTCGGGCTTCAAGCCGATCGATACGGTGCGTGGCCTGGGCTACCTGTTCAACGAGCGTTGCCGATGATTCGATCGCTGCGCCTGCGCCTGATGCTGGCCGCAACGACCCTGGCGGTGCTGTTCATGCTGGCCCTGCTGCCAGCCATGCAGGGGGCGTTCAGCCTGGCGTTGCAGGACTCTATCGAGCAGCGCCTGGCTTCTGATGTCACCACCCTGATCAGTGCGGCGCGGATCGAGAACAACCGCCTGCAGATGCCGGCGCAATTGCCCGACGAGCGCTTCAACCTCGCCGACAGCCGCCTGCTGGGCTACATCTACGATCGCGAAGGGCACCTGGTCTGGCGCTCGCGGGCGACCCAGGAAGAGAACATCAACTACCGGCCGCGGTACGACGGGCGTGGCAATGAGTTCGCCAGGATCCGCGAAGCCAACGGCCAGGAGTTCTTTGTCTACGACGTCGAGATCAAGCTGCTGGGGGGCAAGAGCGCGGCCTTCAGTATCGTCGCGCTGCAGCCGGTGCGTGAGTACCAGCAAACCCTGGAAGGCGTTCGGGAAAACCTCTACCTGGGGTTCGGCGCGGCCTTGCTGGTGCTCCTGGCACTGCTCTGGCTCGGCCTGACCTGGGGTTTGCAAGCCTTGCGACGCTTGAGCCAGGAGCTGGACCAGATCGAAAGTGGCACCCGCCAGAGCCTCAGTGAGGAGCACCCGCGCGAGCTGTTGCGCCTGACGGGCTCGTTGAACCGCCTGCTGCAAAGCGAGCGTGAGCAGCGCAGCCGCTATCGTGACTCCCTGGATGACCTGGCCCACAGCCTGAAAACTCCGTTGACGGTGTTGCAGGGCGTGAGCGAGGACATGGCGCAACGGCCCCAGGATCGTGAGCAGGCCTGGGTGCTGCAGGCGCAGATCGAGCGCATGAGCCAGCAGATCAGTTACCAGTTGCAGCGCGCCAGCCTGCGCAAGAGCGGTCTTGTGCGCCACCAGGTGCGGCTGCGGCCGGTGCTGCAAAGCCTCTGCGACACCCTGGACAAGGTCTATCGCGACAAGCAGGTACGGGTGTCCTTCGACTTGCCGGAACGCTGCTACCTGCCGATTGAGCACGGCGCCTTGCTGGAGTTGCTCGGCAACCTGCTGGAGAACGCTTATCGCCTGTGCCTGAGCTCAGTGCGCATCAGCGTGCGCGAGATCCTGGAAGGCTCCGAGTTGTGTGTGGAAGACGACGGCCCCGGCGTGCCACCCGATCAGCGGGCGCGGATTCTGCAGCGCGGTGAGCGCCTGGATCGCCAGCACCCGGGGCAGGGCATCGGCCTGGCGGTGGTCAAGGACATCATCGAGAGCTACGGCGCGCAACTGACCCTGGGGGATTCGGCCCTGGGGGGGGCGGCCTTCCGGATTCACTTTCCGGCCCTGTAGGGGGCTACTGTTCCCGGGCGCGGTAGGCGCCCGGGGTCAGGCCGGTCCATTTCTTGAACGCCCGGTGAAAGGCCGAGGGCTCGGAAAAACCCAGTTGTTCGGCGATCTGTTGCAATGACAGGTCGGCCCGGCCGAGGTGGTAGATGGCAATGTCGCGGCGCAGCTCATCCTTCAGCTCCTGAAAGCTCGAACCTTCTTCGCGCAGATGCCGGCGCAGGGTCTGCGGGCTGACGTGCAGGTGCTGGGCGACGCTTTCCAGGTCGGGCCAGTGCTCGCGGTCGCGACTGAGCAGGCGGCGCAGCTGGCTGCTGAGGCTGTCGCCTTCATCCGGGCGCGACAACAGGTCGGCGGGAGAGCGTTCGAGAAAGTGCTTGAGGGTGCGTTCGTCCTGCAGCAGCGGCATGCCCAGGTAGCGACTGTGGAACAGCAGGCTGCTGCGTTCCCGGGTGAACTGCAGCGGGCAAGGGAAAAGCAGGTCGTATTCCGCGCCGTGATCGGGCTTGGGGTAGCTGAAGCAGGCCTGCTCCAGGCGGATGCGCTGGCCAATCAACCAACTGCCGAGGCGATGCCAGATCACCAGCAGGCTCTCGCTGAGAAAGTGCTCGGGATCCCATAGCTCGGAATCATCCAGGCTCAGCCGGGCCATTTCTCCTTCACGCGTCAGACTCAGACGCGGGGCTTCCGGAAACAGGCTATAAAATAATAAGCCGCGATTGAGTGCTTTTTCCAAGGTACGGCAGTGGATCAGCGCGTGGCACATCATGGCGAAGGTCCCGCGCTTGCTGGGGCCATGGCCGAACCCGAGGTACTCGTCATCCAGCTCCAGCCACAGTTGCTGCAATAGACGGGTGAATTGCTCGGGGGCGATACGGGCCTTGGGTTGGTTCAGCAGTTCGGGGCTGATGCCCAACTGATGCAGCAGGGGCGCGTAGTCATAGCCGTGCCGGCGTGCTCCGCCCAGGGCGGCACGGGCAAAGTGGCTGGCGATGGTGCGTTCGCGCATGCAGGCAGGTCCGTCCATTGAGTGGCGGATCTTAGCCAGCCCCCAGGAAGGGAACAAGGCGGATATCCGCCAAATTGTAGGACGAGAGAGGGTGAGTGGGCGGAAATCCGCCAGCTTCAGCCTGCGCAACGGATGCAAGGATCAGCTCGCACCCCTGATGTCTAAAGGCCTGCAAGGCTTTTTCACAAGGTGGCACGGGCTTTGCGATAGAGCCGGAAGATCTGCCAGCACGCAGCTCGACACAACAAATCCCTCCAGCGCAGGAGGGTTCGCACTTTAGGCACCGCATGCATCGACGGAAAGTGCATGCCGGGGCTCTTGAGGAAACTTGCAATGACGACTCGTCAGCCACTGTACAAATCCCTGTATTTCCAGGTGATCGTTGCCATCGCCATCGGCATCCTGCTCGGCCACTTCTACCCTCAGACCGGCGTGGCTCTCAAGCCCCTGGGTGACGGCTTCATCAAACTGATCAAGATGGTCATCGCTCCGATCATTTTCTGTACCGTGGTGAGTGGTATCGCCGGCATGCAGAACATGAAGTCGGTGGGCAAGACCGGCGGCTATGCGCTGCTGTACTTCGAAATCGTCTCCACCATCGCCCTGCTGATCGGCCTGATCGTGGTCAACGTGGTGCAGCCGGGGGCCGGCATGCACATCGACGCTTCGACCCTGGACGCCTCGAAAGTTGCAGCCTACGTGACTGCCGGTAATGACCAGAGCATCGTCGGCTTCATCCTCAACATCATCCCGGCCACCATCGTCGGCGCCTTCGCCAATGGCGATATCCTGCAGGTGCTGATGTTCTCCGTGGTGTTCGGTTTCGCCCTGCATCGCCTGGGCGCCTACGGCAAGCCGGTGCTGGATTTCATCGACCGTTTCGCCCATGTGATGTTCAACATCATCAACATGATCATGAAGCTCGCGCCCCTGGGTGCGCTGGGCGCCATGGCGTTCACCATCGGTGCCTACGGTGTGGGTTCCCTGGTGCAACTGGGCCAACTGATGATCTGCTTCTACATCACCTGCGTGGTGTTCGTGCTGGTGGTCCTGGGGGCAATCTGCCGCGCCCACGGCTTCAGCGTGATCAAGCTGATCCGCTACATCCGTGAAGAACTGCTGATCGTGCTGGGAACTTCCTCCTCGGAATCGGCCCTGCCGCGCATGCTGATCAAGATGGAACGCCTGGGCGCCAAGAAGTCGGTGGTCGGCCTGGTGATCCCTACCGGTTATTCGTTCAACCTCGACGGTACTTCGATCTACCTGACCATGGCTGCGGTGTTCATTGCCCAGGCCACTGATACCCACATGGACATCACTCACCAGATCACCCTGCTGCTGGTGCTGCTGCTGTCTTCCAAAGGCGCTGCCGGTGTGACGGGCAGTGGCTTCATCGTCCTGGCCGCGACCCTGTCGGCCGTGGGTCACCTGCCGGTGGCCGGCCTGGCGCTGATCCTGGGTATCGACCGCTTCATGTCCGAAGCTCGCGCCCTGACCAACCTGGTGGGCAACGCCGTGGCTACCGTAGTGGTTGCCAAGTGGGTCAAGGAGCTGGACGAAGACAAGCTGCAATCCGAGCTGGCTTCCGGTGGTCGGCCGATTACCGACACCCGTGAAACCGATGACCTGGGTGTGGCCGAAGGCCCGGCACCGAGCATCAAGTAAGCCTTGAGCTATATAAAGAACCCGCTTCGGCGGGTTTTTTATTGCCTGGCGATTGAGCGCAACGGTCAGCCCGGCTGACTGTTGCGGTGATTGTTGCGGGCGTCGCGGCTGCCTACTCTGTGGGCTGCCGATCAAGAGGAGAGGGCTATGCAAGGGCCGTTGGCGTCACTCAAGGTACTGGATTTCTCCACCCTGCTGCCGGGGCCCTTCGCCTCGTTGCTGCTGGCGGACATGGGCGCCGAGGTCCTGCGCATCGAGTCGCCGACCCGCATGGATCTGTTGCGGGTGTTGCTGCCCCACGATGCCGGGGTTTCCGCCAGCCACGCCTATCTCAACCGCAACAAGCGCAGCCTGGCCCTGGACCTCAAGCGTCCCGAAGCGCTGGAGGTGGTGCGGCAACTGGTGCAGGACTACGACATTGTTCTCGAACAGTTCCGCCCGGGCGTGATGGAGCGCCTGGGGCTGGGTTACCAGGCCTTGAAGGCGATCAACCCGCGGCTGATCTACGTCTCCATTACCGGCTATGGCCAGACCGGCCCCTACCGGGACCGCGCCGGGCATGACATCAACTACCTGGCCCTGGCCGGGCTGGCCAGCCAGACCGGCCGCCGCGATCAGGGACCATTACCCCTGGGCATCCAGGCCGCGGATATCGCGGGGGGCTCGCTGCATGGGGTGATCGGCCTGTTGGCGGCGGTGATCGCGCGCCAGCACAGCGGCCAGGGACAGTACCTGGACGTGAGCATGACCGACTGCGTGTTCAGTCTGAACGCCATGGCCGGTGCCGGCTACCTGGCCTGTGGGGTCGAGCCCGGAATGGAGCAGCAGGTGCTCAATGGTGGCAGCTTTTATGACTACTACCGCAGCCGGGACGGGCGCTGGCTGTCGGTGGGCAGTCTGGAGCCGGTGTTCATGCAGCAGTTGTGTCAGGCCCTGGGCCGCCCGGAACTGGCGGCCCAGGGCCTGTCTCCCTTGCCCGAACAGCAACAGGCACTGAAGCAGGCCTTGCAGGTCGAATTCGAGAAACACGATTTCGCCGAGTTGTGCCAGCTGTTCGCTGGCTTCGATGCCTGCGTCGAGCCGGTGCTGAGCCTGGGCGAGGCCCTGGAACATCCGCAGTTGCAGGCCAGGCAACTGGTCAGCCAGGTGCCCCGTGAAGACGGCAGCCGGCAGGCGCAGATGGCCTGCCCGTTGAAGTTTTCCGAGGGGCTGCCAGAGCCGCGGCATATTGGCGCCAGGTTGGGGGCGCATTCCGATCAGGTGCTGGAGGAACTGGGCTACAGCGCCGAGCGCATCGAGGCACTGCGGCGCGAGCGGGTCATCGCGTAGCTGCGGGTTTGCCGAGGCAGTGCTTTAAAACTGTCACTCGACCCTGGTTTCCCCGCTGTAGACCAGGGTTTGCCGACAACGCCGGCACAGATAGCGACGCCCCTGGGCCACCAGTTTGTGGCGTTGGGCGGAGAACGGGAAATCGCTCTCGGCGCAGGGGCAGCGGTAGATATAGCGGGTCACGCTGCGACGCTTGACGTCGTAGGTATGACAACGATTGGGCGGCAGTTCGTACACCCCGCGCATGATCAGTTGCCACTCTTCACCGTGGGGCTGGATACGTTCGCCAAACAGTTGGTGGGCGATCAGGTGTGCCACTTCGTGGGCCACGGTCTGCTTGAGGAAGTCCTCGGTGTTTTCCCGGTACAGCTGCGGGTTGAAGCGCAGCAGGTTCTCGTGCAAATGGGCGACACCGGCTTTCTGGCCACGCAACTTGAGGCTGACCACCGGGCGTTTGAAAGGACGTTTGAAAAAGGATTCAGCGAGTTGGAAACAATCTTCGACGCGGGTATTGAGTTGCTCGGGCATGCTTAACGGCTCTCCAGAGGGAGTGAGTATGCCGCAAACAGGGGGGATTCCGAATCGCCCAGGCGCCGAATGGTCATCCATCCCGCGCCCATAAGAAGGCCGCCTTGCGGCGGCCTGTGCTGGCAGACAGAGGATTATTATTGGTGCGGCGTCAGTTGGTGTACACGGGGCCGACGCCCAGGCCCCAGACAATCACGGTGAAGGCCATGATCGCGACCAGTACCACCAGGCCTACTGCCAGCACTGAGCTGGAAAACAGGAACCCCTCGTCAGACGGGATATTCATGAAGGTCGGCAGCCCGACATACAGCAGGTAGACCGTGTAGCAGATGGCGGCAGTGCCGACGATCATGCCCAGCCACATGTGCGGGTACAGCGCCGCCAGGCCACCGACGAACAGCGGTGTGGCGGTGTAGGTGGCAAAGGCCACGCAGCGTGCCAGGCTTGGGCTGGCATCATAGGTCCGGGCCATCCAGTGGATGAACGCGCCCATCACCGCCACGCCGCCGAGCATGGCCAGGTACGACATGATGGTCATCCACAGGGCGCTTTCCATGGTCAGCATCACCGGCGCGCGATTGCCGATGACCCAGCCGACCTGGGTGGTGCCGATAAAAGCCGAAATGGCGGGGATTGCCGCGAGGATCAGCGTATGGGTGAGGTACATGTGGCTGATGCTTTCCTCGGCATCGCCACGGATGTCTCGCCATTCCTGATCGGGGTGGGTGAAGAGTCCTACGACATGATGAATCATGGTCAGTCACTCCTTTATTGTTGCCATCGCCCCCCAACGGAGCGCTTACAGCCAAGTGGCACAGTCAGTATAGGTCTATATGTGCATGCGACCTTATGTCGCAGTATAGGGAGGAGTTTTCCGCAGATGTGCGCACCTTTAGAGCAAATTGCGCTGTAAACCCCCGGGCTAATCGCTGCTGCATCTGTCATTGCAGCCCCGGCACCGCTGCTCTGCGGCGCTTTCACGGGGCTGGGGTTTTTGCGTAAAATGTCCGGCTTTTCGTCACATACCTCGCGGATTTCAAGAGCCATGGGCACTCTTACGGTCAACCAGAACAAACTGCAGAAACGTCTTCGCCGCCAGGCGGGCGAGGCGGTCGCCGATTTCAACATGATCGAAGAGGGCGACAAGGTCATGGTCTGCCTGTCCGGCGGCAAGGACAGCTACACCATGCTCGACGTGCTGCTGCACCTGCAGAAGGTGGCGCCGATCAAGTTCGAGATCGTCGCGGTGAACATGGACCAGAAACAGCCAGGCTTTCCCGAGCACGTGCTGCCGGCCTACCTCAAGGAACTGGGGATCGAGTACCACATTGTCGAGAAGGACACCTATTCGGTGGTCAAGGAGCTGATCCCGGAAGGCAAGACCACCTGCTCGCTGTGCTCGCGCCTGCGTCGCGGCACCCTGTACACCTTCGCCGACGAAATAGGCGCCACCAAGATGGCCTTGGGTCACCACCGCGACGATATCGTCGAGACCTTCTTCCTCAACATGTTCTACAACGGCTCGCTCAAGGCCATGCCGCCCAAGCTGCTGGCCGATGACGGGCGCAACGTGGTAATCCGCCCGCTGGCCTACTGCAGCGAGAAGGATATCCAGGCCTATTCCGACCTCAAGCAGTTCCCGATCATCCCGTGCAACCTCTGCGGTTCCCAGGAGAACCTGCAACGCCAGGTGGTCAAGGAGATGCTTCAGGAATGGGAGCGCAAGACTCCAGGGCGTACCGAAAGCATCTTCCGCGGCCTGCAGAACGTGATCCCCTCGCAACTGGCGGACCGCAATCTGTTCGACTTCACCAGCCTGCGCATCGACGACAGCGCCACGCCGCGTTTCGTCAATGTGGTGAACCTCTGATCCGATCCTGGTGAATCCGTGCTGCGCTTGCGCAGCACGGTCATTCAGCTCCCCGGCATGCGGGGAATGAAGGCCACGCTGCCTTGCGCCGGTTTCTTGGCCAGGCGCTCACCGTTGGTCGGGGTGGTGCGGACCAGTTGATGATCCTCGCCCAGATACCCCAGCATCAGCGGCTCATCGTGCTTCTGCTGGACGAAGATCAGGGTGCGCTGCGGGTCCCAGTGCTGGCCACTGGTCTTGTCCAGCCAGGCCATGAAGTCCGCGCTGCTGCCGTTGCGCGGGAAGTCCGCGGTTTCTGCCACGTAGTAGAAGGGTGCGCCCTGGTTCTGCAGGTACATCGGCAGTTTGTTATCGATTTCCACCATGACCATCCGCCATTGATTCCAGGGAGCGATCCGGCTCGCGGCAGCCCGGGTATCGGCGCTGAACTGCATCACCCCCCCGCCGCTGTTGCTCCAGGGGTAGGCAACCCCCAGCACCAGCAGCATGACCAGGGCCGCACAGGAGAAGCCGAGGGGCCAGCCACGGGAAACGGGTTTGCCGGCGGCCTGGCGTAGCTGCAGCCGACGGTTGAGCCACCAGGCACCGAGCAACTGAGCGAAGGGCACCAGGGGCAGAACGTAATAGCTGCGCCGGCTGCCACTGGCGGTGAAGAACAGGAACAGCAGCCCCAGGGCCCACACCAGCCAGCGTTCATTGGGTTGCAACTGGCGCCAGTGCCGGGCCGCCAGCCATAGGCCGAGGATCCAGCAGGGCGCCCAGGGCAAGGTATAGGCCGGCAGGTAGATCAGGTAGGTGTAGATCGGCCCGACATGGTCGAAGGGGTTGAAGAAACGCACCACATTCTCGCGAAACACCAGGCTCAGGCCGCTTTCCCCGTAGCTGGGAGCGCCGTACAGGTGCGAGAGAACGAAGGGCACCATGTAGAACAGCGCGGCGATGCTCAAGGCCAGTAACAGGCGCAGGTTCAGGTGGCGTTTCCAGCGCCCCTGGCTCAGCAGGTGTGGCAACAGGATCAGCCCCGGCAGGACGAAGCCGATCAGCCCCTTGAGCAGCGAGGTCGCCGCCAGTATCAGGAAGAACACCGTATAGCGGCCCAGGCGGGTATCTTCCGGGCCGCGCCAGTACCACCACACTGCAGCCAATACGCCACAGACGGTCAGGACGTCGGCCGTGGCCACCCGCGCCCAGAAGGCGAAATAGAAGGTGGTGGCCAGCATCCAGCCGGCGATCAGCCCAGTGCCTTTGTGGAACAGCCGTTCGCCGATCAGGTAAACCAGCCAGATGCTCAGCCATGCGGCGATCACCGAGGACAGGCGCAGCGACCAGTGCCCCAGGCCCCCCATCAGCCAGGCGCTGGCGGTAATCAGCCAATAGGAGGGCAGGGGCTTGTCGTAGTAGGGAGCGCCCTTGAGGTAAGGGTCGAAATAGTCGCCACTCTGCAACATCTGCAAGGCGATGTTGGCCCAGCGGGTCTCCGGCCCCCAGAGTTCACGGGAGCCCAGGCCCAGCAGCAGGATCAATGCAGACACGCCGAGCAGCAGGGCCAGGGCCCCGCGTTCGCTGCGAAACAGATTCATAGATGGATTTCCAGAGCGGCGGTGGGAAAAGTCGCAGCCATCCAGGGCATCGAAGCGTGAAGAAAAGCCAGCGCCAACCGTGGTCGGCGCTGTCGTTACAAGGGTACCCAGGGTCAGGGTTGGCTTTGTGGCAGGATCAGGACCAGCATATTGCCTTCCTCATAGCGCTTGCCTCCGGGCGGCAGCAGCGCCACTTCCTCGCTTTCCACCACGTCCTTGACCCGCATCACCACACCCACCGAACCCTGTTTGCGGGCCTCGCTGACCCACTGCCCGACCTCGGCCATGCTTACCTTGCGCTGCGCCGCATCAGCATAAGCCAGGCCATATTTCAATTCGCCCTCGGTGTTGTACAGCGTCACCTCCGGGCGTTGCAGGCGCCAGGCCAGGGCCGAGGCGGCGCCCAGGTCATTGCTCAGCAGCGTCTTGGTCTGCCTGAGCTCCTCGAGATGTTCCTTGATGAACTGGTCCGGCATCTGGTTATGCACGATGAACCCCGGCATGCCCGCCGGCAGCAGGGCCACCAGCAACCAGATGCCCAGGGCCGGGGCCGCCCAGTACTGCAGCGGCCGGGCGGCCGGCAGCAGGTTGGCGATGATCCAGCCCATCAGCATGATGAACACCAGGGACAGGCCGAGCATCTCGTTGTGGCCGTAGACCGGCCGGGTGAGCTGGATGTACAGCAGGGCCACCATGGCCGCCACGCCGATCAGCAGGTTGAGCAGGCTGTTGATGCGGATGCTCCGGCCCTGGCTGGCGTTGATACGGTCGATCAGGGCGCTGCCCATGAGCACGGCCAGCGGCAGCAGGCACGGCATGATGTAGGTTGGCAGCTTGCCGCGGCTCAGGCTGAAGAACGCCAGGGGCAGCAGGAACCACAGCAGCAGGAAACCGGTCGGGGCCTGGCGCTTGTCTTTCCAGGCTTGCATGAATGTGCCCGGCAACAGGGCTGCCCAGGGCAGGCTGGAGGCCACCAGCAGCGGCAGGTAGAACCACCAGGGGCGGGTATGTTGGGCGTTGTCGGCGGCGAAGCGGCGAATGTGCTCGTGCCAGAAGAAGAAGCGCCAGAAGTCGGGCTCGTGGGCGTGAATGCTCAGTACCCAGGGCAGGCTGATGCCGATCGCTACCAGCACGGCCACCAGCCCGTAGCGCAGCAGTTCGCCCAGACGGCGTTGCCAGATCATGTAGGGCAGGGCGATGAGTACCGGCAACAGCCAGGCCAGGAAACCCTTGGTCATGAAGCCCATGCCACAGGCGACGCCCAGCCCGGCCCATGCCAGCAGGCGTTCGCGAGTGCTCCGGCCGTCCAGGGCGAACCACAGGGCTACCAGGCTCAGGTTGACCCACAAGGTGAACTGCGGATCAAGGTTGGAGTACCCAGCTTGCCCGGCAATCAGGCCGAAGCTCATATAAAGCAGGGCGGCGGCGAAGCTCTTGCGCGGGTCGTTCCACATGCGGCGGGTGATCAGGTAGGCCAGCAGTACGCTCAGGCCGGTGCTCAGGGCCGAGGCAATGCGCACGCCGAACAGGTTGTCGCCAAAGACCGCCTGGCCGATGGCGATCAACCAATAGCCGGCGATGGGCTTCTCGAAGTAGCGGATGCCCATGAAGTGTGGCGCCACCCAGTCGCCACTGAGCAGCATTTCCTGGCTGATCTGGGCGTAGCGGGTCTCGTCGGGAATCCACAGGCCGTGGCTGGTCAGAGGTAGCAGGTAGAACAGGCCGAAGGCCACGAGCAACAGAGGAAGTGCCCAGCGCTGGAGAGTGCTGGTTGTACTTGCGCCGAGGGTAAAGCCGGACGGCGGGGCGCTTGTTCCATAAGCGGGGGGCGGCGAAGTGCGGTGCATTTGTATCCTCGAAGTCATTGGCCGATAGCGATTTCGTTATTTGCTGGGGGGTGCTGACAAAGCGTCAATTTTGTGGAACTGCTGGCTTTTCCAAGTTCGCGAAGTTTCAGCGGGCAGCATTCATTTGTTTGAGAAGTTTTTTCATAAATGCGGCTGTCCGTTTCTTATTAGTACAGAAACTTGTTAAGTCAATTAATTAGCCGGCAAGTGTGTCGCTTCCCCTAATAAAGTCTGTTGGCATGTTGTTAAAAATAGTTACAAGTTACTCAAGAGGTTGATCAAGTACGTGCTTCCAGCTGCCCGCATCCAAGGTTCCCAGTACTTGCATGTGGCCTTGCGGATCCAGGGTGATAAACAGCGAGCTGGTGTATTCGCTGGCCAGGGCGTGCGGGTAGCCCAGCTGGCGTTCCAGGCTGCTGATGCAGTCGCTGTGGGTTATCAGGATCAGATTGCGCTTGAGTGATTTGTGCGCCTTGATCGTCTGCTGGAAATGCTCGTCACAGGTGGCCAGCCAGTCCTGGGTCTGCGCCGCACCGTTGAACATGAATTCCGTCGTTTGCCGGGTACGGGTTGCGGGGCTGCTGATGACATCAGTGGCGGCCATGCCCAGGGTGCGAAAGGCTCGTCCCAGGTCGCTGGCGCTGTGGCTTCCGAGCTGGGTAATGCCATCGGCGGGCCCCAGGCAGGGGTTGGCGGAGCGGTCACAACGCTCGGCATGGCGGACCAGGACTATCACTTCGCCCCCTTGCCAGTGACGGTAGATGTTGGCCTGCTGCATCTGGTTGCCGACCCCCAGGTCGCGAGGCGTGACGGGCCACAGGACAAAGCCGCTGACCAGGATTGCCAGGGCCGCCGCACAGACGCCGCCGACGATTCGCCAGGTTCGGGGGGGCTTGTTGCCAGTGCCGGATTCAGCGGTGTTGAGCACGTGGTGTACCTGAGTAGGTTTTTGCCGAGTGTTGGTTGTTCGGGTTGGAACTGGTGCGCTGAAGACGAACGACATGCAGCCACTGGAGCCCGCACTGCAACTGGGGGCCAATTTAGGTCGGGCCAGGTGGGCGAAGAGTGAAAGCAATGTGAAAAAAACGAATGGGCGACGGCAGTTCTTTTAAAGCCGGACAGCCTTTGTTCAGGTTGTTGGCCCGAACGCTGCTTTGTTATCCGGTTATGCACGTCAGATGGCTTCGGGAGGTTATTCCCGGAGTTTCGTTTTTATCGTTGAGGCAAGTGCGAGGCGAACTTTAGCCGATAAAAAACAGCGGATGAAAAATCCTCGCGTTTAGTTCAGCTTATTGTCAGCTTGGGCTGGAGGACGGGCATGAGAAGGGAGGTTTTCCTGCCCGTTGTTTCGGGCAGGAAGTGATGCCGGGGAGCGGGCGGCTCAGTGATTGACGGTGTAGGCCAGCATTGCCGACAGCTGGCACAGTGGCCGGCCGCTCTCCTGCTGCCATTGGTTGAATACTTCCTGCACCAGGGCCTGGTCGCGTTTGCTGCTGGGCACCTTGTCGATGATGTTCTGGGCATTGAGGGCCGCGACCACGTCCCAGGTGGGGATAAAGGTGTCCTTGCCCACCATGCGCAGGAAGCGCGGGGCAGACAGCCCGCCCATCTGGTTGCCATGTTTGGCCAGGTACTGCCAGAGCCCGGTGATGTCCTGCACCGGCCAGTCGGCGATGAAGGCGCCAAAGCTGCCGTGCTGCTTTTGCACATCGAGGATCATCTGCGCGTTGCGCGGCACGCTCTTGAGCTTGCCCAAGTGGCGGATGATCCGCGTGTCCTGCATCAGCCGCTCCAGGTGCTCGGCGCCCATCAGCACCACCTTGTCCGGATCGAAGCCGAAAAACACCTGCTCGAACGCCGGCCATTTGGCGTCCACCAGGCTGTGTTTGAGCCCGGCGCGGAAAACCCGCAGGGCCAGGGTCGAGAGGTAGCGGTCGGCGCTCAATGCGCGCAGGTAGTCGTCGCTGGCCGGGGTGGGCAACTGGGCTTCCAGGGCCGCAGCGGAACCGAAGCGGTTGAGACAGTATTCATTCAGCCATTTGTAATCGTGCATGCCTGCTCCGGGACGGTCGGGAGGGTCGGAAAGTCTGTTGACCAAGGTTGGGGCCATTGGCGGCATTACAAGTTCCCCGGGGCCGGGGAACCTGGGGCGGATTCAGGCCGGGCTGGCGCCTTCGCCCGCGAGCCGGCGATTAAGCTGGAAGCGCCAGCGCACGTAGAGCAGCGCCGAAGTGAACACGGCCAGGCTGGCGAACATCTCCAGCAGGCCGAACATTTGGCGGTTCGGGTCGTAGGCCGCCAGGGCGCCCTTGATGAAGTACAGGTTGACCACGAAGCACATCCACGAATGGCCACGGGCACTGCCGCTGAGCATGCCGGGGGCCATCAGCAGCAGCGGCACCAGCTCGATCAGCAGGATGACCCAGGGGCGGGCACCGTGCAGATCGGCCACCAGCAGGTAATACCCGCAAAGCAGCCCCACCAGGCCGAAGAAGCAGACCAGGCTGAGGATTCGCATCAGGCGGACCCGGGGCTCCAGCCATTCCACCGGGGGCAGGATCTTCGGCTTCTTAGCCACGGCCGTTCTCCAGTCGCAGGGCGGTTTTCGCCAGACGCAGGCCCAGGGCCCGGCACAGCGCAATCTCGTGTTCGTCCAGTGGGCTCTTGCCATCTGCTCCGGCATGGTGGCTGGCGCCATACGGCGTGCCGCCACCGCGGGTTTCCAGCAGGGCCGACTCGCTGTAGGGCAGGCCGGTGATCAGCATGCCGTGATGCAGCAATGGCAGCATCATCGATAGCAGGGTGGCTTCCTGGCCGCCATGCAGGCTGGCGGTCGAGGTGAACACGCCGGCAGGCTTGCCCACCAGGGCACCGGTCAGCCAGAGGTTGCTGGTACCGTCGAGAAAATACTTCAGCGGCGCTGCCATGTTGCCGAAGCGGGTCGGGCTGCCCAGGGCCAGGCCTGAGCAGTGCTTCAGATCGTCGAGGCTGGCGTACAGGGCGCCGCTGTCGGGGATGTCCGGGGTGACCGCCTCGCATTCCGCGGAGATCGCCGGGACAGTGCGCAGACGAGCCTCCAGGCCGGCCTGCTCGACGCCGCGGGCGATCTGCCGGGCCATCTCGTTGGTCGAGCCGTTGCGGCTGTAGTACAGGACCAGGATATAGGGCGCGCTCAAGGCAGGATCTCCAGCACGTTCTCCGGCGGCCGGCCAATGATGGCCTTGTCGCCGGCTTCGAGAATCGGCCGCTCCATGAGTTTCGGGTGCTGGGCAATGGCGGCGATCAGTTGCTCTTCGCTGAGGCTCGGGTCGGCCAGGTTGAGGGTCTTGTACTCGTCCTCGCCGGTGCGCAATAGCTGGCGCGCGCTGAGGCCGAGCTTGGCCAGAAGGCTGCGCAACTGGGCGGCATCCAGTGGGGTTTCCAGGTAGCGGACCACGGTCGGGGCCAGGCCGCGTTGTTCCAGAAGTTCCAGCGCACCGCGGGATTTCGAGCAGCGCGGGTTGTGATAAAGCGTCAGATCGGTCATGTGCGGGTCGCATCTTGCGTAAGGTGGCGGCTATTCTACCCGCGCGACGGGCACTCCTGAACCTTGGGAGTCGTTAGGTCGCAGCGACCCTGGGTCGACGGTTATTTTTCAAGACATCTTTCAAGACAGGAAACAGCGCATGGCAAGGCAATTGGCGGCGGTATTGGCGATCATCACAACCCTGCTGCTGGGCGGTTGTGGCAATGACTACGGGGTCGACCAGTATGGCCAGAAAGTCGCCGCCGAGCGTATCGACAAGCAGTGGCTGGTGCTCAACTACTGGGCCGAGTGGTGCGGGCCTTGCCGTACCGAGATCCCGGAACTCAACGCCCTGAACGAGCAGCTCAAGGGGCAGTCGGCATCGGTGATGGGGGTCAACTTCGACAATGTGCAGGGTGAAGAGCTAAAGAGCGCCAGCGAGAAGCTGGGGATCAAGTTCACCGTGCTGGCACGGAACCCCGCGGAGCTCTTCGATCTGCCACGCAGCGAGGCGCTGCCGGTGACCTACATCATCGACGACAAGGGCAAGGTACGTGAGCAGATGATGGGCGAGCAGACTGCAGCCGGTGTGCTGGCGAAACTGCAGGCCTTGCGCGGGCATTGAGGGCGCGAGGATCTGGAGCCGCTGCCGCGCAGTGCGAGCGCCCTCAAGTGACGCGGGGGGCCTGAAACTCGCCAGAGATTCATCCAGGAACATCCTGGAGTCCCGTTCGCAGCCTCGCGGGCTCGGCAGCGGCTAGCGCACTATCAGCCTTCTTCCAGCCACCAGCGCAACGGCTTGCCCTCGGCAGGCCAGAACCGCACCTGCTCGATCGGCGAGATGTCCCAGCGCTCAACGGTTTCCAGCGCCTGAAGGAAGCGCCGCTCCTGCTCCATCAACGCCGGTGCACAGAGTTTGCGGGTGCTGCCGACCTTGCCGAAGCTGAGTTTTTCGCCGTCCAGGGTGTAGGGCGCGAACCAGTGGTTGCAGCCGCCATTGCCATAGGCCCGACCGTCCTCGCCGAGGGTGATGGTCAGGTGGCTGTAATCGATCAGCGGACGCTCGCCAATCCATTCCAGGACGTAACTGCGGTCCTGCTGCAACTTCAGCGGCTCGGCGGCGCAGCCCAGCAGGCCGGTCCCCAGCGCCGCAGCCAGCATCAGGCGTTTCATTGGCCGGCCTGCTGGCATTTCGGGCAGCGGTGATGCTCACCCTCGCTACGCCAGCCGAGCTCGGCAATGCGCGCGCTGGCGGCAGGCTTCTGGGCCTTGCTGCCCAGCTTGGCATCCACTGCGAACTCGAAGTCCAGGGTGGCGTCGCAGCTGTCGCAATTGACCTGCCACTGGTGGATCGCCAGTTCGCCGAATACCGGGCCACGCGCCACGGCGACCCACTGGCCGACGGGGTTGATCAAGTGGCGCACGGTGTCCACGGTCAGGCGCATGGAAAGGTCCTTGCTGCCCTTGAGGGTGACCAGAAGCACGTCGTCGGTACGGATCGAGCCACCGTTGCCGGTGACTTGATAGCGGCCGGGCACCAGGGCACGGCATTCGATCAGGGTGTGTTGCGGGTTCATCAGGTTGTAGCGGAAATCGTGTTCGACCATGGGTCCTCCAAATCTGCCGCGTATGCTAGCACGGGCCCCTGCGGCGCAGGTTGCGGGCAGGTGACCTTCGATCAGCCCGTGGCGCGGATTTCAGCCGTGGACCCGGTTCTGCGGCTGGCCAGCTGCCCAGCTGGCGATGTTGTGCAAGGTGGTCTCGGCGATGGCCGCCAGGGCTTCGCGGGTCAGGAACGCCTGGTGCGCAGTGACTATCACGTTGGGAAAGGTCAGCAGCCGCGCCAGCACGTCATCCTGCAGGGGTAGATCGGAGCGGTCCTCGAAGAACAGTTGCGCCTCTTCTTCATAGACATCCAGCCCCAGGTAGCCCAGTTGGCCACTCTTGAGCGCCTCGATCAGCGCCGGGGTGTCCACCAGGCCGCCACGCCCGGTGTTGATCAGCATTGCTCCCGGTTGCATGTGGGCCAGGCTCTGCTGGTTGATCAGGTAACGACTGTCCTCGGTCAGCGGGCAGTGCAGGCTGATGATCTGCGACTGGGCCAGCAGCTCGGGCAGGTCCAGGTAACGGGCACCGAGGGCTTCTACGGCGGGATTGGGGAAGGGGTCGTACGCCAGCAGCTGGCAGCCGAAGCCGGCCATGATCCGGGCGAAGGTCGCGCCGATCTGGCCGGTGCCGACAATGCCCACGGTCTTGCCCACCAGGTCGAAGCCGGTCAGGCCGTGCAGGGTGAAGTCGCCTTCGCGAGTGCGGTTGTAGGCCCGGTGCAGGCGGCGGTTGAGCGCCAGGATCAGGGCCACGGCATGTTCGGCGACCGCATGGGGGGAATAGGCCGGGACCCGTACCACATCCAGCCCCAGGCGCTGGGCCGCGCTCAGGTCGACGTGGTTGTAGCCGGCCGAGCGCAGAGCGATCAGGCGGGTACCACCGGCAGCCAGCTGCTCCAGTACCGGGGCACTGAGGTCGTCGTTGATAAAGGCACAGACCACTTCATGGCGTTCAGCCAGGGCGGCGGTATCCAGGCTCAGGCGTGCGGCCTGGAATTGCAGTTCGATGCCTGCTGGCAGTTGAGCGCCGAGGAAACTCTCGCGGTCGTAGTTCTGGCTGCTGAAAAGAATCGTACGCATGGCTGCATCCTTGTTCGGGGCGCCCAGCATGGCGGCTGGGCGCCGGGCAGGTCTTGCCCTGGGTCAGGCGTTGGTCCGCGCTTCGGCAGCCAGGCGGCCGATGGCGTGGTCCAGTTCATCCAGGGCGGCAAAGGCTTTGGCATCTTCCTGCTTGAGCAGGGTCTCGCTGCGCTGGCAGGCGGCGCGCAATTGCGGCACACCGCAGTAGCGGGTGGCACCGTGCAGGCGGTGGACCCGTTCGATCAGGGCGTTCTGGTCATTGGCGGCCCGCGCTGCCTTGATGGCTTCGCGGTCGGCGTCCAGGGACGCCAGCAACATGGCCAGCATGTCCGCCGCCAGATCGGCCTTGCCGGCGGCCAGGCGCAGGCCTTCGTCCTGATCCAGTACCTGCAGTTCCAGCCCCAGTTCCGGGCGCTCGCTGGCCCGCTCCGGGCCCTGGTTGCGCAGGGCCAGGCCGGTCCATTTCAGCACCACCTGGGCCAGTTGGCGCTCACTGATGGGCTTGGTCAGGTAGTCGTCCATGCCGCTTTGCAGCAGGGCGCGCTTCTCGTTGGCCATGGCGTGGGCGGTAAGGGCGACGATGGGCAGCGGCGTACCGTGTCGCTCGCTTTCCCACTGGCGGATCGCCTCGGTACTCTGTCGGCCGTCCATGCCGGGCATCTGCACGTCCATCATTACCAGGTCGAAGGGTTCGGCCTGGATCGCGTTCAGCGCGGCGTAACCGTTGTCCACCGCCAGCACCTTGGCGCCCATGTCCTCCAGCAAGGTCTGGATCAGCAGCAGGTTGGCCGGGTTGTCATCGACACACAGCACTCGCGGCGCGCGGCTGGAAAGGGTTTCCTCCGGTTCGCTGCGAGCCCGGCGCGGGGTCACCAGGTCGGACAGGGCCCGGCGCAGCTTGCGGGTGCACGCGGGCTTGGCCTGCAACTGGCTGTGAGGGTTGGGCACCGACAGATGGAACAGTGTCTGTTCGGTGGTCGGGCACAGTACCAGGACCTTGCAGCCCAGGTGTTCGAGGTCCCAGATATGCTGGCTCAGGCGTTCCGGCGACATGTCGTTGGTGGTGATGCCCAATACCGCCAGGTCGATGGCCTGTTCGCTCTGGTGCACGCCGGTAATGCCGTTGGTCAGGGCCTCCAGGGTATTGAACGGGGTCACCTCCAGGCCGCAGTCCTCCAACTGGTGTTGCAAGGCCTGGCGCGCCAGCTCGTGGTTTTCCAGTACCGCCACGCGCCGCCCCAGCAGCGGCGGGCCGGGCAGGTCCTCGGCGTCGTCGCGGGTTTTCGGCAGGTTGAGGCTGATCCAGAACTCCGAACCTTCGCCCGGGGTGCTGTCGACACCGATCTCGCCGCCCATCTGTTCGATCAGGCGCTTGGAAATCACCAGCCCAAGTCCCGTGCCGCCGGGTTGCCGCGACAGCGAGTTGTCAGCCTGGCTGAAGGCCTGGAACAGGGCGCGCACATCCTGGTTCGACAGGCCGATACCGGTGTCCTGGATGCTGATGCGCAGTTGCACGCTGTCTTCGTGTTCTTCTTCCAGCATGGCCCGGGCGACGATAGTGCCTTCGCGGGTGAACTTGATGGCGTTGCTCACCAGGTTGGTAAGAATCTGCTTGAGCCGCAGCGGGTCGCCCACCAGCGACAGCGGCGTATCGCGATAGACCAGGCTCACCAGTTCCAGCTGCTTGGCGTGGGCGGCCGGGGCGAGGATGGTCAGGGTGTCTTGCAGCAAGTCCCGCAGGTTGAACGGGATGCTGTCGAGCACCAGTTTGCCGGCTTCGATTTTCGAGAAGTCGAGGATCTCGTTGATGATGCCCAGCAGGCTGTCGGCGGATTTCTCGATGGTGCCCAGATAGTCCAGCTGGCGTGGTGTCAGCTCGCTTTTCTGCAACAGGTGGGTGAAGCCGAGAATGCCGTTGAGCGGTGTACGGATTTCATGGCTCATGTTGGCCAGGAATTCCGACTTGATCCGACTGGCTTCCAGGGCCTCCTTGCGCGCCAGGTCCAGCTCGATGTTCTGGATCTCGATGGTTTCCAGGTTCTGGCGCACGTCTTCGGTGGCCTGGTCGATGCTGTGCTGCAATTCTTCCTGGGCATTCTGCAGGGTGCTGGCCATGCGGTTGATGCCCGAGGCCAGCTCATCCAGCTCCTGGCTGCCCAGGGGTGGCAGGCGGGTTTCCAGGTTGCCGTCCTTGAGTTGCGCCACGGCCTGCTTGATCTGGGTCAGCGGGTTGTTGATTGTGCGGCCCATGCGCACTGCCAGTAGGGCGGTGCCGGCCAGCCCGGCGGCAATCAACAGCAGGCTGGCGAACAGGCTGCGGTAGCCGCGCAGCAGCATGCCACTGTGGGACAGCTCCAGTTCCACCCAGCCCAGCAGGCGGTCGGACTCATCGGGAATCAGGTCGCCGGCCAGGTTGCGGTGCCGGCCGAAGACCGGCAGTTGATAGCGGGTCGCGTCGCTGCCGGAGCGTTGCATCATGTGGCTGCTGTTACCGGCGGGAGGCGGGTTGAGCATGCTGGGGCCGGCATGGGCCAGCAGGCTGCGATCCGGGGCAAGGAGCGATACGGCGCGCACGTCTTGCTGTTCCAGCGCCTGGGTGGCAATGCGCTCGAGCATCTGGGTGTTGTGGTTGCCCATGGCCGGGGCCACCAGGGAGGCCAGTTGTTCCGCGATCATCTCGCCACGCTGCAGGAGCTGGGTCTGCAGGTCCGAGAGCTGCATCCAGGTGAAGTAGCCGCCCAGCACCAAAGCCATCAGGCTGGTTGGCAACAAGGTCAGCAACAGTACGCGGCCTTTGATTCCCAGTTTCTTGAGCACGCAACTCTCCTGCTTCCACGCTGTTTTGAAAGGTCTACGGGCACGTCCGTGATGCGCCACCTGCGCAGTGTAACGATTTGCCGGGGGCTGATCTTGGCAAATTGCGCCAGGGCGGCCGTCGCCTGAAATGCCTGAAGCCGGGCTGCGACCAAGGCACTGGTTGCCGCGATCCGGGCAATCTTGAATAATCGCCCAACTGAGAATCACTTGCAGAAGTCAATGACTCCCGTATCTGTTGAGCCACCACGTATTCTGACCATTGAAGATGACCCGGTGCTGGGTGCCTATGTGCGCGAGCAACTGGAGCATTGTGGCTTTGCCGTGACCTGGTGCCAGAACGGCCCGGAAGGGCTGGGCATTGCCCGGCGCCGACCTTTCGATGTGGTGCTGCTGGATATCCTGTTGCCCGGAATGGATGGCCTGGAAGTGCTCACGCACTTTCGCCAGAGCCATTCCACGCCGGTGCTGCTGATGTCCGCCCTGGGAGCGGAAGCCGACCGAATCAGCGGTTTCCGCCTGGGGGCCGACGATTACCTGCCCAAGCCATTCAGCATGGCCGAGCTGCGTGTGCGCATCGAGGCCATCCTGCGCCGGGTCGCCCTGGACCGGCGACCGATGCCGCCGGTACCCGTCAGCCTGGCCCAGAGCCTGCGCTTCGACGATGAGCGCAGCGACGTGTTCTTTGCCGAGCAATGGGCCGGCCTGACCCGCAGTGAATACCGCCTGCTGGATACCTTGCACCGCAATGGCGACGAGGTGTTGAGCAAGGCCTTCCTTTATCAGCATGTACTGCAACGCGGTTATGCGGCCCACGACCGCAGCCTGGACATGCATGTCAGCCAGATCCGCCGCAAGCTCAAGGCGCTGGGCTACAGCGAGCGTGAGCTGCGAACCGTGTGGGGCAAGGGTTATGTGCTGAGCGCCTTAGATGAACTGGTCTGATCTGCCGGGGCGGCATTCGCTGTTCTGGAAGCTGGCGTGCCTGTTGGTAGCTTTCTGCCTGTTGATGATCTGGCTGAGCTGGTCCTGGGGGCGTTATGTGGAGCAGAAGAACCTCTACCTCTCCGATGAGGCCAGAGCCACCTTGGGCAGCTACGCCCGCGAGGCCGAGCAGGCCTGGAAGGGCGGCCAGAGTGCCGGTGTCGATGCCTGGATCCAGCAGATCGCCAGCCGCGAGAAAACCTGGATCGGCGTGATTGGCAGTGACCTGCAATCCCTGAGCAGCTACCCGTTGACGCCGGCGGAGGCCCAGCGTCTGACCTTCCTGCGTGGTGCCGACTGGCCGGTGAGCCGGCATGCCCGGGGCCTGCCGTGGCTGAAAGTACCCTTTCCCGAGGATCCGTCCCTGGGCAGCCTGGTGATCGAGTTGCCACAACGTTTCATGCCGGGGCGCTACCGGGTGTTCTGGCAGGTGATCACCAATGGGGTGATTCCCGGGCTGTTCACCTTGTTGCTGTGTGTCGGCCTGTATCGCTTGCTGGTGGTGCCGCTGAACCAGTTGCGCGAGCAGGCCAACGCCTGGCGGGCGGAGCAGTTGAACGTGCGGCTGTCCAGTGAAACCACCCAGCGTCGGGACGAGCTGGGCGAACTGGGACGGGCGTTCGATCAGATGTCCGAACGTCTGCAGAGTACCGTGGCGGTGCAGCAGCAGTTGTTGCGGGACCTGTCCCACGAGTTGCGCACCCCCCTGAGCCGCCTGCGCGTGGCCTGCGATGGCGAGCGTGATCTTGCCGCGCTGCGCGAACGCTTGGCGCGGGAGGTCGACGGCATGCAGCGCCTGGTGGAGGACAGCCTGCAACTGGCCTGGCTGGACACCGAGCGTGCGCCACTGCCGCAAGAGCAGATCCAGGTCCAGGCGTTGTGGGAGATGCTCAGCGAGAATGCCTGCTTCGAGAGTGGCTGGTCCGCGCAGCAGCTGCGTTGCGAGCTGGAGGCCGATTGCTGGGTTCGCGGGCACCTCAATACCCTGGCTCAGGCCCTGGAAAACATCCTGCGCAACGCTATTCGGCATTCGCCGGCCGGAGCACGGGTCAGCCTCGGAGGCCAGCGCGACGGCAAGTACTGGCACCTGTGGCTGGATGACGAAGGGCCGGGGGTGGCTGAAGAGGATCTGGAAAGGATCTTCGCTCCCTTCACTCGTCTGGATGGGTCGCGACCGGGGGATGGCGGTTTCGGCCTGGGCCTGAGCATCGCCCGCAATGCCGTAGGGCGTCAGGGTGGGCAGTTGTGGGCGCAGAACCTGGCCCAGGGCTTGCGCATCCACGTGCGCCTGCTGGCGGCCTGAGGCTTGCCCTGGGCTGCCTTATTCCAATAAGCCATAAGGCTCGCACTTTGCGTGATATGGCGCTCGGTCGTTTGCCGGTATGATAGGCGCCCCCGCAGTCTGGATTGCGAATACGCCATGACCTTGCAGTACCCAACCATCGCCGATTGCGTCGGCAACACCCCCCTGGTCCGCCTGCAGCGCCTGCCCGGCGCCACCAGCAATACCCTGCTGCTAAAGCTCGAGGGCAACAACCCGGCGGGTTCGGTCAAGGACCGTCCGGCACTGTCGATGATCACCCGCGCCGAGTTGCGCGGGCAGATCCAGGCCGGCGATACCCTGATCGAAGCGACCTCGGGCAATACCGGCATCGCCCTGGCCATGGCTGCGGCGATCAAGGGCTACAAGATGATCCTGATCATGCCCGACAACTCCAGCGCCGAGCGCAAGGCGGCCATGACCGCCTACGGCGCCGAGCTGATTCTGGTCAGCCAGGAAGAAGGCATGGAAGGCGCTCGCGATCTGGCCGAGCGGATGCAGGCCGAAGGCCGCGGCAAGGTGCTCGACCAGTTCGCCAACGGCGACAACCCTGAGGCCCACTACAGCGGCACCGGCCCGGAAATCTGGCGCCAGACCCAGGGCAGCATTACTCACTTCATCAGCTCGATGGGCACCACCGGCACCATCATGGGCACCTCGCGTTACCTGAAGGAGCAGAACCCGGCGGTGCAGATCGTCGGTCTGCAGCCGATGGAAGGCTCGGCCATTCCCGGCATTCGCCGCTGGCCCGAGCAATACCTGCCGAAGATCTACCAGGCCAGTCGGGTCGACCGGATCGTCGACATGGCCCAGAGCGAGGCCGAAGACGTGACTCGGCGCCTGGCCCGTGAAGAAGGGATCTTCTGTGGCGTCTCTTCCGGCGGTGCGGTGGCAGCGATGCTGCGCCTGTCCCGGGAAGTGGAAAACGCGGTCATGGTCGCGATCATCTGCGACCGTGGCGATCGTTACCTGTCGACCGGCATTTTCGATGCGCCCAACTGATGGCTAAGCACGATAGAGGCCTGCGCTTCCAGCCGGCGGGCGGTAGCCGGGCGCCGCAGATTCCAGTGGGCAAGAAACAGCGTTTGACGATTCAGCGTCTGGCCAACGACGGCCGTGGCATTGCCTTTGTCGAAGGGCGTACCTGGTTTGTCAGCGGTGCCCTGGCCGGTGAAGAAGTCGAAGCTCGGGTGTTGGGCAGCCACGGCAAAGTGGTGGAGGCCCGTGCCGAGCGCATCTTCAACGCCAGTGATCTGCGTCGCCCGGCGGCCTGTGCCCATGCCGGGCGTTGCGGCGGTTGCAGTGTCCAGCATTTGCCCCATGACGAACAGCTTGCCCTGAAACAGCGCATGCTCGCCGAGCAGTTGTCCAAGGTCGCGGGTGTCGAGCCCGAGGCCTGGGCCGCCCCCTTGAGCGGTCCCGAGTTCGGCTATCGGCGCCGCGCCCGGGTGGCGGTGCGCTGGGACGCCAAGGGCAAGCAACTTGAGGTGGGTTTTCGCGCTGCCGGTAGCCAGGACATTGTCGCCATCGACGATTGCCCGGTGCTGGTACAGGCCTTGCAACCTGTCATGAACCGTTTGCCCGCCATGCTGCGACGCTTGAGCAAGCCTCAGGCACTGGGGCATGTGGAGTTGTTCAGCGGTTCGGCCCTGGCGGTGCTGTTGCGCCACATGGCGCCGTTGTCCTACAGCGACCTGACGATCCTCAAGGACTTCTGCGATTTCCATCAGGCGCAATTGTGGCTGCACGGTGAAGGCGAGCCGCAACCCTTTGATCCATCGCAGGCTCTGGGCTACCGCCTGGAGACCTGGGACCTGCACCTGGCGTATCGGCCGGGTGACTTCGTCCAGGTCAATGCGGGCGTCAATGAAGCGATGGTCGCCCAGGCCCTTGAGTGGCTCGAGCCGCAATCTGATGAGCGGGTGCTGGACCTGTTTTGCGGCCTGGGCAACTTCGCCTTGCCGTTGGCCCGACAGGTGCGGGAAGTGGTGGCGGTAGAGGGCGTGGCGACCATGGTGGCGCGCGCGGCGGAGAATGCCGCCAGCAACAATTTGCATAACACGCGCTTTTTTCAAGCCGATTTATCCCAACCTCTGAGCGCTGCCGAGTGGGCTGATGAAGGCTTTTCTGCGGTACTCTTGGACCCACCCCGCGACGGTGCTTTCGAGGTGGTCCGCCAGTTGGCGACCCTGGGTGCCAAGCGGCTGGTGTACGTGTCATGCAATCCGGCAACTTTGGCTCGTGACACGGTCGAACTGATCAAGCAGGGCTATAGATTAAAACGTGCCGGGATCCTCGATATGTTTCCTCAGACGGCGCATGTCGAGGCCATGGCGTTATTTGAAGCGAGCTAGGATGGCTTGTCTAATCCGACTGGTCTTTCGGGAGTGGCGCGCTGGCCCTGCGAGCCGCACCCGAGCGTTGAAGGTCAGCGATTTGACGCATTGAATGTGCGTCGTAGGGAAGGTAAAGCAAGATGGTACAGGTGAGAGCGCACCAGCCGATCAACACCGACGGCAGTATCAATCTCGAGGCATGGCTCGATCATACGGTCAGCGTCGACATGGCACTGGACCGTGAAGCCTTGAAAGAAGCCTGCGAGTTCGCCCGCGAGGCGGAACTGCAGCACATAGCAACGAAGAATCTCAGCCCCGAGGACGTGTCGAGTTTCAGCACGGGCCTGGAGATCGCCGAGATCCTCGCCGATCTCAAGCTGGATCAGGACTCCCTGGTTGCCGCGGTGCTCTACCGGGGTGTCCGCGAGGGCCAGATCCAGTTGCCGGCGGTCAGCCAGCGGTTTGGTCCGGTGGTCACCAAGCTGATCGATGGCGTGCTGCGCATGGCGGCCATTACCGCCAGCCTCAGCCCCCGCCAGTCCCTGGTGCTGGGCACCCAGGCCCAGGTGGAAAACCTGCGCAAGATGCTGGTGGCCATGGTGGATGACGTGCGGGTTGCACTGATCAAGCTGGCCGAGCGTACCTGTGCGATTCGAGCGGTAAAAGGCGCCGACGAAGAGAAGCGCAACCGGGTTGCCCGGGAAGTCTTCGACATCTACGCACCCCTGGCTCACCGCCTGGGTATCGGGCATATCAAGTGGGAGCTGGAAGACCTGTCCTTCCGTTACCTGGAGCCCGAGCAGTACAAGCAGATCGCCAAGCTGCTGCATGAGCGGCGCCTGGATCGCGAGCGTTTCATCAGCGACGTGATGAACCAGCTGCAGAACGAACTGAAGGCCACCGGGGTCAACGCCGACATCAGTGGGCGGGCCAAGCACATCTATTCCATCTGGCGCAAAATGCAGCGCAAGGGCCTGGAGTTCAGCCAGATCTACGACGTGCGCGCGGTGCGGGTGCTGGTGCCGGAAATGCGCGATTGCTACACCGCGCTGGGCATCGTGCATACCCTGTGGCGGCACATCCCCAAAGAGTTCGACGACTACATCGCCAACCCCAAGGAGAACGGCTACCGCTCGTTGCACACGGCGGTGATCGGCCCTGAGGGCAAGGTGCTGGAAGTGCAGATCCGTACCCACGCCATGCACGAAGAGGCGGAGCTGGGGGTTTGCGCGCACTGGAAGTACAAGGGCACCGACGTCAAGTCCGGCTCCAACCATTACGAAGAGAAAATCTCCTGGTTGCGCCAGGTGCTCGAATGGCACGAGGAACTGGGGGATATCGGCGGTCTGGCCGAACAGCTGCGGGTGGATATCGAACCGGACCGGGTGTACATCTTCACCCCCGACGGTCACGCCATCGACCTGCCCAAGGGCGCCACGCCGCTGGATTTCGCCTACCGGGTGCACACCGAGATCGGCCACAACTGCCGGGGCGCGAAGATCAACGGGCGCATCGTGCCGCTCAACTACAGCCTGCAGACCGGCGAGCAGGTGGAGATCATCACCAGCAAGCACGGCACGCCGAGCCGCGACTGGCTGAACCCGAACCTGGGCTATGTCACCACGTCCCGGGCGCGGGCGAAGATCGTCCACTGGTTCAAGCTCCAGGCCCGCGATCAGAACGTCGCCGCCGGCAAGACCCTGCTGGAACGCGAACTGAGCCGACTCGGCCTGCCACAGGTGGATTTCGACAAGCTGGCCGAGAAGGCCAACATGAAGATCGCCGAGGACATGTTCGCCGCCCTGGGCGCGGGGGACCTGCGCCTGGCGCAACTGGTCAACCTGGCCCAGCAACTGGTGGAGCCGGAGCGGGGCAACGAGCAACTGGAGTTGATTCCGCGCAAGGCTGCCGGCTACAAGCCGGGCAAGCGTGGCGACATCCAGATCCAGGGCGTGGGCAACCTGATGACCCAGATGGCCGGCTGCTGCCAGCCATTGCCGGGGGATGCGATCGTCGGCTACATCACCCAGGGCCGCGGCGTGAGCATTCACCGCCAGGACTGCGCCTCGGTGCTGCAACTGGCCGGGCGCGAGCCGGAGCGGATCATCCAGGTCAGCTGGGGGCCGGTGCCGGTGCTGACCTATCCGGTGGATATCATCATCCGCGCCTACGACCGTTCCGGCCTGCTGCGTGATGTGTCCCAGGTGCTGCTCAACGAGCGGATCAACGTGCTGGCGGTCAACACCCGCTCGAACAAGGAGGACAACACCGCGTTGATGTCCCTGACTATCGAGATCCCGGGGCTGGACGCGTTGGGTCGCCTGTTGGGGCGGATTTCCCAGTTGCCAAACATCATCGAGACCCGGCGCAACCGGACCCCCTGATGCCTGTATGAAATGGATGAACTGATGTACAGCCTTGAAGACCTGCTCCACCTCATGGCGCGCCTGCGCGACCCGAAGTACGGCTGCCCGTGGGACATCAAGCAGAACTACGCCAGCATCGTCCCCCATACCCTGGAAGAGGCCTATGAAGTGGCCGACGCCATCGAGCGCGGCGACTTCGACCACTTGCAGGGCGAGCTGGGGGACCTGCTGTTCCAGGTGGTGTACTACAGCCAGCTGGCCCGGGAGGAGGGGCGTTTCGAGTTCGACGCGGTGGTGGACGGCATCACGCGCAAGCTGATCCGTCGGCATCCCCATGTATTTCCCACCGGGGACCTGTACGCGCCGCTGGACATCCCGCGGCTCGATGAAGACCAGGTCAAGGAGCGTTGGGAGCAGATCAAGGCCGAGGAGCGCGCGGAGAAGTCCGAGGCTCCCCAGCAGTTGTCCCTGCTCGATGATGTGCCGGTGGCCTTGCCGGCCTTGTCCCGCGCCGCCAAGTTGCAAAAGCGTGCGGCCCAGGTCGGTTTCGACTGGCCCGAAGCCCTGCCGGTGGTGGACAAGGTTCGTGAAGAACTGGATGAAGTGCTGGAAGCCATGGCCGACAACGATGCGGCGGCGATCACCGATGAAATCGGCGACTTGCTGTTTGTCGTGGTCAACCTGGCCCGGCACCTCAAGGTCGACCCGGAAACCGCCCTGCGCGGTGCCAACGCCAAGTTCGACCGACGCTTCCGATTTATCGAGCAGGCATTGCGCGACACTGCCCGTCCCATGGAAGATTGCACCCTCGAAGAGTTGGATGCCCTGTGGGGCGAAGCCAAACGTCAGGAAAAGAATTTGCCCAGCTGCGGCTGAGGCCGTTGCCTAAGTGAGTAAGCACCATGAGCCTTTCCCTTCGCGACCAGTTGCTCAAAGCAGGGCTGGTCAACCAAAAGCAGGCCAAGCAGGTCAGCAAAGACAAGCAGAAGCAGCAGCGCCTGGCCCACAAAGGCCAGATCGAACTCGATGACTCCCAGCAGCGTGCGGCCCAGGAGGCGATGGCCGAGAAGGTCAAGCGCGACCAGGAGCTCAACCGTCAGCAACAGGAAAAGGCCGAGCAGAAAGCCCGCGCGGCGCAGGTCAAGCAACTGATCGAAGTGTCGCGGCTGCCCAAGCTGAACACCGAGGACTACTACAACTTCGTCGACGACAAGAAGGTCAAGCGCCTGTCGGTGAATGCCCTCATGCGTAACAAGCTGAGCAGCGGCTCCCTGGCCATCGTCCACCATGGCGGCGGCTACGAGGTGATTCCGCGGGAAGCCGCGCTGAAGATCCAGGAGCGTGACCCGCGCCGTATCGTGCAGCTCAATACGCCTACCGAGGCGCCGGATGAAGATGATCCGTACGCGGCCTACCAGATCCCCGACGATCTGATGTGGTAAGCCTTGAATAACGACAAACCCCGCTCATGGCGGGGTTTTTCGTTTGTGGGGGAGGCCGTTGATCCGCGTGGAGATCCCGGCACTCCGGCACTGAGGTCGAGTCAGGAGCTCTGGGGCGCGCGGTTCTGCTCGAGTTTTTCCAATTCAGCCTTGTAGCTGTGGGCGTCGCTCTCGGAGTGGAACATACCCACCAGCATGTCTTGTTGATGTACATCCCAGATCCGTACACCCGCGGCTACGCCTTCATGGGACATATGTGAATCGTCGCGTTCAGTTACTTTTACAGTCATCTGCTAGCTCCAATCTCTGTTGATCTGCAGCAAGGCGTGTGCAGGACTCTGTTATATATTTTGTTAGCTTGCTAAGTAAATTGCCTGGCGCTGCAACAAACCTTTGCAGAATCGAAGAAAATCCTGCAGCCCGCGTAAACCGTGACATTTCGCCGCAGGGCGTACCGCTTCATGACAAAAGTTTCATCTTCGAGGGCTTGTGCCGGGGCTTGCTGTGCGGGCGAGGAACCAAATCCCGGGCAAAAAAAAGCCCCGCTTTCGCGAGGCTTCGTGACTGCTGCGGCTCAGCTGCCTTTGACCGTCTTGCCGTCAACGGTGCCGTTGAGGAGCATGATGTTGTACTCCTTGCCGTCGGTTTCCACCTGTTGCAGACGCACCAGCAGGTAATCCCAGTCCTTGGCGAACCACATCACGGTGATGCGTTTGCTCTGTGTCGGGTCGCGAACGCGCTCGACCTTGATCGCATCGATCTGGCCAGCCTTGGTGTCAACCTTCTCCGAGCCCAGGACACGGAAGTCATAGGTGTCGACTTCACCGCCGTCGACCACTTGATAGCTCATGGTCTTCTTGCCGGCTGCCACATCGTGCTGCAGGGCCAGCTGGTAGGTGGATTTATCCACCATGCCGGTGTTCAGCGGCAGCTTGACCGCATCACCACGGTCGGTGCCGGTGACCATCTTGGCTTTCCAGTCGAAATCCAGGTCGGCTTTCTTGGCTTTGCCCAGACCACCACGCTCGAAGCGATAGGACTGGGGCACCAGGGTGTCCTTGTCCAGGGTCAGGGTGCTTTCCTCGCTCAGGCTGGCGATCATCATCGATGCCTTGAAGCTGAGTTTCCACGCACCATTGGCGGTTTTTTCCAGGCTGCGTTCAGCAGTGCCGCTCATGGGCAGTTGCTTCCAGTCGGCGGTGTAGCTGGCGGAGAACGGGTGAAGGTCTGCCGCCTGCACAGCCGGCAGGGCGAACAGAGCGCAAGCGAAGAGCAGGGCGCGACGCATAAAATCTCCTAGGTTCGAATCAAATAGCCGCTGGCGGCCAGTATTTGACCATCCAGTAAAGCACCCTGATCGCCGAGCGTCAGCCGACCTTCGGCAAACCAGCGTACGGCCATGGGGTAAATCCGGTGTTCCTGGACGTGCACTCGCTGCGCCAGGCTCTGCGGCGAGTCGTGCAACTCTACCGGGATCACAGCCTGTACGACCAGAGGGCCGCCATCGAGTTCCTCGGTGACGAAGTGCACGCTGCAGCCATGCTCCGTATCTCCGGCCTCCAGCGCCCGCTGATGAGTGTGTAACCCTTTGTATTTCGGGAGCAGCGAGGGGTGGATATTCAGCAGCCGGCCCTCGTAGTGGCGGACGAATCCGGCGCTGAGAATGCGCATGAATCCGGCCAGGACCACCAGTTTGGGTTGGAAGGTATCGATCAGCTCGATCAGCCCCTGATCGAAGGCCTCCCGGCCTTCGAAGGCGGTGTGATCGAGGAAGCGGGTAGCGATACCCGCGTCCTTGGCGCGCTGCAGGCCATAGGCGTCAGCGCGGTTGGAGATCACGGCGGCGATGCGCACCGGGCTGTCGCCGGTGTGCACGCTGTCGATCAAGGCTTGCAGGTTACTGCCGGTGCCGGACAACAGCACCACAACATCACAGGTCGGCGACATCCGCTCTTGCATCAGTGAGCCTTGAGGTTCTTCAGCTCGACCTGGGCCGCGCCTTCGGCTGCGGTGGCGATCTGGCCGATGACCCATGGCTGCTCACCCGCCTCGCGCAGGACCTTCAGGGCGTTCTCGACCTGATCCTGGGCCACGCAGATGACCATGCCCACGCCGCAGTTCAGCACGCGGTGCATTTCGTGCTCGTCGACGTTGCCTTTTTCCTGCAGCCAGTCGAAGACCGCCGGGCGCTGCCAGCTCGCCACGTCGACCACGGCCTGGGCGCCTTTTGGCAGCACACGCGGGATGTTGTCCAGCAGGCCGCCACCGGTGATGTGGGCCATGGCCTTGACCGCGCCGGTGTCCTTGATCAGCTTCAGCAGTGGCTTGACGTAGATGCGGGTCGGCGCCATCAGCAGGTCGGTCAGTGGTTTGCCGTCCAGCTGGATGCTTTCGATGTCGGCGCCGGAGACTTCGATGATCTTGCGGATCAGCGAGTAGCCGTTGGAGTGCGGGCCGGAGGAGGGCAGGGCCAGCAGGGCATCGCCGGCGGCAACTTTCGAGCCGTCGATGATCTCGGCCTTTTCCACCACGCCTACGCAGAAGCCGGCCAGGTCGTAGTCTTCGCCTTCGTACATGCCGGGCATTTCAGCGGTTTCGCCGCCCACCAGGGAGCAGCCGGACAGCTCGCAGCCAGCGCCGATGCCGGTTACCACTTGGGCTGCGGTATCGACGTTGAGCTTGCCGGTGGCGTAGTAGTCGAGGAAGAACAGCGGTTCGGCGCCGCAGACCACCAGGTCGTTGACGCACATGGCCACCAGGTCGATGCCGATGCTGTCGTGCTTGTTCAGGTTCAGGGCCAGGCGCAGCTTGGTGCCGACGCCGTCAGTGCCGGAGACCAGCACCGGTTGCTTGTAGCCGGCCGGGATTTCGCAGAGGGCGCCGAAACCGCCCAGGCCGCCCATGACTTCCGGGCGCGCAGTGCGCTTGGCGACGCTCTTGATGCGTTCGACCAATGCTTCACCGGCGTCGATGTCTACACCGGCGTCTTTGTAGCTCAGGGAGGGTTGCTTGCTCATGATCCAGGCCTTTAGGGGGGATTCAGGGGTATCGACCGAACCAGTGAGACTGCCGGAAACACAGGAAAAGCGTTTCAGGGTGCCCAGCTGATGCCGGTCTGCGAAGGCGCGCGATTTTATCAGGCTTGAGGGGCAGCGGCCATCCTCGGGCCGACGGGGAGAGGCATATCCTGTTAAAAAAACCGCGATTGGTCGTGTTGGTGCTCCTGCCCATGCCTGTATAAGGTATAGCGCTCAAGTGGCTATCGTTATGACAGCGCGAAAACTATCGGGCGCCGGGTGAATGTTTTGCCCAGGCTTGTGGTCACAGCCTTGCTCGCCGCGGTTCAAGTGCGCTGTTTCAATCGTTTTCTGTCGTCGGGAATCTTCCATGCGTCTGGGTAAATTTCTGTTTGTGGGCTGTTTGTCATTGGTCAGCCTGGCGAGTCATGCCGAAACCCTCAATGGCCTGTATCAAGTGCGTGAGCCTGTGAGCAGCCAGTCGCCCGAAGAGCGCGACCAGGCCACGCAGCGGGCCCTGGAAACCCTGGTGCTGCGCCTCACTGGCGACGCCAAGGCCGCCCAGGGGCCAGGGCTGGCGGCGATCCGCAAGGACCCGCAGCAGATCATCAGTCAGTACGGCTACGACGCCGGCCCGCCGGAAAGCCTGCAGGTGGATTTCGATCCGGTCACCACCGATCGCGCCCTGCGTCAGGCCGGGCTATCGCTCTGGGGCAACAACCGGCCGTCGATCATCGGCTGGTGGCTGAGTGATTCCACCGAAGGCTCGAGCCTGGTGGGTGATGGCCAGGCCAGCGCGGCGCCCTTGCGGCGTGCGGCTCAACATCGTGGCTTGCCCCTGCGCCTGCCGCTGGGGGATCTGAACGAGCAGATCGTCGCCACGGCGCCGAATCTTGAAGGTTCCGATCCGGCGCCGCTGCGTGAAGCCTCCGAGCGTTACGGTGCTGATGCGTTGCTGGCGGTACATGCCCGGGAAGAAGGTGGCCAATGGCAAGCCAAGTGGCGGCTGTGGCTGGGCGATCAGAAGGAGCAGGGCACTGTCCAGGGCGCCGATACCGCGGCCCTGGCCGATGGGGTGTTGCTGGCGGTGAGCCAGCGTCTGGCGCCCCGTTTTGTCACTCGTCCTGGTGCTTCCAGCGAGCAGTTGCTGGAAGTGCAGGGCATGACTCTGGAGCATTACGCGGCCCTTGGGCACTTGCTGGAGCCTTTTGGTGCGCAGTTGCAGAGCGTTGACGGTGATCGGATCGTCTATCGCGTCAACGGCAGTGCGGAGCAGCTGCGGGCGCAACTGTCGCTGGCCAAGCTGCAAGAGATTCCGGCGGGTGAAGCGCCTGCGCCGCAAGCTCCTGTACAAGGCGCTGAAGGGACCGCCCCGGTGGCGCCGCAGGCCCAACTGCGTTTTCGTTGGTAGCAGATTGTTTCCTTCTATATAGAAGCTGGAGAGGTATATGGCTGATACGCGTCGTTGGGTCTGGTTGGGTGTCGTGCTCCTGGCCTGCGGGTTCGTCTACCTGCTGCACCCGATCCTCAGTCCGTTCCTGGTGGCGTTGTTGCTGGCCTACCTGTTCGATCCGCTGGTGGACCGGCTGGAGCAATGGGGGTTGTCGCGGACCTGGGGCGTGGTGGCGGTATTCGCCTTGTTCACCCTGATCGTCATGACCCTGCTGCTGGTGCTGGTGCCCATGCTGGCCAAGCAGTTGGTGCGGCTCTATGAACTGGCGCCGCAGATGCTCGATTGGGTCCAGCACAGCGCCATGCCCTGGGTGCAGTCCAAGCTCGGTCTGGCGGACGGCTTCTGGAAGTTCGACAAGGTCAAGGCGGCCATCAGCGAGCACATGGGCCAGACCACCGATATCGTCGGCGTGGTGCTGAGCCAGGCAACGGCTTCGGGCCTGGCGCTGATCGGCTGGCTGGCCAATCTGGTACTGATCCCGGTGGTCAGCTTCTATCTGCTGCGGGACTGGGACTTGATGATGGCCAAGATCCGCAGCCTGTTGCCACGCAGTCGCGAAGAGCAGGTGGTGTCTCTGGCCGGGGAGTGCCATGAAGTGCTGGGGGCTTTTGTTCGCGGGCAATTGCTCGTGATGCTGGCTCTCGGGGTGATCTACGCCGCGGGCCTGATGCTGGTGGGGCTGGAGCTGGGGCTGTTGATCGGTCTGATTGCCGGTCTGGCGGCAATCGTGCCGTATATGGGCTTTGTCATCGGCATTGGCGCGGCGCTGATTGCCGGGCTGTTCCAGTTCGGTGGCGACCTGTATCCGATGATCGGCATTGTCGCGGTATTCATGGTGGGGCAAGCCCTTGAGGGCATGGTGCTGACGCCGTTGCTGGTGGGCGATCGCATCGGCCTGCACCCGGTGGCGGTGATCTTTGCCATTCTTGCCGGCGGCGAACTGTTCGGTTTTACCGGGGTGCTGCTGGCGCTGCCGGTGGCAGCGGTGATCATGGTGCTGGTGCGCCATGTGCATGATCTGTACAAGGATTCGGATCTCTACAGCGGTGCTGAAGACCCCGAGTTGTAAAGGGGCGCGCGGGCCTGCGTGACGGTTGGCGGCGCTTGGCTGGCCGTCACGGTAGCTGTCAAGGAACGCCCTTCGATTGCGTTTGGCTGTCGCAAACCTTTGATTTTGCTTGTGGTCTGCTGCATTGTGCGCTCGGCGTCACGGGTATAAACTTTGCAAACTTTACACAGAGGCCACTAACGGTTCGTTTGGAACTGTTCAGTCAGCATGAAACCGATTCAGCTGCCCCTAGGTGTGCGTCTGCGTGATGACGCCACCTTCATCAACTACTACCCAGGCGCCAATGCCGCAGCACTCGGCTACGTCGAGCGCCTCTGCGAAGCCGACGCCGGTTGGACCGAAAGCCTGATCTACCTCTGGGGCAAGGATGGCGTGGGCCGCACGCACTTGCTGCAGGCCGCGTGCCTGCGTTTCGAGCAGTTGGGGGAGCCGGCGGTGTATCTGCCGCTGGCGGAGCTTCTGGATCGCGGTATCGAGATTCTCGACAATCTGGAACAGTATGAGCTGGTCTGCCTGGATGACCTGCAGGCAGTGGCTGGCAAGGCGGATTGGGAAGAAGCGCTGTTTCATCTGTTCAACCGCTTGCGCGACAGTGGTCGGCGCCTGTTGATCGCGGCCTCGACCTCGCCTCGCGAGTTGCCGGTGAAGCTGGCGGATTTGAAGTCCCGCCTGACCCTGGCACTGATCTTTCAGATGCGCCCGCTCTCCGACGAAGACAAATTGCGTGCCTTGCAGCTAAGGGCATCCCGCCGGGGGCTGCATCTGACCGACGAGGTCGGGCATTTCATCCTGACCCGCGGTACCCGCAGCATGAGTGCCCTGTTCGAGCTTCTCGAGCGCCTCGACCAGGCTTCGTTGCAGGCCCAGCGCAAGCTGACCATCCCTTTTCTGAAAGAGACCCTGGGCTGGTAAAGACAAGGCTTCCAGGGCTTTCGGGGGCGACCTTCGGCATATTCCAGGCGCCAGAAAATGCACCTTTGGAAGGGTTTCCAGAGGCGGGCGGACTTAAAATGGGCTTAAAGCCTTAGATGTACGGAAGAAACTCATAAGTCACATTCTGATCGATTGAATTTGCAAATGAGGGCGATAGAAGGCATAGTCGCGTCTTCTATTATTTCAAGCCACGGTCGTGCCCATGCTAAATCGCTTCGCACCCCTCGTGCCTCTCGCACTCGTCACCCTGTTGTTTGGTTGCGCCTCCCACACTCCGGTGTCCCAGCAGCAACCTGTCCAGCAGGCTCAAGTCTCCGTCAAAAACCAGTCTTCCGCTGTTTATCAGGAAGAGCTGGCAACTGAAAAGGAACTGGCAGAGTTCTCTGACAGCAAGCCTTACCAGTTGCCAGTTCTGGCTGACAGCATCCTCGAGCGCGGCATGTCCCTGATCGGTACCCGTTACCGTTTCGGCGGTACCTCGGAAGCCGGCTTCGATTGCAGCGGTTTCATCGGTTATCTGTTTCGTGAAGAGGCGGGCATGAACCTGCCGCGTTCCACTCGCGAAATGATCAACGTGAAAGCGCCTCTGGTAGCGCGCAACAATCTCAAGCCGGGTGATCTGCTGTTCTTCAGCACCAACGGCCGTGGGCGCGTCAGCCACGCAGGTATCTACCTGGGCGATGACCAGTTCATCCACTCCAGCAGCCGTCGCAGTGGCGGTGTGCGGGTCGACAGCCTGGGCGATAGCTACTGGAGCAAGACCTTCATCGAAGCCAAGCGCGCACTCGCCATGGCTCCAACCGTGGTCACTGCACGCAAATAAGCGGACTATTTGTAGGGCGAAGTTAAAGTCTTACTTGAAGTTTGGCGTGTAGGCGCTAGAATCCTGATCTATTGTTGAAACTAACCGCGTAAGCCTTGCTTACGCGGTTTTGTTTTCAGTGCCACGGCAGAGAAAGCCGCATCCCGATCAGGATTGTCCAGCTTATGTCGACCTCAGCCCGTTTTGCTCTTATTGCCCTCGCAGCGCTGCTCAGCGCCTGTGCCAGCCGTACCCCGCCGCCTGCGCCTGTGGTGCGTGCTCCGGTGTTCAACTCCTCCCAAACCTTCTCTCCGGTTGCCGAAGACGTGCTGTTCCGCGCCCTTGGGCTGGTGGGCACGCCTTATCGCTGGGGCGGCAACACCCCGGATTCCGGTTTCGACTGCAGTGGCCTGATCGGTTACGTCTACCGCGATGCGGCGGGTATTTCCCTGCCGCGTTCAACCCGGGAAATGATCGGCATGCAGGCGCCGGATGTGGGCAAGAACGCGCTGCAGACCGGCGATCTGATCTTCTTCGCCACCAATGGCGGCTCCCAGGTCAGCCATGCGGGCATCTACGTGGGGGAAGGGCGCTTCGTGCATGCGCCGGCCACTGGCGGCACGGTGAAGCTCGACAGCCTGTCCAAGGCCTATTGGCAGAAGGCCTACCTGAGCGCCAAGCGCGTCCTGCAGCCAGAACACCTGGCGCGCAATCCCTAATCTTCTCTGGTCGAGGTGCCTGTGACCGCTCGGACGCTGAACCTCGACGATGCCCTCTACCATTACCTGCTGGACGTTTCCCTGCGTGAAACGCCCCTGCTGCGTCGTCTGCGGGATGAAACCCAGGCATTGCCCACCGCCCGTTGGCAGGTGGCGCCCGAGCAGGGCCAGTTCCTCGCGTTGCTGGTGAAGTTGACCGGCGCCCGTCGCGTGCTGGAGGTCGGCACCTTCACCGGCTACAGCGCCCTGTGCATGGCCCAGGCGCTGCCTGAAGACGGCTCTCTGATCTGCTGCGACATTCCCGGCGACTACAACGCTACGGCCCTGCGCTACTGGCAGGAGGCGGGGGTGGGCCAGCGCATCGAACTGCGCCTGGCCCCGGCCCTGGATACCCTGGCCAGCCTGGAGCGAGCGGGGCAGCTTGGCTGTTTCGACCTGATCTTCATCGATGCCGACAAGGCCAACTACCCGGCCTACCTGGAGGCCGCGCTAGGCCTGCTGCGCGTTGGCGGGCTGCTGGTGTTCGACAACACCCTGTGGAGCGGGCGCGTGCTGGAGACCGATTCCCTGAGCGAGGATACCCGAGCCATCCAGGCGCTCAATCGCGCCTTGAAGGATGACTCGCGTATCGATCTGTCGCTGCTGCCGCTGGGAGATGGTCTGACGCTGTGCCGCAAGCGTTGAGCCTAGGGGGCTTTGGCGGCGGAGACTCGCCAGATCTTGTTGCCCACATCGTCGGCCACCAATAACCCGCCTTGCTGGTCGATCACCACTCCGACCGGGCGTCCCATGGCTTTCTCGTCGGCATTGAGAAAGCCGCTAAGCACATCGATCGGCGCTCCATTGGGCTTGCCGGCGCTGAATGGCACGAAAACCACCTTGTAGCCGCTATGAGGCTTGCGATTCCAGGAACCGTGCTGGCCGATGAAGGCGCCTTCGGTGAAGGGGGCGGGGAGCTTGCTGCCGTCGGCGAAGGTCAGCCCCAGCGACGCGGTGTGCGGGCCTACCGCGTAGTCCGGGGCGATGGCCTTGGCCACCAGGTCGAGGTTCTGCGGCTTGACCCGTACATCCACATGTTGCCCGTAGTAGCTGAAGGGCCAGCCATAGAACGCGCCATCCTTGACCGAGGTGATGTAGTCCGGCACCAGGTCGCTGCCGATTTCGTCCCGCTCGTTGACTGCGGTCCAGAGTGCGCCGCTGGCCGGCTCCCAGGCCAGGCCATTGGGGTTGCGCAGGCCGGTGGCGAACAGGCGGTGCTGGCCGCTTTCACGGTCCACCTCCCAGATCGCCGCTCGGCCTTGCTCCTTGTCCAGGCCGTTTTCGCCGACGTTGCTGTTGGAGCCCACGGTGACGTAGAGCTTGCTGCCGTCCTTGCTGGCGATAACGTTCTTGGTCCAGTGATGGTTGAGGGTGCCGCCGGGCAGGTCGACCACCTTGGTGGCGGCTGCGCTGATCTGGGTGTCGCCGCTCTGATAGGGAAAGCGCAGTAGCTTGTCGGTATCGGCCACATACAGGTCATTGCCCACCAGGGTCATGCCAAAGGGCGAATTGAGGTTCTCCAGAAACACTGTGCGGGTCTCCGCCACACCATCGTGATCCTGGTCCCTTAGCAGGGTGATGCGGTTGGCGCTGGGCACGGCCGCCCCGGCACGGCCCATGATCTTGCCGGCGATCCAGCCGCGAATGCCCTGGCTGTCATCCGGTTTGGGCGGGGCGTTGGTTTCCGCCACCAGCACATCGCCATTGGGCAGGACGTAGAGCCAGCGTGGATGGTCGAGGTTCTCGGCGAAAGCCTTGACCTGGGTGCCGGCCGCGGCCTGGGGTTTTGCACCTTGCGGCCAGCCGATGGCGGGGGCGATGTTGACCGTGGGGATCAACGTCGGGTTGGGTTCCGGCAGCTTGGGGTTGGGGCCGGTGCCGTCGGACACCTGCAGGCTGGAAGTTTCGCCGCAGGCGGCGAGGCCGGCGGCGATGGCGATCAGTAGGCTGTGCTGAAGCTTGAGCATGCGAATTTCCCTATGAGTGCACGGACGTCGTAGTCATAGAGAAGCATAGCCAGTCGATGGTTCCGCCCGATCAGCGGGCCTCCTTGAAGAGCACGGCGACGCCCGGGTGGTAGTGGCCGGCCTCGTTGTGCAGCTTGCGATAGGCGTAGGGGAAGTACCAGGCCACGGCGCAACAGTGCTCTTTCTGCAGTTCGTCGAGCATGTCCTGGAGCTCTTCCGGGGTAGCGCTGTGCTGGGATTTTTGTGGGGCAACGAACAGGCAACCCAGTCTCAGGTCGCTGGCGTAGCTGATCTTTCTTGCATCCTGGGCAACGTCCAGCAGTGCCTGGGTCAGGTTCAGGCTGTTGACCCTTGGCCAGCGCTGGGTGGCGTGGATGTAGGCGCGCTCTTCCTTGGTGGCCAGGTACAGGTCGGTGCGGGCGTTGCGCGCACCTTCTTCCTGCTGTTTCCTGCTGGGGCTGTGTTCCAGGCTGACCATCTCGGCCATCCAGGCCGCCGCGCTGAGCAGCCCGAGATTGGCCTGCTCGTCGAACCAGTAGGGCGTTTCGTTATCGCCGCGAACCGCGTTGTAGCGATCGATGCAATCGAACCAGCGTTCCAGCATCGGGCGCAGGAATTCCAGCTTCGGATTGCTGATGATCATGCCTTGCATCGAACTCACCCCTTATTGTTGTGTGGTTGGCGCCTGGGGCGCTGAAAAGTGGCTATTTGATATCATTGCTCTGAGTGTGGCACAAGATTGGCGTCAGTTTATTGATGCAGTGCAGTTTTGTGCCGGGGGCGACGGCCGGCTTTAATTGACGCTCCACCCCCAACCCTCTAACCTTCGCGACTTGTTTCAGGTGCTCTGTGGCCGGTGGCCGACAGAGTGAAACAGGGAAGCCGGTCAGGGTCTGTTCCAGTGATGGAGCCGACGACGATTCCGGCGCTGCCCCCGCAACGGTAGATGAGTCAAGACTGCGCCTGACGCCACTGTGTCAATGACACGGGAAGGCGCGCAGTCCGGCAGCCATGCCGCTCATGAGCCCGGAGACCGGCCTGATCCATCCAACGGCATCACGGTGGGCGATGCCAGGCTAGCGCCGTCTGTTCCTTTTCCCTGCCCCCCGTTCCCCAGCCCCAACGGAGAGCTGCCCCATGAGTGAATCCCCCGATCGTGACGAGCGCCATCTGGCGCGCATGTTGCGCAAAAAAGCCGTGATCGATGAACGCATTGCCAACTCGCCCAACGAATGCGGCCTGCTGCTGGTATTGACCGGCAACGGCAAGGGCAAGAGCAGCTCGGCCTTCGGCATGCTGGCGCGGTCCATGGGCCACGGCATGCAGTGTGGCGTGGTGCAGTTCATCAAGGGGCGTAATAGCACCGGCGAAGAACTGTTCTTCCGGCGTTTCCCCGAGCAGGTGCGCTTTCACGTGATGGGCGAAGGCTTTACCTGGGAAACCCAGGATCGCCAGCGCGATATCGCTGCGGCTGAAGCCGCCTGGGCGGTTTCCAGGGAGTTGCTGAGCAACCCGGATATTGGCCTGGTGGTGCTCGACGAGCTGAACATTGCCCTCAAGCACGGCTACCTGGACCTGGATCAGGTGCTCAGTGACCTGCAGGCACGTCCGCCCATGCAGCATGTGGTAGTGACCGGTCGCGGCGCCAAGCCGGAGATGATCGAGCTGGCCGATACCGTGACCGAGATGGGCATGGTCAAGCACGCCTTCCAGGCCGGGATCAAGGCGCAGAAAGGTGTCGAGCTGTGAGCGTGAATTCATGACTGATGTTCGTCATTGCCCGGCAGTGTTGATCGCCGCACCGGCTTCCGGCCAGGGCAAGACCACGGTGACCGCGGCCCTTGCCCGCTTGCACCGCAACCGGGGGCGCAAGGTTCGGGTCTTCAAGTGCGGCCCGGATTTCCTCGACCCGATGATTCTTGAGCGCGCCAGTGGTGCTGCGGTGTACCAGTTGGACATGTGGATGGTGGGCGAGCAGGAAAGCCGCCGTCTGCTCTGGGAGGCGGCGGGAGAGGCCGACCTGATTCTGATCGAAGGGGTCATGGGCCTGTTCGATGGCACCCCTTCCAGCGCCGATCTGGCGCGGCATTTCGGCGTGCCGGTGCTGGGGGTGATCGATGGCACCGCCATGGCCCAGACCTTCGGCGCCCTGGCTCTGGGCCTGGCGCGCTACCAGCCGGACCTGCCGTTTGCCGGGGTGCTGGCCAACCGGGTTGGTACCCTGCGCCATGCGCAGTTGCTGGAAGGCAGCCTGACGGAAGGCTTGCGCTGGTATGGCGCCTTGTCCCGGGAAACCGATATCGAGCTGCCCAGCCGCCATCTGGGGCTGGTGCAGGCCAGCGAGCTGAATGATCTGGACCTGCGCCTGGATGCCGCAGCCGAGGCCCTGGCCAGCAGTTGCCAGGTGGAACTGCCGCCAGCGGTGAGTTTTGCCGCGCCCACGCCGGTGGCTTGCGCGCCGCTGCTCAAGGGCGTGCGGATTGCCGTGGCGCGGGACGAGGCGTTTGCCTTCACCTATGGCGCCAGCCTCGATCTGTTGCGAGCCATGGGGGCGCACTTGAGCTTCTTCTCGCCGATCCACGATACCCAGCTGCCCGACGCGGACAGCCTGTACCTGCCCGGCGGCTATCCCGAGTTGCACCATCAGGCCCTGGCCCGCAACAGCAGCATGCTGCAGGCCATTCGTGCCCATCACGCGGCTGGCAAGCCGCTGCTCGCCGAGTGCGGCGGCATGCTCTACCTGCTGGACTCCCTGACCGATGTCGAAGGCCAGCGTGCCGAGCTCCTGGGCCTGCTGCCCGGAGATGCGGTAATGCAGAAGCGCCTGGCGGCACTGGCCTTGCAAGCGGTGGATTTGCCCGAAGGCAGTCTGCGCGGCCACACCTATCACCATTCCCTGACCAGCAGCGAGCTGCTGCCCATCGCCCGTGGGCTCAGCCCCAACGGCGGGCGCGGCGCGGAAGCGGTGTATCGCCAGGGGCGGATGACGGCCTCTTACGTGCACTTCTATTTCCCGTCCAATCCGGCGGCGGTGGCGGCGTTGTTTGCGCCGGGCGCGCCTGTTGAGCCGGTTTTAGCCGAGGGCGTGGCGGGTGAGTGAGCAGGGGTTCTCTGAGGCGCAGCGCGAGGGGGTCTACCGGGCCATCGCCGAGCGCCGCGACATGCGTCATTTCGCGGGTGGCAGTGTCGAGCCGGCAGTGCTGCGGCGCTTGCTGGAAGCAGCGCATCAGGCGCCCAGTGTCGGGCTGATGCAGCCCTGGCGTTTTATTCGCATCAGCGACCGGCTGTTGCGCAAGCACATCCAGCAGTTGGTGGAGGCGGAGCGGGTGCGCACCGCCCAAGCCCTGGGTGAGCGTTCCGACGAGTTCATGAAGCTCAAGGTCGAAGGCATCAACGATTGTGCCGAGGTGCTGGTGGCCGCCTTGATGGATGACCGCGAACGACACATCTTCGGCCGTCGGACCCTGCCGGAGATGGACCTGGCATCCCTGTCCTGCGCCATCCAGAACCTGTGGCTGGCGGCCCGCAGCGAAGGCCTGGGAATGGGGTGGGTGTCTTTGTTCGATCCTCAGGCCCTGGCCGATCTGCTGGGGCTGCCGGCAGGTGCCAAGCCCGTGGCCGTGCTGTGCCTGGGCCCGGTCACCGAATTCTACCCGGCGCCGATGCTGGCACTGGAAGGCTGGGCGCAACCGCGGCCGCTGAGTGAGTTGTTGTATGAGAATTACTGGGGAGTGAGTCAATGAGTGTGGCCTTGCTGAGTGTCGCCGGGGTCGCGCTGGATGCGCTGCTGGGCGAACCCAGGCGCTGGCATCCGCTGGTGGCGTTCGGCCGTGTGGCCGATCGTATCGAGCAACGTTTCAACTCCGCCGGCCGTGGCTGGCGCAGCCATGGCGTCACCGCCTGGGTGCTGGCGGTGGTGCCCCTGACCCTGGTGGCCACAGCGCTGTCCTGGTTGCCCTACGTCGGCTGGCTGGTGGAAATCCTGGCGTTGTACTGCGCCTTGGGCCTGCGCAGCCTCGGCGAGCATGTGGAGCCGGTGGCCCAGGCGTTGCGCAGTGACGATCTGGAAGAAGCGCGCCGCCGGGTGGGGTTTCTGGTGAGTCGCCAGACCAGCGAGCTGGACGCCACCGAAGTGGCCCGCGCGGCCACCGAATCGGTGCTGGAAAACGGCAGCGATGCGGTGTTCGCTGCGCTGTTCTGGTTTGCCGTGGCCGGCGCGCCCGGGGTGGTGCTCTACCGTCTGAGCAATACCCTGGATGCGATGTGGGGCTACCGCAACGAGCGCTTCGAACGCTTTGGCTGGGCTGCGGCGAAGATTGACGACCTGCTCAATTACATTCCCGCGCGCCTGGTGGCCCTGACTTATGCCTTGCTGGGCAAGACCCGGCTGGCACTCAAGTGCTGGCACCGCCAGGGCCCGACCTGGGACAGCCCGAATGCTGGCCCGGTGATGGCGGCCGGGGCGGGCGCCCTGGGAGTGGAACTGGGTGGCGCAGCGATTTATCACGGTGAGCTGCATCAGCGCCCGCAACTGGGTGAAGGCGAGCCGGCCAGTGCCGGTTCCATTGATCGTGGCTGGCAGCTGGTGCAGCGGGGTGTCTGGCTGTGGCTGCTGATTCTTTGCCTGGGGGCTGAATTCTATGCTTGAGCACGGCGGACGACTGCGCAAGGCGGCCGAGCAATACGGGATTGCCGAAGATGCCTGGCTGGACTTGTCCAGCGGGTTGGCGCCCTGGCCGTTTCCCCTGCCGCCCATTGCGCTGCGTGCCTGGGCGCGCCTGCCGGAAACCGATGACGGACTGGAACAGGCGGCCCGCGAATACTATGGCGCCAGTGAAGTGCTGCCGGTGGCCGGCTCCCAGGCAGCAATCCAGTTGCTGCCGCGCTTGCGTCGAGCGGGCAAGGTCGGTGTGCTGTCGCCCTGTTATGCCGAGCATGCCGAAGCCTGGCGCCGCAGCGGCTACCGGGTACGCGAAGTGCTGGAGCAGGAAGTGGATTTCTTCCTCGACAGCCTCGATGTGCTGGTGGTGGTCAACCCGAACAACCCTACCGGACTGAGCCTGACCCCGGAGCGCCTGCTGGACTGGCACGCGCGCCTGGCTCAGCGTGGCGGCTGGCTGGTGGTGGATGAAGCCTTCATGGACAACACCCCGCACCTGAGCCTGGCCCGCCACGCCCATCAGGTGGGGCTGATTGTGTTGCGTTCGTTCGGCAAGTTCTTTGGCCTGGCCGGAGTACGCCTGGGTTTTGTCCTGGCCGAGCGCCGGCTGCTCAAACTGCTGGCGGAGCAGGTCGGACCCTGGGCAGTCAGCGGGCCGACCCGGGTGGTGGGGCAGGCCTGCCTGCGCGATACCCAGGGGCACGCCCGGCAAAGGTTGCGCAGCGAAGCGGCGAGCGAGCGTTTGGTTGAAGTCCTCGAGCGCCATGGTCTCAAGCCCCAGGGCGGTTGCGCGCTGTTTCAGTGGCTGATCAGTGCCGAGGCCGAATCGCTTTATCACTTCATGGCGCGCCGCGGCATTCTCCTGCGGCTGTTCACTCATAACAGCAGCCTGCGCTTCGGCCTGCCCGCCGAGGAGGCCGATTGGGATCGCCTGGAACAGGCGCTGCAGGCCTATCGCAAGGAATATCCATGAGCACTCTGATGGTTCAAGGCACCACCTCGGATGCCGGCAAGAGCACCCTGGTGACGGCCCTGTGCCGTTGGCTGCGGCGCCAGGGTGTCAGCGTGGTGCCGTTCAAGCCCCAGAACATGGCCCTCAACAGTGCGGTGACTGCCGATGGCGGCGAGATCGGCAGGGCCCAGGCCGTCCAGGCCCAGGCGGCCAATCTGGCGCCCCACACCGACATGAACCCGGTGCTGCTCAAGCCCAACAGCGATACCGGCTCTCAGGTAATCATTCACGGCCGCGCCGTGACCAGCATGAACGCCGTGGCCTATCACGACTACAAGGCCATCGCCATGCAGGCCGTACTGGCTTCCCATGAGCGCCTGAAAAGCGCTTATCAGGTGGTGATGGTGGAAGGCGCCGGCTCGCCGGCGGAGATCAACCTGCGGGCCGGCGATATTGCCAACATGGGCTTTGCCGAGGCGGTGGACTGCCCGGTGCTGCTGATCGCCGACATCAACCGCGGTGGGGTCTTCGCCCATTTGGTGGGCACCCTGGAACTGCTGTCTCCCAGTGAGCAGGCCCGGGTAAAGGGCTTCATCATCAACCGCTTTCGTGGCGACCTGGCGTTGTTGCAACCGGGCCTGGACTGGCTGGAGGCCCGCACCGGCAAGCCGGTGATCGGCGTGCTGCCCTATGTCCTGGACCTGCACCTGGAAGCCGAGGACGGTATCGACCAACGCCAGGTGGGCAAGGTCGAACAGTTGCTCAAGGTGGTGGTGCCGGTGCTGCCGCGCATCAGCAATCACACGGATTTCGATCCGTTGCGCCTGCATCCTCAGGTCGACTTGCAATTCATCGGCCCCGGCCAGGCGATTCCTGCTGCCGATCTGATCATCCTCCCCGGCTCGAAAAGCGTACGGGGCGATCTGGTCTACCTGCGCAGCAACGGCTGGGATCGAGCGATTGCCCGCCACCTGCGCTACGGCGGCAAAGTGCTGGGCATCTGCGGTGGCCTGCAAATGCTTGGCGAGCAGGTGCATGACCCGCTCGGGCTCGAAGGCGCTGCGGGCTCCAGCCCCGGCCTGGGCCTGCTGGCATTTGAAACCGTGCTCGAAGAAGAGAAACAGCTGCGTAACGTCAGCGGTCGCCTGAGCCTGGAGAATGCCGCGGTCAGTGGTTATGAAATTCACGCCGGGGTCACTCGCGGGCCGGCCCTGGAGCTGGCCGCCGTGCAACTGGACGACGGTCGCAGCGATGGCGCCTGCAGCGCCGACGGGCAGATCCTCGGCACCTACCTGCACGGTCTGTTCGAAACCCCTGCGGCCTGCAGTGCGCTGTTGCGCTGGGCCGGGCTCGAAGCGGTGCAGGAGGTGGATTACCACGCCTTGCGTGAACGCGATATCGAGCGTCTGGCGGACCTGGTGGAGCATCACCTGGACACCGCTGCACTGCGTCGGCTCTGTGGCCTTTGAGCGCTCAACCCAGGCCGTCTTCCCTATCAGAGGTGCCCAAGCATGTTGCAACTGATCCTCGGCGGTGCCCGGTCCGGCAAGAGCCGCCTCGCTGAAAAGCTCGCCGGTGACAGCGCCCTGGCGGTGACCTACATCGCCACCAGCCAGCCCCTCGATGGCGAAATGAATCAACGCATTGCCCATCATCGCGAGCGGCGTCCGGCCCATTGGGGCTTGATCGAGGAGCCGCTGGAGCTGGCCCGGGTGCTGCAGGAATCTGCCGGCGAAGGGCGCTGCCTGCTGGTGGACTGCCTGACCCTGTGGCTGACCAACCTGCTGATGCTCGAGGACCCCGAGCGCCTGGCCGCCGAACGCGAGGCCTTGTTGCAGTGTGTGGCGAGCTTGCCGGGGGAGATCATTTTTGTCAGCAACGAAACCGGAATGGGTGTCGTGCCGCTGGGCGAATTGACTCGCCGCTATGTGGATGAAGCCGGTTGGCTGCATCAAGCCCTGGCCGAGCGTTGTCAGCGAGTGGTGCTGACGGTCGCCGGCCTGCCCCTGACTTTGAAAGGAACTGCGTTATGAATAACTCCTGGTGGCTGGAACCGTGCAAGGCAATCGACACCCAGATGGTCGAGCAGGCCCTGGCGCGTCAGCAGCAACTGACCAAGCCGGCCGGCTCTCTCGGGCGCCTGGAGCCACTGGCGGTACGCCTGGCGGGCCTGCAAGGACGGCTCAAGCCCGGCATCGAGCGGCTATGGATCGCCATCTTCGCCGGTGACCATGGGGTGGTGGCCGAGGGCGTTTCCGCCTACCCGCAGGAAGTCACCGGGCAGATGTTGTTGAACTTCGTCAGCGGCGGAGCGGCCATCAGCGTGCTGGCCCGGCAACTGCAGGCGCAACTGGAGGTGGTGGATCTGGGCACAGTGACGCCAGGCTTGAACCTGCCGGGGGTGCGCCACCTGAACCTGGGGGCCGGTACGCAGAATTTTGTCCAGGGGCCGGCCATGACCCGTGCACAAGGCGAGCAGGCCCTGCAAGCCGGCCGCGACAGCGCGCTGCGGGCTCATGCCGACGGCGCCCAGCTGTTTATCGGCGGTGAAATGGGCATCGGCAATACCACCGCAGCCAGTGCCATTGCCTGTGCCCTGCTGGGGATTCCAGTGGCACAACTGGCCGGGCCGGGCACCGGCCTGAATGCCGAGGGGGTCAATCACAAGGCGCAGGTTATCGAGCGTGCCCTGGCGCTGCACGATGCCTCTCGCGGCGATGCCTTGCAGACCCTGTTCAACCTGGGTGGCTTTGAAGTGGCGGCGCTGGTGGGGGCTTACCTGGCGTGTGCCCAGAAGGGCATTGCGGTGCTGGTGGACGGTTTCATCTGCAGCGTCGCCGCGTTGGTGGCGGTGCGTCTGAATCCGGCCTGCGCGCCCTGGTTGCTGTTCGCTCACCAGGGCGCCGAGCCCGGGCACCGGCATGTGCTGCAGACCCTGCAAGCCGAGCCCTTGCTGGACCTGGGCCTGCGCCTGGGTGAAGGCAGCGGCGCCGCCCTGGCAGTGCCGTTGCTGCGGCTGGCCTGTGACCTGCACGGGCAGATGGCGACTTTCGCCGAAGCAGCGGTGGCGGATCGTCCGGCATGACCTTGTACCTGGACCTGTTGCGCCACGGTGAAACCGAGCTGGGTGGTGGCCTGCGCGGCAGCCTGGACGATGCGTTAACTGCAGCGGGCTGGCAACAGATGCGCGAAGCTGTCCAGGGGCGGGGCCCCTGGGACCGGGTACTGAGTTCGCCATTGCAGCGCTGTGCGCGTTTTGCCCAAGAGCTGGCGGGGCAGTTGCAGTTGCCGCTGAGCCTTGAGCCCGACCTTCAGGAACTGCACTTTGGCGCCTGGGAAGGGCAGAGCGCGGCGGCGCTGATGGAAACCGACGCCGATGACCTGGGGCGTTTCTGGGCCGATCCCTATGCATTCACCCCGCCTGGGGGCGAGCCGGTAGAGCTGTTCTCCCTGCGGGTGCTGGGGGCGATAGAGCGCTTGTACCAGGCCTGCGCCGGGCAGCGTGTGCTGCTGGTCAGCCATGGCGGGGTCATGCGCCTGCTGCTGGCCCGGGCTCGAGGGCTGCCGCGCCAGCAGTTGTTGAACGTTGAAGTGGGTCATGGCGCGCTGTTTCGTCTGCAGGTCGCCAGCGAAGGCCGGATGAGCGAGGAGGGCTGAGATGTTGCCGTTCTGGATTGCCTTGCAGTTTCTCAGCAGCCTGCCGGTCCGCCTGCCGGGCATGCCTCGGCCTGAAGGGCTGGGCCGCTCGCTGTTGTTCTATCCGTTGGTGGGGCTGCTGTTCGGCGTGCTGTTGTGGGTGCTGAATGCCATGCTGGGCGGTATTCCCCTGTTGCTGCATGCGGCCTTGCTGCTGACCGCCTGGGTCCTGCTCAGCGGTGGTCTGCACCTGGATGGCCTGGCGGACAGTGCCGATGCCTGGCTGGGGGGCTTTGGCGATCGAGAGCGGACCCTGAGCATCATGAAGGACCCCCGTAGTGGTCCGATCGCCGTGGTGACCCTGGTGCTGGTGCTGCTGCTCAAGTTCACCGCCCTGGTGGCGCTGATCGAACAGCAGCAGGGCTTTGCCTTGTTGCTGGCGCCGCTGATCGGCCGCGGGGCATTGCTGGGCCTGTTTCTCTGCACGCCTTATGTGCGTGCCGGTGGGCTGGGGCAGGCGCTGGCTGACCACCTGCCACGTGTGGCCGGGCGGCAAGTGCTGGGCTTGAGCGTACTGGCCTGTTTGCTGCTGGGGGGCTACAGCGGGTTATGGGCAGTGCTGCTGGCCACTGTGCTGTTCTTCTGGCTGCGGCAAGTGATGATGCGGCGCCTGGGTGGTACCACTGGAGACACTGCCGGGGCTGTGCTTGAACTGTTGGAAACTGCCGTATTGCTCGGGGTGGCGCTGTTTTGAGTGGAGCACGGGATTGACGATTTTCATGAAAAATCTTGCCTTGGAATAATCACGGGTATATACACGCATCATGCTTCCCTCTCAGTGTTTGTGCACCAACCTGCGTCGCGCCGCCCGTGGCGTCAGCAGGTACTACGACGGCGCCCTTGATGGCTTCGGGATCAACGTTGCCCAGTATTCTCTGCTGAACAACCTGTTGCGCCTTGATCAGCCAAGCATTTCCAGCCTGGCGGAAGCCATGGGGCTGGATCGCAGCACGCTCGGGCGCAATGTGCGGGTCCTGGAAGCTGCAGGGCTGGTGCGCCTGCAGGAAGGCGACGATCAGCGAAACCGGCTGGTGCTGTTGACCGAGGCCGGGCATGAGCGGCTGGTGGCGGCCTTGCCTGCGTGGGAAGCGGCTCAGCAGCGGTTGATCGATCGCCTGGGTGTGGAAAAGCGTGAAACCTTGTTGGCCTTGCTGAACGAACTGTCTTGAGCGCCTTTCGTTCGACTATAAGCGGGTATATACCCGTAACTGGAGAATAAAAATGTCATCGATGTGGCGTACCAGCGGCTGGGTGCTTCTCGGCAGCGCATTGATCCTGGCCTTGTCGCTGGGGATCAGGCATGGCTTCGGCCTGTTCCTGCCGCCCATGAGCGCGCAGTTTGGCTGGGGGCGCGAAGTCTTCGCCTTCGCCATTGCCCTGCAGAACCTGATCTGGGGGCTGGCCCAGCCTTTTACCGGAGCCTTGGCCGATCGTTTTGGTGCGGCGAAAGTGGTGCTGGTGGGTGGCGTGCTGTACGCGGTCGGGCTGGTGTTCATGGGGCTGTCGGATTCGGCCCTGACCCTGTCCCTGAGTGCCGGGCTGCTGATCGGCATAGGTCTGTCGGGTACGTCCTTCTCGGTAATTCTCGGTGTTGTCGGCCGCGCCTTGCCGCCGGAAAAACGCAGCATGGGCATGGGGATTGCCAGTGCGGCAGGTTCCTTCGGCCAATTTGCCATGCTCCCCGGAACCCTGGGGCTGATCGGCTGGCTGGGCTGGTCTACGGCGCTGCTGGTGCTGGGCTTGCTGGTGGCCTTGATCGTGCCATTGGTGAGCATGCTCAAGGACAAACCGCTGCCGGCGCTGGGGCATGAGCAGAGCCTCATGGAGGCCTTGCGTGAAGCCTGTTCCCATTCAGGGTTCTGGCTGTTGGCATTCGGCTTTTTCGTCTGTGGCTTCCAGGTGGTGTTCATCGGCGTGCACCTGCCGGCGTATCTGGTGGACCAGCACTTGCCGGCGACCGTGGGCACCACGGTGCTGGCCCTGATTGGCCTGTTCAATATCTTTGGTACCTATACCGCCGGCTGGCTGGGTGGGCGGATGTCCAAGCCGCGCCTGCTGACGGGCCTGTATCTGCTACGGGCGGTGGTGATCGGGCTGTTCCTGTGGTTGCCGGTGACTCAGACCAGCGCCTATCTGTTCGGCATGGCCATGGGCTTTCTCTGGCTGTCCACCGTGCCTTTGACCAACGGCACCGTGGCCACCTTGTTTGGCGTGCGCAACCTGTCCATGCTCGGCGGCATTGTGTTCCTGTTCCACCAATTGGGGTCTTTCCTTGGTGGTTGGCTGGGGGGCGTGGTGTATGACCGTACCGGGAGCTACGACTTGATCTGGCAGGTGGCGATTCTCCTTAGTCTGTTGGCGGCGGCACTGAACTGGCCGGTGCGCGAGCGGCCGGTGGCGCGTTTGCAGGCCAGCGCGGCATGAACCGCTGGCTGCTGCGCGGTGCCGGCCTGGGCCTCGGCATTCTATTGTTGCTGCTGGCCTGGTGGGGCTGGCACCGGGGCGGGCTGGCGCTGATGCAGCTGGGCATGGGCGCTTGCTAGGGGAGCGAGGGGGCGAGTAACGTCGTAGCCCGACACTTTGACAAGGATTCTGGACATGGCTATGCGCTGGTTTGCGGTTCCAGCTTTACTCGCGACCTTGGCCGGCTCGGCATGGGCGGCGGACTGTCCGCCCCTGTTGCAGGGTTCCTTGCCCAAATTGCACGCCAAGGAATCCATCGACTTGTGCCAGCGCTTTGCCGGCAAGCCGCTGGTGGTGGTCAATACGGCGAGCTTCTGCGGGTTTGCTCCGCAATTCAAAGGCCTTGAGGCGCTGTACCAGCGTTACAAGGATCAAGGGCTGGAAGTGGTGGGCGTGCCCTCCAATGACTTCAAGCAAGAGGCCAAGGATGGCGCGGAGACTGCCAAGGTCTGCTACGTCAATTACGGCGTGACCTTCACCATGACCGAGCCACAGAAGGTTCGGGGGGCGGATGCGGTGCACCTGTTCAAGGTGCTGGCGCAGCAGAGTAGCGCGCCGAAGTGGAATTTCTATAAATACGTGGTGGATCGCCAGGGCAATGTGATTGCCAACTTTTCCAGCCTGACCAAGCCGGACAATCCGGAATTCATCGAAGCGGTGGAGAAGGCATTGGCGTCGAAATCCTGAGAAAGCCTATTCATTAGCCAATAAAAAACCCGCATCTGCGGGTTTTTTATTGGTTTGAAACTGCGCGGCCTAGAGCTCGTTAGAACTTGTAGGTGGCGCCCAGGCCGTAGCCCCATGCGCTGTTCTGGTAAGTAGCGCTGTAGGCATTGCCTTTGCCGGTCCTGTTGACGTTGACGTCTTCTTCCTTCAGGTAGGAAACCGCCAGGTCCAGAGTCAGGTCTTCAGTCGGGCTGTAGCCGGCACCGAAGCTGATGGCCTTACGGTCACCGGTAGGGATACGTACAGAGCGGTCGGTGTTGTTGGTTGGCGCCTGGTCAACCGAGAGGCCGCTGCGCAGAACCCACTCTTTGTTGACCTTGTAGGAAACACCAACAGCCGAGGCCCAGGTGTCGTGCCAGTTCTGTGGCTCGGTGATGGTGCCGATCGGGCCCCTGGAACCGCCAAGCAGGGCAGGAACACCTTCGTTGTTGACGGTGATGTCTTTCAGGCGGCTCCAGCGAGTCCAGGTGCTACCTGCGTAGACGGTCCACTGGTCATCCAGTTTCTGGGTGACAGAGAAGTCGACGACTTCCGGAGTGGTGATGTCCAGCGAGGCATCGTAACGGCCGCCATTGAACGGACCGAAGCCCGGGCCGGCGATGTTGGTGTGGCCTTCCAGCTTGTACTTGACCTTCGAGTGGTAGGTCAGGCCCAGGCGAGTAGTGTCGGTAGGCTGGACGATGATGCCGACGTTGTAGCCGATGGCGGTATCGTCACCCTTGATCTTCACGCTGCCATCATTGCGGCCGAAGAGCGCAGGGTTTGGAAACGGAGTCGCGGAAGTCAGTTCACCGCTCAGGCGGTTGATGGTCGGGCCGAAGCCGATCGACACCATGTCATTGAAGGCATAGCTGACGGTCGGTTGCAGGGTGACGACCTTGACTACGCTCTTGTCGCCGTAATAGCGGCTGGCAGAAGTGGACTCATAGTTGGTAACCAGGCCGAAGGGTGCATAGGCGCCCAGACCCAATGCCCAGCCGTTGCCCAGTTGTTTGACGAAGAACCCCATAGGAACGCTGGTGAACGGAACCATGTCACCGTCGCTGGTGCCGCCGGGTGGGCCGCCCTTGACGTTTTTCAGGTTGGTCTTGGCATCGATTGCCGCTACGCCGACAGTTACCTGGTCACGTTGCAGCAGGGACATGCCGGCAGGGTTACCGTAAACGGTGCTGGCATCTTCGGCAGAAGAGGAACGACCCGCGAAGCCGGTACCCATGCCGCTGATGCTTTGTTCGTTAAGAGCAAAACCGCTGGCGAAAAGTTGGGTAGAGGCAAGTGCAACCGCGAGACTTATGGTGGATTTGAGCATTACTTTTTTCATTATTAGAACTCCTGGTGATCACCGAGGCGAAAATTACCAACATTTCGATCTCGGCGCTATAGGCTGCAACAGTTGATTTAGAGCGTTTTTGTAGGACAATCCGACCAAAATCGGCTTCTTTCTCCGATTTTGCAAAAGTCGTTGTCAGCAGGCGACCTGGTTTAACGGTGCAATGCAGGTCTGCCAGGCGCAGGCGAAATCTCTTAAACGTCCTTGTGGTTGAAAGGTCTTCCTCCAGATGCGGGCCATGCCGAGCAGGTCGTCGGCAGCGGGGAGCGGCGTGTGTTGTTCTTCCACCAGCAACCAGGCAATGGCGGTGGCGTAACGCAGGTTGACGGTCAGTTCCAGGTGCGGCCCGCTGAGGAACGCATGCTGGCTGGCGAGCCCGCGAACCAGGCTGGCCCGTTCCGGATCCAGTGCCAGGTACTGGTCCCAGAGGGCTTGATGGCGCAATTCGGTGATGCGGTAGAGGCCGTGGCCACGACGATCGTGCAGGGCTGAGCCCAGCGCTGATTGGCTGGCGGCAATGCCCAGCAGCAGGACTTCAGCGGTTTTGCTATGGCTGCCCAGGTACATCAGCGTCGGGCGGATCACATAGCGGCACAACTCGCTGGCGGCGATACCCATAAAGCCCTCGAAGCGTGAAATGGCCGGCGAAACCTGAAGGGCGCTTGGCAGCAAAAAAGGATCAGGTTTGCCGGAAGCGGTTCAGGCCGCTTGAGTTGAAGTGTAGTGTCATATCTGTGCTGTAAAGGACTGTTTTTAAAATATTTCCGTCCTCTTGTTATAAGCCTTATATCGATTGGTACTTTTCTCTGTAGGGTAAATGGGCGAATTGCAGGCAATAAAAAGCCCCGCGATCAGGCGAGGCTTTTCAGGGTTTTCAGCAGTTCGGCGTATCAGGCAACCAGGGCCTGGCGCGCACGTTCGATCACTGCCTGCAGCGGTTCGGCGCTGGAATACTGGTCGGGATACAGGCGTTCGCTGTGACGGGCGATCCCATGTTCGTTGACCAGGGTGAAGCTGAAGCAACCTTTGCGAGCGGCCATGATCAGGCAGTTCAACGGTGCAAAGGCGTGGGTTAGGGTGCGAATGGCATCCTGAGTCTGGATTTGAGTAGACATAATTATTAGGTGTTCCTACAAATGACACGGTTAAGAACCGTGCAACGTTAAAACGTTCCAGTAAACGTCGACCAGCATTGGTCAAACGAAGAACCTGACTGGAACAAAGCAGCCAGTTGCAGCGCGTTGATTGGTTGCGCTAGGGCTGGCAGGTAGGTACTTAGGAGGGCAGGCAACACAGCAAGGGCAAAGGTTCGGGGCCCAGGGTGGAGATCCTGATCAATTTGCAGGTTGGTTCGGTCAGAGTAAATGGCTCGAGCACTGCCGTTGAATTCGTATCAAGGGCGATAGGGTGAGCTTTACCTGGAAACCATCGAGGTGGTCGGTCCTTGGTGTTCGACGTTGTGCTCGGTTGGAGACGCTGTCGATGGGACTTGTTCGACCAGAATTGACTTTCAGCTTGGTACTAACGGCGAGGATTCTATTGGGTTGAACGACATAATGCAAGTGTGCTAGGAAAAAACTTTCAGAAGAGGCCAGAGGCTCAAGCATCAGCTGTGTAACCGTTGCTGTTGTGGCGTGTACGAAAACAGTGCGTTACCGGCGTTAATCTGCGCAAGGTTGTGCACACTTGTTGCGCAGCGTGTCACCCCGTTGTCACCTTCCCCAACGCCCGCCCCTTAGCCTGCCTCGAGAATTTAAGTCAATGATAAACATCGCTTTTTTTTACTGGTGAAAAAATCGTCAGTTTGACTGCAAGGCCCGTCTCATGGGGCTTTGGGAGGGTTGTGGAGGGGTTGTCCACTGAGTTATCCACAGCTTCTGTGGATTGTCCCAAGCGCTTGCTCTAGGACGGGCGTGCTGGCTCTTTTAGGCTTTACCCGGGCGAAAAAAGGAGTAGAGTGGCGCGCCTTCCGATCTGCCCCACAGTGCTTTATGAAGTTTCGCTCCGTATCACCTTCTGTTACCGCTACCCCTGCCAGTGTTACCGAACCCAAGCGGTTTTCCCTGCGCGTTGCTCTCTGGCTGTTGGACAGCCCGCGCCTTGGTCACAACCCCAACGTCAAGCATTTTGCTGGACGCCTGCTCAAGCAGCCGGCCCGGGAAGGCGTGGTCGCGGCGCAGAGTCGCCTGGGCCAGCTGATGTGCCGCGAATGCGGCAACGCCCGTGATCGTCGCATCGGCCATGACCTGTTGCGCCAGGCTGCCCGTGCCGGCGACCGCCGTGCGCAACTGGAGCTGGGCCGGATCGAAGACTGAGCTGTCCAACACTCGGACGCTTGGTTAACCTTCATTTCTTCTTTCTACGGCAGGAATCGCTATGGCTATGGACTTGACCAGCTTGCTGCTTGGCCTGGCGGGAGCGGCGCTGCCGCTACTGGTTCTGGCCTGGCAACTGCAACGCCGGGCCAGTTCCAGCCAGACTGAGCTGAGCCTGCTGGAAGAGCGCCTGGCCACGGCCCAATTGGCCCAGGAGGGGTTGGCAGCACAGTTGGATGCCAGCCGCGATGAAGTCAGCGACCTGAGCCAGGCCAATGCTCTGAAGCAGGCGGACCTGGCAGCCCTGCGCCGCGAGGTCGAATTGCTGCAGATCGAGCGCGATAACGCCCGTGATGCAGCCCACGCCTGGAACCTGGAACGGGCCGCCAAAGAAAACGAATTGCGCCGGCTGGATGCCCTGGCGGCGTCCTTGAATGCCGAGCTTCGTGAGCAGCAGGACAGCCACCAGCAGCGCCTGACCGATCTGCAAGGCTCGCGGGATGAGTTGCGCGCCCAGTTCGCCGAGCTGGCGGGGAAGATCTTCGATGAGCGCGAACAGCGTTTCGCCGAGACCAGCCAGCAGCGCCTTGGGCAGTTGCTGGACCCGCTCAAGGAGCGCATCCAGTCCTTCGAGAAGCGGGTCGAGGAAAGCTATCAGGCCGAAGCCCGGGAGCGCTTCTCCCTGGCCAAGGAGCTGGAGCGCCTGCAACAGCTGAACCTGCGCCTGAGCGATGAGGCCACCAACCTGACCCGTGCCCTCAAGGGCCAGAAGACTCAGGGCAACTGGGGCGAGCTGATTCTGGAGCGAGTGCTGGAGCACGCCGGCCTGGAAAAGGGCCGCGAGTATCAGACTCAGGTCAGCCTCAAGGGCCCGGATGGCGAGCGCTTCCAGCCTGACGTGCTGATCATGTTGCCGGGTGACAAGCAGGTGGTAGTGGATTCCAAGGTCAGCCTCACGGCTTACCAGCAATACGTCGGTAGCGACGATCCGCAGGTCGCCCAGGCGGCTCTGAAACAGCACGTGCTGTCCTTGCGCAATCACGTCAAAGGTCTGGCCGGCAAGGATTACAAGCGCCTTGAAGGCTTGCACAGCCTCGATTTCGTGCTGCTGTTCGTGCCCATCGAGGCAGCGTTTTCCGCGGCTCTGCAGGCCGAGCCGAATCTGTTCCAGGAAGCCTTTGACCGGCATATCGTGATCGTCAGCCCAACCACGTTGCTGGCCACCTTGCGGGTGATCGACAGTCTGTGGAAGCAGGAACGCCAGAGCCAGAATGCCCGGGAGATCGCTGAGCGCGCGGGCTGGCTGTACGACAAGTTCGTGCTGTTTATCCAGGACCTGGATGAAGTGGGCAATCGCCTGCAACAACTGGACAAGGCCTACGCCGCTGCGCGTAACAAGCTGACTGAAGGGCGTGGCAACCTGGTCAGCCGTAGCGAGCAGCTCAAGCTGCTCGGTGCCCGGGCCAGCAAGAGCTTGCCGGCGGACTTGCTGGAGCGGGCCATGACCGACGCCGAAGGACGCGAGCTGGAATTGCCGGAGTAATCCGGCAAAGGCCCGTCAGCCCAGGGGCAGGTGCCGGCTCAGCAGGGCGCGCAAGGCCGCCGGCTTCACCGGCTTGGCCAGATAGTCCAGGCCCGCTGCATGGACCTGGGCGACCATTTCAGGGCGCCCATCGGCACTGATCACGACCCCCGGTACCGGCTCGCCCAGTTGCGTGCGCAGCCAGGCCATGACCTCGGTCCCGGTCTCGCCGTTATCCAGGTGGTAGTCCACCAGGGCCAGTTGCGGGCGGATGCCTTCTTTGAGCAGCGCCGCGCATTCCTCGCGGTTGCGGGCGGTCCAGACCTGGCAGCCCCAGCGGGTGAGCAGGCTGTTCATGCCGATCAGAATGCTGTCTTCATTATCGACGCAGAGCACTTGCCCGCCATTGAGGGACTGGCCGTTGAGCTCGGCTGCCTTGCCTGGAGCCACCACGCTGCTGCGGGCCAGGGGCACGCTGACGCTGAATACGCTGCCTTTGCCGGGCCAGGAACGTACCTGCAACGGATGGCCGAGCACCCGGCACAGGCCATCGGCAATCGCCAGGCCCAGGCCCAGGCCTTTCTCGGCGCGGGTCTGGTGGCTGTCCAGGCGCTTGAATTCCTCGAAGATCACCTGCTGTTTGTCCTGGGGAATACCCGGCCCCCGGTCCCAGACTTCCAGGCTCAACGTTTCACCACGGCGGCGCACTCCCAGCAAAACGGGGCCCTTGGCGTAACGGAAGGCATTGGTCAGAAAGTTCTGCAGCACCCGACGTAGCAGCTTGCTGTCGCTGTCGATGCGCAGATGGCTACCGCGCACCCGGAACTGCAAGCCCTGTTCCTGGGCCAGGGCCTTGAATTCGGCTCCCAGGGTGTCGAACAGTTCGTTGAGGGCAAAGGGCTTGCGATCAGGGGTGATCTTGCCGTTTTCCAGGCGCGAGATGTCCAGCAGGTCGCTGATCAGGTCCTCGGCGGAGCGCAACGAACTGTCCAGATGCTGCACCAGTTGCTGGGCTTCGGCGGACAGGCCGTCGTCTTGGTGGGACAGGGCCGCGGAGAACAGGCGCGCGGCGTTCAGCGGTTGCATCAGATCGTGGCTGACCGCGGCCAGAAAACGCGTCTTCGACTGGTTGGCCGCTTCCGCCGTGCCCTTGGCCTCAGTCAGTGCTGCGTTGAGTTGCGACAGTTCGTGGGTACGCTCAGCCACTCGTTGTTCCAGCCCTTCATTGGCCTCGGTGAGGGCCTGCTCGGCTTCGCGGAACGGGGTGATGTCGGTGAAGCTCATGACAAAGCCGCCGCCGGGCATGGGGTTGCCGATCAGTTCGATGACCCGGCCATTGGGGAACAGCCGCTCGGAAGTATGAGCCCGACCCTGGCGCATCCAGTGCAGGCGCCGGGCCACATGGACTTCCGCCTCGCCAGGTCCGCACAGGCCGCGCTCGGCATTGTGACGAATGATGTCGGCAATTGGCCGGCCCACGCTGATCAGCCCATCGGGGTAGTTGAACAGCTCAAGGTAGCGGCGGTTCCAGGCCACCAGCTTCAGCGACTGATCGACCACGCTGATGCCCTGGGTAATGTTTTCAATCGCCCCTTGCAGCAGGGCCCGGTTGAACTGCAGCACCTCGGAGGCTTCGTCGGCGATGCGCACCACGTCTTCGAGCTGCATCTCCCGGCCTTCAATGGCGGCCTTGACCACCGCGCGGGTGGAAGAGGCGCCGAGCACACCGGCCAGCAGGCGCTCGGTATGGGCGATCCACTCGCCGTCGGCATTCTGGTTCGGGTTGAAGCCTTTGCCCTGACGATAGGCGAAGCGGATGAAGCTCTGGCGCGCACGTTCCTCACCGACAAAACGCGCGGCCAGTTTCAGCAGATCGTCGATCTGTACCGCCAGCATCGAGCGGGAGCTGAGGCGGCCGCTGATTTCCTGGCCGATGAAGCGTCCGGCCTGCCAGTGCTCGGAGACTCGGGTGCGCGAGAGCACCGAAACCCAGGCGAACAGCGTGAAGTTGCCCGCCAGGGACAGCACTACGCCTTGGGTCAGCGGGGTGATCGGCAAGTTCAGCGGATTGCCGTGCAGCCAGGCCAGGCCGGGGAAACTGCTCAGGGACCAGCCCAGGCTGTGGGCGGCGATGGGCAGGATCAGGGTGTAGAACCAGATGAAGGTGCCGGCAGCCAGGCCCGCGAATACGCCGCGGCGGTTGGCCTGTTTCCAGTACAGCGCCCCGAGCATGGCCGGTGCCAGTTGGGTCACGGCGGCGAAGGCGATCTGGCCGATGGTGGCCAGGCTGGCGGTGGAGCCCAGCAGGCGATAGCTGACGTAGGCCAGCAACAGGATGACCACGATGCTCACCCGGCGCACCGAGAGCATCCAGTGGCGGAATACTTCGAACGGCCGCTCGGCATTCTTGTGGCGCAACAGCCAGGGCAGCAGCATGTCGTTGGAGACCATGGTGGACAGCGCCACGCTGGCGACGATCACCATGCCGGTGGCCGCCGAGGCACCGCCGATGAATGCCAGCAGAGCCAGGGCGGGGTGGGCCTGGGCCAGGGGCAGGCTGATGACGAAGGAGTCCGGCAATACGCTACTGGGCAGGAGCATCTGCCCGGCGAGGGCGATGGGCACCACGAACAGCGCGGCGAGGGCCAGGTACGCCGGGAACACCCATTTGGCCAGGCGCAGGTCCTGGGGTTCGATGTTTTCCACCACGGTGACGTGGAACTGCCGCGGCAGGCAGATGATCGCCATCATCGCCACCCCGGTCTGCACCACCATCGACGGCCAGTTGATGGTTTCCTTCCAGTACTGCTCCAGGCGCGGAGCCAGCATGGCCTGGTTGAACAGGTCGTCGAAGCCGTCATAGAGGCCGAAGGTGACGAAGGCGCCGACGGCGAGAAAGGCAAACAGCTTGACCAGGGATTCGAAGGCAATCGCCAGCACCATGCCGCGGTGGTGCTCGGTGGCATCGAGGTTGCGGGTCCCGAAGACGATGGTGAACAGGGCCAGGATCAGCGACACGATCAGCGCCGTGTCCTGGGCGCGGGTGCCCATGGCGTCTGCACCGGCACCGATCAGCAGGTTGACCCCAAGCACGATGCCCTTGAGCTGCAGGGCGATGTAGGGCAGTACCCCCACCAGGCAGATCAGTGCCACCACCACCGCCAGCGACTGGGATTTGCCATAGCGGGCAGCAATGAAGTCGGCGATCGAGGTGATGTTCTCCTGCTTGCTGATCATCACCATCTTCTGCAGCACCCAGGGGGCGAACACCAGCAGCAGGATGGGGCCGAGGTAGATCGGCAGGAAGGCCCAGAGCTGCTCGGCCGCCTGGCCCACCGCGCCAAAGAAGGTCCAGCTGGTGCAGTAGACCGCCAGCGACAGGCTGTATACCCAGGCCCGCACCCGCGGCGGAAGTGGCGCGCTGCGGCGGTCACCGTAGAAGGCGATGGCGAACATGATGGCCATATAGGCCAGGGCAACGGCGGCGATCAGCCCGCTGGACAACGACATGGAAACTCCGGAACAAAGACACCGGGCACCTCAGCCCGGCCAGACAGTCTGGCACGATGTTGGATTGGCGTCAGTGTCGACCAAGGTATCAGCGCGGCCTGATGTCGCAGGGCTGAGCCGAGGCGGGGAAGGGCTACGGCTGCAGAGCGATCTCGATCAGTTCATGGAGTTCCTGAACCGGCAGTGGCGTGGCGGAGAACAGGATGCGAAACACTGTCGGTGCTACCAGCAGGTTCAGCAGGCGGTCGATGTCCGGCAGGTGTTCCGTGTGGCCCTGATAGCGCTCGAGGATGCACTGCAACTGCCCGCTGAGGATGGTCACGCAATAGCCCGGGGTCGCGCTGCATTGCACATCGCGCATCATGTTGCGCCCGGGCTCCGAGCTCATTTCGTCCAGATACTGTTCGGCCCAGGCCCGCAGGTCGCCGCGCAGGTTGCCGGTATTGGCCGGTTCGCTGTCCGGGCGCATTCGTTCCAGGGCGACATCGGCCAGCAGGGCCGACAGGTCGCCCCAGCGCCGGTAGATGGTCGACGGAGTGACGCCTGCTCGGGCGGCGATCTGCGGCACGGTGAGGGACGAGCGATCCTGCTCTTCAAGGAGCTCGCGGACCGCGGTGTGAATGGATTCCTGGACCCGGGCGCTACGGCCGCCGGGGCGCAGACCTTCTTTGATAGCCATGGGGCGGCACCTTAACACAAAGAATTTGCTTTAAGCATTGGCGGGTAGCACACTGCGCAAAAGCAAAATATTAGCTTTAGTGGAGCGTGCTTATGTCCGGTGCTATCGACACTTGCGTGTCCAACCGTCGCAGTCTGGTGTTTCTGGCCATTACCCTGTTGAGTTTTCTGGCTGCCTCCAGCGTACCGACCCCGCTGTACCACCTGTATCAGGAAAACCTGCACTTTTCCCCGGCGGTGCTGACCCTGATATTCGGGGTCTACGCGATGAGCCTGCTGGCGGCTCTGCTGACCGTAGGGGCGCTGTCGGATCACCTGGGGCGGCGACCGGTGATTTTTGTCGCCTTGCTGCTCAATATCCTGGCGATGTTGCTGTTCATCAATGAAAGCGGAGTGCAGTGGCTGATTGCCGCGCGGGTGATGCAAGGCTTTGCCACCGGCATGGCCACCAGTGTACTGGGGGCGGCCCTGCTGGATACCGATCGTCAGCAGGGGCCGTTGGTCAATAGCGTTGCGCCGCTATTGGGCATGGCCTGTGGTGCCATGGGGGCCAGCCTGTTGGTGGAGTTTGCGCCCTGGCCACTGCAATTGAGCTACTGGCTGCTGCTCGGGGTGTTCGTGCTCCAGGCCGGGTATGTCTGGCGCTTGCCGGAAAGTGTCAGCCCGCAACCCGGGGCCTGGGCTTCGCTGAAACCCACGCTGCATGTGCCGGTGCAAGCGCGGCGCGCGTTATGGCTGGCCTTGCCGGTGGACGTGGCGGTGTGGGCGGTGGGCGGCTTCTATCTGTCGCTGGCACCTTCGCTGGTCCGTGCGGCGACCGGCTCCACCTCGAACCTGATCGGCGGTGGCCTGGTGGCGGTGCTGACACTCAGCGGCGCGCTGATGATCTTTTCCCTGCGTCAGCGTCCTGCAGACAGGGTGCTGCGCCTGGGCGCCGGGATGCTGGCGACGGGAGTGATGCTGATCCTCGCTGCGGTGCATAGCGCCAGCCTGCCGTTGTTCTTCTTTGGCACCTTGGTGCTGGGCAGCGGCTTTGGTGCCGGTTTTCTCGGTGCGCTGCGCAGTGTGGTGCCACTGGCCCTGCCTCATGAGCGTGCGGGCCTGATGTCGGCGTTTTATGTGCTGAGCTATCTGGCCTTCTGCCTGCCGGCGTTGTTGGCTGGCAACCTGACCCGCAGCTTCGGCCTGATCGCTACTACCGACGGCTATGGTGCGGTACTGGTTCTCTTGTCCCTCGGGGCGCTGCTGGCCCTGATGCGCCAGCGCCCGGTGGCGGCGTGTGGGGCGTCGGGGCTTTGAGCCCAAGGCTTCAAGGGCTGCGGGATTGTGCCTGGGAAGCCGCAGGGGAGAGGTGCTGTACGCCAATCAGATACGGGCGTGTCGCCGGGCGCGGTTCGATTGCGGTGATCGCTCCTGGGGCCGTGCATAGATGTTTATCTGCAAAATAGATAACAGATAGAGAAATTACCCGTTATATAGATATTCGATTAGGTTCTACCATGTTTCCTACCTCATCGGAGGACAGGAGACACGACCATGACATGCCCCAATAGCGTTAAAACCGGCCACCGGCCATTGAGCCATCTGCCGCATCCCCTCGAAGCCATTCGCCAATTCACCCCCAACTGGTTCGCCGCCACCATGGGCACCGGGGTTCTGGCCTTGGCGCTGGCCCAGTGGCCGGCCGAGGTTCCCGGCTTGCACCAGGTGGCAGAGGGTTTCTGGTGGCTGACCATCGCCCTGTTCCTGTTGTTTACCGCGATGTATACCGCGCGTTGGGTGCTGTTCTTCGACGAGGCGCGGCGGATTTTCGGGCACTCCACGGTCTCGATGTTCTTCGGCACCATCCCCATGGGCCTGGCGACCATCATCAATGGCTTGCTGGTGTTCGGCATGCCTCGCTGGGGCGATGGTGTGGTGGAGGTGGCGCAACTGCTGTGGTGGCTGGATGTGGCCATGTCCCTGGCCTGCGGGATCCTGATTCCCTACATGATGTTCACCCGCCAGGAACACAGCATCGACCAGATGACCGCGGTCTGGCTGCTGCCGGTGGTGGCGGCCGAAGTGGCGGCGGCCAGTGGCGGCCTGCTTGCGCCTCATCTGCTGGATGCCCACGGGCAGTTGGTAATGCTCAGCACCAGCTACGTGCTGTGGGCCTTTTCGCTGCCGGTGGCGTTCAGCATCCTGACCATCCTGCTGTTGCGCATGGCGCTGCACAAACTGCCCCATGAAAGCATGGCGGCGTCGAGCTGGCTGGCCCTGGGGCCAATCGGCACCGGTGCCTTGGGGATGCTGGTGCTGGGCGCCGATGCACCGGCGATCTTCGCCGCCAATGGCTTGCCCGGCGTCGGTGAGATTGCCGCCGGCCTGGGCCTGGTGGCGGGGCTCACACTGTGGGGGTTCGGTCTGTGGTGGATGTTGATGGCCGTGCTCATCACCCGCCGTTACCTGCGCGAAGGCATACCCTTCAATCTTGGCTGGTGGGGCTTTACCTTTCCTCTGGGCGTGTATTCGCTGGCCACCCTTAAACTGGGCAGCACCTTGCACCTGGGGTTTTTCAGTGTGTTTGGCGCGGTACTGGTGGCGGCGCTGGCGGTGATGTGGTTGATCGTGGCCAAGCGCACGGTGCAGGGGGCTTATAAAGGAGAGCTGTTTGTCTCGCCGTGCATTGCGGGGTTACGGAAATAATCGGCAAAGATAGGTAAGGTTGTGGCCTGGATCGATATTCGACATTCCAATAACAGTATCCACGCCACTCAGGGACATGGAAGATGAGTCACCCTTCGCAGTTCACCTTGCTTCGCAAGCGGCGGTTCCTGCCGTTTTTCATCACGCAATCCCTCGGTGCCTTCAACGACAACATCTTCAAGCAGTCGCTGATCCTGGCCATTCTCTACAAGCTGAGCATCGAGGGTGACCGGTCGATCTGGGTCAACCTCTGTGCCTTGCTGTTCATCCTGCCGTTCTTCCTGTTTTCCGCCCTGGCCGGGCAGTTTGGCGAGAAGTTCGCCAAGGACTCGCTGATCCGCCTGATCAAACTGGGGGAGATCGCGATCATGGTGGTGGGGGCGGTGGGCTTCGCCTTCGATCACCTGTCGCTGATGCTGGTGGCACTGTTCGCCATGGGCACCCACTCGGCGCTGTTCGGCCCGGTGAAGTATTCGATCCTGCCCCAGGCCTTGCGTGAAGAGGAATTGGTGGGAGGCAACGGCCTGGTGGAAATGGGCACGTTCCTGGCGATCCTGGCCGGCACTATCGGCGCTGGGGTCATGATGTCCTCGGAGCATTACGCGGCGATAGTCTCCAGCGCCATGATCGGTGTGGCGGTACTGGGCTACCTGGCCAGCCGCGCCATTCCCCGGGCTGCCGCGGCGACCCCGGAGATGCGCCTGAACTGGAATATCTTCAGCCAGTCCTGGGCCACCTTGCGCCTGGGGCTGGGGCAGACCCCGGCGGTGTCGCGCTCGATTGTCGGCAACTCCTGGTTCTGGTTCGTCGGCGCCATCTACCTGACCCAGATTCCGGCCTATGCCAAGGAATGGATGCACGGCGACGAGACCGTGGTAACCCTGATCCTGACGGTGTTCTCGGTGGGGATTGCCGTAGGCTCGATGCTGTGCGAGAAGCTGTCGGGGCGCAAAGTTGAGATCGGCCTGGTACCGTTCGGCTCCTTTGGCCTGACGGTGTTCGGCCTGCTGCTGTGGTGGCATTCCGGTGGTATCCCGGAAAGCGCCACGGGTCATGGCTGGATTGAAGTGCTGGGTTTTGCCCATGCCTGGTGGGTGCTGTTCGATGTCCTTGGCCTGGGGATCTTCGGCGGCTTCTATATAGTGCCGCTGTATGCCCTGATCCAGTCCCGTACCCCGGAAAACGAGCGGGCCCGGGTGATAGCCGCCAACAACATTCTCAATGCGCTGTTCATGGTGGTCTCGGCGATTGTCTCTATCGTGATGCTGAGCATGGTCCAGCTGACCATTCCCCACCTGTTCCTGGTGGTGTCGCTGCTCAACATTGCTGTCAACGTCTACATCTTCAAGGTGGTGCCCGAGTTCAGCATGCGTTTCATGATCTGGCTGCTCAGCCATTCCATGTACCGCGTCGAGCATCGCAATCTGGAGTTGATCCCTGATGAAGGCGCTGCCCTGCTGGTGTGCAACCACGTGTCTTTCGTCGATGCCTTGCTGATTGGCGGTGCGGTGCGTCGGCCGATTCGCTTCGTCATGTACTACAAGATCTACAACCTGCCGGTGTTGAACTTCATCTTCCGTACCGCCGGAACCATTCCCATCGCCGGTCGGCATGAAGACCTGCAGATCTATGAAAAAGCCTTCCAGCGCATTGCCCAGTATCTGCGCGATGGCGAACTGGTGTGCATTTTTCCCGAGGGCAAGCTGACTGCCGATGGCCAGATCAACGAGTTCAAGGGCGGGCTGACACGGATTCTCGAGGAAACCCCGGTGCCGGTGATTCCCATGGCTCTGCAAGGCTTGTGGGGCAGCTTCTTCAGTCGCGATCCGAGCAAGGGTTTCTTCCACCGCTTCTGGTCGCGAGTGACCCTGGTGGCCGGGCCATCGGTGGCGGTGGACGCAGCCGAACCGGCGCAGTTGCAGGCCATGGTGGCGCAGTTGCGGGGCCCTCGGCGCTAGCTGCCGGATACGAAAACGCCCGCACATTTGCGGGCGTTTTCATTTCTGCCTGGGCTTTTCAGCTGGCGCTGACTTTCAGGCCCACCAGGCCGGCGATGATCAGCGCCACGCTGACCAGGCGCACCAGAGCCATGGATTCGCCAAACAGGATGATGCCGGCGATCACCGTGCCGACGGCGCCGACTCCGGTCCAGATGGCATAGGCCGTGCCCAGGGGCAGTTCTTTCATCGCCAGGCCCAGCAGGCCGAGGCTGATGGCCATGGCAATGATGGTCAGGGCGGTGGGCAGCGGGCGGCTGAAGCCATCGGTGTATTTCAGGCCGACGGCCCAGCCCACTTCAAACAAACCGGCAAAAAACAGAATGATCCAGGACATGCCTACCTCATCGGTTGATGGGGTCGTCCCCGGAATTGATCGCTCGAATGAGTCGCGAGGTCGTCCTCGCGATGCGCAGTATACTGCCCACTCTCACGTGGGCGAATATTTTTTCCTCAGTCATGGCCTCGCTGTATTTCCAGCTTTTGTTCGGCTGGATCTTCCATTCGCCGGAAATAGGTCGAGAGCAGGGCCCCGGAAATGTTGTGCCAGACGCTGAACAAGGCGCTGGGTACCGCCGCCAGTGGCGAGAAATGAGCGCTGGCCAGGGCCGCGCCCAGGCCGGAGTTCTGCATGCCGACTTCCAGGGCCAGGGATTTTCGCTGCGCCAGTGGCAGCTTGAACAGACGCCCCGTGAAGTAGCCCAGCAGGTAGCCGAAGCTGTTGTGCAGCATCACCACGGCCATGATCAGCAGGCCCGACTCGGCGATTTTCGCCTGGCTGGCGGCCACCACCGCGGTGACGATGATGACGATGCTCACCACGGAAACCAGCGGCAGTACTTCCACCGCGTGCTGCACCCGCTGGCCCAGCAGGCGCTGGGCCAGCACTCCCAGCACGATCGGTAGCAGCACCACTTGCAGGATCGACCAGAACAGTTCCATGAACGAGACCGGTAGCCAGGCCGAGGCCAGCAACCAGATCAGCGCCGGGGTCAGCAGTGGGGCCAGTAGAGTGGTAACCGCTGCAATGGCCACCGACAGCGCCAGGTCGCCGCGGGCCAGCCAGGTCATCACGTTGGAAGAGGTGCCGCTTGGGCAGCAGCCGACCAGGATCACCCCGACGGCGATTTCCGGCGGCAGGTGAAATGCCTGGCAGAGCACCCAGGCCACCCCGGGCATGATTACGAAATGGGCCACCACTCCCAGGGCCACGCGCCATGGGTGGCGGGCCACTTCGGCAAAATCTTCGAGTTTCAGGGTCAGGCCCATGCCGAACATCACCAGGCCCAGCAGCGGCACGATGGCGCCCTTGAGACCGACGAACCAGCCAGGCTGGAAGAATGCCAGGATGGCGAAGATCAGTACCCAGTAAGCGAAGGTGTTGCCGACAAAGCGGCTCAGTGCAGCCAGTGCGCGCATGACCTGTTCCTTATTATGTGAAAACGCCACCGAAGGCGGTGGCGTCTAGTGCGTAGCGGTTATCCGGGCAAGGCGTCAGATGCCCTGCGGAATCTCCTCGCCGCCCAGGGCTTCGAACAGCGCCGGCAGGAAGTCGCCGAAGGTCAGCATCATCAGGGTGAAGCTGGCATCCTGCTGGCCGAGGGCTTCATCACCGCCGTCCTGTTCCGCCTGATCCTGCAGCAGGTCTTCGAACTTCAGGCGCTTGACCACCATTTTGTCGTCGAGCATGAAGGACAGTTTGTCCTGCCAGGCCAGGGACAGTTGGGTGACCACCTTGCCGGTGCTCAGGTGCAGCTGGATTTCCTCGCCGGTCAGGTCCTGGCGCTTGCAACGCACGATGCCGCCGTCCTCGTGGGTGTCGCGTAGTTCGCACTCGTCGAGTACGAAGAAGTCGTCGGCGGCTTTCTGGGTCTTGACCCAGTCGGTCATGATCGCGGTGGGGGCGATCTTCACGGTCAGCGGGCGAACCGGCAGGGTGCCGAGGACTTCGCGCAGGGTGGAGAGCAGGTCTTCGGCGCGCTTCGGGCTGGCCGAGTTGACCAGGATCAGGCCCTGTTTCGGGGCAATGGCGGCGAAGGTCGAGGAGCGACGGATAAACGCACGGGGCAGGAAGGCCTGGATGATTTCATCCTTGATCTGGTCGCGTTCCTTCTTGTAGACCTTGCGCATCTGTTCGGCTTCGATCTCTTCGACCTTTTCCTTCACCGCATCGCGCACCACGCTGCCAGGCAGGATGCGTTCCTCCTTGCGCGCGGCTACCAGCATGAAGTCCTGGCTGACGTGAACCAGCGGGGCGTCTTCACCTTTGCCGAAAGGGGCGACGAAACCGTAAGTGGTCAACTCCTGGCTTGCACAGGGGCGCGCCAGTTTGGTCGCCAGTGCAGTTTCCAGCGCCTCAGCATCAAAAGGCAGATCTTGGGTCAGGCGATAGATCAGCAGGTTTTTGAACCACATGGGGTGAATCTCTCCTTTATACAAAGGAGGGCATTATTCTCTTCGCTGCTGCTCAGGCCAACCCTTCGCTAAGCCTTTGGAAGGCCTGAAAAAATTATTATAAAAAGTGCTTGCCAGAGTGGGGGCTGCTCCGTAGAATGCGCGCCACACCGAACGTGAAGGGTGATTAGCTCAGCTGGGAGAGCGTCTGCCTTACAAGCAGAATGTCGGCGGTTCGATCCCGTCATCACCCACCATTCGCATTCAGTGTTACGCGCAGCGGTAGTTCAGTCGGTTAGAATACCGGCCTGTCACGCCGGGGGTCGCGGGTTCGAGTCCCGTCCGCTG
>NZ_JBWKQO010000006.1:0-89159 GCF_059418825.1 Pseudomonas sp. GW821-FHT07F01
CGAACTCAGAAGTGAAACGATGCATCGCCGATGGTAGTGTGGGGTTTCCCCATGTGAGAGTAGGTCATCGTCAAGATCAAATTCCAAAACCCCTGTCTGTTCACGCAGACAGGGGTTTTGTTTTTATGCGCTATAAAGCCTGGGCTGTGTAGCAGAAGCAGATTACAGGGTGGGTTTAGGGCTTCATCAGCATCGAGTAAGCAGCCATCAAGACCACACTTGCTTGCCTCTTACGCCCTGTTCTTACGCATCTTGCTGTTTCTACGGGCGATTAACTTACGCCACCAGATATAGATGCCGGTCAGTGCCAGCACGGCAATCAGAACGCCCAATAGAGCAATGATCACCTGCCCCGTGGTACCGATGATCCTGCCTCCATGTATGGGCAGTTGCAGTCGGTAGAAGCGCTCTCCGAGGGTGCCTTGCCCCGCTATCTCCTGCCCCAGCAAGCGCCCATCCGTACCGTGGAAGAACAGCCAGGACTTACCATGGGCCTGGCTGTCATGCCGACCAAAACCTGCTCCATAGAAGTTGTATTCAAAGCTGTAATACAACTCACCAATCGTCTCCTTCAAGCCCAGCCGCTGCCCCTCTTCCAGAGCCCGTTCATAGGCCTGTTGATAAGTCAGCCGGGTTATCCCCAGCTCTGCCGCCGGTACTCGTCCCCGAGCTTCATAGACGCTGGGTTCGATGGACGAGAGCAATGACACCACGGGTTTGAACACCTGGCTCGGCAGGTTCATGGCCACGCTACTGATGGCGATCGGCAGCAGGAGCAGCCATAACCACAAGCCTGCGGCGCGATGCAGGTCGAAGTTGAGCCGATAGGCATGGCCGCCCTTGATCTTCCAGGCCGTGGCCCACTTGCGCCAGAACGGCCGTCCACGAGGCAGGGTCAGCAGCAAGGCAACAAAACAGTCGATGACCCAGGCAATGGCCACCAGCCCCATCAACCATAGCCCCCAATTGCCGGGCAGGCTCAGGTTGTAGTGGAACTCCAGCAGAAAAGGCACCAGGTTCTGCCGCTGGAAGCAGCAGGCGCCCCAAAAGCGCTGCCCCTGCTGATGGGCCGTAACCGGGTCCAAGTAAAATACTTGATTGCGCTCGGTATACGGTTGGCCGGTGGCCGGGTCGGTGCGTGGCACCGCTGCCAGCAGCGCGGCATGCCCGGCTTCTTGTGGATATTCCATGTACCAGACCTGCAGCCTCGGGTGCTCGGCCTGAACGCTATCCACCAGTGCGCCGGGGGCCAGCACCGGCCCCTTGCCTGGCGTGTGATAGAACTCGGGGTTGAGCCACTCATCCAGCTCGTGATGAAAGGCCAGGACACTCCCGGTCAGCCCGGCCAGCAGCAGGAACACTGCGGTGGCCAGGCCCATGTAGCGGTGCAATAGAACCAGAATGGCGCGCATGACATTTTCCCGTAGAGACGACAAAGCCAGCGGCTGCTGCCAGGCGCTGGCTTTGTTGGCGTCAACCTAGATCAGAACTGGTAGCTCACCGTGGCGGCGACATTGCGCTCTTCGCCCAGGTAGCAGTAGCTCAAGCTTGCACAGGAGGCGACGTAGGACTCGTTGGTCAGGTTGTTGGCATTGAGCCGTACATCCACTCCCTTGAGGCCCAGCTTGCCCAGGTCATAGCCGATGGAGGCATCGAAGAGCGTGTAGGCCGGTACCTTCATGGTGTTCTCGGCATCGGCCCAGCTGTAGCCCACATAGCGCACACCGCCGCCCAGGCGCAGGCCATCCAGCGCCGCGCTGTCGAACTTGTAGTCGGCCCACAGCGACGCCATCTGCCGCGGTGCCTGAGTAGGTGAGTTGCCCTTGTTCTCGATGAGGTTGGTGGCGCTGCTCAGGGTGCTGGTCATCGACTTCGAATACTGGATGTCGGTGAAGGTATAGCTGCCCAGCAGTTTCAGGTTGTCGGTCAGTTGCATGTGGGCTTCCAGCTCCAGCCCCTGGGAGCGAACAGCACCCACCGCACGATAGAAGTTTTCCTGGGGCAGCTTCGACGCCAGGTTCTCCTGGTCGATGCGGAACAACGAGGCAGTGAACAAGTTGTCCGTACCTGGTGGCTGATATTTCAGCCCGACTTCCCATTGAGTGCCGTCGGTAGGTGGCAGCGGATTGCCTGCGCTGTCTGCGTAGGAGTTGGGGTTGAATGACTCGGAATAGCTGACGTAAGGCGCCAGACCGTTATCGAACAGATAGAGCGCGCCCGCACGCCCAGTGAACTTGGTGCGTTTGTCGCTGATTTCGGTGCCCAGTGGACGCTGGGCTTCAGCCAGGCGGTTTTCATCCGAGGTTTCCACCCAGTCCTGGCGCAGCCCCAGGGAGAAGCGCCATTTGTCCAGCTCGATCAGGTCCTGCAAGTACACGCCGGTCTGTTCCAGGCGCCGCAAATAGCTGGTGTGGCTGTAGTAGTTGATCGTCGAGTTGCCATAGACCGGGTTGAACGCATTGATCGGTTGCAGCGTTCCCTGGTCCCAGTCGACCACGGTCTTGCGCCGTTGATAGTCGGCTCCCAGCAGTAAGGTGTGCTTGACCTCGCCAGTGAGGAATTCGGCCTGCAGCATGTTATCGACGATGAAGGAGTGGAGCTTCTCATCTCCACCCGAGTAATAGCGGTTCAGGTCATTGCTGGTGGCATTGGTCCAGCCATAGGCATAGACCTGGTCGAGCTTCACCTTGGAGTCCAGGTAGCGGAAGTTCTGGCGGGCGGTGAAGGTGTCGTTGAAACGATGCTCGAACTGATAGCCGAAGGACTGTTGATCGCGTTTGTAGCCATCCACGCCCGGCTCGCCCTCGAAGAAATGCTCGGAAATGCGCTGGCCATTGCGCTGGTTCAGGGTGCCGTTGGCCGGCATGCCGCCGTGGTAGCCGCCATCGGGGTCATTCTGCAAATAGGCCTGGAGCGTCAGGGAGGTGTCTTCACTGAAGTCGATACTCAGGGTCGGTGACAGGGCGAAGCGTTTTTCCTTCGCGTGGTCGAACTGAGTGTCGGACTTGTCCGTCAGGCCGATCAACCGATAGGCAACGCGCTTGTCGTCATCGAGCGGGCCGCTGAAGTCGAACCCCAGGCCCTGTTTGCCCTGGGTGCCCACGGTTGCCTGAATCTGGTGATAGGGCTCGTAGAGAGGCTTTTTGCTGGTCAGGGCCACCAGGCCGCCAGGGGAACTGCGGCCATAAAGCACCGATGAGGGGCCCTTGAGAATATCCACCCGTTCGAGGAAGTAGGGGTCGACCTGCATGCTGCTGTAGGTGCCGCTGTCACCCATGGACTTGAGGCCATCGAGGTAGATGTTGTCCACCGAACCATCGTTGAAGCCGCGCATCGCTACATAGTCGTAGCGATGGGTGGCGCCATAGGGATTGGTCAGCACGCCGGGGGTGTAGCGCATGGTCTGGGCGACGGTTTGCGCGCCCTGGTCGTCGATCTGTTCACGGGTGACCACCGAGACGCTTTGCGAGGTCTCCAGCAACGCGGTACTGGTCTTGGTGGCGATCTGACTGTGCGTCGCGTTGTAGCCCTCCATGCTGCCCAATGCGTTGCCCAGGGCGAAGCCCTTGACCTCAGTGGCGGGCAGGGTCAGGGCGCTGCCCTGGGGCAGGGGCCGCAGCACGTAGCTGCCGCCGTCCTGGCTGACCGCCTCCAGTCCCGAACCCCGCAGCAGCTGGTTCAGGCCCTGGGGAATGGAGTAGTCGCCCTGGAGCCCGGGGGACTGCCGGCCCTGGGTCAGGGCCGGGGTGGTGGACAGGGTGATCCCGGCCTGCCGGGCGAACTGGTTGAGGGCATCGCCGAGGTTGCCCGGGGCCACGCTGTAGCTGTGACGCGGGGCATCAACAGCGCTAGCGGCGGCCAGCACCTGGGGCGCCACTGTGCCGAGGCCGATGCTGGAGCACAGCAGGGCGGCGCGGATGGCTTGGCGCAAGGGGCGGGCGCAGGGAGAGCTTGGGCGGGTGTCGCGCAGAGTCATGGTAGGTTCCGTTGAAGTCGCAGGAAGCAGATTGAAGTGCTTACTGACTAAGCCGGACGTCCTGGCAAAACCCGCCAAAAAAAATCACCCCAGTGAATTTCAAGCCACTGGCCCCAAGGTCACCCACCAACGGGTGCGGTAGCGCAACTGCACTGGCAGGGTCTGGGGCAGGATGGCCAGCAACTTGTCGGTGTCTTCCAGGCGGAACACACCTGAAAGGCGCAGATTGCCAACCGCTGCCGAGCAGCCCAGATAGCCATGGCGATAGCGGCCGACCTCCTGGAGGAAGTCGTCCAGGCGCATGTTGCGCGTAACGATCAGGCCATCGGCCCAGGCGCCGACGTCCATCGCCAGGGGGGCCGCAGGTTCGGCCAGGCCATGGCTGATCTGATAGCTCTGACCTGCTTCCACCCGGGCGCTACGGCCGTCGGCGGTGTGCGGCGCATGAATGGCCACGCTGCCGTGGGTCACGCTCAGGCGCGTGCAGCGATCCTCCACGCGCACCACGAAGCGGGCGTCGAAGCCTTCCAGCAGGGCGTGGCGGCTCTCCACCAGCAGCGGGCGGGCAGGGCCGTGATCGGCTCCACAGGACACCATGATCTCGCCCCGGCGCAGTTTGATCAGGCGCTGCTCGGCATTGAAGTTGAGGTCCGCCGCGCTGTCGGTATTGAGTTCCAGGCGGGTGCCATCGGGCAACTGGAAGCCTCGCTGCTCGCCGACGGCGGTGGCAAAGTCTGCGTTCCATTGTTGCCAGCCCAGCAGATCCTTGCCGACCCAGGCACTGGAGCCCAGGAGCAGGGCGCCACTGAGCAGTTTCAGGGCCTGGCGCCGGCCCAGGCGCTGACTGCTGTGTTCCAGGGTATGCAAGGCCACCTGAGCCCCCGGCACTGAACGCAGGTTGGCCGTGAGTTCCTGCTGCAACGATTGCACCCGCTGCCAGGCCAGTTCGTGCTCCTGGTGCGCCGCCCGCCACAGATCGCACTGTTGCTGCAGCTTGGGGTTGGCACCGTTGTTGCGCAGGCGCAGCAACCAGTTGATTGCTTGCTTGACCACCAGGTGATCGGGATTGGGCTTGAGCGGCAGGCTGGCGGGAAAGTTATCCACAGGCTTCAACTCTCGTAGCGCAGCAGGTAGCAATGGTAGAGCGCCTGGGCGACATAACGCTCGACGGTACGCAGGGATAGGCCCATCTGCTGAGCAATCTGCTTGTGGGTAAGTTCCTCGCACTGAGCCAGGAGAAAAGCCTGACGTACTTTCGGCTTCAGCCCTTCAAGCATCCGCGCAATGCTTTCCAGCAGCTCCAGAATCAACGCCCGAGCTTCAGCGCCGGGTGTTTCGGCTTCGGGCAAGTGGGCGATGGTTTCCAGATAGGCACGTTCGATTTCCTCGCGGCGCCAGTGATCGATTACCAGCCCCCGGGCGATGGTGCGTAAAAAAGCCCGGGGGGCCTTGAGTTCCAGACGTTCAGTTTTCTGCAGCAGGCGTACGAAGGTGTCCTGAGCCAGGTCGGCAGCATCCGCGGCATTGCCCAGGCGCTGGCGCAGCCAGCGGTTGAGCCAGCCATGGTGATGGCTGTAGAGCGTCTGTACGGCGAACTCGGGTGATGACATGGACGCGGACTGCCTGAGTGTCACTAATGATAATTAGTCGCATTGTCATTGAGGCTTTATCGATTTGGCAATAAGCAGCGCACTGTCGGTCATCTGAAAATGTGCCACGGATGCTCTGGAACACCGTTCGGCGGGATTAGGTAAATTCAGGCGAGTAATTCAGAAAAATCTCTAAGGGTTCGCAGATTCTTGCCGAAAGACTGATAAGACATGCGTGCACCAAAGTAGAGCGGTCAGAGAACATCGCCTGCGCTGTTACATGGAATGTTGCATTACGGACGCATCCCCACTTTCGGCATAAGAAGTCCCATGAAATGAATCTCAAGTTCAGCCATAAAATCCTTTTGGCCGCCTCCGGCGTAGTGGTTCTGGCTTTTGCGTTGTTCACCTTGTACAACGACTACCTGCAGCGAAACACCATCCGACAGAACCTCGAATCCTCTATCCAGCAGGCCGGTGAGCTCACCTCCAGCAGTGTGCAGAACTGGATGAGCGGGCGGATCCTGGTGCTCGAGAACCTCGCGCAGAACGTTGCTCACCAAGGTCAGAACGCAGATTTCCCAGGGCTGGTGGACCAACCGGCCTTTACCTCGAACTTCCAGTTCACCTACGTCGGCCAGGCCAACGGTACCTTCACCCAGCGCCCTGACGCGAAGATGCCCGACGGCTACGACCCGCGTCAGCGCCCCTGGTACAAGCAGGCCGTCGCCGCCGACAAGACCATGCTGACCCCGCCCTACATGGCGGCTGTCGGTGGCCTGGTGGTGACCATCGCCATGCCGGTGAAAAAGCAGGGTGAACTGCTGGGCGTGGTTGGTGGCGACCTGAGCCTGGAAACCCTGGTGAAGATCATCAACTCGGTGGATTTCGGTGGCCTGGGCCACGCCTTCCTAGTCAGTGCCGACGGTCAAGTGATCGTCAGCCCGGACAAGGACCAGGTGATGAAGAACCTCAAGGACATCTACCCCGGCGCCAACGTACGGATCGAAAACGGCAACCAGGAAGTGGTCCTGAACAAACAGGAGCGCATCCTCTCCTTCACCCCGGTGACCGGCTTGCCGAATGCCGAGTGGTACATCGGTCTGTCCATCGACAAGGACAAGGCCTACGCACCGCTGAGCCAATTCCGTACTTCCGCCTTGATCGCGATGTTTATCGCCGTGGCGGTGATCGCCGTACTGCTGACCCTGCTGATCCAGGTGTTGATGCGCCCACTGATCACCATGGGCCGTGCGATGCAGGACATCGCCCAGGGCGAGGGCGACCTGACCCGGCGCCTGGTGGTGGAGAGCAAGGACGAATTCGGCGAACTGGGCAGCTCGTTCAACCAGTTCGTCGAGCGGATCCATGCCTCGATTTCCGAAGTGTCCTCGGCCACCCGCCAGGTACACGACCTGTCCCAGCGCGTGATGGCTTCGTCCAACGCTTCGATCATCGGTTCCGACGAGCAGAGCGCCCGCACCAACAGCGTGGCCGCCGCGATCAACGAACTGGGGGCCGCAACCCAGGAAATCGCCCGTAACGCCGCCGATGCCTCGCAGCACGCCAGTGGCGCCAGCGAGCAGGCCGACGACGGTCGCCAAGTGGTGGAACAGACCATCCAGGCCATGACCGAGCTGTCGCAGAAGATCAGCCTGTCCTGCACTCAGATCGAGACCCTGAACGCCAGCACCGACAACATCGGGCACATTCTCGACGTGATCAAGGGCATCTCCCAGCAGACCAACTTGCTGGCCCTCAACGCGGCCATCGAAGCGGCCCGTGCCGGCGAAGCCGGTCGTGGCTTCGCCGTGGTGGCCGACGAGGTGCGCAACCTGGCTCATCGTACCCAGGAGTCGGCGGAAGAGATCCACAAGATGATCACCTCCTTGCAGGTCGGCTCCCGTGAAGCGGTGTCGACCATGAACGCCAGCCAGGCGTCCAGCGAAGAGAGCGTCGAAGTGGCCAACCAGGCCGGTGCGCGGCTGGTCAGCGTGACTCAGCGGATCGGCGAGATCGATGGCATGAACCAGTCGGTGGCGGCGGCGACCGAAGAGCAGACGGCCGTGGTGGAGACCCTCAATGTCGACATCAACCAGATCAACCTGCTGAACCAGCAGGGCGTGGCCAACCTCAACGAAACCCTGAAGGATTGCGATGCCCTGTCGCAGCAGGCCAGCCGCCTGAAGCAGCTGGTGGACAGCTTCAAGATCTGAGGTTTCGCGTCACTTTCAAGCCCGCTCCCGCCTCACGGCAGGGCGGGCTTTTTCATGGGTACCGATCAGGCCGGGTGGTCGCCCAGCAGCCCCAGGTGAGTATTGATCACCTGCAACAGGCGCTGGCGCTGGGACTTGATGAAGAAGTGATTGCCGGCCACTTCGATCAGCTCGAACTCGCGGCTGGTGAACTCGCGCCAGTTGAGCATGAGGTTGGCCGTGGCCAGCGGGTCCTCGCTGCCGTAGAAGGCCGTCAACGGCACATCCAGGCAACCGCTGGAGGTGTCGTACCAGGTTTCGAAAAGCTTCAGGCCGTTGCGCAGCAGGCGTTCGTAGGATTGCAGGTCGTTCTGCCCGCGGGGCATCTCCAGGGGGCTGGCGCCGAGGGTCAGGATCGCCTCGCGAAACGCGGCGATGGGCAGGGAGTGGAGCAAGGGCCGGCGCGGCAGGCTATCCGGGCTGCGACAGCCGGAGACGAACAGGTGGCGGGTCTGCTGGGGAAAGCGTTCCTGGGCATGCTTGCTGGTCTCGTAGGCCAGCAGCGCGCCCAGGCCGTGGCCGAACAGCGCATGGGGCTCGCCGAGCCAGGGGTCGAGGGCGGTGAAGGTGTTTTCCAGCAGGCTGGGCCAGTTGTCGCAGGGCGCTTCGTCACGGCGCGGACCGTGCCCCGGCAGGTTGAGCACCACCAGCTCGATATGATCGGCCAGGCCACTGGACCAGACCCGCATTTGCTCGGCTGCCGCCCCGGCCTGGGGAAAGCAGATCAGGCGGATCCGGGTGGCTTGCCCGGGTTTGATCACCAGCGTCCATTGTCGGGTGTCGGTGTACACAGCTTTTCCTTAAGCAAGTGGGCCGGCACTGCGCCGGCCAGAGGCAGCCTGAAGAGGGCGTCGCAGTCTGCGGATGGTTTCTAACATAGTGCCTGTCGTCCGTGAAGGTACGCGTGTGCCGGGCTGGGCGGGCGGTTGCTGTCGGTCGCCGGAACGCGGCTTGCGGCTATGCTCTGAATGTTTCGCGCCGGCTCTTTTCCGGCGGCTGGTGATTGTAAGGTGCCATTGTTTTTTGCCGGGCCAGCCTTCACCATCAGCCGATTTACGACAGCTCCCATGGACGCATTGCATTGGCGGCACGTTTAGCTCTTTCTCGGACCCTGCGCTGGTTCTGCGCGGCATTGCTGCTGGCCGGCGCACTGCTGGGCAGCCTGCACGCCGACTGGGATTTCTCCCTGATCAGCCGCCGTGCCACGGCGCTCTACGGTCCGCTGGGCGAAGGGCAGCCGCGCATCGATGCCTGGCAGCACCTGTTGGCCACGCAAAAGCAGGTGCCCGAGCGCGAGCAGTTGAAGGTGGTCAACCTGTTCTTCAACAAGAACATGCGCTACGTGGAAGACATCGACCTGTGGCACCAGGTGGATTATTGGGAAACGCCGATCGAGGCATTGTGGAAGGGCGCCGGCGATTGCGAGGACTACGCGATCGCCAAGTATTTCAGCCTGCGCCACCTCGGGGTTTCCAGTGACAAACTGCGCATCACCTACGTCAAGGCCCTGCGCCAGAACCGTGCGCACATGGTCTTGACCTACTATTCCAGCCCGGAGGCCATGCCTCTGGTGCTCGACAGCCTGGAAGACTCGATCCGCCCGGCCAGCGAGCGTACCGACCTGTTGCCGGTGTACTCCTTCAATGCCGAGGGTCTGTGGCTGCCGGGGGCCAAAGGCAACAAGCGGGTGGGCGACACCAAGCGCCTGTCCCGTTGGCAGGACGTGTTGAAAAAAATGCAGGCCGAAGGTTTTCCGGTCGAGACGACTAACTAGGAGCACGAGCTCAGATGTCTTTGTTCAAACAACTGTTGATCGCAATCTGTGTGTTCCTGGTGGTCGCCTTCAGCGGCAGCTTCATGGTCAGCCTGGAAAGCTCGCGCACCCAGTATGTCAATCAGCTGCGCTCCCATGCCCAGGATGCCGCCACTGCCCTGGCACTGTCGCTGACGCCGAACATCGACGACCCGGCGATGGTCGAGCTGATGGTCAGCTCGATCTTCGACAGTGGCTACTACGCCAGTATCCGGGTGGTGGACCTGGCCACCGACAAGACCCTTGTCGAGCGCAGCGGCATCCCGGAAGTCGGCAACGTGCCCCAGTGGTTTGTCAGCCTGATCGGCCTGGAACCGGCGGGTGGCGATGCCATCGTCAGCCGCGGCTGGGAACAGGCGGCTCGGGTCGAGGTGCTCAGCCACCCGATGTTCGCCGTGGCCAAGCTCTGGCAAAGTGCCCTGGGCAGCCTGGGCTGGCTGTTGATCTGCGGTGCGGTGAGCGCGGTGCTCGGCGCCCTGCTGCTGCGGCGCCAGCTCAAGCCGTTGGACTACATGGTCCAGCAGTCCCACGCCATTGCCCGTCGTGAATTCCTCAGCCTGCCGCAATTGCCTCGGACTCCGGAGCTGCGGCGGGTGGTGCAGGCCATGAACCAGATGGTCGAGAAGCTCAAGGCGCTGTTCCAGGAGCAGGCCGAGCGCAGCGAGAAACTGCGCACCGAGTCCTATCAGGACAGCCTGACCGGGCTGGCCAACCGGCGTTATTTCGAAATGCAGCTGCACGCCCGCGTAAGCAACCCCGAGCAGGCCAGTTCCGGCTACCTGTTGCTGTTGCGGGTCAAGGACCTGGCCGGGCTGAACCAGCGCCTGGGCGGCCAGCGTACCGACCAGTTGCTCAAGGCGGTGGGTGAACAACTGCTGCGCGAGTGCGACAAGTACCCGGAAACCCACAACCTGGTCACCCGGGTCCGTGGTGGCGAGTTCGCGGTGCTGGCGCCGGGGCTGGTGCGTGAGGAAGCCATCCAGCTGGCCCAGAGCCTGGACAGTGCCCTGGGCAACCTGCACGCCACCGGCGCCACCGATGTTGCCTCAGTGGCCTCCATCGGCCTGGCGGCGTTTGCTCACGGTGATTCGCCGCAAGCGGTGCTGAGCCTCGGCGACCAGGCCCTGGCCCAGGCCGAAGCCCAGGGTGACACCAGCTGGGCCTGCCTCGATCAAGGCGCCAGTGCCCAGGTCGGGGATGACCACCATGCCTGGCACCGGCTGTTGGACCGGGCGCTGTCGGAGCAGCACTTCCAGCTGTACTTCCAGCCGGTGGTGGCCGCTCGGGACACCCACCTGGTGCTGCACTACAAAGTGCTGTCGCGGCTGCTGGATGAACAGGGCCAGACCATTCCGGCCGGGCGTTTCCTGCCGTGGCTGGAGCGTTTCGGCTGGACCTCGCGCCTGGATCTGCTGATGCTCGAACAGGTGCTGAGACAGATGGCGAGCCACGAAGACTGCCTGGCGCTGAACCTGTCGGCGGCGACCCTGGCGGACCCGCACGCCCTGAATCGGGTGTTCGAGATCCTGCGCCAGCATTCCGACCTGGGCCCGCGCCTGACCCTGGAGATCGGTGAAGAGCAATTACCCGAGCAGGCCATGCTGGAACAGCTGACCCGGCGCCTGCGCGAGCTGGGTTTCTCCCTCAGCCTGCAACGCTTCGGTGGGCGCTTCAGCATGATCGGCAACCTGGCGCGCCTGGGGCTGGCGTACCTGAAGATCGATGGCAGCTACATCCGCGACATCGATCAGGAAAGCGACAAGCGCCTGTTTATCGAAGCCATCCAGCGCGCGGCCCACAGCATCGACCTGCCGCTGATTGCCGAACGGGTCGAGACCGAGGGCGAGTTGCGGGTGATTCGCGAGATGGGCTTGTACGGGGTGCAGGGCCAGCTGTTCGGCGAGCCGGCTCCCTGGGGTTGAAACCGCTTTCGCCGGCGGTCCTGCTTACAGGCCTTTAAACCGCTTTCGCCGGCAAGCCGGCTCCTACAGTAGGAGTCGGCTGGCGAAAAGGGTTCAGATCAATCCGGTTTCATCGTCATTGATCAACCGGCTCAAACCGCCCAGCGCCTCGCGGGCCTGGGTGCGATCCATCAGCTTGGCCTGGGCCGCGGCCGGCAGGTCGGTGATGCGGATCACGCCCTTGAGGGTCAGGAGCTGGATCAGGTCGTCCAGCACCCGGATCATTTCCAGGTCGCTTTGCTTGAGTTGCTTGAGACTGACTTCCACCGCCTCGTTGGCGTACCAGGTCTGGATCTCGTGGTGGTCGGCGGGCAGCGTCTCGGTGGCCTCGGCGTAAGCGGCGGCTTCCACGCGAATCAGCTGGCCCTGTGCATCGCGTTGCACGTAGAACATGGCGAATCCCTCAGGCATGTGTTTCCGGCGTCAGGCAGGCAGCAGCATAGGCCAACGCAGCATTCAGAGCGCGAGTATGCGGTGCGCCGCGGCGCTCGTCACGCCGCGGGCTGCCTGCCGGGGCCCGGCGACCACCCTGGGGGGTGGCCGCTAGGGACCGGTCAGCTGTTGTTGTGATCGATCTTGATGGTCGGGTCGCTGCCGGCGATCAACGAATTGATGTTGGCGTTGGACCAGTTGTTGCCTTCCAGCTTGATCGTCACGTCGGCGTTGGCCAGGCCCCCGGCGGCGTTGAGCTTGCCCTCGGAGCTGACCTGCAGGGTCGAGACCCCGTCCACGGTGGTGATCTTGAGGAAGTTGTCGATGGTGCTGGCGCTCTCGCCCTGCAGCAAGTCACGCAGGTCGATGCGGTCGCCTTCGCTGGCCTTGAAGTCCTTGATCACGTCGTTGCCGGTGTCGCCGGCCTTCCAGACGAAGGTGTCGGCACCCGAACCGCCGATCAGGATATCGTTGCCCTGGCCACCGATCAGGGTGTCGTTGCCGGTTCCCCCCAGCAGGATGTCATTGCCCTTGCCGCCGTCCAGCAGGTCGTTGCCGCCCTGGCCGAAGAGAATGTCATTGCCGGCACCGCCCAGCAGAGTGTCGTTGCCGTCGTGGCTGCCAGACACATCGAACTCGGTGTAGTGCTCGGTGATGTACTGGTGCACGTTGCTGGTGGTGACCTTGCTCACGTCGACCCCGGTCTGCTTGGCCACATAGGCCTGCATGGCCTGGTAGCCCTCGCCTGCGACGCCGTTGAAGCTCACCAGGTCGCCGAACAGGATGTCGTTGCCGTCGCCGCCGCTGACCTTGTCGGCCCCCGGCATGGTCGCTTCGGTGTGGCCGATGATCGAGTTGGCCAGGTCGTTCGGGTCGATGTTGGTCTGCGGCTTGCCGTCGCTGTCGTAAGGCTTGAGGTCGTTGAGGCTGACACCACTGTTGATGCCGATGGCTTCGACGTTCGACAGGCCGCTGAGCAGGGCAAAGCCGCTGTTGGAGTTGGTGGTGGTGTAGTAGTCGGTGCTGCTGCCGGAGCCGGCCAGGTTCGACAGCTCGTAGGTACCGTCGCCCTGGGCGTGCAGGGTGCCCAGGGTCTTGCTGCTCCAGCCCCAGCCATTGTTGGTCTGCAGGATCGTCGTGCCGTCGCTGGCGACGCTCAGGTAGTGAGAGTTGTCGAGGTACTTGCCGAAGGTATCCCCCAGCTTGTAGTTGCTGGTGGTCACCACATCGTCGAGGCGCACGTTGCCGTACAGCGTCGGGTTGGTCTGCTCGCCGCTCTGGTAGTAGGTCGGCTTACCGTCGGTGATGAAGTAGGTCAGGTTGGTGGCGTTGCTGTTGCCGGTGGCCTGGCTGCTCTGGAAGAAGTTGGCCGTGGCCTTGAACACGTCTTCGTAGTTGGTACCGCCGCCGGACGTCATCGAGTCCAGCACCGCCTTGAGCTGGGCCAGGGCGGTCGGGTCGTTGAGGTTAACCGACACCGACTTGTTGACCTGGGTATCGAAGTCGGCGAGGAAGATGTTCACCGTCCCCGAGCTGCTGCCGCCGATGCTGTTCTTCAGGGTATTGAACACCGAGGTCAGGGAGTTCTTGGCCGCGGTGATCGAGGCGCTGCTCATGCTGCCCGAGCTGTCCACCATGAAGGCGATGTTGTAGTTGGTGCCCGGGACCACGGTCAGGCCGCCGATGTCGGCAACCACGATGTCGTTGCCATCGGTGCCGGTAACGGTGTCGTCGCCGGAAGTGGCGACCACCGAGTTGTAGACCGCCGGGTAGACCTTGACCGGGATCTGCGCCGAAGTGCTGGCAGAGCCGCCCAGGGACTCGGTGGAGGTCGAGGTCACGTTCAGGTTGAAGGTGCCGTTGTAGTACGGCGGCGGCGTGACCGTCAGGTTGCCCAGGTTCCAGCCGGTGACGTTGGCTTCACCGGAAGTCGCGGTGGCGGTGAAGGTGTGCCCGGCGCCATCGCTGAGCACCGAGCCTGCCGGAATGCCGCTGATCTTCACGCTGAGGGTTTCCGAGCCGTCGGTATCGGTCAGGCCGGTGGTGATCTTCGACAGATGCACGCTGCCGCCTTCGCCGCCCTCGTTGAGCTTGTAGCCGTCGTAGTAGCCTTCGCCGTTGGTGCCGTGCAGGTCGGACACCGAGACTCCGGCGTTGGTCAGGTCGGTGACGCCGGTGTACAGCGGCACGCCGGCGTTGCTCAGGTCCACCGCAGCCCCGCCGTTGACCGAGAGGTTGACGTCGTAGGAGCCCGGGCCGCTCTGGTTGTGGTGGTAGATATCGATGGTGTAGTAGCCGCTGGTGGTCGGGGTGAAAGTACCGTTGAGGTTACCGCCCGCGCCCCAGGTGGTGCTGGCCACGTTCTTGCCGCCGATGGTCACCAGCAGGCTGTCGTCGCCGGTGCCGGAGAAGGTATAGGCCTTGCCTGCTTCCAGGTAGATCAGGCCTGAGGTCTTCGACGCGGTGCCCGGCGTGATGTTGCCGTCGGACTGGACGTTGGTCGCCAGGCTGCTGCTGTTGGGTGTGCCGGCAGCGTCGATCACCGATTTCAGAGTGCTGGCGGAAGCGCCGCTGCCGTCGGTGCCCAGGCCGCTGAGGTTGGTCCAGACTTCCTTGAGCAGGCCCACCGAATTCACGCTGTTGCCGGCCACGCTCAGGGTCGGCGCATCGGCTACCGGGGTGATGTCGACGGTCACCGTGCCGGTGTTGCCCAGGGCCTGGCCGTCGGTTGGCTGGAACTTGATCTGGGCGTAATCGGCCTGCTGGTTGCCCACGCCGTTGCCGCCGTAGCCATTGGTTCCGGATTCGTTGGTGTCCGGTGTGAAGCGCAGTTTTCCGGCATCGATATCGGCCTTGCTGAAGGTCTGGTTGTTGGCCACATCCTTCCAGGTCGAACCGTCCAGGTATTGCAGTTTGCCGTCGCTGGGCAACTGGGTGATCTTCACGCCGAGGCTGGACGCCGGGCTGTCGACGTCGCTGACGCCGAAGTTCGACCAGGACAGTGCCAGCGGGGTGTCTTCGTTGCCGGTCACGGCGCCGCCAGTGGCGGTTGGGGCGTCGTTCACCGCCACCACGTTGACCGTGGTAGTGGCGACGTTGGAGTAGTTGCCGCCGTCGGTCACGGTCACGGTGATGGTCCGTGGCGTGGTGCTCGGGTCTTCACTGTTGTTGGTGAAGGTGATGTTCTTGATCTGCTGCATGTAGTCGGCCAGCGTCGCGCTGCCCGACAGGGTCAGGGTGATCGAACCGTCCTTGCTGTTGGCATTGATGGTGATGCCGTTGACGCTGTTGCCCAGGTTCAGCGAGTCCCCCGGCTGGCGGTTGGTCAGCACGATGGTGGCGCCGGTGAGCAGGGTGCTGTCCGGGTCGGTGATGCTCAGGTCGGTGTCGGCGATCGACACGCCGGGGCCTGTGGTGCCTTCGGTGAAGGTGACCTTGTAGTCGGCCCCGGTAGCACCGCTGGAGTTGTTGGCATCCAGGTCGATGACCGGCGGAGCGTCGTTATCGATGATCGAGGTAGTGACGCTGTTGTTGCTGCCCACCACCAGGTTCTCGAAGTTGCCGCCAGTGGCCGAGTCGATCTTGACCGTGAAGTTCTCGGTGCCTTCGGTGATCTTGTCGTCAATGGTGGCGACGTTGAAGGTGGCGCTGCTGGCGCCGGCCGGGATCTTCACGGTGTACACGCCGCTGAAGTCCGAACCGTCGGTGGCGGTGCCGCTGTAGCTGATCTTCAGGGTGACTTCGGTCTGCGCCGGGTGAGTCAGGCTCACGGTGTAGCTGGCGGTCTGGCCTTCGGTGACCGAGGCGCTGCCGCTGATACCCACCGAAGTGGTGTCCAGTGTATCGGTGACGTTGGTCACCGCTGGCGTGGTGTCCGTGACCAGCTTCTCGAAGTTGCCGCCAGTGGCGTTGGTGATGGTGGCGTTGACCTTGCCTGCGTCGATGTAGACGTCGTCTGCCGGCGCCGCAACGGTGACCGTCCCGGTGGTTTTCCCGGCCTCGATATGGATCACCGAACCGTTGGACAGGGTCACGGTCACCGGAGTGCCGGCGGCGTTGGTCAGGGTGGCGGTGTAGGTGATCTGGCCACCTTCAGCGACGGTGCCAGTGGCAGTCAGGCTGACGCTGGTGGTGTCGACCGTATCGGTCACGGTGGTGCTGACCGGAGTCTTGTCGGCGACCAGGTTCTCGTAGTTACCGCCGCTGACATTGGTGATGGAGTTGGTCAGCGGGGTATGGCCGACCAGCACATCGTTAGGCGCACTGATGCTTACCGAACCAGTGGTTTCGCCGACCGGGATGGTGATCTTCTCGCCATTGGCCAGGGTCACGACTACAGGTGAGCCGGTCACTGGAGCAGTGACGGTGGCGGTGTAGGTGACGTTGCCACCTTCGGCCGCCGAAGGCGTGGCCTTGAGCGACACGGTGGAGTTGTCGATGGTGTCGGTAACGTCAGTCACGGCCGGCGTGGTGTTCGGCACCAGCTTCTCGAAATTGCCGCCCTCGGCCTTGGTGATGGTGGCTTCGACCTTGCCTGCGTCCTTGTACACGTCGTCAGCCGGGGCCGCGACGGTGGTGGTGCCGGTAGTGGCGCCCGCGGCGATGGTGATTACCGCACCGTTGCTCAGGGTCACGGTCACCGGAGTACCGGCGGCGTTGGTCAGGGTGGCGGTGTAGGTGATCTGGCCGCCTTCAGCGACGGTGCCAGTGGCAGTCAGGCTGACGCTGGTGGTGTCGACGGTGTCGGTCACGGTGGTGCTGACCGGAGTCTTGTCGGCGACCAGGTTCTCGTAGTTACCGCCGCTGACATTGGTGATGGAGTTGGTCAGCGGGGTATGGCCGACCAGCACATCGTTCGGCGCGCTGATGCTTACCGAACCGGTGGTTTCGCCAACCGGGATGGTGATCTTCTCGCCATTGGCCAGGGTCACGACTACAGGCGAGCCGGTCACTGGAGCAGTGACGGTGGCGGTGTAAGTGACGTTGCCACCTTCGGCCGCCGAAGGCGTGGCCTTCAGCGATACGGTGGAGTTGTCGATGGTATCGGTAACGTCAGTCACGGCCGGCGTGGTGTTCGGTACCAGCTTCTCGAAATTGCCGCCCTCGGCCTTGGTGATGGTGGCTTCGACCTTGCCTGCGTCCTTGTACACGTCATCGGCAGGTGCGGCCACGGTGGTGGTACCCGTGGTGGCGCCGGCGGCGATAGTAATCACTGCGCCGTTGGAGAGGGTCACGGTGACCGGAGTACCTGCGGCATTAGTCAGGGTGGCGGTGTAGACGATGGAGCCGCCTTCGGCCACCGACTCGGTAGCGCTCAGGCTCAGAGTGGTGGTGTCTGGTGTGTCAGTTACCGAGGTTTCAGCCGGCTTGTCGCTAATTTCCAGCTTCTCGTAGTTACCACCGTCGGCTTTGGTAATGGTCGTGCTGAGCGAACTGCCGCCCGCCAATGCATCGTTGGGTGCGGTGAAGTTCACGCTGGCGGACGATTCACCCACTGGAATGGTGATGGTCTGTCCGTTGGACAGGGTCACTACGACCGGCGAGCCGGTTACTGGCGCAGTCACGGAAGCGGTGTACACCACATTGCCGCCTTCGGCGACGCTAGGGGTAGCCGTCAGTGAAACAGTGCTGGTGTCGATGGTATCGGTAACGTCGGTGACCGCTGGCGCTGGATTGGTTTCCAGATTCTCGAAGTTGCCGCCCTCAGCCTTGGTGATGGTGGCTTCGACTTTGCCTGCATCTTTGTAGACGTCATCCGCCGGGGCCGCGACGGTGGTGGTGCCAGTAGTGGCACCCGCTGCGATGGTGATCACTGCGCCGTTGGACAGCGTCACGGTCACCGGGGTGCCGGCGGCGTTGGTCAGGGTCGCGGTGTAGACGATGGAGCCGCCTTCAGCCACCGACTCGGTCGCGCTCAGGCTTAGAGTGGTGGTGTCCGGGGTATCGGTGACGGAGGTTTCAGCCGGCTTGTCGCTAATTTCCAGCTTCTCGTAGTTGCCACCGTCGGCTTTGGTAATGGTCGTGCTCAGCGAACTGCCGCCAGCGAGGGCATCGTTTGGCGCGGTGAAGTTCACCGAGCCCTGGCTTTCGCCCACTGGAATAGTGATGGTCTGTCCGTTGGACAGGGTCACCACGACTGGGGAGCCGGTTACTGGCGCAGTCACCGATGCGGTGTAAACGACGGTGCCGCCTTCAGCCACATTCGGAGTGGCGGTCAGACTGAGCGTCGACGTATCGATCGTGTCTGTGACGTCGGTGACTGCCGGGGCTGGATTGGTCTCCAGGTTCTCGAAGTTACCGCCTTCGGCCTTGGTAATGGTGGCTTCGACCTTGCCGGCGTCTTTGTAGACATCATCCGCCGGGGCCGCGACGGTGGTGGTGCCGGTAGTGGCGCCTGCGGCGATGGTGATCACTGCGCCGTTGCTCAGGGTCACGGTGACTGGAGTACCAGCGGCATTAGTCAGGGTCGCGGTGTAGACAATCGAACCACCTTCGGCCACGGACTCGGTAGCGCTCAGGCTCAGAGTGGTGGTGTCAGGGGTATCGGTAACCGAAGTCTCGGCTGGCTTGTCGCTGATTTCCAACTTCTCGTAGTTACCGCCATCCGCCTTGGTGATGGTAGTGCTCAGGGAGCTGCCGCCAGCGAGGGCATCGTTGGGTGCGGTGAAGTTCACGCTGGCGGACGACTCACCCACCGGGATGGTGATGGTCTGGCCGTTGGACAGGGTCACCACGACTGGCGAGCCGGTTACTGGAGCAGTGACCGACGCGGTGTAAACAACAATGCCACCCTCAGCCACGCTTGGTGTTGCAGTCAGACTGACAGTCGAAGTGTCGATGGTGTCAGTGACATCAGTCACCGCTGGCGCTGGATTGGTCTCCAGGTTCTCGAAGTTGCCGCCTTCGGCCTTGGTAATAGTGGCTTCGACTTTACCGGCGTCCTTGTAGACGTCATCGGCAGGTGCGGCCACGGTGGTGGTACCCGTGGTGGCACCGGCAGCAATAGTGATCACGGCACCGTTACTCAAGGTCACGGTGACCGGAGTACCGGCAGCATTGGTCAATGTGGCGGTGTAGACAATCGAACCGCCTTCGGCCACGGACTCAGTAGCCGAGAGGCTCAGGGTGGTAGTGTCTGGTGTGTCAGTTACCGAGGTTTCAGCGGGCTTATCGCTGATTTCCAACTTCTCGTAGTTACCACCATCCGCCTTGGTGATGGTGGTGCTCAGGGAGCTGCCGCCAGCGAGGGCATCGTTTGGCGCGGTGAAGTTGACGCTGGCGGACGACTCACCCACCGGAATGGTAATGGTCTGGCCGTTGGACAGGGTCACTACGACCGGCGAGCCGGTTACTGGTGCGGTCACGGAGGCGGTGTAAACCACGGTTCCGCCTTCAGCCACGCTCGGCGTAGCAGTCAGGGAAACAGTGCTGATGTCGATAGTGTCAGTGACATCAGTTACCGCCGGGGCTGGATTGGTCTCCAGATTCTCGAAGTTACCGCCTTCGGCCTTGGTAATGGTGGCTTCAACCTTGCCGGCGTCTTTGTAGACGTCATCGGCAGGGGCTGCGACGGTCGCTGTGCTCGAGGTAGCACCGGCAGCAATGGTGATCACTGCGCCGTTGGACAGAGTCACGGTTACTGGGGTGCCGGCTGCGTTGGTCAGAGTGGCGGTGTAGACAATCGAACCGCCTTCGGCCACGGACTCGGTAGCGCTCAGGCTCAAAGTGGTGGTGTCCGGGGTATCGGTGACGGAGGTTTCAGCGGGCTTGTCGCTGACTTCCAGTTTTTCGTAGTTGCCGCCGTCGGCCTTAGTGATGGTGGTGCTCAGGGAGCTACCGCCCGCCAACGCATCGTTGGGTGCGGTGAAGTTCACGCTGCCGGACGATTCACCCACTGGAATGGTGATGGTCTGTCCGTTGGACAGGGTCACCACCACTGGCGAGCCGGTTACCGGAGCAGTGACCGACGCGGTGTAAACAACAATGCCACCCTCAGCCACGCTTGGTGTTGCGGTCAGACTGACCGTCGACGTATCGATCGTGTCTGTGACGTCGGTGACTGCCGGGGCTGGATTGGTCTCCAGGTTCTCGAAGTTACCGCCTTCGGCTTTAGTGATGGTGGCTTCGACTTTACCAGCGTCTTTGTAGACATCATCAGCTGGCGCGGCGACGGTCGCGGTACCCGAGGTAGCACCGGCAGCGATGGTGATCACTGCGCCGTTGCTCAGGGTCACGGTGACTGGAGTACCAGCGGCATTGGTCAATGTGGCGGTGTAGATGATCGAACCGCCTTCAGCTACAGACTCAGTAGCCGAGAGGCTCAGGGTTGTAGTGTCTGGTGTGTCAGTTACCGAGGTTTCAGCCGGCTTGTCGCTGACCTCCAGTTTTTCGTAGTTGCCACCGTCGGCTTTGGTAATGGTCGTGCTGAGCGAACTGCCCCCAGCCAGAGCGTCGTTTGGCGCGGTGAAGTTGACGCTGGCGGACGACTCGCCCACCGGAATGGTGATGATCTGTCCGTTGGACAGAGTGACCACGACCGGCGAGCCGGTTACTGGCGCGGTCACCGACGCGGTGTAAACAACAATGCCACCCTCAGCCACGCTTGGAGTTGCGGTCAGACTGACAGTCGACGTATCGATCGTGTCAGTGACATCAGTCACCGCCGGGGCTGGATTGGTCTCCAGGTTCTCGAAGTTACCGCCTTCGGCCTTGGTAATGGTGGCTTCGACTTTACCGGCGTCTTTGTACACATCGTCAGCCGGAGCGGCGACGGTGGCAGTACCGGAAGTGGCACCGGCGGCGATGGTGATTACCGCGCCATTGCTCAGGGTCACAGTGACCGGAGTGCCAGCTGCATTGGTCAATGTGGCGGTGTAGACGATGGAGCCGCCTTCGGCCACGGACTCAGTAGCCGAGAGGCTCAGAGTTGTAGTGTCAGGAGTATCGGTGACCGAGGTTTCAGCCGGCTTGTCGCTGATTTCCAGCTTCTCGTAGTTACCGCCATCCGCCTTGGTGATGGTGGTGCTCAGGGAGCTGCCGCCCGCCAACGCATCGTTTGGCGCGGTGAAGTTGACGCTGGCGGACGACTCGCCCACTGGAATGGTGATGGTCTGGCCATTAGACAGAGTCACTACGACCGGGGAACCAGTCACGGGGGCGGTGACCGACGCGGTGTAAACCACAGTGCCGCCTTCGGCGACATTAGGGGTAGCTGTCAGCGAAACAGTGCTGGTATCGATGGTGTCAGTGACATCGGTGACGGCTGGAGTCGGGTTGGTCTCCAGGTTCTCGAAGTTGCCACCCTCGGCTTTGGTGATCGTTGCCTCGACCTTGCCGGCGTCCTTGTAGACGTCATCGGCTGGCGCGGCGACGGTCGCTGTGCCTGAGGTAGCACCGGCAGCGATGGTGATCACTGCGCCGTTGGAGAGGGTCACGGTGACCGGAGTACCTGCGGCATTAGTCAGGGTGGCGGTGTAGACGATGGAACCGCCTTCAGCCACGGACTCGGTCGCGCTCAGGCTCAGAGTGGTGGTGTCCGGGGTATCGGTAACCGAAGTCTCGGCTGGCTTGTCGCTAACTTCCAGCTTCTCGTAGTTGCCGCCGTCGGCTTTGGTAATGGTGGTGCTCAGGGAACTACCACCAGCCAGAGCATCGTTGGGCGCAGTGAAGTTCACGCTGGCGGACGACTCACCCACTGGAATGGTGATGGTCTGACCGTTGGACAGAGTGACGACTACCGGCGAACCGGTCACTGGCGCAGTCACGGAGGCGGTGTACACCACAGTGCCGCCTTCGGCGACGCTTGGTGTTGCAGTCAGACTGACCGTCGAAGTGTCGATGGTGTCAGTCACGTCGGTGACTGCTGGAGCTGGATTGGTCTCCAGATTCTCGAAGTTACCGCCTTCGGCCTTGGTAATGGTGGCTTCAACCTTGCCGGCGTCTTTGTAGACATCATCCGCCGGGGCCGCGACGGTGGTGGTGCCGGTAGTGGCGCCTGCGGCGATGGTGATCACTGCGCCGTTGGACAGCGTCACGGTGACCGGAGTACCTGCGGCATTAGTCAGGGTGGCGGTGTAGACGATGGAGCCGCCTTCAGCCACAGACTCAGTAGCCGAGAGGCTCAGGGTTGTAGTGTCTGGTGTGTCAGTTACCGAGGTTTCAGCGGGCTTGTCGCTGACCTCCAGCTTCTCGTAGTTGCCGCCGTCGGCCTTAGTGATGGTGGTACTCAGGGAGCTGCCGCCAGCCAACGCATCGTTGGGTGCGGTGAAGTTTACCGAGCCCTGGCTTTCGCCAACCGGAATAGTGATGGTCTGACCGTTGGACAGAGTGACGACTACCGGCGAACCGGTCACTGGCGCAGTCACGGAGGCGGTGTACACCACAGTGCCGCCTTCGGCGACGCTTGGTGTTGCAGTCAGACTGACCGTCGAAGTGTCGATGGTGTCAGTCACGTCGGTGACTGCTGGAGCTGGATTGGTCTCCAGGTTCTCGAAGTTGCCGCCTTCGGCCTTGGTAATAGTGGCTTCGACTTTACCGGCGTCCTTGTAGACGTCATCGGCAGGTGCGGCCACGGTGGTGGTACCCGTGGTGGCACCGGCAGCAATAGTGATCACGGCACCATTGCTCAAGGTCACGGTGACCGGAGTACCGGCAGCGTTGGTCAATGTGGCGGTGTAGACAATCGAACCACCTTCAGCCACGGACTCAGTAGCCGAGAGGCTCAGGGTTGTAGTGTCTAGTGTGTCAGTTACCGAGGTTTCAGCGGGCTTGTCGCTGACCTCCAGCTTCTCGTAGTTACCGCCATCCGCCTTGGTGATGGTGGTGCTTAGGGAACTGCCGCCAGCGAGGGCATCATTCGGCGCGGTGAAGTTCACCGAGCCCTGGCTTTCGCCAACCGGAATAGTGATGGTCTGTCCGTTGGACAGGGTCACCACGACTGGGGAGCCGGTCACTGGCGCAGTCACCGATGCGGTGTAAACGACGGTGCCGCCTTCAGCCACATTCGGAGTGGCGGTCAGACTGACCGTCGACGTATCGATCGTGTCTGTGACGTCGGTGATAGCTGGAGTCGGGTTGGTCTCCAGATTCTCGAAGTTACCGCCTTCGGCTTTAGTGATGGTGGCTTCGACCTTGCCCGCGTCCTTATAAACGTCATCGGCAGGTGCGGCCACGGTTGCCGTGCCCGAAGTGGCACCGGCAGCAATAGTGATCACGGCACCGTTACTCAAGGTCACGGTGACCGGAGTGCCAGCGGCGTTGGTCAGTGTGGCGGTGTAGACGATGGAGCCGCCTTCGGCCACCGACTCGGTCGCGCTCAGGCTTAGAGTGGTGGTGTCTGGTGTGTCAGTTACCGAGGTTTCAGCGGGCTTGTCGCTGACCTCCAGCTTCTCGTAGTTACCGCCATCCGCCTTGGTGATGGTGGTGCTTAGGGAACTGCCGCCAGCGAGGGCATCATTCGGCGCGGTGAAGTTCACCGAGCCCTGGCTTTCGCCAACCGGAATAGTGATGGTCTGTCCGTTGGACAGGGTCACCACGACTGGGGAGCCGGTCACTGGCGCAGTCACCGATGCGGTGTAAACGACGGTGCCGCCTTCAGCCACATTCGGAGTGGCGGTCAGACTGACCGTCGACGTATCGATCGTGTCTGTGACGTCGGTGACAGCTGGAGTCGGGTTGGTCTCCAGATTCTCGAAGTTACCGCCTTCGGCTTTAGTGATGGTGGCTTCGACCTTGCCCGCGTCCTTATAAACGTCATCGGCAGGTGCGGCCACGGTTGCCGTGCCCGAAGTGGCACCGGCAGCAATAGTGATCACGGCACCGTTACTCAAGGTCACGGTGACCGGAGTGCCAGCGGCGTTGGTCAGTGTTGCGGTGTAGATGATCGAACCGCCTTCGGCCACGGACTCAGTAGCACTCAGGCTCAGAGTGGTGGTGTCCGGAGTATCGGTGACCGAGGTCTCGGCAGGCTTGTCGCTGACTTCCAGTTTTTCGTAGTTGCCGCCGTCGGCCTTAGTGATGGTGGTGCTCAGGGAGCTGCCGCCAGCGAGGGCATCGTTTGGCGCGGTGAAGTTTACGCTGGCAGAAGACTCACCCACCGGGATGGTGATGGTCTGACCGTTGGACAGAGTGACGACCATTGGAGAACCGGTCACTGGTGCAGTCACGGAGGCGGTATACACCACGGTTCCACCTTCAGCCACGCTCGGCGTGGCAGTCAGGGAAACGGTGCTGGTGTCGATGGTGTCAGTGACATCGGTTACCGCCGGGGCTGGATTGGTCTCCAGGTTTTCGAAGTTGCCGCCTTCGGCCTTGGTAATGGTGGCTTCGACTTTGCCTGCATCTTTGTAGACGTCATCCGCCGGGGCCGCGACGGTGGCAGTACCGGAAGTGGCGCCAGCGGCGATGGTGATCACCGCGCCGTTAGAGAGCGTGACAGTAACAGGCGTACCCGCAGCATTGGTCAGGGTCGCGGTGTAGACAATCGAACCACCTTCGGCCACGGACTCGGTAGCGCTCAGGCTCAGGGTAGTGGTGTCCGGGGTATCGGTCACGCTGGTTTCAGCCGGCTTGTCGCTGATTTCCAGCTTCTCGTAGTTACCACCGTCGGCTTTGGTAATGGTGGTGCTGAGCGAACTGCCGCCCGCCAATGCATCGTTGGGAGCAGTGAAATTCACGCTGCCAGACGACTCACCTACTGGGATGGTGATGGTCTGACCGTTGGACAGAGTGACGACCACTGGAGAACCGGTCACTGGCGCGGTCACGGAGGCGGTGTACACCACGGTTCCGCCTTCAGCCACGCTCGGCGTGGCAGTCAGGGAAACGGTGCTGGTGTCGATGGTATCGGTGACATCAGTCACAGCTGGAGTCGGGTTGGTCTCCAGGTTCTCGAAGTTGCCGCCTTCGGCCTTGGTAATGGTGGCTTCGACTTTGCCGGCGTCCTTGTACACGTCGTCAGCCGGGGCCGCGACGGTCGCTGTACCCGAGGTAGCACCGGCAGCGATGGTGATCAGTGCACCATTGCTCAGGGTCACGGTGACTGGAGTACCAGCGGCATTGGTCAATGTGGCGGTGTAGATGATCGAACCGCCTTCAGCTACAGACTCAGTAGCCGAGAGGCTCAGAGTGGTGGTGTCCGGGGTATCGGTAACGCTGGTTTCAGCCGGCTTGTCGCTGATTTCCAGCTTCTCGTAGTTACCGCCGTCTGCCTTGGTAATGGTGGTACTCAGGGAGCTACCGCCCGCCAACGCATCGTTGGGAGCGATGAAATTCACGCTGCCGGAAGACTCGCCCACTGGGATGGTGATGGTCTGGCCGTTGGACAGGGTCACCACGACTGGCGAGCCGGTTACCGGCGCTGTCACCGAGGCGGTGTAAACCACAGTGCCGCCTTCGGCGACGCTCGGCGTGGCAGTCAGGGAAACGGTGCTGGTGTCGATGGTGTCCGTGACATCGGTGACGGCTGGAGTCGGGTTGGTCTCCAGGTTCTCGAAGTTGCCGCCTTCGGCCTTGGTAATGGTGGCTTCGACTTTGCCGGCGTCCTTGTAGACGTCATCCGCCGGGGCCGCGACGGTGGTGGTGCCGGTAGTAGCGCCAGCGGCGATGGTGATCACCGCGCCGTTGGAGAGGGTCACGGTGACTGGAGTACCAGCGGCATTGGTCAGGGTGGCGGTGTAGACGATGGAGCCACCCTCGGCCACGGTATCGGTGGCGGTCACGCTCAGGGTCGTTGTATCCGGAGTATCAGTAACCGAGGTCTCTGCCGGCTTGTCGCTGATTTCCAGCTTCTCGTAGTTACCGCCGTCCGCCTTAGTGATAGTGGTGCTCAGGGAGCTACCGCCCGCCAACGCATCGTTGGGTGCGGTGAAGTTCACGCTGCCGGAAGACTCGCCCACTGGGATGGTGATGGTCTGGCCGTTGGACAGAGTGACGACGACCGGCGAACCGGTCACTGGCGCAGTCACCGATGCGGTGTAAACGACGGTGCCACCCTCAGCCACGCTTGGTGTTGCGGTCAGGCTGACGGTCGAAGTATCGATAGTGTCTGTGACGTCGGTAACTGCCGGAGCCGGGTCGGTGACCAGTTTTTCGAAATTGCCGCCATCGGCCTTGGTGATGGTGACCTCAACCTTGCCGGCGTCTTTATAGACGTCATCGGCAGGGGCGGCGACGGTGGCAGTACCGGAAGTGGCACCGGCAGCGATGGTGATTACCGCGCCGTTGCTCAGGGTCACGGTGACCGGGGTGCCCGCAGGGTTGGTCAGGGTCGCGGTGTAGACGATGGAGCCGCCTTCGGCCACGGTATCGGTGGCCGACAGGCTCAGGCCGGTGTCGTCGATGCTGTCGGTCACGGTGGTGACCGCTTTGTCTGGGCTGGGTTGCAGGTTCTCGAAGTTGCCGCCTTCAGCCTTGGTGATACCGACTTCGATGGTCTCGCCGTTCTTGTAGACGTCATTGGCTGGCGCCGGGACGTCGATCGAGCCACTGGACTTGCCCGCTTCGATAGTGATCACCGAGCCGTTGGACAGGGTGATGGTCACCGGAGTCTGTGCCGGGTTGGTGAGGGTGGCGGTGTAGGTGATCTGCCCGCCCTCGGTAACGCTGGCATCAGCGGTCAGGCTGACGGTGGTGGTGTCGATGGTGTCGGTGACCTGGGTGACCGCCGGGGTCGGGTTGACCGTTACCAGCAGGCCGCCACCGCCGGTGGTGCCGGTCACGCTGACGCTGATCTGGCCCGGGTCGATATAGACGTTGTCCTGGGGCGCAAGGGGCACCTGCACGCTGCCAGTGGTCTGGCCGGCGCTGATGACGATGACCGCGCCATTGGACAGGGTCACAGTCAGGTCGGTAAGTGGCGCCTGGGTCAGGGTCGCGGTGTACACCAGGGTGCCACCGGCTTCGGTAATGGTTGGGGTGGCGCCCAGGGTCAGGGTGGCCGGGCGCAGGGAGTCACTCCCGCTGCCATTGCCGTTGCCATTGCCCAGGCCGCCATTGTTGGTCAGGCCGCCAAAGGTGTTGTCCTGGGTCGAGTTGGCCAGCCCCAGGCCAGCGGTGGGGAAACCGATGGTCGGGTCGACCCGGCCCGCAGTCTCTTCCAACTGCACAAAACTGTGGCCACCACCGGCCGCGCCGCCATTCCCCGCGGCGGTCGGGCCGGCGGCGGTGGCTTCCAGGTCGGTGGTCGGGTCGGCGCCGGCGGCGATGGCCTGCTGCAGTTCTGCCACCGAAGGGGCGGCCTGAGCGGTGGCCTGTGCCAGGTCCGTGCTGGAGTCCGGTGCGGCACCGCTCCACTGGGTGTCACGCCCCAGGTCCAGAGTACGCCCGTCGGTCAACTCCAGGGTGACGGCCCCGGCCGGGCCGGTGTCTACCTGGTCACCCACGAACAGGCGGTCCCCTTCAATGAGTACGCGTCGGATCCCTTCCGGGGAAACCACGAAAACTTGGCCGACAATGCTTTTGACGATGGCAACAACACTGCTCATTGGGGACTCTCCGGTGTACCGCTCAGTCGACTTCCATGTACCGGCTTGGGCGCGGGCCGCAACTCAGTCAGGACGTACTAGGTGTGTAATTGGGAACGGGTAATTGACAGATCTATCGTCAAAAGTTTGGCTATATTTTTTGGGTATTAACTTTATGCCAAACTATTGACCTTATGGACGCCATCCTAAACAATCGCCGAATTAATGTCACATTGATATTCACGCGGTAACCTGACTTGAAGTATGTGAACCAGTTCTTAGTTTGAACTTTCCGACGGACGGTTGTTTTGGTTGTAATAAATCGATGTGGTGCCACGTTCTGACGTGATTCTGGACACGCTGTCCGAGGGAAATTCTTACCATGCGTTTTCATCTGTTCAAGGCCCTGCCCTTTGCCTTAGCCGCCAGCTTTGTGCAGGCTCAAACCCTTCCTGAAGCCATGCAGAAAGCACTGGATGTGCACCCGGAAATCCAAGCCGGCGTGAACAGCCGTCTGGCTGCTGACTACCAGCTGAAAGCCGCCAAAGGTGGCTATCTGCCACGAGTGGACATGTTAGCTGGCTATGGTCGTGAAGGGACGGATAACCCTACGACCCGTGCGGGTACAGGCAGCAATCACTGGGAAACCTTGAACCGCGGCGAGTCAAGTTTGCGTCTGCAACAGATGGTTTTTGACGGTTTTGCCACGTCCAGCGAAGTCGGGCGTCAACAAGCCACCGTCAACTCCCGCGCCTACTCCCTGCTGGGCACCTCCGAGCGCACGGCCCTGACCGTGGCCCAGGTCTATCTGGATGTGCTGACCCGCCGTCAATTCGTGCAACTGGCGGAAGACAACCTGCGCAATCACGAGCGTATATACGACCAGATCAAACTGCGCACCCAGCGTGGCGTGGGTAGCGGCGCCGACCTTGACCAGGCTGAAGCGCGGATGGCCCAGGCCCGCAACAACCTGATCACCGAGCAGACCAACCTCGCCGACGCCCAGACCAACTACCTGAGTGCCGTCGGAGAAATGCCGGACCAGCTGGAACGCCCTGCCAGTTTTATGGCGCTGTTGCCGGCCAACCTCGACGAGGCCCGGCACCAGATGCTGGAAAACAGCCCGATCCTGCGTTCCGCCGAGTCCGATATCGTCGCTGCCGAGAAGCAGTACGATGCCGCCAAGTCGGCGTTCTATCCGCGCTTCGACGCGGAGCTGGGGCGTACTGCCGACAACGACCTGGACGGCCAGAACGGCCACAACAATGAATGGCAGGCCATGCTGCGCATGCGCTTCAACCTGTTCGCCGGCGGCAGCAACAAGGCCGACCTGGAGTCCAAGGCCTACCAGTCCAACCAGGCGCTGGATATCCGCAACAACGCCCTGCGGGTGCTGAACGAGGAACTGGGCCTGGCCTGGAACGCCTTGAACAACGCCAACGCCCAGGTGCCGATCGCCCAGCAATATGTGGATCACAGCACCAGCGTGCGGACCGCCTACCAGAAGCAGTTCAGCCTGGGTGAACGTACCCTGCTGGACTTGCTCGACAGTGAAAACGAGTTGTTCACCGCCTCCCGGCGCCTGGCCGAGATCCAGAACATTCAGTTATTTACTCAATATCGAATCAAGGCGACCATGGGCGAGTTGCTCAAAAGCCAGGGAGTGGTGGCACCTATGGCCTCCGTCGTGCAAAGCGATGTGAAGCCCAAGGTCCAGCTGCCCGGGATGAATTGAGCTAATTTCATCCAACCAGCCAGTCAAGAGTGTCGAGCGTGGAATCAGAAGTCAGTGTGCAACTCAGTCATGATCCACGCGGCATGCATGACGATCCCCTTCTGGATGGTTTGCTGACCCTCTGCTTCCTGCACCAGAAGCCCGCCAGTGCGGCGATGCTGACCACCGGCCTGCCCTTGCCATCCCAGCGCCTGAGCGCCGAGCTGCTGCCTCGGGCCGCGGCCCGGGCCGGGCTGCAGGGCCGGGTGCTGCGGCGCAAGCTCGAACAGATTCCAGCCATCGCCATGCCCGCCCTGTTGCTGCTCAAGGACGGTCGCAGCGCGGTGCTGCTGGGCTGGCAGGGTGAAGACCAGGCGCGGCTGCTGCTCAGCGAAAGCGATGGCGGCGAAGTCTGTGTCGACCGCCAGTTGCTGGCCGACGATTACAGCGGCCAGGTGTTCTTCGCCCAGCCCCAGCACAAGTTCGACGTCAACCACGGGTCGCTGATCCCCCGCGCCCGTTCCTGGTTCCGCGACACCCTCAAGCGCTCGCGCTGGCTGTATGCCGACGCCATTGCCGCGAGCCTGCTGATCAACATCATCGCCATGGCCGCGCCATTGTTCGTGATGAACGTCTATGACCGGGTGGTGCCGAACCAGGCCACCTCGACCCTGTGGGTGCTGTCCATCGGCATCATCGGCGCCTACATCTTCGACCTGATCCTCAAGGGCCTGCGCAGCTTGTGCCTGGACCTGGCGGGAAAGAAGACCGACCTGATCATTTCCGCCACGCTGTTCGAGCGCATCGTCGGCATGGCCATGAAGTACCGCCCGGCACGGGTCGGCAGCTTCGCCCAGAACATCCATGAGTTTCAGAGCCTGCGAGACTTTCTCGCATCCCTGACCCTCACCAGCCTGATCGACCTGCCGTTCACCCTGCTGATCTTCCTGGTGATCGCCATCCTTGGCGGGCATCTGGTGTGGATTCCGGTGCTGGCCTTCCCGATTGCCCTGTGCATCGGCTATGCCCTGCAGAAGCCCCTGGTGGCGACCATGGAAAAGACCATGGCCCTGGGCGCCGAGCGCCAGTCGAGCCTGATCGAGACCCTGGCCGGGCTGGACGCGGTCAAGGTCAACAACGCCGAGAGCGAGCGCCAGTACCAGTGGGAGCAGACCATCGGCACCCTCAGCCGGCTTGAGCTGCGGGTGAAGATGCTGTCCAGCCTGGCAATGAACATCACCTTGCTGATCCAGCAACTGGCCGGGGTGATCATGATCATCTTCGGCGTGTACCAGATCATCGACGGCAACCTCAGCATGGGCGGCCTGATCGCCTGCTACATGCTCAGCGGTCGGGCCCTGAGCCCGCTGGCTTCGCTGTCCGGGCTGCTGACCCGCTACCAGCAGGCGCGGGTCACCATGACCTCCGTGGACCAGATGATGGAGCTGCCCCAGGAGCGCAATTTCGACGAGCGCCCCCTGAGCCGCAGCGTGCTGCAGGGTGCCATCGAGTGTCGGCAACTGAGCTTTACCTACCCGGGGCAGCAGAACCCGGCGCTGAAGAACATCAACCTGATGATCAAGCCGGGGGAAAAGGTCGGCATCATCGGCCGCAGCGGCTCCGGCAAGAGCTCCCTGGCCAAGCTGCTGGTGGGGCTCTACCAGCCGGATTCCGGGGCCCTGCTGGTAGACGGTGTGGACATCCGCCAGATCGACGTCAGCGAACTGCGTCACAACATCGGCTACGTGCCCCAGGACATCCAGCTGCTGGCCGGTACCCTGCGTGACAACCTGACCTCCGGTGCCCGCTACGTCGAGGACGAACTGGTACTGCAGGCTGCGGAACTGGCGGGGGTCCATGAGTTCGCCAGGCTGCACCCACAGGGCTATGAATTGCAGGTGGGCGAGCGCGGGCAGAACCTTTCCGGTGGCCAGCGGCAGAACGTCGCCCTGGCTCGCGCGCTGTTGCTCAACCCACAGATCCTGCTGCTCGACGAGCCCACCAGCGCCATGGACAACACCGGCGAAGAGCGCTTGAAACAGCGCCTGGAGGCGGTGGTGCAGAGCAAGACCGTGGTACTGGTCACCCACCGGGCGTCGTTGCTGTCGCTGGTGGACCGGCTGTTGGTGGTGGACCGTGGACAAATCCTGGCCGATGGCCCGAAAGCGGTGGTGATGGAAGCGTTGAAGAAGGGGCAGATCAGTGTTGCTTAAGTCGGGATTCAAGGACTCGATCCGTCGCTATTTCAAAGGCACCGATTCGCTCCAGGGGCAGCCGCTGCCCGAGGTCAACAAGGCACTGATCGAAGATGCGCCGCGGGTTATCCGCCTGACCATCTGGGGCATCATCGCGTTCTTCCTGTTCCTGGTGCTGTGGGCCAACTTCGCGGTGATCGACGAGGTAACCAAGGGCGAGGGCAAGGCGATTCCTTCCTCCAAGCTGCAGAAGATCCAGAACCTGGAAGGCGGCATCGTCTCCGAGCTGTACGTCAAGGAAGGCCAGATAGTCGAAGCCGGCGCGCCGCTGATTCGCCTCGACGACACGCGCTTCCAGTCCAACGTCGGCGAGACCGAGACCGTGCGCCTGTCCATGCTGCTGCGGGTCGAGCGCCTGAGCGCCGAGGTGGATGAACGCGAGCTGAATTTCCCCGCTGAGGCGGTCAAGGAAGCGCCGGGCCAGGCGGCCAGTGAGAAATCCCTGTACCAGAGCCGTCGCCAGCAACTGCATGACGAGATCGGTGGCCTCCAGGAACAGCTGATCCAGAAGCAGCAGGAACTGCGCGAGTTCACCTCCAAGCAGGCGCAATACCGCCAGCAACTGGGCCTGCAGCGCCAGGAAATCGCCATGTCCGAGCCGCTGGTGGCCCAGGGCGCGGTGTCGCCGGTGGAAGTGCTGCGGCTCAAGCGTGCCGAGGTGGAAACCCGTGGCCAGCTGGACGCCACCACCCTGGCGATCCCTCGCGCCGAATCGGCGATCAAGGAAGTGCAGCGCAAGATCGATGAAACCCGCGGCAAGTTCCGCAGCGAGGCCCTGACCCAGCTCAACGAAGCGCGCACCGAACTGAACAAGGCCAGCGCCACCGGCAAGGCCCTGGAAGACCGGGTCAGCCGCACCCTGGTGACCTCGCCGGTACGCGGTATCGTCAAGCAGCTGATGGTCAACACCATCGGCGGGGTGATCCAGCCGGGCAGCGACATGGTGGAAATCGTCCCCCTGGACGACACCCTGCTGGTGGAAGCCAAGATCCGTCCCCAGGACATCGCCTTCCTGCACCCGGGGCAGGAAGCGGTGGTCAAGTTCAGCGCCTATGACTACACCATCTACGGTGGCCTCAAGGCCCGCCTGGAACAGATCGGCGCCGATACCATCACCGATGAAGACAAGAAGACCACCTACTACATGATCAAGCTGCGCACCGACCGCAGCCACTTGGGCACCGATGAAAAGCCGCTGCTGATCATCCCCGGGATGGTGGCCTCGGTGGACATCATCACCGGCAAGAAAAGCATCCTCAGCTACCTGCTCAAGCCGATCATCCGCGCCCGCGCCGAAGCCCTGCACGAACGTTGATCCATGTAAGAAACCACCTGCCAGCCTTGTAGGAGCTGGCTTGCCAGCGAAGGGGCCTTGAGAGCGCCTTCGTCGGCGTGCCGTCCCCAAGCGGTCCATCGGTTGAATCAACATATCGTTATTCACTAACGGTATTTAAATTCGTTTTCTTATATCTATAAAGTTGACTCCCTGCGTACCTGCCGACCAATCGGCGCGCCGCACGAAATGAACCCACACGGGATCTCCGTGAGTTTCTGATCGACGCGCGCGCCCTGGGCGCGCCTGCGCGGGAGTTTCAGTCATGTCTGCATCAGCCAGTGCCGCCTCCATTGCCGCACAAGCTTTCGAAATCCGGCCCTTGAATGGGGCTGTAGGCGCCGAGATCGTCGGCCTCGACCTGTCCCGGCCAGTCAACGACCAGGACTTCGCCCGCATCCACCGCGCCCACCTGGACCATCACGTAGTGGTGTTCCGCGACCAGCGCATCAGCCCCGAACAGCAGATTGCCTTCAGCCGTCGCTTCGGTGTGTTGCAGATTCATGTGCTCAAGCAGTTCCTGCTGGCCGGGCACCCGGAAATCCTCATCGTTTCCAACATCATCGAGAACGGCCAGTCCATCGGCCTGGGGGACGCCGGCAAGTTCTGGCACTCGGACCTCTCCTACAAGGAACTGCCGAGCCTGGGCTCGATGCTGCACGCCCAGGAACTGCCAGCCGAAGGGGGCGACACCCTGTTCGCCAACATGCACCAGGCCTGGGACAACTTGCCCGAGGCGCTGCGCAAGGCGGTCGAGGGGCGCAGCGCCGCCCACTCCTATACGGCGCGCTACAGCGAGACCAAGTTCGAGGGCAACTGGCGCCCGACCCTGACCCCGGAGCAACTGGCCCAGGTCGCCGAGGTGGTGCACCCAGTCGTGCGCACTCACCCGGAAAACGGCCGCAAGGCGTTGTTCGTCAGCGAGGGCTTCACCACCCGCATCGTTGGCCTGCCGGAAGACGAAAGCGCCCAGTTGCTGGCCGAGCTGTATGCCCACAGCGTGCTGCCGGACAACATCTACCGCCATCAATGGCAGCCCCACGACCTGGTGTTCTGGGACAACCGCTCGCTGATCCACCTGGCCGCCGGTTGCCCGAGCCATCTGCGCCGCAAGCTGTATCGCACCACCATCCAGGGCGACGCCCCTTACTGATCAGCCAGGCACGGCAGGAGAACCAGCATGTCCTTATCCATTCCCTTCATTCCCCGCCTCGGCAGACTGGCCACGGCCATCGGCCTGGGTTTCAGCCTGCTGGCCGGCAGCCTGGTTGCGCCTGCGCCGGCCCAGGCCGAAGGCGAGATCCGCATCGCTGAACAGTTCGGTATCGTCTACCTGCTGCTCAATGTGGTGCGCGACCAGAACCTGATCGAAAAGCACGGCAAGGAGCAGGGCATCGACATCAAGGTCGACTGGACCCAGCTGTCCGGCGGCGCGGCGGTCAACGACGCGCTGCTGTCGGGCTCCATCGACATTGCCGGGGCCGGCGTCGGGCCGCTGCTGACCATCTGGGATCGCACCCACGGCCGGCAAAACGTCAAGGCCGTAGCCTCTCTGGGTAACTTTCCCTACTACCTGGTGAGCAACAATCCCAAGGTCAAGACCATCGCCGACTTCACCGAAAAGGACCGCATTGCGGTACCGGCGGTGGGGGTCTCGGTGCAGTCGCGCTTCCTGCAATACGCCGCCGCCAAGCAATGGGGCGACAAGGAATTCAATCGCCTGGACAAGTACACCATCGCCGTTCCCCACCCGGACGCCACCGCCGCGCTGATTGCCGGCGGCACCGAGCTGACCGGGCACTTCTCCAACCCGCCATTCCAGGACCAGGCCCTGGAGAACCCCAATGTGCACGTGGTGCTCAATACCTACGACCTGCTGGGGCCCAACTCACCGACGGTGCTGTTCGCCACCGAGAAATTCCGCAACGACAACCCCAAGACCTACAAGGCCTTCGTCGAAGCGCTGGCCGAAGCGGCCGAGTTCGCCCAGCACGACAAGGGCGCAGCCGCCGATACCTACCTGCGCGTGACCAAGGCCAAGATCGACCGCGCCGCTTTGCTGAAGATCATCGACAACCCGCAGTTCGAGTTCAGCGTGACACCGAAAAACACCTACCCACTGGCGGAATTCCTCTACCGGGTCGGTGCGATCAAGAACAAGCCCGAGTCGTGGAAGGACTACTTCTTCCAGGATGCCAAACCGTTGCAGGGGAGCTGATCGCCATGAATGCCCTCTTGCCAGGCCACACGGCCAGCAATCGCGCTGCCATCGCCCAGGCGCTGTTGGCGGTGGAACAAGTCAGCCTGGAATACCGCACCCCGCAGCGGGTGGTGCGGGCCACCCACCAGGTGAGTTTCGAGGTTGATCCGGCCGACCGCTTTGTCCTGCTGGGGCCTTCAGGCTGCGGCAAGTCGACCCTGCTCAAGGCCGTGGCCGGGTTCATCCAGCCCTGTGAGGGCGAGATTCGCCTGCAAGGCCAGCGCGTCAGCCAGCCCGGGCCGGATCGTATCGTGGTGTTCCAGGAGTTCGACCAGTTGCCCCCCTGGAAAACCGTGAAGCAGAACGTGATGTTTCCCCTGCTGGCGTCGAAGACCCTCGGCCGCCGCGAGGCCGAAGAGCGCGCCCTGGAATACCTGGAGAAAGTCGGCCTGGCGGCTTTCGCCGATGCCTATCCGCATACCCTGTCCGGTGGCATGAAGGCCCGGGTGGCGATCGCTCGCGCCCTGGCCATGCAGCCGAAGATCCTGCTGATGGACGAACCTTTCGCCGCCCTCGACGCCCTGACCCGGCGCAAGATGCAGGAGGAGTTGCTGCGGCTCTGGGAGGAGGTGCGCTTCACCTTGCTGTTCGTCACTCACTCCATCGAGGAAGCGCTGGTGGTGGGCAATCGCATCCTCCTGTTGTCGCCTCATCCGGGGCGCGTGCGGGCGGAAGTCCACAGCCACCAGTACGACCTGCAGAGCCTCGGTGGCGTGGCTTTTCAGCAGACCGCGCGGCGCATCCACCGCTTGCTGTTCGATGAAGGCCAATCGCCGGAAACTGAAACCGAGCTGGATTTCGCCGATATCCGTATCGCTTATTGAGCCGTCAGGCCACCGTTGAACGAGGAATGCCCGATGAGCCACTCATCCCCTGCGCGCGAGGAATACGAAGTTGTCCTGCAGCCCTTGCTGCAAGTGCCCCTGGAGCGCGAGCTGCCCCTGGGGCAGCGCCTCTGGCAACAAGGCTGGTTGCGCAAGAGCCTGATCCTGGTCCTGCTGGCGCTGCTCTGGGAAGCCGTGGCCCGTTACCAGAACAACGACCTGCTGCTACCGAGTTTTCTGCAAACTGCCAGCGCTCTTTACCAGGGCCTGCTCAGCGGCGAATTGCTGGGCAAGGTGGGCATTTCCCTGGTGGTGCTGCTCAAGGGCTACCTGATCGGCATCGTCCTGGCGTTTGCCTTGACCACCCTGGCGGTCTCGACCCGGCTTGGCCGTGACCTGCTGAGCACCCTGACCTCGATGTTCAATCCGCTGCCGGCCATTGCCCTGCTGCCCCTGGCGCTGCTGTGGTTCGGCCTGGGGCAGAACAGCCTGATCTTCGTGCTGGTGCATTCGGTGCTCTGGGCTTTGGCCTTGAACACCTATGCCGGGTTTCTCGGGGTTTCCGAAACCCTGCGCATGGCCGGGCGCAACTACGGCCTCAAGGGCCTGCGCCTGGTGCTGTTCATCCTGATCCCGGCGGCGCTGCCGTCGATTCTCGCCGGGTTGAAGATCGGCTGGGCTTTCGCCTGGCGCACCCTGATCGCTGCCGAGCTGGTGTTCGGCGCCACCAGCGGCAAGGGTGGCCTGGGCTGGTACATCTTCCAGAACCGCAATGAGTTGTACACCGACAAGGTGTTTGCCGGGCTGGCAGTGGTGATCCTCATCGGCCTGCTGGTGGAAAACCTGATCTTCGACACCCTGGAGCGGATCACGGTAAAACGCTGGGGCATGCAGCGCTGAGCTACCTCGTCCGCCAGCCCCCGACCGTAGGAGCTGGCCTGCCAGCGAAAGCGTCCTCAAGGGCTATGCAAGGTTCGAGGGCCCATTCGCCGGCAAGCCGGCTCCTACGCGGCTAGTGGGTTCACGGGTAAGGATTGATCTCCCTCATTTTCCTCGGCGCCAAGCCTGCTAGCATTGCGCCTGGATCATCCCTGACCAGTCACGAGTGCTCAGCATGCAACTTCCGGACATGAACCTTCTGGTGGCCCTCGACGCCCTGCTCGACGAGGGCAGCGTGGTGGGCGCGGCGCGGCGCATGAACCTCAGCCCGGCGGCCATGAGCCGGACCCTGACGCGGATCCGCGACGCCCTCGGCGACCCGGTGCTTGTACGTGCCGGACGCGGCCTGGTGCCCACCCCCAAGGCCCTGGAACTGCGCAGCCAGGTGCGCGATGTAGTGGAGCAGGCGGCGCTGGTGTTCCGCTCGGCGGACAAGGTCGACCTGGGTTCCCTGCAGCGGCGCTTCAACGTGCGCGCCAACGATTTTTTCGTCGGTGTGTATGGCGGTCGCCTCATCGATACCCTGGAGCGTCAGGCGCCCTTGTGCGAGCTGCGCTTCGTGCCCGAAGGCGATGGCGATGACGAGGCCCTGCGGGAGGGAAGGATCGACCTGCGGATTAGCAACACCCGGCCCCTGACCCCGGAAGTCAAGGTGCAGAACCTGTTCACCACCGCCTTTGTCGGCCTGGTGCGCGAAGGCCACCCGCTGTTGGACGAAGACATCACCGCCGAGCGTTTTGCCGCGTTTCCCCACATCAGCATGTCTCGCCGGGGCATAGCCCGTGGACCTATCGATGCGGCCCTGGCCGAGCAGGGCCTGGAGCGCCGGGTGCCGCTGATTGCCCCGAGCTTCCACGCCGCCATGTTCATGCTGCCGGATTCGGACCTGATTTTGCCGGTGCCCCAGGAAACCCTGCTCAGCGTCTCGCGCCTGGGCCTGCGCTTGCGTTCGTTCGTGCTGCCGATTTCCCTGCCGACCCTGGTCCTGACCCAGGCCTGGCATCCGCGCTACGACAAGGACCCGGCGCACAAGTGGTTTCGCGAAACCCTGCGCACCTCCTGCCAGGCCACCTGGCAAGAAGCCCAGCCGACCTCCTCGTAGGAGCCGGCTTGCCGGCGCAAGCGGTCTTGAGGGCCCCTTCGCTGGCAAGCCAGCTCCTACGGTCAACAGGGTGAATCATTGCGTCTGACGCACTTATAAACTGTCGATAAGTCAGTTTTCGTCAGCATCGGCTGTTCATAAACTGCTCTGGTTTTCTTGTCTGGAGCAGTATTTCCATGAGTTCCCTCGCTGTCGCTGCGCCTGCTTCGGTTGAAGCCGCCAGCAAGCCGGCAGCCATTGCACCGCCGGTGTTCGGGCCGCGGATCATCATCGGCCTGGTGGGCGTGCTGCTGGCGGTGCTGGTCTCGGGCCTCAACGAGATGGTGACCAAGATCGCCCTGGCGGACATTCGTGGTGCGCTGTTCATCGGCTACGACGAAGGCACCTGGCTGGTGGCCTGCTACACCGCCACCTCGGTGGCGGCCATGGCCTTCGCGCCCTGGTGTTCGGTGACCTTTTCCCTGCGGCGCTTCACCCTGTGTGCCATTGGCCTGTTCACCCTGCTGGGGGTGCTGTGCCCCTTCGCCCCGAACTACGAAAGCCTGTTGCTGTTGCGCACCCTGCAAGGCCTGGCCGGCGGCGCGCTGCCGCCGATGCTGATGACCGTGGCCCTGCGTTTCCTGCCGGCCAACGTCAAGCTCTACGGCCTGGCCGGCTATGCCCTGACCGCCACCTTCGGCCCCAGCCTGGGCACGCCCCTGGCGGCACTCTGGACCGAGTACGTGGGCTGGCAATGGGCGTTCTGGCAGGTGGTGCTGCCTTGCCTGCTGGCGATGGCGGCGGTGGCCTACGGCCTGCCCCAGGACCCGCTGCGCCTGGAGCGTTTCAAGCAGTTCAACTGGCGCGGCCTGCTGCTGGGCTTTCCGGCGATCTGCATGCTGGTGATCGGTATCCTGCAGGGCAACCGCCTGGACTGGTTCGAGTCGCCGCTGATCTGTGTGCTGCTGGCCGGCGGCCTGGTGCTGCTGGTGCTGTTCATGATCAACGAGTGGTCGCAGCCGATTCCGTTCTTCAAGCTGCAGATGCTCGGCATCCGCAACCTGTCCTTCGCCCTGCTGACCCTGGCCGGGGTGCTGGTGGTACTGACGGCGGTGATCATCATCCCGTCCGCCTATCTGGCTCAGGTCCAGGGCTACCGGCCGTTGCAGACCGCGCCGGTGATGCTGGTGATGGCCCTGCCGCAACTGCTTGCGCTGCCCCTGGTGGCAGCACTGTGCAACCTGCGCTGGGTCGATTGCCGCTGGGTGCTGGGGATCGGCCTGGGCATGCTGGTGCTGTCCTGTCTGGGCGGTACGCACCTGACCTCGGCCTGGATCCGTGACGACTTCTATGTGCTGCAACTGCTGCAGATCTTCGGCCAGCCCATGGCAGTGCTGCCATTGCTGATGCTTTCCACCGGCAGTATCACCCCGATGGAAGGGCCTTTTGCCTCGGCGTGGTTCAACACCGTGAAAGGCCTGGCGGCGGTGATTGCCACCGGTGTGCTGGATGTGCTGACCACCCGCCGCCTGCATTTTCATTCGACCATGCTGGTGGACAGCCTGGGCAACTCGCCTCTGGTGGACGACGGCGTCGCCGGCCTGGCCCGGCGCCTGCACCAGCAGGCCGTGGTGCTGACCTCCGCCGACCTCTACTACTGCATGGCAGGGCTGGCCGCTGTGCTGATCCTGCTGATTTTCTGGCTGCCGACGCGGATCTACCCACCGCGGGCGCCGACTTGAACGAGACCTTTGTCATGACGACCCAGAACAAACACAAAATCGCCATTGCGGTAGCGGCAGTGGCGGCCCTTGGCGTGCTGGCCTACCTGGCGCTGCCGGGGCTGTTCGGCCGCGCCGGCGAGCAGACCACCAACGACGCCTTCATCGCCGCCGACTACACCCTGGTGGCCCCGCGCGTGGCGGGGTTCATCAAGGAAGTGCTGGTGGAGGACAACCAGCAGGTCAAGGCCGGGCAACTGCTGGCGCTGATCGACGACCGTGACCTGCGCGCCGCGGCCCAGGCGGCGGATGCCGAGACCCTGGTGGCCAAGGCGCAGTTGCAGAACGCCCGGGCGACCCTGGACCGGCAGAGTTCGGTGATCGCCCAGGCCCAGGCTGCCTTGAGCGCGGCCCAGGCCGAGCGAGCCTTTGCCGAGCATGAACTGAACCGCTACAACCACCTGGCCGGGGTCGGCGCCGGCACGGTGCAGAACGCCCAGCAGGCCCGGACCCGCATCGACCAGGCCAGCGCCCGGCTGGCCACCGCCACCGCAGCCCTGGCGGCGGAGCGCAAGCAGGTGGAGATCCTCACCGCTCAGCGCGACGCCGCCGAAGGCGGCTTGAAACGTGCCCAGGCGGCCCTGGAAATGGCCAGCTACGAGTTGTCCTACACGCGCATCGTGGCGCCGGTGGACGGCATGGTCGGCGAGCGCGCGGTGCGGGTCGGTGCCTATGTCACCCCGGGCAGCAAGATCCTTGCCGTGGTGCCGCTGCAGCAGGCCTATGTACTGGCCAACTTCCAGGAAACCCAGCTGACGGCCATGCATGCCGGGCAGGTGGTGGAGGTGCGGGTCGACAGCCTGGGCGGCGAGACCCTGCATGGTCGGGTGGAAAGCCTGGCCCCGGCCACCGGTGTGACCTTCGCCGCGGTGAAGCCGGATAACGCCACCGGCAACTTCACCAAGGTGGTGCAGCGCATTCCGGTGAAGATCCTTCTGGAACCCAACCAGCCGTTGGCCGAGCGGTTGCGGGTGGGCATGTCGGTGGAAGCCAGCGTGGACACCCACAGCTCTGCCACCAGCGCCCGCGAGGTGACCCAGCGATGAGCCGCGAACGCAGCCGTCACAGACGCTCCCACGGGCTCCGCACTCTGCTGGCGCTGAGCCTGCTGTCCCTGGCCGCGTGCAATGTCGGCCCGGATTTCCAGAGGCCCCAGGCGACCCAGGTCCAGGCCTGGTCTGCCCCGGCCCAGGCCGCTGCCAGCCAGGCGGTGGACAGTGCCATGCAGGAGCGCTGGTGGGAGGTGTTCAACGACCCGCAACTGTCGGCCCTGAGCCGTCGCGTCCTGAGCGATAACCTCGACCTGCAACTGGCCACCAGCCGTTTGCAGCAGAGCCGGGCGGCGCGCCAGGTCATCACTGCCGAACGCTATCCGAGCACCTCGGCCAATGGCGGCTACGGGCGCAAGCGCAACAGTGCCGAGGGCCTGAACGACCCTTCGGGGAACAACGGAAAATCGGCCTTCAATCTCTGGGAAGCGGGCTTCTCCGCCTCCTGGGAGCTGGATTTCTGGGGCCGGGTGCGGCGCGAAACCGAGGCCGCCGACGCGACCCTGGAAGTGGCGGAGAACGACCGGCGCGGGGTGCTGCTGTCGGTGCTGGCGGAAACCGCCCAGGACTACATCCAACTGCGCGGCGTGCAGAGCACCCGGGCGGTCACCGAGCAGAACCTCGAGGTCGCCCGGCACAGCCTGAAGCTCTCGCAACTGCGCCTGGCCGACGGCGTGGCCACCGACCTGGACGTGGCCGAAGCCGCCGCCCAGGTCGCCACCATCGAGGCGCAACTGCCGGAGCTGCAACAGCGCCAGGCGCAGTTGATCAATGCCCTCAGCCTGCTGCTGGGGGAGCCACCCCAGGCCTTGCACCAGGAACTGGCCAGCGATGCGCCAGTGCCGCAACCGCCATCCCAGGTGGCTATCGGCCTGCCTTCGCAACTGGCCGAGCGGCGTCCGGATATCCGCCAGGCCGAGGCGCGCCTGCATGCAGCCACGGCCAGCATCGGTGTGGCCAAGGGCGATTTCTATCCGCGCATTACCCTGTCCGGCAACTTCGGCTCCCAGGCCCTGCAACTGGCGGACTTCGGTTCCTGGAGTTCGCGGCAGTTCGGCATCGGCCCGCAGTTCAGCCTGCCGCTGTTCGATGGCGGCCGCCTGCGGGGCATGCTCCAGTTGCGCGAGGCCCAGCAGCAGGAAGCAGCCCTGGCCTACCAGCAGACGGTGCTGCGGGCCTGGCACGAAATCGACGACCAATTGACCCGCTACAACGCCAGCCAGTTGCGCCGCGACAGCCTGGCCGAAGCGGTACGGCAGAACCAGATCGCCCTGCGCACGGCACAGCAGCAGTACATCGAAGGGGTGGTGGATTTCGTCAACGTGCTGACTGTGCAGGGGGCCTTGCTGGCAACCCAGGAGCAGTTGGTGGAAAGCTCGGCCGGAGTGTCCCTGGCCATGGTTGGCCTGTACAAGGCGCTGGGGGGTGGTTGGCAGTCGGTCTATCCATTGCAGGCTGCCAGCCAGCCACGTTGAAAAGCGTTTTGCCTGGATTGAGAAAAAAGTGTAATGATAATTGCTCTCAATCATGTGCGCAGTTTCATTCATGCAAGCCACCACTGACGGCAACGCTCAACTCCATCGTCTGTATCAGGATCATCACGGCTGGTTGCAGGGCTGGTTGCGCAAGCGCCTGGGCGATCGCGAGCATGCCGCGGACGTGGCGCAGGACACCTTCCTGCGCCTCTTGCTCTCGGGGCGTTTTCCCGGGCAGCAGGAAAGCCGCAGCTACCTGGCGCAGATCGCCCGCAACCTGGTGGTCGACCAATGGCGGCGCGCGCGCATCGAGCGCGCCTACCTGGAAAGCATCGCCCACTTGCCGGAGCCGCAGACCCCCTCCCTGGAAAGCCGCGCGCTGATTCTCGAAACCCTGATGCAGATCGACGCCATGCTCGACCGCATGCCGGACAAAGTGCGCCAGGCCTTTGTCATGTCGCAGTTCGAGGGGCTGGGCTATGCGCAGATTGCCGAGCGCCTGGAGGTTTCCGTCAGCTCGGTGCAGAAGTACATGACCCGTGCGATCCAGGCCTGTTACCAGGTGCTCTACGCAGAATGAAACCTCATCAAGCACCCATTGCCCCCAGCGTTGTCGAGCAGGCCAGCAAGTGGCTGATGCTGCATTGGGGCGGCGAATTGAGCGCGCAGCAGCGCAGCGCCTTCGACGCCTGGCAGCAGGCCGATCCCGAGCATCAGCGAGCCTGGCAACGCCTGCAGCAACTGCAGCAGACCCTGCAAGGCGTGCCGGAACACAGCACCCATGTACTGTTGGCCAAGGCGCCGGACCAGCAGCGCCGCGCCGCACTGAAGCTGCTCGGCTTGCTGCTGGTGGCCGGTGGCAGCGGCTACCTGGTGCAGGACAGCCAGCCCTGGCGAGCGGCCTTCGCCGGGCAGCGCAGCGCCACCGGGGAAATACGCCACCTGACCCTGAGCGACGGCAGCCGCCTGGACCTCAACAGCGCCAGCGCCGTCGACCTGCTGTTCAGCGCCAGCGAACGGCGCATCCGCCTGATCCAGGGCGAGATCCTGCTGACCAGCGGGCATGACCCGTCGCGGCCGCTGATCGTGGAAACCCCCGCCGGCGATATCCAGGCCCTGGGCACACGTTTCGCCGTGCGCGAATTGGACGGCGGCACCCGGGTCGATCTTTACGAAGGGGCGCTGCGGATCAGCCCCCGCCATGCACAGGCCCTGCAACTGAATGCCGGCGAACGCCTGTGGTTCGACGCCGGCCGGGTGTCGGCCCGGCAAGTGGCCCAGGTCAATGCCAGCAGCTGGAGCGAGGGCCGGTTGATTGCCGAACGCCAGCCCCTGGGGCAGTTCGTCGCTGAGCTGTCACGGTATCGGCCAGGGGTGCTGCGCTGCGATGAGCAGGTGGCGGGCTTGCTGCTGACCGGGGTCTTTCCCCTGGCCGACAGCGATGCGGTGCTCGCCGCCCTGGAGCGCTCGCTACCGGTACGGGCCCATGCGGTGACCCGCTACTGGGTAACCCTCAAGCCGCGAGGCTGAATGCAAAAATATTTTGTCAGGCGGTTGTCGATTCCGGCGCGCCGTTCGGGATACCCCATGAAAGCCGATCAAGACGCATTCTCATGGGGAGTTCAGGAATGCCTTACCAGACCGCTGCATCCATTTTGACCCTGGGCGCTACCGCGCGCCGCCGAGCCTTTGTTGCGCTGCTGGCGGTGGCACCCGTGCTGCCAGGCATTGTCCAGGCCGAGCCGGGCAGCCAGAGCCAGGCCCGCGACTACCAGATCGCCCCCGGCAACCTCGACCAGGTGCTGAACCGCTTTGCCAGTGCGGCGGGGATTCTCCTGTCGGTGGATGCGAGCATGACGGCCGGCAAGCACAGCCAGGGCCTGCAAGGTCGCTACGAAGTGGCGCAAGGGCTGCACCAGCTCCTCGCGGGGACCGGCCTGCAAGCCACCCAGAGTGGCGCCAGCTGGGGGCTGCAGCCAGTGGCCCAGGGCGCTGCGCTGGAGCTGGGGCCAACCCGCATCGGCGCCACCCAAGTGGATGAAAATGCCTGGGGCGCGGTGCCGGGGATCGTGGCCAAGCGCAGCGCCACCGGCAGCAAGACCGACTCGGCGCTGGTGGAGATTCCGCAGACCATCAACGTGATCGGCGCCAAGGAGATCAGCGCCCGTGGTGCCCAGAGCGTGACCGAGGCGCTGCTCTATACCCCGGGCATGACCGGCGGCGGCTTTTCCGACCGGGTGAAGATTTTCGACGAACCCACCTCCCGTGGTTTTTCACCGACTCCGCTGTACCTCGACGGCCTGCACTTGCCCTATGGCGGTGGCAGTACCGGTGGTGCCCTGCAGATCGAGCCCTATTCCCTGGAGCGCATCGAAGTGCTCAAGGGCCCGGCCTCGGTGCTCTACGGGCAGAACCAGCCGGGCGGGATCGTCAACATGGTCAGCAAGCGGCCCACCGAGACCCCCGTGCATCAGCTGAAAGTGGAAGCCGGCAGCTACGACCACAAGAGCATCGCCCTGGACCTGGGCGGCCCGCTGGATGAGCAGGGGCAGTTCCTCTATCGCCTGACCGGCCTGGCCAGCGACAGCCAGGACGCCATCGATTACGTGCAGCGCCAGCGTCAGTTCATCGCCCCGAGCCTGACCTGGCGGCCGGATGACGACACCCAACTGACGGTGTTTGCCCAGTTCCAGAAGGACAACGACGTGCCCGAGGCCCAGGGCCTGCCCAGCGTGGGCACGGTGTTCGCCAACCCCAACGGCAAGATCGACCGCGACCTGTTTCTCGGCGAGCCCGGGGTCAATGCCTACGACCGTGACCAGTTCGTCGTGGGCTACGAGTTCTCCCATCGCCTGAACGATGTCTGGACCCTGAAGCAGAATGCCCGCTACGCCGACGTCGACGACCGTTACCGTGCGCCGCTGCACGGCTACAAGTTCGTCACCAACCCCAAGACCGGGCTCGACGACCAGCGCTACATGACCCGCTACGGGGTCGACTGGAAGCAGCACAACAAGGTCTTCGGCGTGGATAACATCGCCCAGGCCGAGTTCGACACCGGGCCGTTCAACCACACGGTGCTGGTGGGGCTGGATTACTACCACTTCAATTCGAAATACCACGGCAAGTACGACTACAACCCGCCGATTCTCGACATGTTCACCCCTACTTACGGCCAGTCGCTGAATTTCGGCAACGCTTACCAGTGGGACAACACCATCATCCAGACCGGCCTCTACGTGCAGGACCAGATCAAGTACGAGAAGTGGGTGCTGGTGCTGGGCGGTCGCAACGATTGGGCGGAAACCGACAACAAGGCGCCGCTGGGTGGGGCCCATACCAACGTCAAGAACCAGTCCTTCACCGGGCGCGGGGGGCTGGTGTACCTGTTCGACAACGGGCTGGCGCCCTTTGTCAGCTACTCGGAATCCTTCCTGCCGTTGAGCGGCACCAGCTTCCAGCGCAGCGCGTTCGAGCCTTCCACCGGCAAGCAGTACGAAGTGGGGGTGAAATTCCAGCCTCCGGGCCAGGAGAGCTTCGTCCAGGTATCGGCCTATCAGCTGGACCAGGAGAACATTCTGACCACCGACCTGGCCAACCCCGGGTTCAGTATCCAGAGCGGCGCGGTGCGCTCCCGGGGTATCGAGCTTGAAGCCAAGGCCAGCCTCAGCGAATCGCTGGACGTGATTGCCTCGGCATCGCGCAACGACATCAAGTACACCAAGGACAACGATGGCCGCGAGGGTCGCCACCCGGCGGGCATGCCACCCCTGACTGCTGCGTTGTGGCTCAACTACACCATCCTGGGCGACACCCCCCTGGCAGGCCTGGGAGCGGGCGTCGGCGCCCGCTACGTCAAGGGCAGCTACGGCACCGACTACGACGGCGCCTTCCAGATCCCTTCCTACACCGTGTACGACGCCGGCCTGACCTACGACCTTGAAAAGTCGCCGTTGCAGCTCAAGGGCGTGAAGCTGGCGCTGAACGTGAAGAACCTCACCGACAAGACCTACGTCGCCAAATGCACCAGCATCTGGGACTGCTACTACGGCGAAGGCCGGACCATGGTCTCGAGCCTGACTTATGACTGGTAAGGGGCCGTCTGACTGATTTGCAGGTCCCTGGTTCGCTCTCGGCTGTTTGTGGGAGCTGGCTTGCCAGCGAAGGCGTCTGCCAGGCCGCCTTCGCTATCAAGGATTCTGCAAGAACACCACGTAGCCCTTGAACCAGGGGCTGTCGCGCAGGGCCTGGGGTTCCTGCCATTCACCGCCCTGGATCAGGCCGACCTTGTAGGGCAGGCCCATGCGGTCCAGGCGCGGCAGGTAGCTGGCGTAGTTGGGGATGCTGCGGCGGCCCTGGTAGGTCTGCACCACCACTTCGTCCACCACGCCCTTGAGCTGGGCGATGGCTTGCGGGTCGGCGTTGCTGCCCCAGTCCATCAACCCGGTGATGCTCAGGCGGTAGTGCGCCGGCAGGCGCTGGCGCAGGTCGCGCAGGAAGTGGCCATAGCGCTCCAGGTCGTGGGTGCTGCTGTCGAAATCGATCTGGATGCCCACCACCTGGGTGCCCGTGGCCTGCCAACGCCGGACCTGGCCCAGCAACTGGTCATACAGCGGTTCGGGCCAGGCCAGGGTGTGGGCGCGGTAGACCACCCACACCTGCTCCTGGCGCAGACGCGACACCGGCAGGCCCTGGGCGATGAGCTGGACGCCGCTGGCCGGATGGCGCCGCGAACGGCTGATCTGGCCCTGGAGGAGGTACAGGGTCCTGGCCTGGCCCAGCACCGGCTGGGTCTTGACCCCGCTCCACAGCCAGAAGGCGTCGTAGTCGGCGGCGTCCACTGCCGCGCTGGCCGGCGTTGCCCAGCACAGCCACAGCAGCAGGCCATAGCCCAGGCGCTTGCCTACCAGTAGTAACGCAGCGACTGGGCCCACTGGGTATCCCCCAACTTGGTCTTCAACTGGCGGAACCAGGCCTTGCGCACGGCGGGCTCGACGCCGGCACCGCCACAGTTGTTATGGCCCGAGGAGGCGTAGCAGTTGATGGCTCGGTACAGCGCGTAGGCGCGATCGTCACGGCTGGCCTTGGGGTTGTTGATTACCACCTGATAGCCGTCGAGCCGCGAGAACGGCTTGCCCGGGAACGTGTCCTGGGTACCGCCCAGGTTCTGGGCCGGTGGCGGTGTGTCCAGAGGCATGCGGTCGAAGCCGCTGAAACGCATGAACTCGCCGAGGCAGAGCAGCCCGGCCGGGGCTTTCGGGTCACGCTGCAGGAGGGCGGCCGTCTCCAACAGGCTTGGGCAGCGGTAGTCGGGTTTTTCTTCTTCGGGCTGTGGGCCATTCCAGTGGAAGTCCTGCAACGGCGGGGTATCGAGGTAGATGTAGCCCAGGCTGGCGGCAAGGCTAGCGTCGGGCAGGGTGGGCGGCAGTTGCTCGAAGTCTTTGCCGAAGGCCGCGTACTGGCCGCGGGTCAGGTCCTTGTACAGCAGGATAAAACGCGCGGCGTTGCGTTCCGCTGGCAACTCGGCCTTCTGCGCTTGCTGGCGCAGCAGTTGGGGAGAGGCCACCTGGCGCAGGAGAATGGCGCGCACCTGGGCAGCCTTGATCGGCGAGCCGTCGGCGAACACCTTGGCCAGTTGCCCGCTGCGCTCGTAGCTGTAGGCCAGGGCCAGTTCCAACTGTTCACGTTGCAGCGGTTGCTGGGCCAGGGGCAGCAATTGCAGCCACAGCGCCTCGGCGCCTTTCCAGTCCTGCTGGGCCTGCAGGGCCAGGCCACGCAGGATCTGCTGGCTGAAGCTCAGGTAGTCCAGTTGCGCAGGCACTTGGCTGGGCAATTGTTTGAGCGCCGCCGCCGGTTGTTTTTCGACATACAGGCTGAAAGCGGCCTGGAGGTAGTCGAACAGCGCCGGCTGGCTGGCGAACAGGGCCTTTTGCTGTTGCAGGGCGTCCCGGGTCAGGGGCGCCGATGGGGCGTCGCGCATGCGCATCAGGTCCTTGACCGCCAGCAGCAGCGGAGCCTTGAAGTGGTCTTCGGGCAGGCTCAGCAGTTTGTAGTCGACTTCTTCCACCAGGTCGTCCAGAGGCATGTTGCGCGGGGTGCCGGGAGCCTGGGTCAGTTGCCAGGCGTAGTCCTCGGCCAGGGCCTGGGTGTCGCCCGTCAGCCAGTGCACACGGCGGATCAGACCCTTGGCGGAAACGGCGTAGCGGCCTTGTGGATAAGTCTTCAGGTAGGCCTCGAAACCGGCGCCGGCCTGTTGCAGGACGGGTTTATCCACATGCTCCAGATTGACCATGCTCCATTCATCGAAGGCGTTCTGCTGGGCCAGGTTGAGCAGGGTGCGCGGGCTCATGTAGGCCGCGGTTTCGGCCAGCCAGGGCTGGGGATTGTCCTTTAGCGCGGCAAAACCGTTGCCGGCTTCGTTGAAGCGGCCGCTGTAGAAGTCGGCGGCGGCCTGCAGATAGCTGGCGAACGCCTTGGCCGCCGCCGAGTTCAGGTTGGCCGGCAGCAGCTTGCTCATTTCGCTGGCGTTCCAGTCGCAGCTGGCCAGCAATTGCACCCGGGCCTCGGCCAGGGCCTGGCGTTCTTCCGGGCTCAGTGGCGCCTGGTCGAGCTGCTCCACAAAAGCCAGGGCACTGGCGTCCGAGTTGCTGCGGCAGCGGCTGCCTTCTCCGGAGAGAAAGCCGTTCCCGGCGGCTTCCTTGCTATCGCGACGCAGGCCTACGGCCTGCAGCAGGCTGTCGAGCTGCTCGGTGGCGGGCGAGGGGCCGGGCTTGGGTGGGTTGCCAGTGTCGGGATCGAGTTCGGGCTGCGCCGGGTGCAGGCGATAGTGCATGAAGGGCACAGGGCCGTAGCCCATGCCCAGCTCATCCTGGGTCAGGGCCCGGGGTGCCAGGGGCAGGCTGCCCTGGTCGGCCAGCAGCAGCCGCAAGTTGACCCGGCTGTCGTTGCCTGGGCTGAGAAAGGGCAGGTTGCTGCAACCGTCCAGGCGATTTGAGTAGAGCGACCAGGTCGGCGAGCAGATGTCATCCGAGCTGGCCTGGGCCTGGCCGGCGCACAGGGCGGTGAGGGTCAATGCCGAGAGCAGAAGCTTGCGCATGAATTGTCCTTAATTCAGAAAAGCCATGAGGGCAGGTTCCGAGTGTGGCGAAAATCATACAGAAGGCGCCGGCTGGCACCTACGTCGCTGGTTAGAAAATCCGCCGTTCTGTGACGCGCCTTTGCTGTCCTCCGGTCTATGTTCATCCATTGCCGGTGATGGCCGGGCCTGATCCCGGAAGGCGGTACCCGAGGGCAATCGGCAGGCGTCGCACATGGCATTCGAGGAGCGGCTTTTTACCCTTGCGTCTGTGCTTTGCGGTTTTCCAGGCAAAGGACGATGCTATCGGGGTTTGAGCGACCAGATCAGGCGAGTTTATGGGGAGCAAGGAATGGATTTTCGCAGAGCGCCGGAGTTGATCGGGCGTTTGCAAGAGCAGGCCGTCGTGCCTCGGGAGCAAGGTGTGCAGCGGCTGATGCGCTTGGCGCTGGAGTATTGGTTGCTGCCGGTGTTGCTGTTGGCTGCGGCCGTTCGCTTTTATGACCTGACCGCCGCGGCCATCTGGGGCGACGAAGGTTCCAGCCTGGTGCTCAGCCAGTATTCGCTGAGCGAAATCTGGTTTCATGCGGCCCGCGACGTCCATCCGCCGCTGTATTTCATGCTCTTGCGTGGCTGGATTGAACTGTTCGGCGACGGGATTTTTTCCATTCGCACCTTCAGCGCGCTGCCAGGGATAGTCACCGTAGGGCTCGGCATGTGGCTGGTGGCGCTGCTGGCGACCCGTCGCGCGGCGATTCTCGCCGGTGTGCTGCTGGCCCTGCTGCCCACGGCCGTGCGCTACAGCCAGGAAGTGCGCATGTATGCGCTGCTCGGCCTGTTGCTGTTGGGAGCGACCCTGGCCCTGGTGTACTGGCTGCGCCAGCCTTCGCGTCCCGGCTATCTGGTGAGCTACGCGCTGCTGATGACCCTGGCCTTCTACACCCATTACTTCACGGTGTTCTGCGTGCTGGCGCACTGGCTGTACCTGGCCGTTTCGGGCGTGCGCGCCGAGGGTGGCGGGCGCCTGGTCACCCGCCCGGCCTGGTGGCTGGCGAATGCGGCGATCGTGCTGCTGTTCCTGCCCTGGGTTCCGGAGTTGCTCGACCTGCTGCGGCACATGGACGAGCTGAAGGCCAATGGCGATGTCGGCTGGGAGCCGGTGGTCACCTGGTCTTCGCTGCCGGCGATGGTCTGGCAATTGCTGATCCAGGACGAAGGCGACAACCTGCCAGGTGCGCTGTTCGTGGGCATGCCGCTGCTGTTGCTGGCGGTCTGTAGCGTCCTGGCCTGGCGTGATGGTGCACCTGCCAGGTTCGGCGGGCTGCTGGCGAGTTTCACCCTGCTGCCGTTGTTGTTGGTGTTTGCGGTGTCGTTCGCTTCGCCAGTGTTTATCGAACGCTACCTGACCGCGTATGCCTTGGGCTTGCCGATGATCATGGCGGTGCTCATCGATCGCTGGCTTAAGACTGCCCGGCTGGTGGCGCTGGCGTTGCTACTGGGGTTCGTGGGGCTGGAAGCGGTGGGGCTGAAAAACAACATCGATGTCGACGCCAACGACCAGATCAGCGTGATGGTCGACTACGTCAACCGGCACTACGTCGCGGGCGACCGCATCGTTATCAGCGACATGCTCTGGTACTTGAGCTACGTCTACTACAACCGCACCGATGCCCAGCCGATGCTCTATACGCCGCCGCTGCCGGGAGGCACCTCCAGCAGGCCGAACGCGTACGGCTTCGGCACCCTGATCGACCACCCGGATCAGGTCTACCTGGATCAATTGAGCGCCTTGTCAGTGGGCAGCGGGCGGTATTGGCTGGTGGGGTCGGACGATCAGTCCGAGGAATTCGCGCCATTGCCCCAGGGGTGGCACAAAGTCGGTCAGTTCGCCGCGGGTGGTACTCGGGCCCGCTTGTTTGTCCTCTGTGGCTCGGCAGCCGGCGCTTCCTGTGCCGGGCAATGAACGCGCAGGGTGCCGTTCGGAAGTTCGAGGCCTTGTGTCTTGCAGCGCGACCTAGACTTGCATCAGGAGTCACAGTCCTGTCCCCGCTTGCGGGGCACCGAGGTGCATCATGCGTATGGCAAGAACCGTGCAGCGCAGCCTGGAACAAGCCGCTTGCGAGTTTGATCTGGTGAGCCATCCCCATTCCGCCAGCAGCCTGGAAACGGCGCGGGTGGCGGGGGTACCGGCGGAGCGAGTGGCCAAGTCGGTGATCCTCGACGATCACCACGGCCATTACCTGATGGCGGTGTTGCCGGCCAGTCGGCACCTGGACCTCGGCAAGGTGCGCGGCAGCGGCGAATGGCAGGTCACCCGGGAAAGCACCCTGGCCCACCTGTTCAACGACTGCGAGCGCGGCGCGGTGCCGGCCCTGGGCGAGTCCTATGGGCTGGACGTGGTGATCGACCCGCTGCTGACCCGGCAGAAAGACATCTACCTGGAAGCCGGCAACCACCACAACCTGGTGCACATGAGCATGGCTCAGTACCTGAAGCTGGTGCCCCACGCCGAGGTTTGCGAAGTCTCGCACTGATCAGGAGCCCGACCATGGAAGCACCGACCCACAGCCTGCCAGCGTTGTTCAAGCAGTTGGGGCTGGCCGACGACCCGGTGAGCATCGAGCGTTTCATCGCCACGCATTCGCCGCTCAAACCGGAGCTGCACCTGGCGGACGCATTTTTCTGGAGCGAGAGCCAGGCCGACTTTCTGCGCACGGAAGTGCTCGATGATGCGGATTGGGCCGAGGTGGTGGATCAGTTGGATGTGTTGTTGAGGAAGGGGCGCGGGGGCTGATGAGCTGTAGTTGTTGATATGGAGTATTTAGACCAGAATCACGACCTGAATTGAGGTCATGATTATGCAGAGTATTCTGGCTGACAAAGCCGTCAGCGTATCTGAGTTGAAGAAAAACCCTTCTGCCGTCTTGAGTGGTGCCCAGGGCGGGCCAGTGGCGGTGTTGAATCACAATCGTGTCATGGGCTACATGGTTCCGGCCGAGGTTTTCGAAGCGTTGATGGAACGCCTGGATGATCTGGAGTTGGCCGAAATCATCCGCGAACGCAGCCATGAGACGCCCGTTCCGGTCAGTCTGGATGACTTATAGCCTTGAGTTCCTGCCTTCGGCACACAAGGAATGGAACAAGTTGGGGCATACGCTTCGAGAGCAATTCAAGAAAAAGCTCGCCGAACGGCTTGAGGTGCCGCGAATCCCTGCTGATGCCCTGCATGGGCTTCCCGATTGCTACAAAATCAAACTCAAGGCTTCGGGCTACCGATTGGTTTATCAAGTGATCGAAGAGCGCGTCGTGGTTTGCGTGGTTGCGGTCGGCAAGCGCGAGCGTGGAACCGTTTACGAGCAGGCCAGGAAACGCTGAGGTTCGCTGGCAAGCTGTGCATCTTCACTCTCAGGCAATTGTTACAAAACTTGACTGGATTTATCCGTCAATGACATATTGATAGTTAGCAAACTAACAGTGTGCGAACAATCTTGTGTCCAACTCCCTTGAATCACTCCACATGAATATCAGCAGTGGCATGGTGGTCGCGTCCCGGCATTGGCGGCGGATCTGCCAGACCACGCTGGTCAACTTCGGCATTTCCGAAGCCTGCGCGGTGCCGCTGTTGATGATCGGGCGCCTGGGCGAGGGCGTGCGCCAGGTCACGGTGGCCCAGGCCGCAGGGATGGAAAGCCCGTCCCTGGTGCGCCTGCTGGATCAACTGTGCAGCGCCGGCTACGTGTGCCGCAGCGAAGATCCCCACGACCGCCGGGCCAAATGCCTGAGCCTGACCGACACCGGTCGCGAGCTGGTGCAGGCGGTGGAAAGCGAGTTGGTGCGCCTGCGCCATGAAGTGCTGGAAGGCATTGGCAGCGCCGACCTGGAAGCGGCGTTGCGGGTGATCCGCGCGTTCGAGTCCGCCAGTCATGTACCGGTGCTGCCATCTTGAAAGGCTTCTTTACCGGCATGCCTCCCGCGCGGGACTGGTTCTATGGCGTACGTACCTTCGCCGCGTCGATGATCGCCCTGTACATCGCCATGCTGATGCAGATGCCCCGTCCGTATTGGGCGATGGCCACGGTGTACATCGTCTCCAGCCCCTACGTCGGCCCCACCAGTTCCAAGGCCCTGTACCGGGCGATCGGCACCTTTCTCGGGGCGGCGGCCGCGGTGCTGTTCGTGCCGATGTTCGTGCAGAGCCCCTATCTGCTGGTGGTGATCATCGCCCTGTGGACCGGGATCCTGCTGTTCCTGTCCATGCACCTGCGCACTGCCAACAACTACGCCCTGATGCTGGCCGGCTACACCTTGCCGCTGATCGCCCTGCCGGTGGTGGACAACCCCCTGGGGGTCTGGGACGTCGCCGAGGCGCGGACCGAGGAAATCTTCCTCGGCATCGTTTGCGCCGCGGTGATCGGCAGCATGTTCTGGCCCCGGCGGCTGGCCCCGGTGTTCGTCGATTCCGCCGCCAAGTGGTTCGCCGATGCCGCGCTCTACAGCCAGCGCTTCCTGGCCCGCAACGTCCAGCCCGAGGAAGTCAGTGCCCTGCGCGCGTCCATGGTGGGCACCTTCAACACCCTGGAACTGATGATCGGCCAGTTGCCCCACGAGGGCGCCCGGCCGCAGACCGTGCGCAACACCAAGGAGCTGCGCGGGCGGATGATCAATCTGCTGCCGGTGGTGGATGCTTTGGACGATGCTCTGTACGCCCTGGAACGGCGTACCCCGGAACTGGTGGCGCAGTTCGCCCCCTTGCTGGCCAAGGCCGATGAATGGCTGCAAGGCACCGCCCGGGATGCTTCGGTGGAACGCTGGCAGGCCCTGCGCGATGAACTCGAAGCCTTGCAGCCAAGCCCCGAAGCCCTGGATGACCGGCGCCAGCTGCTGATGTCCAACGCTCTGTATCGCCTCGGCGAGTGGATCGACCTGTGGCAGGACTGCCGCAGCCTGCAGCACGCGATCCAGAGCGAAAGCCAGGCCCCCTGGCGCGCGGTCTACCGGCATTGGCGCCTGGGTCGGTTGACGCCGTTTCTCGATCGCGGGTTGATGCTGTACTCGGCGGGCTCGACGGTCCTGGCGATCATCGTCGCCTCGGTGCTGTGGATTCTCCTGGGCTGGACCGACGGCGGCAGCGCCGTGATCCTGGCGGCGGTGGCCTGCAGTTTCTTTGCTTCCATGGACGACCCGGCGCCGCAGATCTACCGGTTCTTTTTCTGGACCGCGATGTCGGTGCTGTTCGCCAGCCTCTACCTGTTCCTGATCCTGCCCAACCTGCACGACTTCCCGATGCTGGTGCTGGCCTTTGCCGTGCCGTTCATTTGCGTCGGCACCCTGACGGTGCAGCCGCGGTTCTACCTCGGCATGCTGCTGACCATCGTCAACACCTCGTCCTTCATCAGCATCCAGGGCGCCTACGACGCGGACTTCCTGAGTTTTGCCAACTCCAACCTGGCCGGCCCCATGGGCCTGCTGTTCGCCTTTGTCTGGACCCTGATCGCCCGGCCGTTCGGCTCCGAACTGGCGGCCAAGCGCCTGACCCGCTTCAGCTGGCGCGACATCGTCAGCCTCAGCGAACCGGCGACCCTGGCCGAACACCGGCACATGGGTGCACAGATGCTCGACCGCCTGATGCAGCACCTGCCGCGCCTGGCCATGACCGGGCAGGACACCGGCATAGCCCTGCGGGAGTTGCGCGTGGCCCTCAATATGCTGGACCTGCTGGCCTACGCACCGCGGGTGCAGGGTGTGGCCCAGAGCCTGCTGCGCCAGGTGGTGGCCGAGGTGGGCGAGTACTTCAAGGCCTGCCTCAAGGCCGGCGAACGCCTGCCGGCCCCCAGCGGGCTGCTGATGACCCTCGACCGTACCCGCCGCGCCCTCGGCAGCCAGGGCCTGCAAGGCGACCACGAAACCCGCCTGCACCTGCTGCACGCCCTCAGCGGCCTGCGCCTGGCGCTGTTGCCGGGGGTGGAATTCGTCGCCACCGGCGAGCTTGAAGAACCCCTTCCCCATGGCATCGATGGAGCGCCCCTATGATCGGTGATCTGGATATCAGCGGGGTGTTCCTGCCCACGCTGCTGGTGCTGATGGGCATCACTTATGGCTTGTACCTGCTGGTGCACGGGGTGCTGACGCGCTTGCACTTTTATCGTCTGGTCTGGCACCGGGCGCTGTTCAACGTGGGTCTCTACGCTCTGCTACTGGGCGCCGTGGACTCTCTCAGTCGATACCTGATGACATGAAAAAACCTTTATTGACCATTGGCCGTGTGGTCCTGACGTTACTGGTGGTGACCTTCGCGGTCGTGGTGGTCTGGCGCATGGTGATGTACTACATGTTCGCGCCCTGGACCCGGGACGGGCATATCCGCGCCGATATCGTGCAGATCGCTCCGGACGTGTCCGGGCTGATCCAGCAAGTGCAGGTGCGTGACAACCAGCTGGTGCAGCGCGGCCAGGTGCTGTTCAGCATCGACCAGGACCGCTTCAAGCTGGCCCTGCGCCAGGCCAAGGCGGCCCTGGCCGACCGTCAGGAAACCCTGGCCCAGGCCCAGCGCGAGGCCAAGCGCAACCGTGGCCTGGGCAACCTGGTGCCGCGCGAGCAACTGGAAGAAAGCCAGTCCCGCGAGGCCCGCGCCCAGTCGGCCCTGGCCGAGGCCCAGGTGGCGGTGGACAGCGCCCAGCTCAACCTCGACCGCTCGGTGGTACGCAGCCCGGTGGACGGCTACGTCAACGACCGTGCACCGCGCACCCAGGAATTCGTCACCGCCGGGCGCCCGGTGCTATCGGTGGTGGACAGCAACTCCTTCCACATCGATGGCTATTTCGAAGAGACCAAGCTCGATGGCATCCATGTCGGCCAGGCCGTGGATATCCGTGTGATCGGCGACCGTGCGCGGCTGCGCGGGCATGTGGAAAGCATCGTCGCCGGGATCGAGGACCGTGACCGCAGCAGCGGCTCCAACCTGTTGCCCAACGTCAACCCGGCCTTCAGCTGGGTGCGCCTGGCGCAACGGATTCCGGTGCGCATCGCCTTCGACGATGTGCCGGCGGACTTTCGCATGATCGCCGGGCGCACCGCCACGGTGTCGATCCTCGACGACCAGGCCAAGCAGGAGCCCGGCCAATGAACAACGGCGCGCGTTTGGCCCTGGCTGGGCTCGGCCTGCTGCTCTCGGCCTGCCAGATGGTCGGGCCGGATTACCAGGTGCCCGGGGATGCTGCGGTGCAGCGCAAGGATTTGCAGGGCCAGTTGAGCGCCAAGGGCGCCAACGTGGTGTCGGCGCCGGTGCCTGCCGACTGGTGGCGGCTGTACCAGGACCCGCGCCTGGACCAGCTGGTGCAACAGGCCCTGGCTTCCAACACCGACCTGCGGGTGGCGGCGGCCAACCTGGCTCGGGCCCGTGCCCAGGTGGATGAAGCCCAGGCCGCCGGTGGCTGGAGCGGTGGGGTCAAGGCCGGGGTCGAGCGCCTGCAGGAATCCGGCGAAGCCTTCCTGCTGCCGGAAAAGGTGCCAGTGGCCAACGTCGGCAACCTGTCCATCAGCACCTCCTACCAGTTCGACCTGTTCGGCACCTTGCAGCGCGGCATCGAGGCGGCCCAGGCCAATGCCGACGCGACCCAGGCTGCGGCGGATACCGCGCGCATCACCCTGGTGGCGGACGTGGTGCGGGCCTACACCCAGGTTTGCGCGGCCAACGAAGAACGGGAAATCGCCGAGCACTCCCTGAGCCTGCAAGCCCAGAGCACCGAGCTGACCCAGCGCCTGCGCGATGCCGGGCGCGGCGACGAAACCCAGGTCACCCGTTCCCAGACCCAATTCAAATCCCTGCGTGCCGAACTGCCGCGCTATGAGGCGGCGCGCCAATCGGGCCTGTTCCGCCTGTCGATGCTGCTGGCCAAGCCGCTGGATCAATTGCCCGCCGGCACCGACAGCTGCGCCCAGTTGCCGCATATCACCCAGCTGTTGCCGGTGGGCGATGGCGCGGCGCTGCTCAAGCGCCGCCCCGACGTACGGCAGGCCGAGCGCCAGCTGGCCGCCGCCACCGCGCGAATCGGCGTGGCCACCGGGGCCCTGTATCCGGATATCAGCATCGGCGCGACGGTCGGCACCGTGGGCATCCTCGACAACCTCGGCAAGCCTTCCACCAATCGCTGGGGCTTCGGCCCGCTGATCAGCTGGACGGTGCCGGCCAATGGCGCCCGCGAGCGCATTCATGAAGCCGAGGCCGCCAGCCAGGGCGCCCTGGCGCATTTCGATGGGGTGGTGCTCAACGCCATCCGCGAAACCCAGACCGGCCTGGCCCAGTACAGCGCGCAACTGCAGCGCCGCGATGCCCTGGCGGATGCCGAGCAGTCGGCGCAACTGGCGGCGGACCAGACCCACCGCTTCTTCCAGGCCGGGCGCGCGTCCTTCCTCGCCGACCTGCAGGCCACCCGTACCTACACCGATATGCGCGCGCAACTGGCGGCGGCCAACACCCAGGTAGCCATGAGCCAGATCGATCTGTTCCTGGCCCTGGGCGGCGGTTGGGAAAGCGGACGAACGCAAGGCCCGGAGCACGCGAAACCCTGAGGCGGTTGCTATGCTTTGATCAGTTGGAAAAGTGCCTTGTGCAACGTGCCTTCCAACCGATCAAAGCATGTGATGGTCATGGGGATTCCAATAATGAAAAACCCTTATGCTCCGGGCTTCTGGTGCGCGCTCTGCGCCCTGGTGCTGCTGTCTGCCACCTACTTCTACGGCATCATGCTGGCCCATCAGATCGACAAGGCACTGGTGTTCCTCGACAGCGCCAGCGCGTTGATCGCGGTGATGGCCATCGGTGTGGTGGCCTGGGCCTCCTTTCAGGGCCAGAAAATCAAGAAGAAACAGCTCGAACAGAGCAAGACCCTGGTGGTCATCTGGGACACCAAGGTGGCCCTGCGCCGGGTCGAAACCGTATTCGACCGTTACTTCTGGGGCAGTTACTGGCAACCGGGGCGGACCTTCGCCGAAGTCATGGGCGAACTCACCGGCACCCCGCTGGAAAAGAGCCTGGAGGCCCTGAAGAAGCAGTGCATGCTGCTGGACAAGCAAGCCGAGGACGGTCACCACTGGCTGAGCAATGCCCGGGAGCTGTCGGATGTCGCCACCGCCATGGCGCGGGAGCGCTACCAGCTGGATTTCTGCGACCCACGGGGCGAATCCCGGGGCAACAGCGCGGTGATCGACCGGGATTTCGAGGTCCTGGTGTACACCTGGAGCGCCCGGCTCAAGAGCTTCGATCATCAGCTCGATGCCTTGGAAATCGAATACTCCTAAAAGCCCCTTCCCCTGGCCCTGTAACAGCGGCGGCTGCCGGTTTGCGGCAGCCGCTGCCGTGGCCATCTCCCCGCGCTCCACGGTTTTTCACATTCAAAGATTGGGCTCGCCCTAGCCGCCAGTGGTAATCTGCGCCGGTTTTACGCGGAGTCGAGCCGCAACCCGTCATGGGTTCAGGGAAGACGACCACACCTTCAAACAACGGATATTGATCGGGTCAGACATGAATAAATCAGCAGGCGTACTGTTAGGAATCGTCGTCGCAGTAGGTGCCATCAGTGCCGGCGGCGCCTGGTACACCGGCACCAAGCTGGAAGGGGTCCTGCAGCAGCAGGTGATTGAAAGCAACAAGGAACTGCAAGCGGCGCTGATCGGCTATGACGCCACCGCCACTCTGGAGCTGGTGTCCCTGGAGCGTGGCGTGTTCAGCAGCAATGCCCGCTACCGCCTCAAGACCCAGGGCGAGGTGTTCAACGGTGGGCTGGAACTGATGATCGCCGACCATATCGAACACGGCCCGCTGCCTTTCTCGCGCTTGATCCGCCTCAAGTGGCTGCCAGTCATGGCGTCCAGTCATTACGAGCTGGAGAACAACGGGCAGACCGACAAGTGGTTTGCCGCCACCAAGGGTGCTGTACCGTTCAAGGGCGTGGTCAATGTCGGCTATGACCTGTCCGCGGAGGGCACCCTGGATTTCGCTCCGATGGAACTGGCCCTGGATGAGCTGAACAACCTCAAGTTCTCCGGCCTGAATGCCACTTTCAGCGTCGGCGACAATCGCCGCAAGGCCAAGGTCGATGGCTATATGGACAGCCTGAGCCTGTTCCTCAGCTCGCCGGACAAGGCCCCGCTCAAACTGGAAATCAACGGCCTGACCCTGGCCAGCAACCTGCAGAAAAGCAGCTTCGACTACTTCCTGGGCCAGAACACCCTGGAACTCAGCGGCCTGAAGGCCACCTTCGGCGACAAGCAGTCGGTGCTGACCCTGAAGCACTTCGAGCAGAAGACCTTCAGCGAAGAAACCGGCAGCACAGTGGCGGGCCGTGCGGATTACCGAGTGGGCGAAATCGCCTTCGACGGCAAGACCGTGGGTTCGGCCGAGATGCTCTGGAGCATGAAGAGCCTCGACAGCCAGGGCATGCTCGATCTGGTCCAGGTCTACCAGAACGTGCTGCAGCCGTATCAGAAGGCCGCCACCGAGGCCTCTGCCGAGGGTGAACCGGCTCCGGAACTGCAAATGTCCGACGCCGAGCAGGTCAAGGTACGGGCTGCCGTGAACAAGGTCCTGGAAGCCAAGCCGCAGATCGCCCTGGAAAGCCTGGCATTCAAGACCGCCGGTGGTGAAAGCCGTTTCAGCCTGAGCCTGGATCTGGCCAAGCCGCAGAGCCTGGAGCTGCCGCCGGCTGAGCTGGGCAAGCAACTGGTCAGCCAGCTGGATGCCAAGCTGTCGCTGTCCAAGCCGATGGTGGCAGACATCGCCGCCCTGCAGGCCCAGGTCGAAGGCCAGACCGATGCCAAGCTGATCGCCGAGCAAAGCGCGGCCACTGCAGAAATGCTCAGTGCCATGGCCCTGTCCACCCAACTGGCCAAGCTGGAAGGCAATGACGTGGTGTCGGCCCTGCACTATGCCAATAACGAAGTGAACTTCAATGGCCAGAAAATGACCGTTGAGCAGTTCATCGGTTTGGTCATGAGCAAGCTGGGGGGCGTAGGCGCCCAGCAGTAAAGGTGCACGGGCCGCTTTGCGCGGCCCTTCTTGTGCAACCCCTGACGCCCGGCCTGTGCAGCCCACAGGTCGGGCGTTGTGCTGTCTGGAGCAAGGCGGTGAGGGCGGCTGCAGGCCCCGCAGAATCTGATTCTGAATAAATATGGCGCTGCAAATTCTGAACTAACCTTCGTGGAAGAATTCTCCCAGACGCTCTGTCGATCTTCTGATCGTCCGGGCTGGGGCGTAAGGGCGGGGCGCATAACTCCGGCTAGCCACGTAAGGATGCTGACGAAATGCAACGCACTGTTCATCCCGCTCGCCGCTACGGCCTTCGTCCGCTGTTTCGCCTGGCATTGTGCAGCCAACTGTTATGGCCGGGCCTGGCGTTCGCCGATGCGGCCTATGACCAGTTGATCATCCAGGCCCGGGCCGGCAGCTACGCCCCGGCGCTGAACCATTTGCGCCAAGTGCCGGCGGACCGGTTGAACAACGGGCTGGTCAGCGACCACCTGCAGATCGCCAGCTGGGCGGGCCTCGATGCCGAGGTGGTGAAGGTCTACGAGACCCAGGGCCGCAACCGGGTGCTGCCGGCGCAGGCGCTGGCCGCTACGGCCCGTGCCTATCGCAACCTCAAGCAGTGGGACAACGCCACCCAGGTCTATCGCCTGGCCCTGCAGCGCGACCCGCAGAACGCCGACCTGCAGCTGGGGCTGGCCCTGACCCAGGCCGATGCCGGCCAGCCGGCCGAAGCCGTGGCCCGGGCCAAGGCCCTGGTGGCGGCCAAGCCCGATGACCCGAACCGGCGCCTGGCCCTGGGCTACGCGCTGACCCGCGCCAACCAGCCTTATGACGCCCTGGCCGCATACGACCAGGCGTTTATCCGCGCTGGCGACAAGCCCGAAGTCATCCGCGAATACATCTACGCCCTGCAGCGGGCGCGCCTGCCGGAACCGGCCCTGCGCCTGGCCCGGCAGCACCCCGGGCTGATCGATCCGGTGATCCAGCGGCGCATCCAGGCCGACCTCGCCGCCGAACGGGTGCGCCTCTCGGAGCTGGCCAGCCGCAGTGAGAAAGAGCGCTTTGTGGTGGCCGACCGTGCCCTGGCCGACTACGACACCCTGTTCGCCGCCTGGGGCAAGGACCCTCAAGCCCAGGACGACCTGACCCGCTGGCGCATCGACCGCCTGGGCGCCCTCAAGTCCCGGGCGCGCACCGCAGAGGTGATCAGCGAATACGAGCAGCTCACCGCTGCCGGCGTGGCCATTCCCCCGTATGCCCTGCGCTGGGTGGCGGCCTCCTACCTCGACCAGCGCCAGCCGGAAATCGCCGCGGACCTGTATCGGCGTGTGTTTTCGGCACCGGACGGTGATGCCGACCACCGCCTGGAAGACACCACCGCGCTGTATTACGCGCTGCTGGAAAGTGAACGCCCGGAAGAGGCGCTGAAACTCGCCAATGACCTGGCCGACAGTGTGCCGCAGCGAATTCAGCTCACCGGGCAAACCGTGGGCGACCCCAATGACGACTGGGTCGATGCCCAACTGCTGGCGGCCCAGGCCGGTGCCGACGGCACGGCCGGGGCTGACCTGCCGGGCACCGAGCAGCGCCTGGAGACCCTGGCGGGGCAGGCTCCGGGCAACATCAGCGTGCGCCTGGCCCAGGCCGATCTGTACCGGGTGCGCGACTGGCCCCGGCTTTCGGAAAGCCTGCTCAAGGAAACCGAGAGCGTGGCCCCGCGCGATGTCAGCCTGGAAGTGTCCCAGGGCCATACGGCCCAGGACCTGCAGGAATGGCGGCAACTGGATGCGCTGACCGACGACGTGGTGGAGCGCTTTCCGGAGAGCCGCCAGGTGCAGCGCCTGGCCCGCGAGCGCGAAGTGCACGACATGGCCGAACTGCGGGTCATGACCTATGGCGGCAAGAGTTACGGCGGTGGCAGCAATGGTGCCGGCGCGGTATCCGGCAGCCGTGATTTCGGCATCGAAAGCCGGCTTTACACGCCGCCGATCGCCGAGGACTGGCGCCTGTTCGGCGGCATCGGCTATGCCATGGGGGACTTCTCGGAAGGGATCGGCAATCACCGCTGGCAGGTCCTGGGGGTGGAGCGGCGCACCCGCGACATGACCCTGGAAGCGGAAGTCTCCAACCATTCCTATGGCTACGGCGACAAGACCGGTGCCCGGGTGTCGCTGGCGCGGGACATCGACGATCACTGGCAATACGGCGGCAGCCTCGACTACCTCTCTGCCAACACCCCGCTGCGGGCCCTCAACAGCGATATCAGCGCCAACGGCGGCAGCGCCTTCCTGCGTTGGCGGGCCAATGAAAGCCGCGAGTGGAAACTGTCCCTCAGCCCGTCGCACTTCAGCGACGGCAACAATAGGTTCGAGGCCCTGCTCACGGGCCGCGAAGGGGTCTACCGCTCGCCGAAAGTGCAGGTCGACCTCGGCCTGGAAGTGGGCGCCAGCCACAACACCCTGGAAGACACCCCCTACTACAACCCCGAGGCGGACCTCAGCGTCCTGCCCACCGTCACCGTCAACCACGTGCTCTATCACCGCTATCAGACCTCCTGGAGCCAACAGTTCCAGGCCGGCGCCGGTACCTACAGCGAACGCGGCTACTCCACTGGAGCGGTGGGGCTGCTCAGCTACGGCCAGCGCTACAGCTGGAACGACGTGTTCGACATCGGCGGAGTCCTGAGCGTGATCAACCGGCCTTACGACGGCGATCGGGAAACCGACCTGCGCCTGGCTGTCGACCTTACCTATCGCTTCTAGAGAAGAGTGTGACGATGCGCCTGATCAACCGTTGCATCCTCCTGCTGGGAGCCCTGGTTCTCAGCGCCTGTTCCCAGCCCGCCGCCGACTTTCTAGCCCCGGCGCAACGGCCGTTGCCCAACACCGAGGCGCCCTGGCCGAAGAACCACGTGCTGGGCATTGCCTACCACGACATCGAGGATCGCGACCCGGACCAACGGGTGGTGGCGGTGCGCACCGAGCGGATGATCGAGCAACTGGCCTGGTTGCGGGAAAACGGCTACCGGCCCGTGACCGTGGACCAGATCCTGGCGGCGCGCAACGGCGGCCCCGAACTGCCGGCCAAGGCCATCCTGCTGACCTTCGATGACGGCTATTCGAGCTTCTACACCCGGGTGCTGCCGGTGCTGCGCAGCTATCACTGGCCTGCGGTGCTGGCGCCGGTGGGCACCTGGATCGACACCCCGGCCGACCAGCCGGTGAACTTCGCCGGCGAGCTGCGGCCCCGCTCACAGTTCCTGACCTGGGCGCAGGTCCGGGAAATCTCCCGTTCCGGGCTGGTGGAAATCGCCGCCCATACCGACCACAGCCACCTGGGCATTCTTGCCAACCCTCAGGGCAACCTGCAGCCGGCGGCGGCGACCCGCCGTTTTGACGCCGCCTCCGGGCGCTATGAAAGCGAGGCGGATTTCCAGGCGCGGATGCGCCAGGACGTGACCGCCATCTCGAACAAGATCCTGGCCGTGGCCGGCTATCGCCCGCGGATCTGGGTCTGGCCCTACGGCACGGCCGACGGCTCCACCCTGCAAGTGGTGGACAGCCAGGGCTTCAAGCTGGCCCTGACCCTGGACGACGGCCTGGACACACTCGACAACCTGATGAGCAGCCCGCGTTTCCTGGTGGTGTCGGACCCGGACGGCATGCACTTCTCCAACAGCATTGTCGGTGCCGAGACCGCCGCGCCCATGCGCGTGGTGCACGTGGACCTGGACAACGTCTACGACCCGGACCCCAAGCAGCAGGAGGTCAACCTCGGCAAGCTGGTGCAGCGCATGGCCGACCTGGGGGCCAACACCGTATTCCTCCAGGCCTTCGCCGACCCCAAGGGCGACGGCCTGGTGCAGTCGCTGTATTTCCCCAACCGGCACCTGCCGATGCGCGCCGACCTGTTCGACCGGGTCGCCTGGCAGTTGCGCACCCGGGCCCACGTCAAGGTCTATGCCTGGATGCCGGTGCTCAGCTTCGCCCTGGACGCCCGGCTGCCCCGGGTCACGCGCTGGGATCCGGCCACCGGCCAGAGCACCATCGATCCTAAGCAGTACCAGCGGCTGTCGCCCTTCGACCCCACTGTGCGCCGGCAGATCGGCGACCTCTACGAGGACGTGGCGCGCATGACGTCGGTGGACGGCATTCTGTTCCACGACGACGCCGTGCTCTCGGATTTCGAAGACGCCAGCCCCGGGGCCTTGCGCGCCTATGCAGCCCAGGGCCTGCCGGGTTCCATGGCCGCCCTGCGCGACGATCCGGCCACCCTGCAGCGCTGGACACGCTTCAAGAGCCGCTACCTGATCGACTTCACCCATGAGCTGGCCGCCAAGGTCCGGGCGATTCGCGGGCCGCAGGTGCAGACCGCGCGCAACCTGTTCGCCGAGCCGATCATCAACCCGCAGAGTGAAACCTGGTTCGCCCAGAACCTCGATGATTTCCTGGTCAGCTACGACTGGACCGCGCCCATGGCCATGCCGCTGATGGAAGGCCAGAGCCAGCGGCATTCCGGGCCCTGGCTCGAAGCCTTGGTGGACCAGGTGCGCGCCCGCCCCGGTGCCTTGCAGCGCACGGTGTTCGAGCTGCAGGCCCGGGACTGGGCCCGCAAGCCCGCCAGCGACCTCTCCGCCCAGCAACTGGCGGACTGGATGGGCCGCCTCAAGCGCCAGGGCGCGACCAATTTCGGCTACTACCCGGACAACTTCCTCGAGAACTCACCGGACCTGAAGACTCTGCGGCCCGCGCTCTCCAACAAATGGAGCCCTTGAATCATGGTGGATCGTATCTTTGCGCTGGTGGTCCTGGCGCTCGTTCTCGGCGTGCCCCTGGGGCTGATCTTCGTGCTGACCGGCGAATTCCTCATGGACTTCGTCTTCTACTACCCCTTGTTCATGTCGGCGCTGTGGATCGCCGGCGGCCTGTATTACTGGATGCACTGGGAGCGCCACTGGCCGTGGAGCGACGACACCCTGCCGCCGCCCCTGGCCGGTGAGCCGCTGATCAGCATCCTCATTCCTTGCTACAACGAAGGCGACAACGTCGCCGACACCATTCATGCGGCCCTGGCCCAGCAGTACCCGAACATCGAAGTGATCGCCATCAACGATGGCTCCAAGGACAACACCGCCGAGGTGCTGGACCGCCTTGCCGCCCAGGACCCGCGCCTGCGGGTGTTGCACCTGGCGCAGAACCAGGGCAAGGCCGTGGCCCTGCGCATGGGCGCGGTGGCGGCACACAGCGAATACCTGGTGTGCATCGACGGCGATGCGCTGCTGGCGCCCAACACGGCGGCCTACCTGGTGGCGCCGATGCTGGACAACCCACGCCTGGGCGCCGTGACCGGCAACCCAAGGATCCGCACCCGTTCGACCCTGGTGGGTCGGGTCCAGGTGGGCGAGTTCTCCTCGATCATCGGCCTGATCAAGCGCACCCAGCGGGTGTTCGGCAAAGTCTTCACCGTCTCCGGGGTGATCGTCGCCTTCCGTCGCACCGCCCTGCACCGGGTGGGCTACTGGAGCCCGGACATGATCACCGAAGACATCGACATCAGCTGGAAGCTGCAACTGGACCACTGGTACGTGTTCTTCGAGCCGCGGGCGCTGTGCTGGATCCTCATGCCGGAGACCCTGCGCGGCCTGTGGAAGCAACGCCTGCGCTGGGCCCAGGGCGGCGCCGAGGTGCTGTTCAAGAACATCCGCGGGATCTGGGAGTGGCGCCACCGCTACCTCTGGACCCTGCTGTTCGACTACTGCCTGTCCACCGGCTGGGCCTTCACCTTCCTGCTGTCGGTGATCTTCTGGGCCCTGGGCAAGTTCATCGTCATGCCCGAGGCCATCGCGGTGCACACCATCGTCCCGCCGGCCTTCACCGGGCTGGTGCTGGCGATGGTCTGCCTGACCCAGTTCGCGGTGAGTATCCTGATCGACCGCCGTTATGAAAAAGACCTGTGGAAAACCATGTTCTGGGTGGTCTGGTACCCGCTGGTGTTCTGGTTCATCAGCCTGTTCACCACTCTGGTGAGCTTTCCCCGGGTGCTGTTTGGCGAACACCAGAAACGCGCGCGCTGGGTCAGCCCGGACCGCGGCATCAAACCCATCGATGACGAAGAGGAGGTGCGCTGATGAAAATCATCCGAACCCGCCAGCGTCCGTTCATGGTGATCGTCGACGTTGTCCTCACCGTACTGGCCTGGGTAGGCCTGCTGTACTTGCTGGTTCGTGGGCTCATTCCGCTGCTGGACAGCCATGAAGGGCCGCGGATCGAAGCGGGCATGCTCGATGCCCTGACCACCCTGCAGTTCTATGCCTGGGTGGCGGTACTCAATGCGGTGCTGCTGATTTCCTGGGCCCGCTACCGCCAGCGTCGCAACAAGAGCTACCCGCCCCGGCTGCCGGCACCCGTGGTGGACGACAAGCGCCTGAGCGAAACCTTCAAGCTCAACGACGCGACCTTCGCCCAGATGCGCCAGCCCGGCACCATGATCGTGCACAACGACGAGGAAGGCGGTATCAGCCACGTCACCACGCAGTTCTATCGCATTCTTCCCGAAGACCAGCAGCACCCGCCGCTGAGGGTGGAACCGCCACCGCGGGTGATCCATCTGCGTTCGGAAGGGGATGAAGGCAAGAAGACAGGAGAAGATTGATTGCCCAGGGGGGATGAGCCCTGGGGGGGTACGGCTCTTCTGAATTTGCAGAGGGAATTGTCTGATTCTATTTTCAGTAAATAAATCAATGCGTTATTGATTTATTTGGGGTTTCTGCATGGGTTTGTCGCTACGGATGTGGTTGTGGGTGAGTTGTTCTTTAATCGTAGCGAGAGAGTGAGAGCCAGGGTTCTTGCGTACGGGCGTTGGCTCTTCTAAGTGTGCAATTTCAAACTTTTGCTAAAACTTTTTAAAACTCTATAGCCTTGATTTAAAAGGCTTTCAGATGATTTTTACTTTAAATATTTCAAAATTTAAAATGGGCGGCTCCATAATGGAATTGCATGTTTCTTATCTCGTAAAGTTGCTTGAAAGTTCGATTTGATTGTTATTGGCGATTCTGCGGCAGTCATTTGACGATGCAGTAATAGCTTATTAGCGTCACGCCCTTCGTAGCTCTTGTCGTCACGCTTTCGAAGGATCGGATATGTCTCTCTCCACGCTCGGGATGAGGTTGTGCTGTGCCTTGTCCTGCCTGCTGCTGTTTAGCGCGCTGCATAGCGCCGCTGTCGCGCCGATGCCTGGTACCACCTTCAACCTGGGCGCCCAGTCCTTCATCCGCGGCTACAAAGACCCGAGCCTGAACGGCGACAGCGGCTACTGCTGGCGCAACCACCTGCGCTGGACTCGCCCGATGGGCAACCACCTTGTCACCGGCGTGAGCTTTACCCATTCCCTCGAACGTCCCGAAGCCTTGAGTGAACGGGAAACCCCGACCCATTTCCGCCTGGATTTCTATCTCTGATTGCACTGATTCATTGAGGCTTTTGACATGGACGTTCGCCAACTCGCCTTTCTGGCCCGCCAGCCTTCCGCCACCCTGCAAGCGCGGGATACGTTCTGGGGGCTGTCCAAACGCGGTCTGGCGTTCATCCTGGCCAACGTGATGTTCTGGCAGCCCGTGGTGGCGATGGCCGACGGCATCGTGGTCAACGGCAGCGGCACCAGCCTCGGCCAGGCCGGCAATGGCGTGCCCATCGTCAACATTGCCACGCCCAATGGCGGCGGCCTGTCGCACAACAAGTTCAGCGACTACAACGTCGGCCAGCAGGGGCTGATCCTCAACAACGCCACCGGCCGCACCCAGGAAACCCAGCTCGGCGGAATCATTCTCGGCAACTCCAACCTGGGTGGCCGCGCGGCCAATGTGATCCTCAACGAGGTCAACGGCGGCAGCCCCAGCCAGCTCAAGGGCTACACCGAAGTGGCCGGGCAAGCGGCCCATGTCATTGTCGCCAACCCCTACGGCGTGACCTGCAACGGCTGCGGCTTCATCAACACCCCCAAGGCCACCCTGACCACCGGCAAGCCGGTGATCGAGAACGGCCAGCTCCAGCGTTACCAGGTGGACCAGGGCAGCGTCGCCATCGAGGGTGCGGGCCTCAACGCGAGCAATATCGACCAGTTCGAAATCATCACCCGCAGCGCCAAGATCAACGCCGAGATCCAGGCCAGGCACCTGGCGGTGGTCGCCGGGGCCAACGACGTCGACGCCAAGACCTTGAACGCCACGGCCCGCACCGCCAACCCGGCGGATGCACCGCAACTGGCCATCGACTCATCAGCCCTGGGCGGCATGTACGCCGGGGCGATCAAACTGGTGGGCACCGAGGCCGGGGTCGGGGTGAAGCTCGACGGCAAGCTGATTGCCAGTGGCGGTGATATCCAACTGGATGCCAACGGCCAGTTGCGCATGGCGGACGCCACTGCCGAGAAGGGCGCGGTGGCGATCAAGGCCGGCAGCCTGGAGGCCCAGGGCGCGGTCTACGCCGGCACCGATCTCAAGGTGCAAACCCGGGGCGACCTGAGCAGCCAGAAAACCCTCGCCGCCCGCGACAGCATCCAGCTGGACAGCGGTGGCCAACTGAGCAACCAGGGCATCATCGAAGCCGGGGTCAACCTCAACAACAGCCGCAACCCGAATGGCGATGTCACGCTGACGGCGCAAAACCTGAACAACAGCGGCAAGAGCGTGGTGGCCAGCCGTGATCTGACGGTCACGACCACCCAGACCCTGAACAACCAGGGCGGCACCTTGAGCGGGCAGCGCCAGGTCACGGTCAGTGCCGGGGCTCTGGATAATAGTCATCAGGGCAAGCTGCTGAGCGCCGAGCGCCTGCAACTCGATGCCGAGCAAGTGCGCAACGGCCAGGGCGGCCTGATCAAGAGCCAGCAGTCCCTCAATGCCACCCTGGGCCACCTGGGCAACAGCGGTGGCGAGCTGTCGAGCCAGGGCAGCAGCACCCTGGTACTGGCCGGCATGGACAACCTCACCGGCGTGGTACTGGCGCAACAGACCCTGACCATCACCGGCAGCGCTGAGCTGGACAACCAGGGCGGGCTGCTGTCGGGCTGGCAGGGCCTGACCCTCAACGGCACAGGCTTGAACAACAGCAACAAAGGCACCGTCTCCAGCCTCAAGGGCGGTGTCGAGGTCACCCTCAGCGACGCCTTGAACAACAGCCAGGGCGGTGGCCTGGTCAGCCAGCAGGCTCTGGACGTCAAGGCCGCCAGCCTCGACAACAGCCACCAGGGGGTGATCTCCAGCGCCGGCGAGCAAAGCCTCAAGCTGCGCGACCGGCTGGACAACAGCCAGGGCGGCTCCATCGACAGTGCCGCGACCCTGACCCTGCAGGCCATGACCCTGGGCAACCAGGGCGGCACCCTTGACGCCGCGGGTGACCTGACCTTTACCGGCACCGACCTGGACAATGGCACCGGCACTTTCACCGGCAAAACCGCCGTCACCCTTAATCTGTTGGGCGCGTTGAACAATACCCACGGCAAGCTGGCCAGCGGCGGCCCGCTGCGCATCGAACGCGCTGGGCAGATCGACAATCGGGGTGGCCAGATGGCCAGCCAGGGCCTGCTGAGCCTGTTCGCTGCCAGCCTGGACAATCGTAACCGTGGGACCTTGATGGCCAACGACCCACTGACCCTGACCCTGGACGGCGCACTGCAGAACAGCGGTGATGGCTTGATCTACAGCCAGACCGGCGGCCTGCACGTTCAGGCCGGGAGCCTCACCAATGGCAAGGGCACCCTGCAGAGCCAAGGCGCTCTGAACCTGAGCACCGGCGACATCGACAACCAGAGTGGTCGCATCCTGGCCAGGAACGGTAACCTGAACATCGGCGCCGGCCACTTGGATAACCGTGGGGGCGTGCTTTCTAGCGTGCAAGGCTCGATGATCGCCGATCTTCGCGGCGTGCTGAAAAACGGCTATGACCCGAGCAACAACCGCCAGGGCGGCGTGACCCAGGCCCAGCGCCTGACCCTCAAGGCCCTGGCTGGCATAGACAACGACGGCGGGCGGATTTCCGCGCAAAGCGGCGATGCGCTGATCACCACCGGCGATTTCGATAACCGCAACGGTGGCCTCTACGCCAAGGGCCTTGTCAAAGTTAGCGGCGGCCATTTCGACAACAGCGGCAACAACGGGCAAATCGCTGGCCAGCAGATTAATTTCGACCTCAGCGGCGCTCTGAATAACCACAAGGGCATCATCGAAAGCGACAGCAGCCTGACGATCAAGGCCGCCAGCCTCGACAATCAGACCGGCCAATTGCGCGCCCTGGGAGACGGTGGCGATACACGGCTGGAGCTCGGCGGATTGTTCGACAACCGCGATGGCTCTCTGGAAACCGCCAACCAAAACCTGGCCTTCGACGCTGGCAGCTTCAACAACCGTGGTGGCAGCGTGCTGCACAGCGGCAACGGCCTGTTCGGCCTGTCCATGGCCAACCTCGAGGATGTGGGCGGGCGCCTGAAAACCGCCGGCCAGCTGACCCTGGAAGGCGAACGCTGGACCAACAGCAGCTCGATCCAGGCCGGGAAACTGACAGTCAACGTCAACCACCTGACCCAGGCCCGTACGGGCCAGCTCCTAGCCGGCAATGGCCTGATAGGCAGCGGCGTGAACTGGATCAATGACGGCCTGATCGGCAGTGATGCAGGCGTCAATATCGACCTCAGTGGTCATTACAGCAGCAAGGGCCGACTCAGCAGCTTTGGGCAACTGGACCTAAAAGCTGCCCAAGTGGACCTGGCAGACAGTGCCAGTATTGCTGGCGGCGGCAACACCACAGTCTCGGTGTTCGGCCAGTTGAACAACGCAGGGCGCCTGAGCGCTGCGGCCGGGCTCACGCTCAACGCGAGTGGCATCAACAATCAGGGCACCCTTGGGGCTGCCCAGAACCTGACCTTGACCACCGGCGGCCTGCTCAACGATCACGGGCTAGTGTTCAGTGGCGACGACATGGGGCTGCGGGTCGACACCCTGACCAACAGCTACGGCAACGTTTACAGCCTCGGTCATCTGACGATCGATCGCGATGGTCAGGGGGCTCTGGCCAGCCGCATCGCCAACCGTTCCGGCACCCTGCAAAGCGATGGTTCCATGACGCTTGCAGCCAGCACCCTTGAGAACATGCGCGATGTGCTGGCTACCAACAACGGCGGCATCTACACCGCCAGAATCGCTGAAGTCGCCTGCATCGAGGGCTACAACGCCGGTGACTGTGGCGGCAAACGCAATCACGTGTGGGAGATCGTTCAGCGCGACAAATTCGAAGTCACCGAAGCGAGTGCGGCGTCGAGCATTGCCGCTGGCGTCAACCTGAATATCAACGCCGGCGACCTGCTGAACCAGAGCAGCAGTATCAGCGCGGCCGGCAACCTGATAGCCACGGTCAACAACCTGACCCACAGCGGCGTGGAAACCGGCGAGACCGAAACCATCCGGGTGTTCATGTCGGCGCGGACCAAAAATGCCAGTGCCTGGTACAACGTCGCTAACGCTGTCACCAACCGATACTGGTTCCAGAGTGCGGGTTATACGCCTGATGACCTGGGTGGTCTGGAAGGCGCGCTGGCCGGTTTTATCGGCATGACCGAACGTGAGTGGGTCGGCCTGGGGACGACGAAAAAACTCGCCGGTGGTGATCAAAGCTATGCCGCAGTGATCCAGGCCGGGGGAGCGGTGAGCATCAAGGCCGGCAATGGTTTCGATAGCAGCGTGGTCCGTCCGGGTTACACCTATGTCGGCAGCGGTGCGCGTACCGATACCCAAGTACCGGGTACCGCCTTCGCCACTCGCATCAGCCTCAGCCCGCAACTGCCCCCAGACCTGACCCAGCAACAGGTCAACCCCCTGGCCCTGCCTGGCTTTAGTCTGCCCGCTGGGCAGAACGGTCTGTTCCGCCTCAGTGGTCAGAGCAGCAGCGCCGCACCAGCTCCGGCGCAGATCGCCGGCCTGCCGGATGCCGCGAACCTTACCCGGCCGCACAAGTACCTGATAGAAACCAACCCGGTACTCACCGACCTCAAGCAGTTCATGAGCTCGGACTACCTGCTGTCCAGCCTCGGTTACAACCCGGACGACAGCGCCAAACGCCTGGGGGATGGCTTCTACGAGCAGAAGCTGATTCAACAAGAGGTACAAGCCCGTACCGGCCAGCGTTTTATCGACGGCCAGAACAGCGACGAACAGCTGTTCAAGTACCTGATGGACAACGCCATTCAAAGCCGGCAACAGCTCAACCTGTCGGTGGGCGTGACCCTGACCTCCGAGCAGGTGGCGGCCCTGACCCACGACATCGTCTGGCTGGAAAGCCATGAAGTGAACGGCGAACAAGTGCTGGTGCCCGTGCTCTACCTGGCCCAGGCCAAGAACCGACTGGCCCCGAACGGCGCCCTGATCGCGGGTAACGACGTCAACCTGATCGCCGGCCAGGACCTGAACAACGTCGGCACCCTGCGCGCGACCAACAACCTGTCGGCCCAGGCCGGGCAGAACCTGATCAACAGCGGCCTGGTGGAAGCCGGTAGTCGCCTTGACCTGCTGGCCGGCAACGACCTGGTGAACAAGGCCGGCGGCATCATCGCCGGGCGTGACGTGAGCCTCGCCGCAACCTGGGGCGACGTCATCAACGAGCGCACCCTGACCTCGCACCAGAGCAGCAACGGCAGCTACGCCCAGCAGCGCGACTTCGTCGACAACGCCGCCCGGGTAGAAGCGGCGAACAGCCTGGTGATCAGTGCCGGGCGCGACATCAACAACAACGGCGGCGTACTCAAGAGCGGAGCCGACACCAGCCTCAAGGCCGGTCGCGACGTCAACCTGAGCGCTGTGGAACAGGTGGTCAGCAACGACCGCGGCGTGCGCTACAACGACCTCAGCGTGACCCAGAACGGCTCCAGCCTGCAGGCCGGTCGCGACCTGGCCATCAGCGCCGGGCGCGACATCACCGCCATCGCCAGCCAGATCGAAGCCAAGCGCGATGTGGCGATGACCGCCACGGAAAACCTGAGCCTGGTTTCAGCGGCCAGTGAGCAGCATGCGTATAGCAAGACCAAGAAGGTCACCAGCCAGGAGGATCATGTTCAGCAGGTGGGCACCACCTTGGTCGCCGGCGGCAATGTGGCGCTCAAGGCCGGTGAGGACCTTGCGCTGACGGCCAGCCGGGTGACGGCGGGGGATGAGGCGTATCTCTATGCGGGTAACGACCTGAACCTCAATACTGCAGAGAACAGCGACTACTCCTACTACTCCAAGACCAAGAAAGGCTCATGGGGCAAGAAGAAGTCGACGATGACCGAAAGAGGCAGCGAGGAGGCCGTGTCCTCGGTCATTCAAGCCACAGGCAAAACCAACGTCGTTGCCGCCAATAACATCAATATCAGCGGTTCCACGGTGAACAGTGACAAAGGTGATCTGTCTGTTCTCGCCGGTCACGATATCAACGTGGAAGCGGCACAGAACAGCCAGTTCAGCGCTTCAGCGAGATCCAAGTCGGGCGGGTTTGGTCTGGCCAGCACGAGCAAGAAGAGTGCGGATTCGTCGAGTCGCACTTCGCTAGCGGGGTCGACCCTCAGTGGTAACACCACGCTGGTACAGGCCGGGAATGACCTGCTGGTGTCTGCCAGTAATGTGGTGTCCACCGAGCAGACCAACCTCCAGGCGGGCAAGGACATCCGTATCGAAAGCGGCATCGAGACCTTCAGCTCGCAGCACAGTCAGTCCACCAGCAAGTCCGGTCTGATGAGTTCCGGCGGGATTGGCGTCACCTTGGGTTCGTCGAAGAACAGCTTCAAACAGCAGATCCAGGGCCAGACCGAGAAGGGCAGTACTGTCGGTAGCGTGCTGGGCAACGTGGTGGTCACCGCCGGTAAAGATCTGACGGTCAAAGCCTCGGATGTGGTGGCGGGTAAGGACATCAGCCTGATCGGGCAGAACGTCAGCATCCTCGATGCCGATAGTAAGAGCAGCACGCGGACTAATCAGGAGAGCAAGAAAAGCGGTTTGACCCTTGCCTTGTCGGGGGCTGTGGGATCGGCGGTGAACACTGCGGTACAGACTGCGCAGGACGCGCGGAAGGAAGATGACAGCCGCTTGGCGGCGTTGCAGGGGATCAAGGCCGGGCTGTCTGGCTACCAGGCGTGGCAGGGTGCGCAGGCCATTGAGTCTGGTGCACAGGAAGGCAGCTTCTTCGGTATTGCCCTGTCCTTGGGTACACAAAAATCCAGCTCCAAGCAGGCGCAGGACCAGAGTGTTAGCCAGGGCAGCAGCCTGACCGCGGGTAACGATTTGCGGGTGATTGCCACTGGCAGCGGCCCATCAGATGTCGGCGGCGACCTGTCGGTGGTCGGTGGCAAGCTGCAGGCGGGCCACGATGTGTTGCTGTCGGCCGCACGCGATATAGATCTGCGGGCCGGTGCCAATACCCAGAAGCTCGATGGCTCCAACAAGAGTGGTGGCGGTGCCATCGGCATCAGCCTGGGAGTGGGTTCCGGTGGTGGCGGCCTGTCGGTCTTCGCCAATGCCAACAGCGGTGTTGGCAAGGAGAAGGGCAACGGCACCACCTGGACTGAAACAACTGTTAATGCGGGCAACCAACTGACGCTGAACAGTGGCCGCGACACGACCCTGGAAGGGGCGCAGGCCAACGCACAGAAGGTGGTGGCCGATATTGGCCGCAACCTGACCCTGACCAGCTTGCAGGACAGCGATCGTTTTGACTCCAAGCAGACCAACGTCAGTGCTGGTGTGAGCTACGCAATCATCGGCAGTGGCAGCAGTGCTTCGCTGAGTGTCAGCCAGGACAAGATCAAGTCCAGGTTCGACAGTGTGCAGGAGCAGACAGGGTTGTTTGCCGGCAAGGATGGCTATCAAGTCACCGTCGGTGAACACACCCAGCTCAATGGCAGCGTGCTTGCCAGTACCGCCAGTGCCGACAAGAACAAGCTCGACACCGGCACGCTGGGGTGGTCCGACATTCGCAACAAGGCCGACTTCAGCAGCCAGCATCAGAGCGTGAGTGGCGGTACTGGTGGCGATCTGGGCTCGATGTTCATGGGCAATATGGGCAGCCTGCTGTTGGTGGGTAGCAACAACAGTGGGCATGACAGCAGCACCACTTACGCCGCTGTTTCTGATGGACAGATCACGGTCCGTAACCCGGACAAACAGCAGCAGGATGTGGTGGCCCTAAGTCGCGATGTCGAACACGCCAATAACGCCCTGAGCCCGATTTTTGATAAGGAGAAAGAGCAGAAACGCCTGCGTCAAGCGCAGCTGATTGGCGATATTGGCAATCAGGCGATGGACATTATTCGCACCCAGGGCTCTATCGAGGCGGCCAAGGCCCAGAAAGACCCGCAGATGCTCGAAGCTGCCCGACAGAAGCTGGTTAAGGAAGGCAATCTCTCCCCAACGGGTGAGCAGATTGCGAAGCAGGTCAACGAAACCGTAATGGAGCAATACGGTACTGGTAGCAATCTCCAGCGTGCGGCACAGGCCGTTACAGCAGCGGTACAAGGACTGGCGGGGGGCAATTTCAGCCAGGCGCTGGTGGGCGCATCGGCCCCTTATCTGGCTGGGCTGATCAAGGAAAGTATCCCCGACAATCTTGAAGCCCGAGTCATGGCTCACGCAGTTCTTGGTGCCGTATTGGCCAAGTCGCAAGAGAACTCTGCTTTGGCCGGTGCGGCTGGGGCCAGTATCGGAGAGCTAGTCGCTACCAAGCTGTTCCCGAACAAATCCGTTGATCAACTGACAGAGGCCGAAAGGCAGCAGATTTCGGCGCTATCAACATTGGCCGGTGGCTTACTGGGCGGGTTGGTTGGCGGCGACTTTGCCAATGCCGTAGCCGGTGGTGAAGCCGCCAAGAATGCGGCCGAGAACAATGCCATGGGCATGGAGGTTGGTACTAATCTCGCGCTTTGGTTATCCAATAACAAAGACTGTGACATCGAGTGCAAAGGCAAGATTGCGCAGCAAGGAGCTAGCGGTGGTCTAGTACTTTCTGCTGCGATGTTGGCGGCTGTAACCGCCACTGTAGCGGCTCCTGAAGTCATTGCTCTTGCCCGTGCTTCCATGGCTGGTTGCAAGGCTAATCCGGTACTGTGCGTTAACGAAGTCAATATTTGGTTGGCTGAGTTTGTGGCGAGTGAGGCACTACCAGCCGGATTGGTCGCCGGTGGAGCGGCCAAACTGACAGCGGAGCAGCTCAGCGACGTCCGAGCATTGATGGAGCTGCAAAAGCAGACAGGAAAGAAGGTTACTTCTGAGACGCTGACCAGCGTTCTCGGTACAGGAGGTGCGGCAAAGGTTGGCGGAGAGCCTCCTAAGAAAATTGAACATGCGGATCTAGGCGAGTTATTGGGGCGAGGAGGAAATAAAGATGTATTTGCCTATGGTGACAATCAAGCCGTTGGAGTACTTCGCGAAGGAAAATCAATAGAAAGTCTTAATCAGGAACTATCGATACTAAACCAGCTTGACAGGCTGGGTTTGCCAACTGTAAATGTTCGTGGTCCAGTTTTAATAGATGGTCAGCCTGCATTGGTATATGAGAAATTTGCATCAGGATCTAAGGATGTTGTAAAACTAAAGGATGGTAAGATAAGAGTTGTTGGTGAGTCCAGTTTGCTTAATGAGAGAAGTGTTTCTGATTTGAAAGCGATTCGTCAGACCATGGTAGATGGTGATATCAGAATCAATGACTTGCAGTTCCTAATTGCGAAAGATGGCCGTGTCGTTATCTCCGATCCTTTGGACGTCAAGGTGGGTGTCCCTCCGTCATATAATAATCTAAGAATGATTGATTTGCTCATTCAACAGGCTCAGAAGGCGGTAGGTAAATGAATTCCGAATCTTGTATTCCAACAGATATATCAGATGAGTTAAGGCAGCTTGTCGGGTGTAAATTGATATCTATAAAACGTTATAGTTGGTGGCCCCCTAAGGAGGTGGTAGGTGATTATGGAATAGCTCCGAAAGATGTATTTTCTCTGACGGCTGGCCCTGCGACGATTGAAATGGAAACAGGTGTTGTTTTGGGTATTGCCAGTGACCCATCATTGAACTCTGTGGTGGTTTGGGTAGAGAAAGATGCCGGAGGCAATTATTTGCGAGATGAACCATTGGACAGGGATGAAGAGTTGCACGAAATATCGTCCGTCGATCCACTATATTCTAATGATTTCTGGCATAGGGTTGTCGGGTGTAGGATTGTGAAGATTACAGTACTACAACGAGTATACGAGTCTATAAAAATTTCGCAGCGTCCCTGTCAGGTTGGATTGTCATTTTCATTGGACTCTGGAGATGTTTTTCTTGCTGTTCATGGACTGCATGATGAGTCAGATGATTTTTCAATAATTCCTGAGTCGTTAATTTTTCAAAATCTTAAAGAAAGCTTGAGAGAGATTTTACTCTGACTTGGATAAAGCTTGGTTTTTCTGATTTACCAGTCTTCGGGTCATAGAACGATAGTGGCGCATCCTTTTGATGCCTACTCCAATATACCAATTCCACAGCATGCCAAGGAGTAGCTGAATTAAAAAGGGATATTAATATGGGTAGCCAAGCATCTGTAGATGTAAATCTGTCTCGGCCTTGTAGTCCAAAAGATATAGTAATGGCACTCCTTGACTCTGGGTGGAGTTTTGAGTTTGAAGGGGATGTTCTATTTTTGTTGTCGTCAGATGTTGACAGTTATGATTGGCAGAAAAAGTCTGCTGAGCATTTCAACTTAAAGGAGTTTCTCGACTCTCACTCGCCATTTGGGAAGATTGGCATTGCTATGGTTTTCGATGGTAGGTTTGGAGGTGAGTTCTTAATTCGACAGGATTGTATATCGTTGTCTATTTCAATAAATAGAGTTTGTCTTTTTGGAGTTGTTCCGGATTTTACTGAGTATATTTTTAGGCTTAATAAAGTTATGGTTGATTTTGCTTTTTCTGATGTTGAGTGTAAATGTATTTCTTGATTGTTATTTGGTGCAGAGATAATTGGGTTTGTAGTTTTTTCTTGCGGATGGGAAGAGAGATTTCGACTTTGAGAAGGTCGAAAGTGACAGATTTGATATTCATGTTTTCGACTAGTTCTGAGGAAGACTTGCGTGCGCGAGTCAATGACGGATAGTGGTGTCGTAACTAGTTCGATTTTTTACTATAGAATACCTCAGGTATTTAGTTGTGCTTTTCTGACGGATGGTTTTGAGCGAGAGCTAATAGGGAAGATAGGTGGCGATTCAGATATTATAGGTATTGAGTATAGTGATTCGTTGGATGAGCTTATGACATCACTCATGCCATTTGACTCAAGCATAGCCAAGAAATCACTCACGCCCCCCCCCCCCTTGGGCCTGTGTTGACGGCGAAGTTATTAACTTTCCATTTTCCCTTGTTCGATCTTGATTATGTATAGAACTTTTTGTGAAAGATTAATTGAAGGTGGAGTGAGAGGTTTTATTCTATAGAAAATGAGTATTTCTATAGGATTAAAAAGACAATTTTTTAGGTGGCGTGAATATATATTTGTTTCGGGGGCTCAGTAATTCTAGTTTTATTGTTGCGAGAGCTCGCTGCTGAGTATTGTTTTTTAAGTGCTATCACACCTAATTTTAAGTGGGGTCGATCAGATGCGCGTTTCCGCTTTCTGAGTCGCTGAGTCGAAAGACTTAGGGACTTCACTTACTTAACTGAAGCTCCCGAGGTTGTGAACTATATCAATGGATACAGTTGAGTACTCCCGCTCCTGCGGAAGCAGCCTGCTGGCTCCTTCCAAGTCTCCTTCCTGAATGAGTCGGTGAATCGAATGCGCCAGTGGCGTGATATCGGTCATCCGTTTGATCCACTGATTTACATACAACTGCACGGCCTCCTTGCTCAGGCCAATCTGAATGGCCCGATGTTCCTGTGGCCGCAAGTACAGATCCCGTTCCGGGTCCCACTGAATCCGCACCGGCGACTGGTCTTTCAACTTCAACCACTCTTCCTTGCTCATGGACTCGTCGACATGGCTCAGGCAGCCGTTGGCCAGGGCCCATTCGAAGCCTTCGCGGCTGATGTCGATGGCCAGGATGCGGGTCTGTCCGGCGTCCTTAAAACCCCAGCCGGCGCGGTACATCATCCAGAGGAAGGACGGCTTTATCCAGGTCATGCGCTCCATCTTGAAGGGTGGGGAGACGAAGGTGCCGTGGGCCAGGGCGGCGTCGGCGATGTTGTCGGAGTAGGCCTGGTAGACGCGGATGGTGTCGGCGTCGTAGAGCGCGCGGATCTGGCGCTCGGGGATTTCTGTTGCGGGTTTATGCATGGCATTTCCTTATGAAGAATGGGCGGCCGGGAAGCCGCCCTGGGGTGTTTAGAGTTCGGCCTGCGGTTGCAGGCGCCGTGATGTCACATCCAGCAGATCACAGCCATCGCGCAGCAGGATGCTGCACACCAGGGTCAGTTCCTGCAGTAGCACCGGTTCGCTGCGTAGGGTCTCGGCGGCGAAGTTCTCCAGCAGTTGGGTCGCGGCGCGGATGCGAAAGGCTGCGGCGTCGTGCAACACATCGATGGGCGCCTGGGTGTCGATCAGCAGGGAAGGAATCAGGCAGTCGTGGCCGGTTAGGGATATATAACGGTTCATTAGTACACCTCGCTTAATGGATCGATGTACTCGTTACTCCGGTCGCCAAACCAGGTCGCCATATGGGCGACGGCCGGACTATAAGCCGCGGGCTTGCGAGGGTGCAAGGCAAGTGTGGTGGCGTCTTTTCCGAGAGCGTTGTAGGGCTTTTTCCGTACACATCCATCCCGCTTGCGACTGTATTTCCAGGTGTTTAGCCAGGGCGCTTTTGGCGAACGGTCGGCTAGCATGTATGTACATTTGTAAATACGGAATTGCTCATGTACGTTGCATGGGACGAGGCCAAGAACCACGCCAACATGCTCAAGCACGGCATCGATTTCAACGATGCGGTGCTGATGTTCCAGCGCCCGGTGCTGTCCTTGCGCGATGAGCGCCTGGACTACGGCGAGGAGCGCTGGGCCAGCCTCGGTTGGATCAGGGCCCTGGTGGGCGTGGTGGTCCATACCGAGCGGCGAGGCCAAGCGATGCGCATTATCTCGGCGCGAAAAGCCACTAAGCGGGAGGCTAAATATTATGTCCAACGGATCGAAAACTGATTGGGATCGCCTGGCGAAAACCGATGACCAGGGCATCGATACTTCTGATATCCCCGAGCTGGATGACGATTTCTTTCGCCGCGCCGAGGTGCACCTGCCGGGCAAGAAGGCCGTGACCATTCGCCTGGACGCCGATGTGCTGGAGTGGTTCAAGGGCCAGGGCGCGGGTTACCAGACGCGGATCAACCAATTGCTGCGCCAGTACATGCAGGCCCACCGGGACTGAGGCCTGTGCATCATTTCAGGAGGCGGGCGGATGGCCCGCCGCTCTTTCCGGCCGGCTGTGGAGGGTGGTCGCCATTGCGATTCCTGTCTGAAATATTCATTTACAACTACCCCCGTCCTCAAGCTCAATCTGCTCCCTTGCCTGGTGCGAAGGAGTGCGCTCTTTCGTGCAGGCTATAGTCTTGTGCTCACCCTGACCTCATCCGCAAATAAGGTGCTTTCGTATGTCTCGCTTTGCCTCCCGCAATACTTGGCTGGCCGTTGGTGCCGCGTTGCTGTGCCTGCACTTGCCCGTGCAGGCCCAGGAGCGTTTTACCCTGAACATTCCCGGGGTTTCGGATGACCGGCTGTTCACCACGGGCAATGCCAGCGATGCCAAGGGCTGTGGCGGGCACAATAATTCCCCGGCCTTGAACTGGACTGCCGGCCCGACCGGGACCTTGAGCTACGCCATCGTCATGCACGACCCGGACGGGGCCAAGGGCCAGGGCGTGGATCACTGGGTGCACTACGGCATCAAGCCCACCACCCGGCAGATTCCCGCCGGTGCCGGCAACAAGCCGAACCTGGAAGGGCTGGCCGGCCTCAACAGCCGCAACGGTACTTCCTATATGGGCCCGTGCCCGCCGGTGGGTGACAGCGCGCACCACTACATCATCCAGATCTACGCCCTGGACCTGCCGCCGGAAGCTCTGCCCGCCGGGCTGACCCGCGCCCAACTGCTGGAAAAGATCAACGGTCACGTACTGCGCAACAGCAGTGTGGTGCGCCGCTATTCCCGCTGAGTGAAATTTTTTTCGAAGGCTTAACCCGAATCGCCCAGGGGCTTCGTCTGAAGGGGGGAATGGATCATTTCTTTCCGAGGTCAGCCCCATGTCCCTTCCCGTGCATTTCCTTCGTCCGGCCGCCCAGGGTTTTGCCGCCGGCTTGTTGCTGGCAGTTGCCGGCTGTGGTGTGTCGTCCAAGCCCGAATCCGCTGCCGGCTCGTCAACCCAGGGAGCATTGCAGGCTGCGCCTCAAGCGCAGTACGAGGTGCAGCATGCCGATGCCACGATGGCCAAGCGCGCAGTGCATCCCATGAGGTTGTCAGCGCCGATGCCGGCGCCCGTTAGCTCACGGGATTCGCTGGTGGCCGGTTACCGCGACGAGCCCCGGGAGCAGTACCAGAAACTGCCGGACAACCCGATCCACAGCGTCGCCGAAGCACCGGTCTCGACCTTCAGCGCCGACGTCGATACGGGTGCCTATGCCAACGTCCGCCGCTTGCTCAACCAGGGCAGCCTGCCGCCGGAGGGCGCGGTGCGCCTGGAGGAACTGGTCAACTACTTCCCCTACGATTACGCCCTGCCCACGGACGGCTCGCCCTTTGGCGTGACCACCGAGCTGGCGCCGTCGCCGTGGAATCCCCATACCCGCCTGCTGCGCATCGGCATCAAGGCATCGGATCGCGCGGTGGCGGAGCTGGCCCCGGCCAACCTGGTGTTCCTGGTGGATGTCTCCGGCTCCATGGATCGCCGTGAAGGCCTGCCCCTGGTGAAAAGCACCCTCAAGCTGCTGGTGGATCAACTGCGGGACCAGGATCGGGTGTCGCTGGTGGTCTACGCCGGTGAATCACGGGTGGTGCTGGAGCCCACGTCCGGTCGTGACAAGGCGAAGATCCGCACTGCCATCGACCAGCTCACCGCGGGTGGTTCCACGGCGGGCGCCTCGGGTATCCAGCTGGCCTACCAGATGGCCCAGCAGGGTTTTATCGACCAGGGCATCAACCGCATCCTGCTGGCCACCGACGGCGACTTCAACGTCGGCGTCAGCGACTTCGACAGCCTCAAGGCCATGGCCGCCGAGAAGCGCAAGAGTGGTGTCTCCCTGACCACCCTGGGGTTCGGTGTGGATAACTACAACGAGCACCTGATGGAGCAACTGGCCGATGCCGGTGACGGCAACTACGCCTACATCGACAACCTGCGCGAAGCGCGCAAGGTGCTGGTGGACCAGCTCAGCTCGACCCTGGCGGTGGTGGCCAAGGACGTGAAGCTGCAAGTGGAGTTCAACCCGGCCCAGGTCAGCGAATACCGCCTGCTGGGTTATGAGAACCGTGCACTCAAGCGAGAAGACTTCAGCAACGACAAGGTCGACGCCGGGGAAATCGGTGCAGGGCATACGGTTACCGCGTTGTATGAAATTGTCCCGGCTGGCGAGAAGGGTTGGCTGGAGCCGCTGCGTTATGCCCAGGCCAAGGCGCCGCAACAGAGTGGCAAGCAGGGCGAACTGGCCATGCTGCGGCTGCGCTACAAGGCGCCGGAAGGCGGCAGCAGCCGCCTGATCGAACGGCCCATCAGTGCCCAGCAGCCGGGCAGCCTGGCGGCGGCCAGCCCCGACCTGCGCTTCGCCGCAGCCGTGGCGGCGTTCTCCCAGCAGCTCAAGGACGGCCGCTACACCGGCAACTTCAGCCTGGCCGACACGGTCAAGCTGGCCCAGGGCGCCAAGGGTGCCGACCCTTACGGCCTGCGAGGCGAGTTCGTACAGCTGGTGGAGCTGGCGCAAAGCCTGCAAACTCAGGCGCCGAAAGCCCAGGCGGCGCAGCCCGTGGACTTGAGCCAAGTGCAGAGCCGCCTTGAGTAGACCTCAGACCCGCAGTGAACAGGAGTTCAACCGCCCTATGTCTGCTGCCCAATCCACCAGCGACGCCAGCAGCGATGAAACGCTGCTGGCGCGTTACCGTGCCGGAGACCCCGCGGCCTTCGAGGTGCTTTACCAGCGCCATCGCCAGGGCTTGTATCGCTTTGTGCTGAGCCTGTGCGGCAAGGCCGAGCTGGCGGATGAGGTCTACCAGGAAACCTGGCTCAGCCTGATCCGCAGCACCAGCCAGCCCCAGGGCCGGGCCAGCTTTCGTACCTGGCTGTACCAGATTGCCCGCAACCGCTTGATCGACCACTGGCGCAAGCACGGCCAGCGCAACCCGTTGCACGACAGCTATGACGAACAACTGCACGGTGAAGCCGACCAAGCCCCCGGCCCCGAACAGCAACTGAGCCTGTGCCGCGACCAGCAGCGTATCGAAGCCGCCCTGCAGGACCTGCCCGAAGACCAGCGCGAGGTGTTCTTGCTGCGGGCCCACGGCGACCTGGAACTGCCAGAAATCGCCAGCCTGACCCAGGCTCCCCTGGAAACGGTGAAAAGCCGTTTCCGCTATGCGTTGAAAAAATTGCGTCGGCTCCTGGCCGAGGAGGTACTCACATGACTGACGCCCGACAGACCCCAACCCCCGAAGAGCAGATGCTCGCGCATATCCGCCAACACAGCACCCAGGAACCACCGGCCCATCTGGATGCCCTGATCCTGGCCACTGCGCGCCGCGAAGCCCCGGCGCCCAAGCCCGGCCTCTGGCAACGCTGGATGCGCGCCTGCCAGCGGCCGCGCTATCAACTGGCCTTTGCCAGCCTGTTTGGCGTGGCGCTGGTCATCGGTTTGCTGCGGCCTTCCCCGGAGCACTATCCACAAGAGCAGGCCTTTGTCCCTGCGCCCGCTCCAGCCCCAGCTGCGCCCATGGCACGCCAGGCGGCGCCACCTGCCGCCGAGCTGGCCGGGGCCTTGAGCGTCCCTGAGCCGGCTGCCCCTTCGCCCATCGCTCCGGCGGCCCCTGTCGGCAGTTTTGCCGCGGCGCCGGAGATGGAAGCGTCCGCTGATGCAGCGCCACCTGCGATGGCCAAGCCCAGGGCCGAGTCGAGCAAGCTGGCCAAGCGCATGTCGGCGCCGGCCGCGCCCCGGGCGATCAAGCGATTGAATGAGCAACTGCAGACAGTGCTGCGTCTATGGGACGAGGGCCAGAACCGCGCGGCGGCCGAGCTGCTGCTCCAGCTGCAGGAAACTTATCCACAGGAGGATCTGGACGCGCGCCTGCAAGCCTTGCGTCGTCAATAAGGTGCGGGGGTTGGCTGTCGCAGCGGAAAACGCGCACTATCTGCCCAGTTTCCAGAAAGTGAGAGGCCGGTCATGGCACCCCGCATCGACCGTATTGCTGCAATGTTGAACTGCCCGATCAAGGGCGCGGAGCTGCGCCAGGCCATCAAGGAAAGCCGCAAGGACTTTGGCCTTGAAGAGGGCGAGGACCTCGATCAGCAGGCCGACGACGAAGACGATCAGGCGGCCCCGCACTCCGACGCCGTCGAGGAGGAGTGATCCGGCAGCCCCAGCGCTCAGGCGTAGGGGGTGGCGGGCAACTCGATGAACTCGGCGCAGGCACCGTCCGCGGTCATGCGCCGGGCCCGTTCCGGCAGCAGCCGGGCGTGGTTTTCCACTTGCCAGCGATACCAGCTCAGGCGCTGCACGATGCGCCGCCGGCAGGGCTCCGGCAATTGCCCCAGCAGATCGACACTCTCGGGCGCCCAGCGGGCTCGGGTCGAGTAGTAGCAGAACAGGTTTTCCCGCAGGCCGAAACAGTCCTCAATGCTTTCCTCGACGCTGTACGCGTAGCGCTCGAAGCTGGCACTCAGTTGCTGTGCGCCGTCGGCATTGTCCCGCAAGTAGGCGAAGATCCCCGGCCAATTGATGCAGTACAGGTGCTCGTCCCAATCGCCGTCCCGGGTCAGGTACTGGCCCTGGCCGCGAAAGAACTGCAGCACTTCCTCGCGCTCCAGAGCCACTTCAAAGTTGCTTTTCATCGGGTGTTCCCTTGACGTCGGCGATGCTCACAGATAACGCCACGCATTCGATCACGCAATCGAAGCCGATTTCCAGGCGCAGGTGATAACCGGGGTCCAGGCGAGTGAGCTGGGTGCGCATGCGCCCGTCGAAGCGCGTGCCGCTGACCGCCAGTTCGCTGATGCCCTGGACCTTGAGCACGAAACTGCAGTGGGTCGCCGCCTCGATCACCGGCCAGCTGGCAGGCACAGACAAGCGCGGCAGTTCACCGCTCAGGTGCAGGCTCAGTTGCTCGCCCTGGAACTGCGGGCCCTGGGTCTCCAGGTCATAGGGCGTGGCGGTCACATCGAACTCGGCCCGCCAGGCTTCAGGGTTGTCGATGCCGAACAGCCAATCCCCGCCGAAACGCTCACGGTGCGGGATTGCCCGGCACTCTGCCAGCGAAGGCAATTGCGCGCGGACCAGGTCTTCCTGCCAGCGCTCCCGTGCCGCGTTCAGCAGGCGCTGGAAAAGGTCCCGGCTGTTGTCGATCACCCCTGGCCAGTTGCTGGGCCACTGATCGTATTCGTAGTCGTCCTCGATGGGCTCCCAGATCTGTTCGAAGTCGTAGTCCGGGTCATCCAGGGCCGCTTGCAGCACCTCCACCAGCCGCTGTCGATGCCGGAAATTTTCCCGGGAACCGTGGCGCATCAGGCCGTAGTGGCGGACCAGGTATTCGCGGTCGTCCGGGTCATTGGGGTTGTAGCGGTTCAGTTCGGCATCCAGGGCCGGGGGCATGTCATAGCCCATGAACCAGGTGACCCAGTCGCGTATCTGGGGCTCGAAGGGTTGATTGTGCAGGGGATGGCGCAGCATCGGGACCTCCTGTCCGGGGGCGGCGAATGTAGCAAGTTGCGCTTCGCCAGGACAGCCCAGGGCCGTCATGTGTGCGGGGTGCCGTTCGGGCATTGCGCCGTTTTGCATCGCGGATCAACAAAAAAGCCCCAGGCCGTAAGACCTGGGGCTTTTTCGCTGAAGATGGCGCACTCGGCGGGATTCGAACCCACGACCCCTGCCTTCGGAGGGCAGTACTCTATCCAGCTGAGCTACGAGTGCAGTGCGGGCGACATCATACCTATGTCGACTCGGGGCGTCCACGCCGGTTTTCATCGGCTGGTGCTTGTCCGTCGCAACCCCCGGAAACCCGGGCCGTAGTGGCAGTTTTTCCTGCTGAAGCTTCCTCGTACCTGCGCGCAACCTGCAGCCAGAACCGTGCAATCACGGGGCACAGGGAGGTGCAGGAGATGAACTGTTCCATGCCGGGCGGCCTGCAAGCGGGCCTGCCGGACCAACTGTTCGAAGCCAGCTGGAGGGCGGTATTGCCCGGTTTGCAGCGCCGCGCCCGGCAGTTGGCGCGGGGCAACGCCGATGGTGCCCAAGAGTGGCTGGCGGCCACGGCGATCAAGGCGCTGCTGTTCTTTCGTCGCTCGCCGGAGCGGATTCGCGACCCCCAGGGCTTTCTGTTCCTGGTCCTCGATCATGTGTTTGTCGACAGCTGCCGCCGGCAGGCCCGGGAGCAGCGCCTGTTTGTGGATTTCGCCGGGCTCGAGGATGACCCGCTGCAGCAGCTGGAGGCCCCGCAGATGTCGGTGCTCGACCAGGTGGAATTGCTGGAAACCCTGGCCCTGCTCAGTCGACGGGTGGCGCAACTGCCGCCGAAGAAGCGCCGCCTCTTTGAACTAAAGTTTGTCGACGACCTGCCCTATCCCCACATCGCCGCCGAGCTGGGCATGAACCAGCCCTTGGCGCGCAAGTATGTGCAGCTGTTGCGGGCGCAGTTGCGTTGATGCGGCCTGAGGTTTCACAGCCGGCTCGCTCGGGCGTTCCTGTTCAGTGAGCCTGTTTTCGATGCTGTAGCCGGTGCCGCCGCCTTCTGCGGTGGGCCATTCCATCTAAGGAGAGATGTATGCCCGATCCAATGGTCAACTCGCAGATCACCGATGCCGTCACCCAGACCAACGTCAAGGTCGTGGCCGAGGCTCCGGCCCAGGCCATCGCCTCGCTGTACCAGGTGGCCAGCCACTCGGCCGGCCTGTCGCTGCAGAACGCGGTCAACAGCCAGCAGGCGCTCAACCAGATCTCCAATGCGGTGGTGTCCAAGGCCGTGGCGCTGATCATGGCGATTGGCGAGTAGGGCTGACCGCCCGGGAGAATCGTCATGGCCTGGTTCAAGAAGAAAACCCCACCCGCAGCCGCGGCCGATGAAAGCGCCGGCGCGGCGGCCGACCCTGGTGCCGCTGCAGTAGCCGCCGAGCCTGAGGCACCCTCGGCGATGGCCGGTGACGCCGCCTCGACAGCCAGCGCGCCGGCGCCCGATCCTGCGCCATCGCCCGCAGGCCCGGCGCAGCCCTCGATGATGCAGACGATGAACGCGCACCTGCTCAAGCAGGCCGGCACGCCCAGCAGCGACAGCACCGATGCCCTGAACAGCCAGATTGTCCAGGCGGTGCAGTTCAGCAATGCCCAGACCTTCAGCTATGCCCCGGCGCAGATCGCAGCAGCGCCGGACATGATGATCAGCCAGGCCGCCGGCCTGGTGGCGCAGTCGGCGGCGGGGTATTTCGACGGGGTCAGCAAGCTGGCCCTGGCGGCCCAGGCGGTGCTGCTCAAGCAGATGACCGAGAACATCGTCAAAGAGAACGTCAAGGGGGCTGCCGAGGATGCCCTGGGCGCGTTGGTCACCGATCTGCTGGTGGGCGCGGCGGCTGCGGTGGCGGCGGCTGCCGGAGCCATGGAGGCCGACGCGGCCGGCGTGGCCATCGACAAGATCGACCAGAGCATCGCCAAGTACAGCAGCACCCTGGCCAATCGCACACCGTCCTCCTGAGCAAGCGCCCCGGGCGCGCCAGGTGCCCGGGGCCTGCACGGCCAGGAGCATGACCGCGACACAGGCTTTCCCCCTGGCGTTGAAGTTCGACGGACCCGGTGCCCAGCCCTTCAACGTCATTCATTGAGTAAGGAGCATGCAATGGCGAATGAAGAGCAGACCCCGATGGCGACGATATTCGGCTTTGCCGAGAAGTATCTGAAACGCCCGTTGACCCAGGTCGAGCGCCAGGTACTGGAGGCATTTGCCCAGGACAAGCCGCTGGACATGTCCAGGGCCGCGCAACAGAGCGTCGATCAGGCGCGGCAGCGGGCCACGGAGCTGATGCAGTCCGATGGGCTGCGCACCCGGCAGATCATCGATCAACTGGCCGGTTCCGCCGCCGCGGGCAAGGCCGATCCCCAGGCGCGGGAGCTGGTGCTGCGCCAATTGCTGGCGGCCGCCGAGTCCGAGGAGCCGCTGTCGGTATCGCCCCCCGGGGCCGGCCTGGTGACGACCGCCGCCGCTGCAGCCGCCGCGGCGGCGCTGGCGCCGGCACTGTCCCCGGCCAGCTTCCCGGCGGACGATCCGCAGCTCAAGGCAATGATCAGCGCCCTGGTCCAGCAGGAGGTGAAAGCCGCGGTCGAGGCGCGGATGGCCGGGCTGTCGCAGAAAGTCGAAGACACCCTCAAGCAACTGACCGCCGGCAGTGGGCAATAAGGGCCCCCTGAAATAACCGCAAGGCCGTTCAAGCCCCGCTTCACAGCATCAGGGCTGCCACGTTCACTCAATGACACGGAATGCTCCGTGTGCCTAACAAAGGAAGTTGAGCCATGCCACTTGTAAACGAACAAATCACCGATGCCGTCACCCAGACCAACGTCAAGGTCGTCGCTGAAGCGCCGGCCATGGCGATGGGCACCATCTACCAATCCATGGCCCAGGCCACCGCGATCCTGTTCCAGAACTCGGTCTCGGCGCAG
>NZ_JBWKQO010000006.1:89258-725411 GCF_059418825.1 Pseudomonas sp. GW821-FHT07F01
GCAGCAGCAAAACACCCTGGCCCAGGCGGCCACCAACCAGGGCGTGATGCAGATCTACAGCGTCGACACCACCGCCGGGGCGGCGGCCACCGAAAAAGTCGCCCAGGGCGGGGTCTCCGACAACCTCACCAGCCTGTTGACGGTTCTCAAGTCCTTTCAGAGCTGATGGCTGAAAGCCTGATTTTCCGTTGAACCTACCTGCTGAAAAAATGGAGTTTTTATGAGCACAGTCAGTCCGCAAATCACCGATGCCGTCACCCAGACCAACGTCAAGGTCGTCGCCGAAGCGCCAGCCATGTCGATGGGCACCATCTACCAGTCCATGGGCCAGTCCGTGGCCATCCTGTTCCAGAACTCGGTTTCGGCGCAGCAGCAGCAAAACACCCTGGCCCAGGCGGCCACCAACCAGGGCGTGATGCAGATCTACAGCGTCGACACCACCGCCGGTGCGTCGGCCACCGAGAAAGTCGCCCAGGGCGGTGTGGCCGACAACCTCACCAGCCTGTTGACGGTGCTCAAGTCGTTCAGTAGCTGACCGTTCCCCAGGCGCCATGCCAGCGCCCCCGCCGCCTGCCATAGGCTGCGGGGGCGTTGTCTTTTGCCCGGCGGCATGGGAGGTTGAAGCGGATTTTTTACCGCTAGGCGCCTTTACGTTCTTTTTTTCGAACAGCCTATTGTCCTTTACCCCCGTTGACCCTAGGATTCGTTTGAGATTTCAAACGCTCTTGCCTGGGTGCCCAAACGCACGTCTATTCTTGTGTGCGACTTTTTCGTGCTTTTACCCAGTGAACGATTTTCCTGACGGCAGCCTGGCCACGGGCTGGTGACAGCGCCCCGGCGCTCTCCTCCTGACCTGGCGCCTTTCTACAATCACAATTCGCCCCGCGTATGCGCGGTGCTGTTAAGGAAGCCGACATGCAGCTCAAAGACGCCCAGTTGTTCCGCCAACAAGCCTTCATCGATGGAGCTTGGGTCGACGCGGACAACGGCCAGACGATCAAGGTCAACAACCCCGCTACCGGTGAAATCCTCGGTACCGTACCCAAGATGGGCGCCGCCGAAACCCGCCGCGCCATCGAGGCCGCCGACAAGGCCCTGCCGGCCTGGCGTGCCCTGACCGCCAAGGAGCGCGCCACCAAGCTGCGCCGCTGGTATGAATTGCTGATCGAGAACCAGGACGACCTGGGTCGCCTGATGACCCTGGAGCAGGGTAAGCCGCTGGCCGAAGCCAAGGGCGAAATCGCCTACGCCGCCTCCTTCATCGAATGGTTCGCCGAAGAAGCCAAGCGCATCTACGGCGACGTGATTCCCGGCCACCAGCCCGACAAGCGCCTGATCGTGATCAAGCAGCCGATCGGCGTGACCGCGGCCATCACCCCGTGGAACTTCCCGGCGGCGATGATCACCCGTAAAGCCGGCCCGGCCCTGGCCGCCGGTTGCACCATGGTCATCAAGCCCGCTTCGCAAACCCCGTTCTCGGCCCTGGCCCTGGTGGAACTGGCGCACCGTGCCGGCATCCCGAAAGGCGTGCTGAGCGTGGTCACCGGCAGCGCCGGCGACATCGGCGGCGAGCTCACCAGCAACCCGATCGTGCGCAAGCTGTCGTTCACCGGCTCCACCGAGATCGGTCGCCAGCTGATGGCCGAATGCGCCAAGGACATCAAGAAAGTCTCCCTGGAGCTGGGCGGCAACGCGCCGTTCATCGTGTTCGACGACGCGGACCTGGATAAGGCCGTCGAAGGCGCGATCATCTCCAAGTACCGCAACAACGGCCAGACCTGCGTCTGCGCCAACCGCCTGTACATCCAGGATTCGGTCTACGACGCCTTCGCCGAGAAATTGAAGGCAGCAGTGGCCAAGCTGAAGATCGGCAACGGCCTGGAAGAAGGCACCACCACTGGCCCGCTGATCGACGAAAAAGCCGTGGCCAAGGTCCAGGAACACATCGCCGACGCCCTGAAAAAAGGCGCGACCCTGCTGGCCGGCGGCAAGTCCATGGAAGGCAACTTCTTCGAGCCGACCATCCTGGTCAACGTGCCCAAGGATGCAGCCGTGGCCAAGGAAGAAACCTTTGGCCCACTGGCGCCGCTGTTCCGCTTCAAAGACGAAGCCGAAGTCATCGCCATGTCCAACGACACCGAGTTCGGCCTGGCCTCGTACTTCTATGCCCGTGACCTGGGCCGTGTGTTCCGTGTGGCCGAGGCCCTGGAATACGGCATGGTCGGGGTCAACACCGGCCTGATCTCCAACGAAGTGGCGCCGTTCGGCGGCATCAAGGCCTCGGGCCTGGGCCGTGAAGGTTCCAAGTACGGGATCGAGGATTACCTGGAAATCAAATACCTCTGCCTGGGTATCTGATCCGGTTTCAAGCGCCGGGGGCACGAGAGCGCTGTCCCCCTGCGCAGCTTTAAAAAACGCACTTTTCAAGGTGGCCCGGGACCGCTCCGACAGTCGATCATCGCATGCTGTCGCAGGCGCTTCCCCGCCCCGCAACCCTTGAATCACACCGCTGCCGCAGCGGTGAATGAGGACACTATGAGCAAGACCAACGCATCTTTGATGAAACGCCGTGAAGCCGCTGTACCGCGCGGTGTTGGCCAGATTCACCCGATCTTCGCCGACAGCGCGAAGAACGCCACCGTCACCGACGTTGAAGGCCGCGAGTTCATCGACTTCGCCGGCGGTATCGCGGTACTGAACACCGGTCACGTGCACCCGAAGATCATCGCCGCGGTGACCGAGCAACTGAACAAGCTGACCCACACCTGCTTCCAGGTCCTGGCCTACGAGCCTTACGTGGAGCTGTGCGAGAAAATCAACGCCAAGGTGCCAGGTGATTTCGCCAAGAAAACCCTGCTGGTGACCACCGGTTCCGAAGCTGTAGAGAACGCCGTGAAGATCGCCCGTGCCGCCACTGGCCGCGCCGGCGTGATCGCCTTCACCGGCGCCTACCACGGCCGCACCATGATGACCCTGGGCCTGACCGGCAAGGTCGTGCCGTACTCGGCCGGCATGGGCCTGATGCCAGGCGGCATCTTCCGCGCGCTGTACCCGAATGAACTGCACGGCGTGAGCATCGACGACTCCATCGCCAGCATCGAACGCATCTTCAAGAACGACGCCGAGCCTCGTGATATCGCCGCGATCATCATCGAGCCGGTGCAGGGCGAAGGCGGCTTCTACGTCGCGCCCAAAGAGTTCATGAAGCGCCTGCGCGCCCTGTGCGACCAGCACGGCATCCTGCTGATCGCTGACGAAGTGCAGACCGGCGCTGGCCGTACCGGCACCTTCTTCGCCATGGAACAGATGGGCGTTACCGCCGACCTGACCACCTTCGCCAAGTCCATCGCCGGCGGCTTCCCGCTGGCCGGTGTCTGCGGCAAGGCCGAGTACATGGACGCCATCGCTCCAGGCGGCCTGGGCGGCACCTACGCCGGTAGCCCGATCGCCTGTGCGGCGGCCCTGGCGGTGATGGAAGTGTTCGAGGAAGAGCACCTGCTGGATCGCTGCAAGGCTGTTGGCGAGCGCCTGGTGACCGGCCTCAAGGCCATCCAGGCCAAGTACCCGGTGATCGGTGAAGTGCGTGCCCTGGGCGCGATGATCGCGGTGGAACTGTTCGAGAATGGCGACAGCCACAAGCCGAACGCCGCTGCCGTGGCCCAGGTCGTGGCCAAGGCTCGCGACAAGGGGCTGATCCTGCTGTCCTGCGGCACCTACGGCAACGTTCTGCGGGTTCTGGTGCCGCTGACCTCGCCGGATGCCCAGCTGGACAAAGGCCTGGCCATCATCGAAGAGTGCTTCGCTGAACTCTGATGACGCTGTGACCTGATCGACAGAAAAACCCGCTTCGGCGGGTTTTTTTTCGCCCTCAGGCGGCTCCAGGGGGATTTGCGTTGTATGGAAGCCCGCGCATTGACTAAGGTGCAAGGGATTGCCTAGGGAGCGTGCTGCATGACCGCTGTTGATTTACCCGCTGTACCTCGCGTGCTGATTGCCGAGGCTGATCCCTGGTCTCGTGATTTGCTCAAGCAAGTGCTGTTGAACGTGCGCTGTGATGCGCGTCTGGACTTGTGTGCCGACGGTCAGGAGGCCATGGACCTGCTGAGCGCCAAACCCTATGACCTGATCATTGCCGATTGGGAGCTGCCGGGCATCGATGGCCTGTCGCTGCTGCGCGCGGTGCGCCAGCGCAAGCGCAATCCGGTGCAGCCGTTCATCCTGCTGAGCGTGCGCAGCGACAGCGCCAGCGTGCGCGAGGCCTTGCCCCTGGCGCCCACTGCCTACCTGACCAAGCCCCTGAACATGGAGGGGCTGACCCAGCGCCTGCAGGGCCTGCTGCTGGACGCCGGCCAGGAAGTCTCCTGCGAGGTGCCGGCCCTGGCGCCGGGCATGACCCTGTGGCCCTTTCTCGAACGCCGGCGCGATGTGGCCGACGGCGCGCCGCTGCTCACCGATGTGCAATTGGCGGTCAAGCGCAGCCTCAACCCCGAAGGCCTGGACCTCAAGGTGCTGGAGGAAGAGATCCGCACCGATCCCCAGGTCACCGCGGTGCTGATCGCTGCAGCCAACAGCGCCGCGCAGCACCATGGCGACGGCGTGCAGACCCTGTCCCAGGCCCTGCATCGGCTGGGCACCGGACAGAGCATGAACCTGATCCTCGGCCTGACCCTCAAGCGCAGCGCGCGCCTGAGCGATCCGGCCCTGGCCGACTATGCCGAGCGCTATTGGGAGCTGTCCCTGCATACCGCGGAATACGGCCGGACCCTGGCGCGCCTGCTGGACCTGGACCAGGAGCGCTGCTACTGCGCCGGGCTACTGCATCGCCTGGGCGACCTGGCGCTGCTGCGTTGCCTGCAGGAGTGGAAACAGGCCGGCGGCGAGCTGGACGACCAGGAAGAAATCGGCGATGCCCTGGAGCGCTTTGGCGCGGCCTACGGCTCGGCGCTGCGGACCCGCTGGCGCATGCCCCTTGAACTGCGGGAGCTGATTGCCTCGATCTACCAGTTGGGCGGTGGGGTGTATTCCCGCGAGGCGCTGGTGATGAACCTGGCGGCGCAGCTGGCGCGGCTGACCGAGCACGAAGGGGTGGAAGAGATCGCGCGCTGCAAGACCGCGCGGCTGCTGAAGGTCGGGCTGCCGGAACTGACCCGCCTGCGCAAGGGCTGAACCACTGTAGGAGCCGGCTTGCCGGCGAAGAGGCCTTCGAGTCTTGTGCAAGCCTTGCGGGCGCCTTCGCGGGCCAGCCAGCTCCTACGGGCGAGTGATCGCGGGTTTATCCGGTGATGATGCGGTTCTTGCCCTGGCGCTTGGCTTCGTACATGGCGCTGTCGGCGCGGGCGAACAGGTTGTCCAGGCTTTCGTCTTCCGCCAGCAGGCCGGTCAGGCCCTGGCTCACGGTGATGGTGAACGTCTGGCCCTGGTGGCTGAAATTCTGGCGCTGGATCTCCCGTTGCAGGCGCTCGGCCACCTGGCGGGCCATGTCCGCGGTGCAGCCGGGAAAAACCGCGGCGAACTCCTCGCCACCGATCCGCCCGAACAGGTCGCCGCGACGCAGGGCCGCGCGCCCGCTTTCGGCGATGCGCTGCAGGACGATGTCGCCTTCGGGGTGGCCGTAGGTGTCGTTGATCACTTTGAAGTCATCGATATCCAGCAGCAGGAAGGCCAGGGACGAGCCTTGCAGGCGCGCCTGCTCGAACTCGCGGTTGGCGCATTCGAAGAAGTGCCGACGGTTGCTGCTCTGGGTCAGCACGTCGGTGGTGGCCAGGCGTTGCAACTCGGTTTCCAGCTGCTTCTTTTCGGTGATGTCTTCGGCGATGCCGACCACGATCAGGCGTTGCCCGGGCTCGGCATTGCGGTTGATGAAGCATTTGTCGCTGAGCCAGCGCACCTGGCCCTGGGCATCGATGATGCGGTATTCGCGATCTTCCACCGCGCCCTTTTCCAGGACCTGGGCCAGGCTGCGCTCGGCGTACTCCAGGTCATCGGGGTAGATGCTGTCGCGCCATTGATTGCAGTCCGCCAGGAGCAGGCCTGCGGGGCGACCGAAGATCCGTTCATAGGCCGGGCTGACGTACAGCACCTGGCGGCTGTCCCAGTCGAAGGCCCAGAGCACCGCGTTGACACTGACCAGCAGCGAGCTGAACAGCTGCTCGCGTTCGGTCAGGCGGGCCACTTCGCCCTGTGCATGCATCAGGGCCATCAGGGTTTGCGCGGCTTCGGGCCACTGTGGAAGCGCAGAGGGAGTGTGTGGGTTCTTGTTGACCATCGGCACAGATCTCAAAGGGCGTGCCGCGCGCCGTTAGGCAGCGGCTACAACCAAGCCCGCCTGGGTGGCGAAGTGTTGTTTGAGATAGGGGATCGGGCGCTAAGTTCCCGGCCGCTACAGCGATAGCGCGAGCGCCCGCCAGACGGTCGAGAGGGGCCTGCAAGGCTTGATTTCAGAAGGGCAGCCCCTCGCCACGGGAGTGGCGAGGGGCTGGGGTCAGGCGGTGGTGGGACGCAGGGAATAGGTCTTGAGCTGATGGGCGAAATCACGCAGGGACTGAATGCCGCTGGCCTCGGCCTCGTGTACCCAATCCTTGATGGCCGCGAGCATGTCGTGGCCGTTGGAGCTGGTCTTGACCCAGATCTGCTGCAGGGCCAGACGCTTCTCGTAGATCACCTTCAAGGCCTGGCTGTGCTCCAGCATGCTCTGGATGCGCAGGTGGTGGCGGTCTTCCAGCAGGCTGGTTTCCCGGGACAGCAGGCGCTTGGCGCGGTGGAACTGGTGGCGCACCGAATGATCGACCTTGGCCAGTTCCTGTTTCACCAGCGGGCCGATCACCAGCTTGCGGTACTGGGCCATGATCTGGAACCGGTTGTTGAGGATGGCCATGGCGGTGTCCATGTCCAGGTGGCCCTTGCCTTCGACCCGGTGGGCGATAGGCGCCACGCGCTGGACCCTGGCCAGACGCAGGAAGCTGAAGACCTTGATCCAGGCCCAGCCCAGGTCGAACTCCCACTTCTTCACCGAGAGCTTGGCCGAGTTGGGGTAGGTGTGGTGGTTGTTGTGCAGCTCTTCGCCGCCGACGATGATGCCCCAGGGCACCAGGTTGGTGGCGGCGTCGCGGCATTCGAAGTTGCGGTAGCCCACCGCATGCCCCAGGCCATTGATGACCCCGGCGGCCCAGAACGGAATCCACATCATCTGGATGGCCCAGATGGTGATGCCGATGGTGCCGAACAGCAGCAGGTCGATGGCTGCCATCAGCGCCACGCCGCCCAGCTTGTAGCGGCTGTAGAGGTTGCGTTCGATCCAGTCTTCCGGGCAGTTCTTGCCGTAGATGCGCAGGGTCTCCGGGTTCTTCGCCTCTTCGCGATACAGCTCGGCGCCCTTGCGCAGCACAGTGGACAGGCCCTTGACCACCGGGCTGTGGGGGTCGTCGGCGGTTTCGCACTTGGCGTGGTGCTTGCGGTGGATGGCGGTCCACTCGCGGGTGTTCTGCGCCGTGGTCAGCCACAGCCAGAAGCGGAAGAAATGTTTCAGGCCGGCATTGAGTTCCAGGGAACGGTGCGCGGAATAGCGATGCAGATAGACCGTGACCGCGACAATGGTCACGTGGGTCATCAACAGGGTGACTGCCACCAGTTGCCAGGCGGACAAGCCAAGTAAACCTTCGTACCACATAGGCGATAAGGCCCTCGATAAAGAAAAAAACAGCCCAGGCATTATCACTAAGCCCACTGAGAAAACCAGTCGCCCTTTCAGATAAGAGTGGCGGAATGTTTCTTCCTCTATAATCCCAAACTTTTCGTGTGGAAATAGACGGACTTATGTCGGTTTCTTATCGCAATGGTTTGCGTGCCGCGCTGCTCTATCTGCTGTTGTCGCTGGTCTGGTTGCAGTTCAGTGGTTACTTATTGAGCAGTTTCTTCGATGAGTTTTCCGATCGGGCCCATTGGCAACTGGTTGGCGGCTATGCCTGGGCGGTGGTCAGCGCGGTGCTGATCTTCTTCGCCCGGGCCCGTCTGCTGCGGGTGTTGGGGGCCGATCGCTGGCTGCGCCACCAGCAGAAGGACCGCGAGCGCCTGCGCCAGGCGGCGGCGGTGTTCGACTGCACCCGCGAAGGGGTGCTGGTGAGCGATACCCAGGGGCAGATCGTCCACGTCAACCGCGCCTTCATCGAAATCACCGGCTACCAGCGCGAAGAGGTGCTGGGCCGCCAGCCGAGCCTGTTCAAGTCCGGGCATCATTCGGCGCAGTTCTATCAATCGATGTTCGACTCGTTGCAGAAGACCGATGAGTGGAGCGGTGAAATCTGGAATCGGCGCAAGAGCGGCGAGATCTACCCGCAATGGCAGACCATCCGCGCGATCCGCGATGAGCAGGGCGAGCTGACTCATTACGTTGCGGTATTTTCCGACATCAGCGCGATCAAGGATTCCGAGCACGAGCTGGCTCACCTGGCCCATCACGATCCGCTGACCGACCTGCCCAACCGCCTGCTGTTCACCGACCGTGCCGAACAGGCCCTGGCTTCGGCGCAGATCCACAAGCGCGGCTGCGCCATGCTGATGATCGATCTGGACCACTTCAAGATGATCAACGACAGCCTGGGGCACAACGTCGGCGACCAGCTGCTCAAGGCGGTGGCCGAGCGCCTGGGCGGGATGTTCGGCCCGGGCATCACCCTGGCGCGCCTGGGCGGCGACGAGTTCGCGGTGCTGGCCGAAAGCTGCCCGCAGCTGGTGCAGGCGGCGGCCCTGGCCCAGCGCATCATCGACGGCCTCAAGGAGCCCTTCCAGCTCGGCGAGCAGCAGGTGGTGATCAACGCCAGTATCGGTATCAGCCTGTTTCCCAGCGACGCGCTGAGCGCCAGCCAACTGCTGCGCAACGCCGATGCGGCGCTGTTCAAGGCCAAAAGCGCCGGGCGCAACGGTTACGCCCTGTACACCGAGGAGCTCACCGCCCATGCCCAGCAGCGGGTGGAAATCGCCTTCGAGCTGCGCCGCGCCCTGGACCAGCAGGAACTGCGGGTCTATTACCAGCCGGTGCACGACCTCAAGACCAGCCGCCTGGTAGGCGTCGAGGCCCTGGTGCGCTGGGAGCATCCCGAGCGCGGGCTGGTGTCGCCGGCGGAGTTCATACCGATTGCCGAGCGCACCGGGATGATTGCCGAGATCGATGCCTGGGTCATGCAGCAGGCTTGCCGGCAGATGTGCCAGTGGCAGGCCGATGGCGTGGTGCTGTCGTTTATCGCGGTGAATGTCTCGACCCGCCTGTTCGCCCGCAGCGAGCTGTACCAGCAGGTGGCCCAGGTGCTGCACGAGACCGGGCTGGACCCGGCCTACCTGGAGCTGGAAGTCACCGAAAGCGCGGTGATGGATGACCCCGAAGTGGCCCTGGAGCAAATGCACCGTTTGCGCGAGCTGGGCATTCGCCTGGCCATCGACGACTTCGGCACGGGCTACTCCTCCCTGCTGCGGCTCAAGCGCCTGCCGGTGCAGAAGCTCAAGATCGACCAGGGTTTTGTCGCCGGCCTGCCGTTCGACGAGGACGATGCAGCGATATCCCGGGTAATCATTGCCCTGGCCCAGAGCATGGGCATGCAGGTGCATGCCGAGGGTATCGAGCAGGTGGAACAGGCGCGTTTTCTTCTGGAACACGCCTGCGACCTGGGCCAGGGCTACTGGTTCGGCCGGCCGATGCCGGCGGCGCAACTGGTCTGGAGCAACGCCCCGCAGATCCGTTGATCCCTGTAGCCGCTGGCGCAGGCTGCGAACGGTTTGGGCGGCATACCGACGTGGCAGGCGCGGTGTTGAGGTTTGGCGCAAGGGCGCCAGGCAAGGCCCTGGGGGCCTTTGCGCAGCCTCGCTGATGCTCGGCAGCGGCTACAGGGTTGGGGCTAAGCTGCTGTCAGCTCGAATAATTTCTTCTGGTTATATAAACATTCTTAAATAGTATTTTTAAGAATATCCGGCCCTATCTAGTATTGCTCCCACGCCGCAAGCAGTGCCGCCACTGCCAGGCACATCCCACTCAGGAGCAACACCATGAGCGCATCTCTACGTAGCGTTGACGGCCAGGACGAAGCAACCATCTTGCGGGAAATTCAAAGCGCACTGCGCGACCTGCGCTTCGGTGCGGTGGAAATCACCGTGCACAACGCCCAGGTCGTGCAGATCGAACGCAAGGAAAAATTCCGTCTGCAGCAGCCCGGCCACAAACCGAGTTGAAAGTACCTCGCTGAACACCGCGTCACCCTCTCGCGAACGAGAGGCCCGACTGGTCAACCGGAGGGCGTCATCCATGACCCCCTGCACGAATCCCAGCGTTCCTTTTCGAATGCGGGCTGAAATCGCCATAAGAAAAATGCCAGCACCTTAAAAAATTTCAGGAGCTTCACCATGTCGTCGATTCGCCGTTATGCCCTGGCCGCCCTCGCCAGCGCCGTTTTCGCCGGTTCCGCTGTTGCCAAGGACTATGAGCTGCTCAATGTGTCCTATGACCCGACCCGTGAGCTGTACCAGGATTACAACGCCGAGTTCGTGAACTTCTGGAAGAAGGACCACCCGGGCGACAACGTGAAGATCCAGCAATCCCACGGTGGCTCCGGCAAGCAGGGCCGGGCGGTGATCGACGGCCTGCGGGCCGACGTGGTGACCCTGGCCCTGGCCGGTGACATCGACGAAATCGCCAAGCTCGGCAAGACCCTGCCGGCGGACTGGCAGAAGCGCCTGCCCGACGCCAGCACGCCCTACACCTCGACCATCGTGTTCCTGGTGCGCAAGGGCAACCCCAAGGGCATCAAGGATTGGGGCGACCTGATCAAGAAAGACGTCTCGGTGATCACCCCGAACCCGAAAACGTCCGGTGGTGCACGCTGGAACTTCCTCGCCGCCTGGGCCTATGGCCTGAAAGCCGGTGGCAGCGAAGCCAAGGCTCAGGAATATGTGAAGGAGCTGTTCAAGCACGTGCCTGTGCTGGACACCGGGGCCCGCGGCTCGACCATCACCTTCGTCAACAACGGTCAGGGCGACGTGCTACTGGCCTGGGAAAACGAAGCTTTCCTGGCCCTCAAGGAAGACGGCGGCGCCGACAAGTTCGATATCGTCGTGCCTTCGCTGTCGATCCTCGCCGAGCCACCGGTGGCGGTGGTGGACAAGAACGCCGAGAAGAAAGGCAACACCCAGATCGCCGAGGCCTACCTCAAGCACCTGTACAGCCCGGCCGGCCAGGAAATTGCCGCGAAGAACTTCTACCGCCCACGGGACAAGGACATCGCCGCCAAATATGCCCAGCAGTTCCCGAAACTGGACCTGGTAACTATCGACAAGGACTTCGGCGGCTGGAAAACTGCCCAACCGAAATTCTTCAATGACGGTGGTGTGTTCGACCAGATCTACACGGCGCAATAACCCTGTTGTAGGGGCTGGCTTGCCAGCGAAGGCGCCCCTGAGGGCAAAGCACGACTTGCGGGCCCTTTGGCCGGCAAGCCGGCTCCTACCAGGCAGAGCCCGCATTGAGTTGCGGGTTTTGCGTATCCGTTCCGTTAACCAAGGACTCTTATGTCGCGTCGTATCTCCCCCGTCATACCCGGCTTCGGGCTGACGCTGGGCTACACCTTGGTGTACCTCAGCCTGATTGTGCTCATCCCCCTGGCGGCGATGTTCGTGCATGCCGCGCAACTTACCTGGGAACAGTTCTGGGCGATCATTTCGGCGCCACGGGTGCTCGCCGCGCTCAAGCTGAGCTTCGGTACCGCGTTGTATGCGGCCATCATCAACGGCGTCATCGGCACCCTGCTGGCCTGGGTCCTGGTGCGCTACAGCTTCCCCGGGCGCAAGATCATCGATGCCATGATCGACCTGCCATTCGCCCTGCCCACCGCCGTGGCGGGCATTGCCCTGACTGCGCTCTACGCGCCCACCGGCCTGGTGGGGCAGTTCGCCACCGACCTGGGTTTCAAGATCGCCTACACCCCCCTGGGCATCACCCTGGCACTGACCTTCGTCACCCTGCCATTCGTGGTGCGCACGGTGCAGCCGGTGCTGGCGGACATCCCCCGTGAAGTGGAAGAAGCCGCCGCCTGCCTGGGTGCCAAGCCGTGGCAGGTGTTCCGCCATATCCTGGTACCGGCCCTGCTGCCGGCCTGGCTCACCGGTTTTGCCCTGGCCTTTGCCCGGGGCGTGGGCGAGTACGGCTCGGTGATCTTCATCGCCGGCAACATGCCGATGAAGACCGAGATCCTGCCCCTGCTGATCATGGTCAAGCTCGACCAGTACGATTACACCGGCGCCACTTCCATCGGCGTGCTGATGCTGGTGGTTTCCTTCATTCTGCTGCTGCTGATCAACCTGCTGCAGCGGCGCATCGAACGACCTTAAGGAGGCGCGACCATGTCCCAATCGTCCATTTCCGCCGCGTCCTCCGCCAACGCCGCCCGCCGTGGCAGCGCCACCTCGCGGCGCCTGCTGATCGGCCTCGGCTGGCTGATCTTCGCCCTGTTCCTGCTGCTGCCGCTGTTCATCGTGGTGTCCCAGGGCCTGAAGCTCGGCCTGGGGGCGTTCTTCGATGCGATCTTCGAGCCCGACGCCCTGTCGGCGCTGAAACTCACGGTGATCGCGGTGCTGATCTCGGTGCCCCTGAACCTGGTGTTCGGGGTCAGCGCTGCCTGGTGCGTGAGCAAGTACTCGTTCCGCGGCAAGAGCATCCTGGTGACCCTGATCGACCTGCCGTTCTCGGTGTCGCCGGTGATCGCCGGCCTGGTCTATGTGCTGATGTTCGGCGCCCAGGGCCTGTTCGGCCCGTGGCTTTCGGACCACGACATCCAGATCGTCTTCGCCTTGCCGGGCATTGTCCTGGCCACCATCTTCGTCACCGTGCCCTTCGTTGCCCGGGAACTGATCCCGCTGATGCAGGAGCAGGGCACCCAGGAAGAGGAGGCCGCCAGGTTGCTGGGGGCCAATGGCTGGCAGATGTTCTGGCACGTCACCGTGCCCAACATCAAATGGGGCCTGATCTACGGCGTGGTGCTGTGTACCGCCCGGGCCATGGGTGAGTTCGGCGCGGTGTCGGTGGTTTCCGGGCACATTCGCGGGGTCACCAACACCCTGCCGCTGCACGTGGAAATCCTCTACAACGAGTACAACCACGTCGCCGCCTTTGCCGTCGCCAGCCTGTTGCTGATCCTTGCGTTGTTCATCCTGCTGCTCAAGCAGTGGAGCGAATCCCGAATCAACCGCCTGCGCGCCAGCGCCGCGGAGGAATAAGTCATGTCGATCGAAGTCCGTAACGTCAGCAAGAACTTCAACGCCTTCAAGGCCCTGAACAGCATCAACCTGGACATCCAGAGCGGCGAGCTGGTGGCCCTGCTGGGCCCGTCCGGCTGCGGCAAGACCACTCTGCTGCGGATCATCGCCGGGCTGGAAACCCCGGACCAAGGCAGCATCGTGTTCCACGGCGAGGATGTCTCGGGCCACGACGTGCGTGATCGCAACGTCGGTTTCGTGTTCCAGCACTACGCCCTGTTCCGCCACATGAGCGTGTTCGACAACGTTGCCTTCGGCCTGCGCATGAAGCCGAAGAACCAGCGCCCCAGCGAGAGCAAGATCGCCGAGAAGGTCCACGAGCTGCTGAACATGGTGCAGCTGGACTGGCTCTCCGACCGTTACCCGGAACAGCTCTCCGGCGGCCAGCGCCAGCGTATCGCCCTGGCCCGCGCCCTGGCGGTGGAGCCCAAGGTGCTGCTGCTGGACGAACCCTTCGGCGCCCTCGACGCCAAGGTGCGCAAGGAGCTGCGGCGCTGGCTGGCGCGGCTGCACGAAGACATCAACCTGACTTCGGTATTCGTTACCCACGACCAGGAAGAAGCCATGGAAGTGGCCGACCGCATCGTGGTGATGAACAAGGGCGTGATCGAGCAGATCGGTTCCCCGGGCGAGGTCTACGAGAACCCGGCCAGCGACTTCGTCTACCACTTCCTCGGCGACTCCAACCGCCTGCACCTGGGGGAGGACAACCACGTGCTGTTCCGGCCTCACGAAGTGTCGCTGTCGCGCTCCGAACTGGAAGACCACCACGCCGCCGAAGTGCGGGATATCCGTCCGCTGGGGGCCACCACCCGGGTGACCCTGAAGGTGGAAGGGCAGAGCGAACTGATCGAGGCCGAAGTGGTGAAGGACCACGACAGCCTGATCGGCCTGGCCCGTGGCGAAACCCTGTTCTTCAAGCCCAAGGTCTGGCAGAAACACGCCAGCCTCTGACCCCGCCGACATCACGCCCGCTGTAGGAGCTGGCTTGCCAGCGAAAGCGTCCTTCAGGTTTGCACCTGGCTCGAAGGCCTCTTCGCCGGCAAGCCGGCTCCTGCGGGGGCCGGCCCAATATTCCCGAAGCGTTCCCGGGCTTCAGACCATGGCTTTCTTGTGCCGCAGGGCCACCGGCCCGGAACGCTGCTCGATGGCCTGCTTCAGGTCATGGCGCAGGCCCAGCAGGAAGGCCAGTTCGGCCACCACGAACAGCGGGCCGACAATCAGCCCCGAAAGGTCGTCGACGAAGGCCGGCTTGCGGCCCTCGTAGTAATGGCCGATGAACTGGATCACCCAACCGGTCACGAACAGGCCCAGGCCGCTGCTCAGCCAGAGCCCGGTACTTTGCGCCGCCAGCACCTGGCCGGCCCACACCGATAGCGCCATCAGCACCGTCATCAGCACCCCCAGGCGCACTTCCAGGCGCAGGTAGAACACTGACGCGGCCAGGGCCAGCAGCAACGCCGGCGACCACGACAGCCCGGCCATGCTCCAGGCGGGACGCGACAACAGCACGGCCACCGCCACCACGATCATCGGAATGCCGATAAAGTGGCTGGCGATATTGCGCGGGTCGCGGTGGTAGGCGGCGTATTGACTGAGATGATCAACGAGGCTTTTCATTGTTGTTCCTCCGTTAGGGTGGCTCGATCATGCCCGGCGGCGGTGCTCGGCTCTGTCAGCTAGGCGACAATCATTGCGATGCCCTGAGGGAAAGACCTGTTCATGGACCTGCACCAGTGGCGTGAATGCCTGATGACCGGCCAGTGGTTCAGCCACCTGCCGGCTTCCTTACAGAATAGTTTGCTCGACAGTGCGCGCCTGCGCCGGCTGACGGCGGGGCAGTGCCTGTTCCGGCGCGGCGATCCGCCCTGCGGGCTGTACGCGGTGCTGGAGGGCACGGTGCGGGTGGGCGCGGTCAGCGAGCAGGGCAAGGAGGCCTTGCTGAGCCTGATGGAAGCGCCCCACTGGTTCGGCGAGATCTGCCTGTTCGACGGCCAGCCCCGTACCCACGATGCCTACGCCGAGGGCGCCTGCACCCTGCTCCAGGTGCCGCAGGCGAACCTGCTGCAACTACTGGAGCAGCAGCCGCAATACTGGCGCCAGTTCGCCCTGCTGATGAGCCACAAACTGCGCCTGGCCTTTATCAACCTGGAGCAGTTGAGCCTGATGCCGGCCCCGGCGCGGGTGGCCAGCCGCCTGCTGGCGATGGCCGCCGGCTACGGTGAAGTGGCCCAGGCCCGCCGCGTGCTGCAACTGCCCCAGGAACAACTGGCGCTGATGCTCTCGCTGTCGCGCCAGACCACCAACCAGATCCTCAAGGAGCTGCAGCACCAGGGCATCCTGCGCCTGAGCTATGGCGAGATTGAAATCCTCGACACCGAGCGCCTGCGCGCCCTGACCTCGCCATAGAAGCCCCCGCAAGATCGCCTTCGCCGGCAAGCCGGCTCCTACAGAAACCCCCGCGTTGTTCCTGCCTCCCGTAGGAGCTGGCTTGCCAGCGAAGAGGCCCGCAAGATCGCCTTCGCCGGCAAGCCGGCTCCTACAGAAACCCCCGCGTTGTCCCTGCCTCCCGTAGGAGCTGGCTTGCCAGCGAAGGGGCCCGCGAGATCGCCTTCGCCGGCAGCCGGTTCCTACGAGCCACGATAGGTCGAGAACCCATAAGGGCTGAGCAACAACGGAATGTGGTAATGCTGCTCGGTCTGCCTGACCTCGAAGATCACCGGGATCTCCGGAAAGAAGGTCTCGCGCTTGGCTTGCCTGAAGTACTCGCCGGTCTTGAACACCACCCGATACTCGCCGGCCGTCAGCGCCCGGCCCGCCGGAAACAGCTCGGCAATCCGCCCCTGCTCATTGGTCACCCCTTCGGACAAGGGCTTCCAGTCCTGGCCCACCTGCTGCTCCAGGGTCACCTTGACCCCCGGCGATGGCAGGCCGTTCTCCAGGTTCAGCACGTGCACGCTCATCGGATTGCCTGCCGCCAGGGCCAGGCTCGACAAACCACACAGGCCGATGGCCGCCAGACTATTACGCAAAACATTCATGCCCCACTCCTTCCTCGATTGAACAAACAACAGAACCTGTAGCCGCTGCCGAGCCCGCGAGGCTGCGAACGACCGCAACGCGGGCGCAGGTTTTCACGATCACTCACGCCCGGCCTCGGTAGCCAACCCCACCCGCTGCGCGGCCTGGAGCGCACATGCCTCGTCCTGCGCTGCGCCACCGGCCCCGGCAATCCCGATGGCCCCCACCAACTGCTTGCCGGCAAACAACGCAAGGCCGCCACCGAGCAACAACAGCTCCGGCAAGGTATTGAGATTGGCCGCCTCGGGGTTGTTGCGCGCCCGTTCGGCGAACAGCCGGCTCGAAGTCTTGGTCGACAGCGCGGTGTAGGCCTTGCGCTGGCTGGCCGGGCCGTTGTGCGGGCCCACCCCATCGCCGCGCATCGCCACCAGCAGGTTGCCGCCACGGTCCAGCACCGATACCGCCGCGGTGCACTGGGCCAGGCTGGCATCGGCCAACTGGCGGGCGGCGGCCAGGTCCAGTTCGGCATGGCGCGGCAGTTCGAGCGCCGCCAGGGCCGTGCCGGCGAGGCTCAGGCCGAGGCCCAGGACAAGAGGTTTGCAGATCATCGAACGAGCTCCATAAAGACCGGTGGCCACCTTAGCCAGCGCACTCCGTCAGAACTCCGTCGTCTTGATTACAAGTTTGTAATGGGCAAGCGCGCGTCGGGCGCCTAGCCTGTGCCGATCATTTCCGAGGTGCGCCATGCGTTTGCTGGTAGTTGAAGACGAAGCCAAGACCGCCCATTTCCTTGCCAAGGGCCTGGGAGAATCCGGCTTTGCCGTGGACGTGGCCCTGAACGGCCTGGACGGGCGCTATTTCATCGAGCAGCAGGAGTACGACCTGATCATCCTCGACGTCATGCTCCCCGGCCTCAACGGCTGGCAGTTGCTGCAACTGGTGCGCCAGCGCGGTGCCACCCCGGTGCTGTTCCTCACCGCCCGCGACGCTATCGAAGATCGGGTCCGCGGCCTGGAACTGGGCGCCGACGACTACCTGCTCAAGCCCTTCGCCTTTGCCGAGCTATTGGCCCGGGTGCGCACCCTGCTGCGCCGCGGACCGCTGCGCGAGGCCGAGTCCTTCAGCATCGCCGACCTGGAGATCGACGTGCTGCGCCGTCGCGTCAGCCGTGGCGGCCAGCGCATCGCCCTGACCAACAAGGAGTTCGCCCTGCTGCACCTGCTGGCCAGCCGCCAGGGCGAAGTGCTGTCGCGGACCCTCATCGCCTCCCAGGTGTGGAACCTGAACTTCGACAGCGACACCAACATGGTGGAAGTAGCGGTACGAAGGTTGCGGGCCAAGGTCGACGACCCCTACATGCCCAAGCTGATCCACACCGTGCGTGGCGTCGGCTACCAGCTGGAAGCCCCGGATGAAGCGCTCTAGTTCCATCGCCTGGCGGCTGGCCCTGGCCTTTGCCGCGGTCTGCGCCCTGGTGCTCAGCGTGATCGGGGTGTTCCTCTACCGTTCCCTGGCCGGGGAAATCGCCTACCGCGACGACCTGGCCCTGCTCGGCCGCCTGGAACAGGTGCGGGCCCTGCTGCAGGACAGCGACAGCCTGGATGCCCTGCAAGCCCGGCCCCGGCTGTACCAGAACATGCTGGGCAACCAGGAAAGCCTGCTGCTGGTGCTGCGGGCCGATGGCTCGACGGTGATCGACATCAACCCGCGCCGGCAGCCCCTGCCCGCGCTCGACCCCATTGCGCTGCAACAGGCGCCGCAACGCACCGATGTCCGCCTCTGGCCGGGGCCGGACGATGTGCCGGTGGCGCTGCTGGCGGGCCAGGCCCGGGGGCCCAAGGGCGAAGCCCTGACCGTGGTCGCCGGCAAGGTTCTCAGCGAGCGCGAGCAGATGCTCGCCAGTTACCGCCTGCGCCTGTACCTGGCGGTGGGGCTGGGGGCCTTGCTGGCCTTCGCCCTGGGCCTGCTGCTGTTGCGCCGGGGCTTGCAGCCCTTGCGCCAGCTCAGCGAAGCGGCCCGCCAGATCGACCTGCGCAGCCTCGACCGGCGCCTGCACACCAACGGCATCCCGGCGGAATTCCACGAGCCGGTGCAGGCCCTGAACGCCATGCTGGCGCGGCTGGAAGAGAGTTTTGAGCGCCTGTCGCAATTTTCCGCCGACCTGGCCCACGAGATCCGCACGCCGTTGCACAACCTCCTGGGCAGCAATGGCCTGGCCTTGAACCAGCCGCGCAGTGCGGCGGAGTACCAGGAAGTGCTGGCCTCCAACATGGAAGAGTTCGAGCGCCTGGGACGCATGGCCGAGAACCTGCTGTTCCTGGCCCGGGCCGAGCAGGCCGATGCGGTGCTGGACCTGCAGGTACTGTCACTGGCCGGTGTCGGGGCGCAACTGTGCGACTACTTCGAAGCCCTGGCCGACGACCGCCAGTTGCGCCTGGAGAACGGTTTTTCCGGCGAGCTGCGGGCTGACCAGCAATTGCTGCAACGGGCCCTGGGCAACCTTCTGGCCAATGCCGTGCGTCATGCCGATGCAGGGTCGCTGATCCGCCTGCGGCGCCACGACGAAGCGGGCTGGTGCTGGTTGCAGGTGCACAACCAGGGCCCGGCGATCGCCCCCGAGCACCTGCCCCGGCTGTTCGACCGTTTCTACCGGGTCGACCCGTCTCGAGCCGAGCCGGGGGACTCCGGGGGCCTGGGGCTGGCCATCGTGCACTCGATCATGCTGCTGCATGGCGGCCAGGTGCGGGTCACGAGCGATGAGCAGGCCACGGTATTCGAACTGGGCTTCCCCCTCCTGTAGCCGCTGCCGAGGCTGCGACAAGGCCGCCAGGCCTTCAGCGGTCTGCAGTATTTGCGCCCGCGTTGCGGTCGTTCGCAGCTTCGCAGGCTCAGCAGCGGCTACAAGGCTGCTGGGGCTTAGCGCAGGCCGTCGCGAAATTGCCCCGGGGTCATCCCGGTCCAGCGCTTGAATGCCCGGCTGAAACTGCTGGCATCGGCAAACCCCAGCAGGTAGCTGATCTCGCTCAGGGAGCATTCCAGGTCCCGCAGGTGCAGCAGGGCGAGGTTTTCCCGGCATTCGTTGAGCAGGGTGTCAAAGCGCGTGCCTTCATCCGCCAGGTGCCGTTGCAGGCTGCGCAGGCTCAGGTGCAGGGCCTGGGCCACTCGCTCCGCCGAAGGTTCGCCTTCGGGCAATTGGGCTTCGATCACCCCGCGTACCTTGCGCTCCCAGGTCAGGGGCCGCAGTTGCAGGAGGGTGCGCTTGAGCACCGCTTCGTTGTGCTCGGCCAGCTCCGGGTTGGCGTCGTCCAGGTGGCTGTCGAAATCGTGCAGGCCGAACTCCAGGCAGTCGTCCACGGCGGCGAACTGCACCGGGCAGCGGAATACCTTGTGCCACTGGCTCGGGTCCGCCGGGGCCGGGCGCCGCAATTGCACGGCCAACGGCGCGTAGTCACGGCCCAGGCGGTTGCGGCAGGTGCGCACGTAGATCGCGGCAAAGGCGTCGATGGCTTCGAAGGCCGGTTGCGGCGCGCCTTCGGGCACCTTGAGGAAGAACCGGTAGCGGTCCGCTTCCCGGGTCAGGGCCAGTTCCAGGGCATCGCTGACCACCTGGTGATAACGCACGATGCGTTCGAACACTTCCCGCAGGCTGCCGCTGGCCACCAGGGCGTAGCCCAGGGCATGGAAGGTGGTGGGGCTGACAAAGCGCGACACCCGCAGGCCGATGGCCGGGTCGCCGCTGGCCTGCACGGCGAGATGCCACAGGCGGGTGGTGGCCGACAGCGGGTAGCGGGCGTTGGGGTCGTCCATCAATTGCGGGTCGAGCCCGGCTTCGCGGCATAGTGCGGCGCTGTCGAGGTCCAGAGCGTCCAGTTGCTTGCGCAAGGCGCGGGTCCAGCTGGCAAGGGAAGTGGCTTCGGTCATGCGATTGGCGCGTCCGGTCAACAGGTTGGCGTTTACGGCTAGCGCCCGGAGCCGGGGCTCGGGGCAGGATGCACACATCACTGACCAGAGGATGGAATCATGCAGGGTATTTCTGCAAGCCCCGAGCGGATGAACGCGCAACAGCGGGCGGCGCACATTCGCCAGGTGGTCCTGGCCCGGGGCGATGAACTGCGCCGGCGCTTTCCCTTGCTGCGGCACCAGGACGCGCTGGGCGCGGGGATCCTTGCGTTCGCTCTGTCGGGGATGCTGGGGTCAGCGCTGCTCTATGTCACGGGTCACCTGGCCTGGTGGGCGTGCCTGCTGCTCAACGCGTTCTTCGCCTCCCTGACCCACGAGCTGGAACACGACCTGATCCACAGCATGTACTTTCGCAAGCAGCGCCTGCCCCACAACCTGATGCTGGGGCTGGTGTGGCTGGCGCGGCCGAGCACCATCAACCCCTGGGTGCGCCGCCACCTGCACCTGAATCATCACAAGGTGTCCGGCAGCGAGAGCGACATCGAGGAGCGCGCCATCACCAACGGCGAGCCCTGGGGCATCGCCCGCCTGCTGATGGTGGGGGACAACATGATGGCGGCCTTCATCCGCCTGCTGCGGGCGCCGGGGGCCAGGCGCAAGCTGGGCATCCTCGTTCGTACCCTGGCGGTGTACGCGCCGCTGGCATTGCTGCATTGGGGCGCCTGGTATGTGTTCCTGGGCTTTCATGGGGCCAACGGCGTGGCCGCCCTGCTGGGCAGCCCGATCCAGTGGTCGCAAGACACCGCGTCGCTGATGCACTACGTCGATATCGCCGTGGTGGTGATCATCGGCCCCAACGTGCTGCGCACCTTCTGCCTGCACTTTGTCAGTTCCAACATGCACTACTACGGCGACATCGAGCCGGGCAACGTGATCCAGCAGACCCAGGTACTCAACCCCTGGTGGATGTGGCCGTTGCAGGCCTTCTGCTGCAACTTCGGCAGCACCCACGGCATCCACCATTTCGTGGTCAGGGAGCCGTTCTACATCCGCCAGATGACGGCATCGGTGGCGCATAAAGTGATGGCCGAGATGGGCGTGCGCTTCAACGATTTCGGCACCTTTGCCCGGGCCAACCGCTTTACCCGGCAGGAGCGCGAAGCGATGCAACCGGCGCATAACGCCCGGGCTTGAGGGGGCGGACTGTCTTTCTGGTTAAATACCCAAGGACCGATAACGTTAAGCCAAGGTCACGCAGTGCCGGGAAACGCCCGGAATCCGCGAAGAGGCAACGACAGGGAGACAGTATGAGCAGTGCGGTAAGGCGATTGATCGCCGTTGCCTTGATGAGTGTGGGCAGCGCGTCGCTGGCCGACTCGGTGGCGCAGGGCAGTGACGAGGCACTGGCGCTGAGTATCTTGAAGCATCTGGAAGTGAACGGTTTTCGCAATTCCTTGCGGCCGCGGCATTACCCGGACGGCACCACGCTGGGCCAGACGCCCTATCGGATCTACGAGAAGGCCGCAGGCGCCGAGGGCACCTACAGCGCGGTGGACGAAGAGCAAAGCTGGGTCTACAGCGTCAGAGTGATGGAGCAGGGGAAGCAGGGCATCGCCATCTGTTTTGTCGACCAGAGCCTGCGCGGCAGCTACTTGGCCGCTTCGCCGTTGCGGGTCGAGAAAAACCGGGCTGGGCATTACGTCGTGGTCAAGGAACTGCCGAATACCCCGGCTTGCCGCATCACCCGAGGCTGAGGCCAGCGCCTGGCGCAGCTCGGTGTATTCACCGACAACCCAAACGCACCCCGTAGGAGCCGGCTTGCCGGCGAAAGGGCCCTGGAGACTTGTGTTGTTCTGGAGGACGCCTTCGCTGGCAAGCCAGCTCCTACACAAGCAGGCTCCTCCAGGGGCCGGTTCATAGACAAGCCAGCTCCTGCAAGATCAATCCGGCTGGAACGGTGATTCGCTGAGGATCACTCCGGTTTCATCCACATAACGCTGCCATTCTTCCAGCAGGGTGCGCAGTTTTTCCGGCTGGCTGTGGGCCAGGTCGTGAATCTCCCCCGGGTCCTGGCCCAGGTCGTACAGCTGCCACGTCGCCGGGCCCACGGGGCCGGGGATGTACACCGCCTTCCACTGGCCCTGGCGAATTGCCCGGCGGCCGAACAGCTCCCAGCCGGTTACCGTTTGTTCGTCATGCACCCGGGCGGTTTCGCCGGAGAGAAAGCCCAGCCACGACTTGCCCCGCAGTGGCGCCACATCGCGCCCGCGCCAGCGCTTGCCCGGGTGGCGCACGCCGGCCAGGTCGAGCAGGGTCGGAGTAATGTCCATCACCGTGCCGAAGCCGTGGCTGATCTGCCCCTTGAGCGGCAGTTGCGGGTAGTGCAGCAACGCCGGCACGCGAATTCCGCCCTGGGTGGTGAAGGCCTTGAACAGCCGCGATGGCGCAGTGGCCGCCTGGGCCCAGGCCGGGCCGTACCAGACGTAGGAGTTGGCCCGGCCGATGTTCTCCAGGCGGTTGTCGTAGTGCTGGTTGAGGTAGGTCAAAAGCTCCGGGCCGAACTTGGGGAAGGCTTCCAGCAGCGCGCCCTCGGCACCGTTGTCGGACATGAACAGGATCAGGGTGTTGTCCAGCTGGCCTTGCTGGCGCAGGTAGTCCACCACCCGGCCGATGTTCCAGTCCATGCGCTCGACCATCGCCGCATACACCTCCATGGCCCGTGCCGACACCTGGCGCTGTTCTTCGCTGAGGGCGTTCCATTCGGCGTTCAGGTTGATCAGCGGATGGGGCTCGACCTGCGGGTCCACCAGGCCCAGGGCCTGGAGTTTTTCCAGGCGCTCGCGGCGCAGCACTTCGGGGCCGGCGTCATAGCGGCCCCGGTACTTGGCGACGATTTCCTCCGGAGCCTGCAGCGGCCAATGGGGCGCCGAGAACGGCAGGTAGGCGAAGAACGGCCGGCTCTGGTCGCGCTCTTTCAGGTACTGCAAGAGCTTGTCGCCAAAGGCATCGGAGGAATAGAAACCCGCTGGCAGTTCATCGATGAAGCGGTCGTCCTCGATGTACAGCGCCGGCGTGGATTTGAGCAGCCCGGGGGTGTGCTCGTCGTAGGTCGGCTCGAAGCCGTAGTGGTTGGCCGCCCCCGGCAACAGCGAGAACGAGCGCTCGAAGCCCCGGGCATGGGGCGCGCGTTCGGCAGTCAGCCCCAGGTGCCATTTGCCGCTCATCAGGGTCTGGTAGCCGGCCTCGCGCAGCAGTTCCGGCAGGGCCACCACGCGGTCGTTGAGGTAACCCTCATAGCCCGGCTTGCCGATCAGCTCGGGGGTCAGGGCTTCGGCCATGGTGCCGATCCCGGCAATGTGGTGGTCGGTGCCGGTGAGCAGCATGGAGCGGGTTGGCGAGCAGGTGGGGGCGGTGTGGAAGTCGGTCAGGCGCAGGCCGTTGAAGGCCAGGGCATCGAGGTTCGGCGTGGCGATCTCGCCGCCGAAGGCGCCGAGGTCGGAGAAGCCCAGGTCGTCGGCCAGGATCACCAGGAAGTTGGGACGTTGCGGCATCGAGTCACTCCTGTTCAGCAAGCAATGAAGGTCAGGGGCAGGTCGCGGATCTGTACCGGCGAAGGCGCCTGGTAGAGCTCGTCGCGGGTCAGTTCGTGAAGCAGCTCCTCACGCAGTTGGTGGAAGTCGAAACTGCTGCGCTGGCGCGGGTGGGGCAGGGCCACCTCGACCACGCGCTTGATCCGCCCCGGGCGCGGTTCCATCACCACCACCCGGTCGGCGAGGAAAATCGCTTCCTCGACATCGTGGGTCACCAGCACCGTGGTGATCTTGGCCCGCTCGCGGATCGCCAGCAGTTCGTCCTGCATCTGTTGGCGGGTCAGGGCGTCGAGGGCGCCGAAGGGTTCGTCCAGCAGCAGGATCCGCGGGCTGGCCACCAGCCCACGGGCAATGGCCACCCGTTGCGCCATGCCGCCGGAGAGCTGATGGGGATAGGCCCGGGTGAAATCCTTGAGGCCCACCAGTTCGATGAATTCGCCGACCCGCTGCTGGCGCTCGGCGGCGCTCAGGGGCTCGTTGACCAGGCCCAGGCCGATGTTCTCGGCCACCGTCAGCCAGGGGAACAGGCGGTGTTCCTGGAACACGATGCCGCGCTCGCCGCCGATGCCGCTGACGGCCTTGCCGTCGACCCGGATCTGGCCACGAAACTCGGTGTCCAGGCCGATCAGCAGGCGCAGCAGGGTGGACTTGCCGCAACCGCTGGAACCGACGATGGCGACGAACTCGCCTTCGGCGATGTCCAGGTTGAATTCGCGGATCGCCTCCACCTCGCCACCGGCGACGGCGAAGGTCTTGCCCACGTGAGTGAAACTGACCAGGGGTGCGTTCATGCGTGTCTCCAGCGGGTGGCGCGAAGTTCGAGTTGTTGCCCGATCAGGTTGAGCAGGGCCCCGGTAAGGCCCACCAGGAGCATGCCGGCCATGATCAGGTCCATGCGTAGCAGTTGCTGGGCGCTGATCATCTGGCTGCCGATGCCGCCGTTGGACGGCATGAAATATTCCGCGCCGATGGTGCCCAGCCAGGCGTAGATCAGGCTGATGCGCAGGCCGGCGAAAATCCCCGGCGCGGCGCCGGGCAGCACCAGCCGGCGCAGCCGTTGCCAGAGGTTCAGGCGCAGTACCTGGGCGGCTTCCGCCAGTTGCGGCGAGAGCTGGGCGACGCTGCGCTGGGTGGCGATGAACAGCGGGAAGAATGCGGCCAGGGCGACGAACACCCACTTGGCCAGTTCCCCCAGGCCGAACCAGGCGGTGAGCAGCGGCACCCAGGCGAAGATGGCGATCTGGCGGATGGCGGCCAGGGTCGGGCCCAGCAGGCGTTCACTGAACCGCGACAGGCCCAGCAGCAGGCCAAAGGCAAAGCCCAGGCCGCCGCCCAGCAGAAGGCCGCCGAGGGTGCGGCCCAGGCTCAGGCCCATGCCCCCCAGCAGGCTGCCATCGAGCAGGCCGTTGCCGGTGGTGGCGAGTACCGCCAGGGGGCTGGGCAGGATGTTCGGGTCGACCCACTGCTGGTCGCTCGCCACTTGCCACAGGGTTAGCAGCGCCAGGGGCAGCAGCCAGGGTTGCAGGCGCTGCCAGCCCTGGTAGCGCGGGCCGCGACGGAATTCGGCGGTGGCCGGGTGCGGCCAGTGCACCAGCCGGCGGTCGAGCCAGCCGATGCCGCGGTCCATGCACACCCCCAGCAGGCCGATCACCAGGATGCACACGAAGACGATGTCCAGCATGAACAGCTGGCGTGCCCAGACCATCAGGTAGCCGATGCCTTCGCTGGAGGCCAGCAGTTCCACTGCCAGCAGCGAGGTCCAGCCGGTGGCCAGCGCCAGGCGCACCCCGGCCATGAAGGCCGGCAGCGCAGCGGGCAGCACCAGGCGGCGCACCAGCAGCGCCGGCGGCAGGCGCAGCACCGCGGCGGCTTCCCGCAGCCGGGGCTGGGCATCGCGCACGCCCACCAGGGTGTGCAGGGTCACGGGCACCACCACCGCCTTGATCAGCACCACTAGCTTGAGCACTTCGCCGATGCCGAAAAACACCATGAACAGCGGGATCCAGGCCAGGGTGGGGATCTGCGACAGGGCGCCGAAGGTGGGAAACACTAGGCGCTCCAGGCGTCGGCTGAAGCCCAGGGCACCCCCCAGCAGGGCGCCGGCGGCGATACCCGCCAGCAGGCCCCAGAACAGCCGTTGCAGGCTGATCGCCAGATGGCTCCACAGCTCGCCGTGGGCCAGCTCCAGGGCACTGCTCCAGACCAGGGCCGGGGCCGGCAGGATCTGTTCGCTCATCCATTGATTGCGGCTGGCCAGCCACCACAGGGCGAACAGGCTGATGGGCAACAGCCAGGGCAGCAGCCGCTGGCTGATCAGGGGCCAGCCCGGGCGTCCGTCGGACGGCGCCGCCAGGGGCAGGCTGAGCAGGGAAACACGGGCCATGGATGACCTCCGTCGTCGGGTACTGCATGGCGTGGGTCGATGCCGTAGGGGCTGGCTTGTCGGCGAATCAGCGTTTGAGGGTCTGTTCGCTGGCAAGGCGGTTTCTACGTGTTATGCATTTGTGATCTATTAAAATTCTTATCGATTCTATTAAGAGATAAGAAAGGCCATTTAAGGCTTCTCGCCGACACGCATCCAATGCATTTGAAGAATATTTTTCATGCATTTCATGCATATCCCCGGGGACGCCCGTGGCAGCTGATTTATTCGATATGGTTATTAAAATGTGAATTTATAGTATTTAAATGTTGAACGATTCCGTGCCTACCTTTTGCTCCTCTCAGCCTTTGCCACCAGGAGCCGCACCCATGAACCTTCCCTTCAAACGCGTCATCAGCCTGTTCGCCGCCCCGGCCCTGGCGGGGCTCCTGGGCTGCCTGCCGCTGCTGGCCCAGGCCGACGAACTCAAGGAAATCCGCATTGCCGTGCCCGACCTCAGTGCCGGCACCCAGCACAGCGGCGGTGGGGTGGTGGATGTGCTGCGCCAGCAACAGATCTTTGAAAAGGCCTTCGCCGACCAGGGCATCAAGATCCAGTGGAATTTCTTCAAGGGCGCAGGCCCGGTGATCAACGAGGCCTTCGCCAACGGCCAGGTGGACCTGGCGTACCTGGGGGACCTGGCCGCCATCATCGGCAAGTCCAACGGCCTGGATACCCGCCTGCTCAGCGCCTCGGCCCGTGGGGTCAAGCACTATCTGGGGGTGGTGCCGGGTTCCGGGATCAAGACCCTGGAAGACCTCAAGGGCAAGCGCGTGGCAGTGTTCCGTGGCACCGCCACCCAGCTGTCGTTCGACGCGGCCCTGGCCAGCCGGGGCCTGAGCGAGAAGGACCTGAAGGTGGTCAACCTTGACTTCAACGCGGCGGTAGCTGCATTGGCGGCCAAGCAGATCGACGCCTCCTGGGGCAGCACCGGGCTCTCGGCCCTGCGCAGCAAAGGCCTGGCCGAACTGCCCCTGAGCACCAAGGACCTGGGCGGCGCCGGCAGCGTGCAGAGCGTGCTGGTGGGCGCCGGCAAGTTTGTCGACGAACATCCCGAGGCCGTGGAAAAACTGCTCAAGGCCCAGCAGCAGGCCGTAGAGTGGCTGACCCAGGACAGCAACAAGGAAGCCTACATCCAGCTGGTTTCGGGGCTGGCCAGCTACCCGCCGGTGATCTTGCAGGATGACCTCAAGGACCAGCGCCTGAGCGAGATCTTCCCCTCGACCCTGGACCCGGTGTTCCTCGGCAAACTGCAGGATTCGGTAGACCTGGCGGCCAAGGAACGCTTGATTCGCAAGCCGTTCAAGGTGGATGCCTGGGTCGCCCCGCAGTTGGCCGCTGCCGGTCTTTGAGGTCGGCACCATTCGCCGGCAAGCCGGCTCTTGCGTAACCCTGGAGCCGGCTTGTCGGCGAGGGCGGTCTTGAGGGCCTCTTCGCTGGCAAGCCAGCTCCTACGGTCGACGGGGATATCGTGCGGGATCTTGTAGGAGCCGGCTTGCCGGCGAAGCTGTTCTACACGGCGATGGCGTGCCCCTGCCGATCCACCGCCACCAGCACTTCGATCATCTTGCGCGCCGCCGGCGACAGGCGAAAACCGCTGCGGCTGACGATGCCGCAACGCGCATTCAGGCTGTCGATGTTCTGCGGCAGGTTGCGCCAGTGCAGCAGCGCCAGCGAACCCTGGGCGATGTCTTCGGCAAAGGCCTCGGCGGTGCCCACGCCGATGGCATTGGACTGGCGGACGATCTTCACCAGCGCCGGAAAGTGCTCGGTTTCGATGGTGGGTGAAAAATCGATGCGTCCGCTGAGGTTGGCCAGCAGCTTGCGAATCCCCGGGGGGATCAGGGTGGTGGCCAGGGGGTAGTCGAACATGTCGTTGGTGGACAGGCTTTCCTTGGCCAGCAGCGGATGCCCGGGACGGCAGAAGAACACCCCGCGCTTGGGCGTCAGGGGCTGGGTCTGGTAGTTCGGGTCGGCCTCGAAATGGCGGATGTCGGCGATAAAGAATTCGATCTCTTCGCGGTTCAGGCTGCGGCTGAGTTTTTCCCAGTTATCCACGGCAAAGCAGGTGCGCACCTTCGGGTGGGCACTGGTGAATTGCGCCACCGCATCGGGCACCAGTTTCACCGCCGGGGCCGGGCCGCAGCCGAAGCGCACTTCGCCGGCATCGAGCTTGGTCATCTGGGTCACTTCGCTGCTGAGCAAGGCCGCGCCCTGAACCAGGCTCAAGGCGTGTTGCAGCACCACCTGGCCTTCCGGGGTGGGGCGCAGATCCTTGTTGCCACGGTCCACCAGCACGCAGCCGAACTCCTGCTCCAGGCCCTGGATACTGCGGCTGAAGGCCGGCTGGGTGATGCCCATGGCGTCGGCGGCGCGGACAAAACTGCGGTGTTCATTGAGGGCGATGAAGTAACGCAATTGGCGAAGATCCATATGCTTTCCCGGCATCCGAAAAATAGCTCGAAGGCATTTGCGACGAGTGAGGAATGAGGTTTTAAATGCAAGCTCTTATTCCGTCAACGAAGCATGTAGTTATCTATTAGATCTAAATTGAATATAGATAGAGCGTTGTTTCGCGGCGGTTCCACTGTAAGCAGTCCGATGAGGGTGTACCTGATGAGCAATGCCGCCTTAGCCGTTCAACCTGCTGTTCATGCCCTTGATATTCACCCGGTGGCCGGCCGTATCGGCGCCGAGATCCGTGGCGTGCAACTGTCCGGCGATCTCGACGCCGCCACCGTGGAAGCGATCCGGCAAGCGCTGGTGCAGTACAAGGTGATTTTCTTCCGTGGCCAGACCCACCTCGACGACCAGAGCCAGGAAGCCTTCTCGCACCTGCTGGGCGAACCGGTGGCCCACCCCACCGTGCCGGTACGCGACGGCACCCGCTACCTGATGGAGCTGGATGGCGCCCAGGGCCAGCGGGCCAACTCCTGGCACACCGACGTGACCTTCGTCGACGCCTACCCCAAGGCCTCGATCCTGCGCTCGGTGGTGGCCCCGGCCTCCGGTGGCGACACCGTCTGGGCCAACACCGCCACGGCCTACAACGAACTGTCGGCGGAACTGCGGGAGCTGGCGGACAAGCTCTGGGCGGTGCACAGCAATGAATACGACTACGCCGGGGCCAAGCCGGACGTTTCGGCGGAGAAGCTGGAGCGTTACCGCAAGGTGTTCACCTCCACGGTGTTCGAGACCGAGCACCCGATCGTTCGCGTGCACCCCGAGAGCGGTGAAAAGAGCCTGGTACTGGGGCACTTCGTGAAGCGCATCAAGGGCTATTCCCAGGCGGACTCGGCGCATTTGTTCGGCTTGCTGCAAAGCCACGTCACCCGTCTGGAAAACACCGTGCGCTGGCGCTGGAGCGCAGGGGACGTGGCGATCTGGGACAACCGCTCGACCCAGCACTATGCCGTGGACGACTACGGCACCCAGGACCGCATCGTGCGCCGTGTGACCCTCAAGGGCGACGTTCCGGTGGGCGTCCACGGCCAGCGCAGCCAGACCATCAAGGGGCTCTGACCCGCCCCCTCAAGCCCCTACGGGCATTTACCCGATGAACCTACCCACTGTAGGAGCTGGCTTGCCAGCGAAGGCGCCCTCGAGAGCACTGCAAGACTTGAGGGCCTCTTCGCCGGCAAGCCGGCTCCTACAGGAATTTACGCGATGAACCTGCCCGCTGTAGGAGCTGGCTTGCCAGCGAAGGCGCCCTCGAGAGTGCTGCAATGCCCAAGGGCCTCTTCGCCGGCAAGCCGGCTCCTACAGGAATTTACGCGATGAACCTGCCCGCTGTAGGCGCCGGCTTGCCAGCGAAGGCGCCCCTGAGAGTGCTGCAATGCCCAAGGGCCTCTTCGCCGGCAAGCCGGCTCCTACGGGGGAAGGTGCAGGTACGGGTGGGGGTTACCACACGCCGATCTGTACCAGCTTTTCGCTTTCCGGCTCGCCGTAGCGAAAACGCTGGCCGCGCAGGTCGATTTCTTGATGGCTGATGGTGGTACGGCGTTTCAGGCCGCGCAGCCATTCCAGCACATATCCCAGGTGTTCTTCGCGCACCGCGGCATAGGCCGGATCGGCCCCCAGGTCGTGCAACTCCTGGGGGTCGTTGTGCAGGTCGAACAACTGCGGGCGCAAGCCATCGTAGGCCAGGTACTTCCAGCGCTCGCTGCGCACCATGGTCATGCGGCAGCGGTCGATGGGCTGGCCCAGGCGCTCTCGCGCAGGGGCCTGGAAGGCGTAGTCGTATTCGCTGATGGCGTAGCGGCGCCAGGCCGGTTCGGCGCCGTGCAGCAGGGGGATCAGCGAGCGGCCTTCCAGGCGATGCTCGGCCCCCGGCAGGCCCAGGGCCTCGAGAAAGGTCGGCAGGGCGTCGATGGTTTCCACCAGGCGTTCGTCCACGGTGCCGCGGCTGCTGTCTGCCGCCGTGCGCGGGTCGCGGACGATCAGCGGCACGCCCACCGCCGGTTCCAGCAGAAATTCCTTTTCCCCCAGGTAGTGGTCGCCAAGGAAGTCGCCGTGGTCGCTGGTGAAGACGATCAGGGTGTCGTCCCAGCGGCCGTTGCTCTGCAGGAAGTCAAACAGCCGGCCGAGCTGGTCATCCACCTGCTTGATCAGGCCCATGTAGGTGGGCACCACGTTCAGGCGCACCTCATCCCGGGAAAAATTCAGGCTTTCTTCATGCTGGCGGAAGGCGGCGTAGACCGGGTGATCGCTGAGCTGCCCTGGCGCGGCGCGCACCGCCGGGATCACCTGCTCCGGGCCATACAGCGAGTGGTAGGGCGCGGGTGCGATATAGGGCCAGTGGGGCTTGATGTAGGACAGGTGCAGGCACCAGGGCTGCTCGCCTTGTTCGCTGATGAAGTCGATGGCGCGGTCGGTGGTGTAGACGGTTTCCGAGTGCTCTTGCGCGACCCGGGCCGGCAGGTGGGCGTTGCGCATTTTCCAGCCGCTGCGGATTTCTCCCTGCTCGCCGGCCCCGGCGTTGGCCCAGTCGTGCCAGGGGTTGCGCCCTTGGTAGCCGAGGTCGCGCAGGTAGTGTGTGTAGGGCGCCGACTCGCGCTTGTCGTCGAATACCGGGTCGTCGGGGTAGATGCCGTCATGGCGGAAATAGGGCTCGAAGCCGACTTCGTTGAGCACCTCGGCCTGGGCACTTTCGGGGTCGATGGCCAGGCGTTGCAGGGCGTCGAGGTTGGGTGTGGCGTGGGTCTTGCCCACCAGCGCGGTGCGGATGCCGTGGGGTCGCAGGTAGTCCCCCAGGGTCAGTTCTTCAAGGGGCAGGGGCACGGCGTTCCAGGCCACCTGGTGGCTGCTGACGTAGCGCCCGGTGTAGGCCGACATGCGCGACGGGCCGCAGATGGTGCCCTGGGTGTAGGCGCGGCTGAAGCGCACCCCGGCGTTGGCCAGGCGGTCGATGTTCGGGGTATGCAGGTGCGGGTGGCCGTAGCACGAGAGGTAATCCCGGCGCAGCTGGTCGCACATGATGTAGAGCACGTTGCGCACGGGCGGATGGGTATTGGACATGGGGTTCACCAAGGGGAAGACAGGCGAGGTTTTTCGCCTCCGGCGGGGGCTTCCGGCAAGCGCATTTGCCGAATAGTTTCGATGCGTTTCATGCAATGCCGACCGGCCCCCCACGTCGTGTGCGGACGGCAGGGTCTTGTAGGAGCTGGCTTGCCAGCGAAGGCGTCCCTGAGAGCGCTGCAAGGCTCAAGGGCCTCTTCGCCGGCAAGCCGGCTCCTACGGTGAGAGCATGCAGGTGGCTCAGACCGCCAGGTTGTCCAGGCTGCACACGTCCTCGTCCTGTTCGTCGATGCGCTTGATCTCGTCGATCATCGCCGCGGCCAAAGGCGACAGGCGATAGCCGGCGCGGCTGACGATGCCGTAGCGGGTGTAGAGCTCTTCCAGGTCGTCGGCCAGGCCGTCGATCTTCAGGCACACCAGCTCGCCCTTGGCGTTGTGCAACGCGTCGCTGTAGGAACCGATGATGCCGATGGCATCCGAGCGCATGACCACCCCCAGCAGGCTGTAGCTGTTTTCGCATTCCACATTGGGCGTGAAGTCCGGCTTGCCGCTCAGGTCGACAATGACCTTGCGCAGGTTGGGCGGGCGGATGGTCACCGCCAGTGGGTAGCTCATCAGTTCGCTGGCGCTGACACTTTCGCGCTGGGCCAGGGGGTGTCCGGCGCGGCAGCAGAAATGCCATTTGCGCGGGCGCAGGCGCTGGGTCAGGTAGTCCGGATCGGCCTCGAAGTGCCGGGTGTCGGCAACGAAGAATTCGAACTCTTCGCTGAGCAGGCGCTTGCTCAGGCTTTGCCAGTCATCCACCTGGAACTGCACCCGGGCCTTGGGATAACGCCCGATAAAGCTGCCGATGGCCCGGGGGATCAGCCCGGCGGCTGGCGCGGGGCCACAGCCGAAGCGCAACTCTCCCGCTTCCAGGCCATTGAACTGGCTGATCTCGTTGGCCATCTGCTGGGCGCCGCTGACCAGCCGGCGCGCGTGCTCCAGCAGCAACTGGCCCTGCTTGGTCGGCGCCAGGTCCTTGCGCCCGCGATCCACCAGCTGGCAGCCGACGCTGTGTTCCAGGGCCTGGATGCTGCGGCTGAAGGCCGATTGCGAGAGGTTCACCGCCGCTGCGGCCGCGACAAAGCTGCGCTGTTCGGCGAGGGCGATGAAGTGGCGGAGCTGGCGCAGGTCGATATGCATTTTTCACATAAAAAATATCGGGGAAATGCATTGGCTATGCATTAGGTCGACTCCTTATAAAGGCAATCTCTTATGCAGTAAATCTTTGTAAAAACATAAATAAATAACTTTAAGGAATATACAAGGCTGTATATTTTCTGACCAGGAGCCGCCCATGAGCCCGTTGTCCCTCGCTTCACCCCTCTCGCCCCGGCGGCTCAAGCGCCTGCCCCTGGCGCTGTTGCTGGCCGGCAGTGCCAGTTGGACACCGACCTGGGCCGAAGAGGCCCCGGCGCCGCAAGCCACCCCGGCCAAGAGCAGTGCCAACAAGGCCAAGGCCGATGATGGCCAGTTGCAGACGGTGACCGTCACTGCCCGTCGACGCGAGGAAAGCTCCCAGAGCGTGCCCACCCCCATGAGCGTGGTCAGCGGCCAGGCCCTGGAGAGCCAGCGGGTGTACCGCATCCAGGATCTGCAGCAACTGGTGCCCAGCGTCAACGTCGCCTACATGCATGCGCGCCAGTCCAGCGTGTCGATCCGTGGCCTGGGCAACAACCCGGCCAGCGACGGCCTGGAAGGCAGCGTCGGGCTGTACATCGACAACGTCTACCTCGGAAGGCCGGGGATGGCGGTGTTCGACCTGATGGATATCGAGCAGCTGGAAGTGCTGCGCGGCCCCCAGGGCACCCTGTTCGGCAAGAACACCACCGCCGGGGTGATCAACATCAGCACCCGGGCGCCGAGCTTCACCCCGGAGCGCAGCATCGAAACCTCCCTCGGCGAGGATGGATACTTCCAGACCAAGGGCACGATTTCCGGGCCGCTGACCGATGAGCTGGCGGGGCGTTTTTCCGCCTATCGCACCCGCAGCGACGGCGACATCAAGAACGAATTCGACGGCCACGACCTCAATGGCGGCTCACGCCAGGGCTTTCGCGGGCAGTTGCTGTACAAGCCCAATGAGAGCTTCAACCTGCGCTGGATCGGCGACTACAACGAAGAGGATTCCAGCGCCGGCACCCGAGTGCTGTACAGCACCGGCCCGACCATCAACGGCACCAATGTCTACGAGTCGCGCGCGGCGGCGGCCGGCGCGACCCTGGTCAATGGTTCGCACCGCAAGGTCAACCTGGACAACGACCAGCACGTGACGGTGTTCCAGGGCGGCACTTCGCTTGAGGCCAACTGGACCCTGCCCAGCGACTTCACCCTGACCTCGGTCAGCTCCTACCGCTGGTGGAATTTCACCCCGCGCAACGACGATGGCCTCAACGTTCCGGCCAGCTACAACGCCGGGGTTTCGGTGCAAGACAAGCAGTGGTCCCAGGAATTTCGCCTGGCCTCGCCCACCGGCGGCTTCTTCGACTACGTGCTGGGCGCCTACTACTTCGGCTCCGACCTGGACAACAAATCCTTCGCCTATTACGGGCCCAAGGCGGACATCTGGAACGGCACCCCGGCCGGCGCCCTGAGCAACGTCACCAGCATCGGCAACGGGCATATCCAGACCAACAGTTTCGCCCTGTTTGCCCAGGGCACCTGGCACCTCACCGAGCGCCTGGATTTCACCGCCGGCCTGCGCGGCACCTACGAGGAGAAAAGCGCCTGGGTGACCCGTAACGCCCCGGTGGGCGGCGTGGCGGTGGCCGGCGCCGCCGCCAACGCGCGGCGCGGGCGCACCGGAGCCTATGACTCCGGCGACCTCAACCAGTACAGCACCAGCCCCTCGGGCCTGCTCAACCTCAGCTACCGCATCACCGACGACCTGCTGGGCTACGCCACCCTGTCCCACGGCGAGAAGTCCGGTGGGGTCAACCTGACGGTGGGGTCGGCGCCTACCGCCGGGGCCGATTCGCTGCTGATCGGCACCGAGCGCGCCAACAACGCCGAGCTGGGTTTCAAGAGCACCCTGTGGGACCGCCGCCTGCAACTCAACGCCAACCTGTTCTGGACCCAGGTCAACGGCTACCAGACCAACGCCTACGACGACGTCAACCGCGTGCAGTACCTGACCAACGCCGGTTCGGTGCGCTCGCGCGGGGTGGAAGTGGAAAGCACCCTGGTGCCGATCCGTGGCCTGACCCTGAACCTCAACGGTTCCTACAACGACGTGCGCTACCTCTCCTACAAGGATGCGCCGTGCCCGCCGGAAGTCAGCCTGCGCCCCGGTGCCCCGGCCTCGTGCGATCTCAGCGGCCACCAGGTGGTGGGCGCCTCGAAATGGATCGGCAACGCCAACGGCGAATACAAGTGGAACCTGGACAACGGCCTGGAAGAGTACGTCACCGCCAGCTATGCATTCCGTTCCAAGGCGGTGGGCACCGTGGAGGATTCCGAGTACGGGCAGATCCCCAGCTACGCCGTGGTCAACCTTTCCACCGGCTTGCGCGGCAACTACGAGCAGGGCCAGTGGGACGTTTCGCTGTGGCTGAAGAACGCCTTCGACAAGACCTACTACACCACCCTCTGGACCGGCGGCAACGGCGGTTACGAAGGCCTGCTGGGCACCCCGCGGACCTTGGGCGTGACCGGTCGCTACGATTTCTGATACCCGGCTTTTCGCACCTTGCGCCGGGTTCTCCGGCGCCTTTCGACTTGAACAGGAGTGCTTGTCATGTTGCGCCTCACCACCGCTTTGCCCCTGCTGCTGTCCACCGCCCTGCTGGCCTCGGCGGTGCAGGCCGCGCCCAGCGTCTACCCCACCGGCGTCACTCGCTACGACCCGGCCAGGGCCTATAACCAGTACGTGATCTTCAGTGGTGCCGATAAGCAGACCCACCTGATCGACATGAACGGCAACGAAGTGAAGAACTGGCCCCAGGCCGGTTTCCCCTCGGCCATCATCGACCCGCAACTGGTGGGCGGCGAGCGTGGCCGGGTGCTGTTGCAGCTCAAGGACAAGGAGCCCGGGCCCCTGGGTTCGGCGGGCAACGGCCTGGGCAACCAGAGCGTCGGCGAGCTGGACTGGAACGGCAAGCTGGTCTGGCAGTGGGGCGACCAGGCCCCGGGCGGTGCGGCCCAGCAGCATCATGACCAGCGCCGGCTGAGCAACGGCAACACCCTGGTGCTGGCCAACAAGGTGCACAAGGTGGCGGGGTTCAAGGAGCCCCAGGTGATCGACGACGCGATCTATGAAGTCAGCCCCGAGGGCCAGGTCAAATGGCAGTGGCTGGCCTCCGAACACCTCACGGAATTCGGCTTTACCCCGGCGCAACTGAAGCTGGTGTACGGCACCGACAACCCGGACTACCTGCACATCAACAACCTCAGCGTGGTGGGCCCCAACCAGTGGTTCGACGCCGGTGATAAACGCTTCGCCCCGGACAACCTGCTGATCGACTCGCGCAACGCCAACTTCATCGCCATCCTCGACAAGCACAGCGGCAAGGTGGTCTGGCGCCTGGGGCCGAACCTGTCGCCGATCAACCCGAAGACCGCCGCCAAGGTGCCGCGCCCGGTGGACCAGTTCGTCGGCCAGCATGACGCCCACATCATTCCCGCCGGCTTGCCAGGGGCCGGGCATCTGCTGGTGTTCGACAACCAGGGCACCGCCGGTTACCCCTCGGTGCCCCTGGGACTGATCGCCGGCTCCCGGGTGCTGGAGATCGACCCGATCAAGAACCAGATCGTCTGGCAGTACAGCGCCGCCAGTTCCCGGCAGCCGGGCTGGGCTTTCTACAGCTCGTTCATCAGCAGTGCGCGGCGCCTGCCCAACGGCAATACCCTGATCGACGAAGGCATGAACGGACGCTTCTTCCAGGTGACGGCCGGCGGTGAAATCGTCTGGGAATACGTCAGCCCCTATCTGGGCAAGGCACCGGGCAGCGAGGCCATCAGCAACTGGGTGTACCGGGCTCTGCCGGTGAGTTACGACTGGGTGCCCCAGGGCACGCCGCGTTCGGAAACGGCAGTGAGCGTGCCGGACTCGGGGCTCAAACAGGCGGGGATTTGAGCAGGTTCCCGGGGGCGGGCGGCCTCGCCACAAATCAGGTGCGGGAGCAGCCCTGGGGATGGCTTCAGAAGTAGAAAAACAGGCCGGTGTCGCGTTCCAGGGCCAGTCGATTCAAGGCGATCAGCTTGGGGAGCAGTTCGTCTTGCGCCGTAGCGGCCCGGGTCAGGATCGACAGGGCCGTGGCCAGGGCGGCCTGGCCCTGGATCGAGGCGTCCTCGTAGTCATCGATCAGGGTGCCCAGGGCACGGTTCAAGCTGGGCAGCAGGTCGCTGCGGGACAGGGTTGCCCACTGCTCCGGGGACAGGGCCAGCTCCTCCAGGTCGCCCGGTAGGCACTGGTCCAGGTCCAGGCGTTGCTGGGCGTCTTTGCTGGTGGGCACGACTATCCACTTCATGGCTGCCACAGCTCGACAAAGGCCTTGAAATCGGCGGCCACCGGGTAACGGCTGGCGCTCTCGGGGTCGAAGATTTCCACCGCCACGGCCGGGCTGTTGAAGTCCAGGCAGATCAGCAGGCCGCCGGCATCCCGGGCAATCGGCAGGCAGCCTGCGGCGAGCCCCGGCACACGGCCAGGGCTGGCGTACCAGAGCAGGGTCCAGGGCTGGCTGCTCAGGCCGAATTCGAAGAACTCGCTGATGCAGGTGTAGCCGCCGTCATAGGCGAAGCCGCCGATCCCCGGCGTGGCGGCCTCGGCGTACTGCACCAGCTCCAGGTACAGCGACGGAAACTCGACGCCGAGGCGATGCTGCACCTGGGCGATCAGCTGTTCGTCCACGATAGATCCGGGTTCTATTTCCCAGGCATTCCAATCCAGGGTCATGCTCGACATGCGCCTTGTCGTTGAGGGACCGCGCCCGCCCGATGGAGGATCGGGCGGGCGTCGAGGGGCGATTGTAGGCGTGTCGCCCGGTGCGTGGTAGGCGCTTATTTGCAGCTATGGCCTTCGGGCAGGGTGACGGTGTATTTGCGCTGCACCCGGTTGCGGAAGTCCAGGTTGTCCAGGCTTTCCTGCACCAGGAAATCCTCGACCTTGGCGTCCTGGCAGTCCTCGTTATAGGACGAGGCCCGCAGCAGGAATACCGTGCGCCGGCTCTGCTCGTCCTTGGCCTTGATGTTGAAGGTACTGAGGGTGGTGTAGCCGGTGCGCTCCGAGGAACCCACCGGGCCCCAGGTGGTGGTCGGGGTGCTGTTGCACACCAGGTTCTTGTCTTTATGGGTGCTCTGCTTGCACACCGTCTTGGTGCTGCTGGGCACCTGGCCGTAGTCGGTGGCGGTGTAGCGGTAGCTGACCTTTTCGCTGCCCACGTCGAGGGTGAAGTTCATTCGGAACGGCGGATGGTTCTTGGGCAGCGACGTATCGGTGTAGACCTGCTTGAAACCCATGCCATGCAGGGCGGCGACCATGTCGCGCAGGTAGTAGCTGGCGTTGAGGCCGTGGGCATCGTTGGCTCCGTTGATGCTTACCAGCACCGGGGCCTGAGGGTCGAAGTAGTAGTCCGGGGCCGGAGTGGCGGCAATCGCCACTTCGAGTTTGTTGGCGCAGCCGGTCAAAAGACAGGCGAGCAAAAGCAGCGGGCAGAGCAGGTAGCGAGTCATGAATAAGCCAATGTGCAACGTGAGGAGTGGTAAGGCTTTAACGATCGGGACTCGGATCAAACAAACGCGGGGGTGTCACGCGGGCTCGGTGGCCTGATATTCCAGCAGGTCGCCGGGTTGGCAGTCGAGTGCGGCGCAGAGTTTGTCCAGGGTCTCGATTTTCATCCCCTTGACCTTGCCATTTTTCAGCAACGACAGATTGGCCTCGGTAATGCCCAGGATGGCGGCCAACTCTTTCGAGCGAATCTTGTTTTTAGCCATGACAACGTCAAGCCGAACGATAATGGTCATCTCATTGTTCTATATGTAGTGACTGTGCTCATCACTGAGGACTTTGGCGTCGCGCATGATAATGGAAAACGAGCAGAGCAAGATTCCTTTGACCACCTCGTAGGCCGCGTAGGACGAGAAGCCCGCGGAAATCTGCAGGATGCGCTGGCCGGGCGGCAGGTCGATGGACAGGGCCAGGCCTTGCAGGGTTTCCATCATCGGGAACGTGGCCGGGGCGACTATCCACAGCATGCCCACGCGCCAGAGGATGCGGATGTTGCGATCGCTCCAGGTTTCGCCACGGGACAGGCGCAGGAAGAACACGCCGGTCAGGTACAGGGCGAAGCTCGACAGCAGCAGTGGCAGGAAGTCGAGGATCACCAGCAGGGCGAAGCTCAGCGACGAGAGCTTGAAGTCCGCTTCCAGCAGGCGCGGCGAGTGTTCGGCGAATACGCCGAGCAGGGCGCCCAGGACCTGGTCCTTGCTGTAGATCCAGAGCCCGGCATTGCCGCCCAGCTCCACCACGCCCATGACCCAGGCCAGGATCGCGGCCAGCAGGCCGACCCGTCGTAAGCGGTACTGGGCCGAGCCGTTGATTTGGGAGTTCATGCGTTATTCCTTGCAAAACTTTGGGGGTGGCAAATTATTGATAAAAAATTATCGAATTACAATAATTTATTTTCAATAATCGTCACGACTCCAGGCCAGGAATCATGCTGTGGCGAGGGAGCTTGTTCCCGCTCGGGCGCGTAGTGGCCGTAAAACCTGAGGTTGGGGTCTTATTGGTGTACCTATCCATTGCTGCGGTCACGGCCACTTATGGTTTCGCTCTTGCAGCGAGTCACTTTGAAGCCCGGAATGCCGGCCAGCCCAAAGTAACCAAAGGCTCCTGCCCCTCCACTCGGTGCCTCGCCTGCGTTTGGCCATCGTGTCTAAGGGGGCAGGAAGATCAAAAGCCAGAGCAAGATCAAAATCTGCCGGCGGCCTGCCTGCCGGCCTATCTCTGTCGTCCTCCACGTTTCCCGTCGCCGCTGCCGAGCCTGCGAAAGGGACTGCAGGGCCTTGCTTGGCGATCTCGCGCCGGTCCTCTGATGCCTGGCGGATCGCCGCGAGTCTCCACGAGCCACTCTGTGTGGCCGAATCAGTCGCGCTGCGGCTCCAGCAAGTCGAACGACAGGACCTTGATCTGCCGGTCGGCGCTATAGACGAACCCAACCCGCGCACCGGGATGCAGGTGCTCCGGCAGGCGGTAGCTCTCCCAGGCGTTGAGCGTGTATTGCCCATCTGCTGATGGCCTGCGCTCCCCCGATCGCAGGGGCGTACCCAGCAGGTTGCGGATGTCGGCGTGGGTCATGCTGCGCGAGAACGGGGCGGGCAGCTCGCCCCTGTAGAAGGAGCGCCCCTGTTCAAGGGGCATGAGTTCGATCAATACCTTTTCCAGGGCCAGGCTGTCTTCCCAGAAGTCCAGCATCAGGCCGGGCTCGACGATCACGGTCAGCCAATCGAATTCGTCGTAGATCTTGTCCGTCGGGGTCTCGATGCGTTCTCCCCGGGCGATCAGTTCTGCATGGCTGAGCCCCAGGCTGCTTACCCAGCGGCCGATCGTTGCAGCGTCCATCGCTATTCCTGTGTCCTGAGTTGAGTGTGTGCCCGTTGTCGCGAGAGGCGTTGGCGGCCGATCTTAGCCGGTCGAGAAGGATAGTGGTGCTGTGGCGACATGAAGAACGCCGCCTGCCGTGCTGGCAGGCGGTGGGTTGGAGGGCCGGTGTCAGGCCGGTTGGGGCGCGGTATCGAGCTGGGCCCGGGCCTGATAGCTGGCGGGGCTGAAGATCCGGGTCAGGAACAGCATCGCCAGGACACCCACGATCAGCACCCACCAGGCGCTGACAAAGCTGCCGGTGACTTGCCGCAGCCAGCCGCTGAGCCATGGCGAGACGGCGTTGATCAGAAAGCCCACGCCCTGGACAAAAGCCGCCAGTTGCCCGGCTTCCCGAGGGTCGCGCCGGTGATCCAGGGTGAGGATCAGGCTCAGGGCAAAGCACGCTCCGAGGCCGAAGCCGATCAGCGCCACCCACAGGTGCGGGCTCTGCAAGGGCCACAGCACCAGCCCGAGAAAACCCGCGGCCTGGGCCGCGAGGCTGATGCCCAGCAGCGGGCGGCGGTCGCTGCTGCGTTGGGCCAGAGCCGGCATCAGCAGGGCGGCGCTGACTTGGAACAGGGTCATGAAGGCCAGCAGCGAACCGCTCTGGCTGGCGCTCCAGCCCATCTGCAGGTAGTAGGCCGGCACCCAGGCGACCATGCTCATGTAGCCGCAGTTCACCAGGCCGAAATACAACGCCAGCAGCCAGGCGCGGCGGTTGTTCCAGAGCCCGGCCAGGGGAGCCGGGCTGCCGTTGCGGCGTCCGGCGCCCAGGGGCAGGCAGGCCCAGAGCAGCAGCGCCGCCATCGCCGGTAGCAGCCAGACGCCAAGCCCCGCCTGCCAGTTGGCGAAGTGGCTGGCCACCTGCGGGCTGAGCAGGGCGGCAATGCCGCCACCGCCCATCAGCGAGGCCGAGTAGACGCCCATGGCCAGGGCCACCCGGTGCTGGAACTGGCGCTTGATCAACGCCGGCACCAGGGCCTGGATCAAGGCCACCCCGGCGCCGCCGAGCAGGGCGGTGGCGAGCAAGGCCGCGGCCTGGCCGAAGAACAGCCGCACCAGGCAGGCCAGCAGCACCAGCAGCAAGCCCAGGGAAACGCCCCGACGCTCGCCCAGGCGGGCTTCGATGCGTACACCGAGCAAGGCCACCAGGCCCATGCAGATCACCGGCAGGCTGGTGAGCCAGGCGCTGCTCTGGAAGCTCATGCCGGTGGCGCCGCGGATCTCGTTGAGCAGCGGGCTGACCGAGCTGAGGATGGGCCGCAGGTTCAGCCCCAGGCACACCAGCAGGGCCCAGCCGGCCCAGCGCTGGAAGGTGGATTCAGTTCGCTGCATGACGCTCCTGCCAATCCTGGTAGAGGGCGCTCATCGCTGCCTGGGGCAGGTGCAGCACCGGCAGGCGCTGGGCTTCCAGGGGCTTGCTCAGTTGCTGGTAGATGGCCGCGGTGGACAGGCCGAACGGCTCAGCTTGCTCATTGCTGGCAGCGAATACCGCGCGGGACACGCCGCACAGGTACATGGCGGCCAGGCACATGGGGCAGGGCTGGCCGCTGGCGTAGATCACGCAACCATCCAGGCGCGGGCCCAATTGCCTGCTGGCGGCGCGGATGGCCAGCATCTCGGCGTGGGCGGTGGGGTCCTGGCTGAGGTGGATTTCATTCACCGCCTCGGCCAGTACCCGGCCGTTGTGCACCAGCAATGCGCCGAACGGGCGGCCGCCCTGTTCGACATTGCGCCGGGCCAGTGCCACGGCCTGTTGCAGGTAGTGTTGATCGTCGTGCATGCAAGGTTCCTTCAAAAGAGGGGCGGGCTCAGGCAGCGCCGGCATCGCGCAGCAGCTTGGCGATGGCGCCCTGGCCACGGCGCTCGGCCTGTTGCAACGGGCTGAGGCCGGCACGGTCCGGCAGGTTCAGGTCGGCGCCGGCGGCAATCAGTTGGGCGACGATCTGTTGGTGCGCCGGGCCGCCGTCGGACAGCACTATGGCTTCCATCAGGCAGGTCCAGCCCAGGTGGTTGACGTGGTCCAGCTCGACGCCAGCCTCGATCAGCAGGCGCACGGTTTCCACGTGGCCGCGTTCGCAGGCCGGGATCAGCGCGGTGCCGCCGTAGCGGTTGGTGCTCTTGAGATCGGCGCCGTGGGCCAGGGTCAGCTTGAGGATTTCGTTGTGACCGCTGGCGCCGGCCAGCAGGTAGGGGCTGTCCTGGATCAGGTTCTTGCGGTTGACGTCGGCCCCGGCCTCGATCAGCGCCCGGGCGATGTCGATGCGGTTGTCCCGGGTGGCCACCAGTAGCGGGCTGCTGCCGTCCAGGCCACGACCATCGAGCGCCGCGCCTTGCTCAAGCAACTGTTGCACCTGTTGCAGTTGCCCCTTGCGTACCGCTTCCAGCAACGCGCCATCGCTGGCCATGACCACCCCCGCAGTGAACAGGCCGGCGGCGATCAGGCCGCGTTTGAGAAAACGCTTGAGTTGCATGAGAACCTCCCGTTCCGGCTGATGAAAGGGAAGTATGGTGACGGCCATGGGTATTCTGAAATTAAATATAATCATGCCAACCAGTGGCATTCAGGATGGTAGGTCAACATGTTGGATCCGGTGTTGTTACGCAGTTTTGTCGCGGTCGCCGACAGCCAGAACTTCACCCGCGCCGCCGAGCGCCTGCACCTCACCCAGTCCACTGTGAGCCAGCAGGTGCGGCGCCTGGAAGAGAGCCTGGGCTGCCAGTTGCTGGACCGTGACCAGCGCCGGGTGGTGGCCACGGTGGAGGGCGAGCGGCTGCTGGCCTACGCCCGGCGCATCCTGGCGCTGCATGAAGAGGCCAGCGATATGCTGGTCAACCAGCGCGGCGAAGAGGTCCTGCGCCTCGGGGTGCCGGAAGATTTCGCCGCCGAGCGCCTGATGCCCATGCTCTCGCGCTTTGGCCTGGACTACCCGGCAGTGCGCCTGGAGGTCAGCAGCGGCCTGGGCCCTGAGCTGTTGCGCCAGTACCGGCGGGGTGAGTTCGACCTGCTGCTGGTCAAGCAGATGGGCCACAGCGATGACTGCGTGGACTCCTGGCCCGAGCCGCTGTGCTGGGTCGATAGCGTTCGCCAGCCCGCCTTTGGCCGCGATCCGTTGCCTTTGGTGGCGTTCCCGGTGGGCGGCCTGTACCGCCAGGAAATGCTCCATCACCTGGAGGTCGGAGGCTGGCCGTGGCGCATCGCCTATTCCAGCGCCAGCCTGGCCAGCGTCTGTTCGGCGGTGGCGGCGGGCCTGGGCATCAGCCTGTTGCCGGTACGGGTGCTGGGCAAGGGGCATCGCGTGCTCGACGCCGACAGCGGTTTGCCGGACATCCAGGGCGTGCGCCTGGCGTTGTACGCCGGCAGTGGCTTGAGCCGGGCCGGCAAGGAGCTACAGGAACAGTTGCGGGCAGTGGCAAGCGTCAAGCCGCAAGTGGCCAGGCGATGACTGTCTGCTGGTTGGCCAGGTTCGTCTGCACCAGGGCTGTACAGGCCGATCATCCGGGGGGCGAGTTGCGGAACAGCTTCGTCTAGCCGTCGCGCGTTCGATAACAGGCGGCCGCCGGGATCTCGTCGCCTCATGCCGGTAGCACAGTGCCCCAGCGGCCCTGGAATGCCCCTTCACAAGATTGTTCAAGCAGCGCAAGGGCTGATCTTGAGGGGGCGCTGCTGCTTGGAGAGCTGTTCCATCCCCCGCCAAGCGTCTTGTTTCGATGCTTTGCGGGAATATTTTCGATGCCCGCAAGGCATGGTGTTTTTCCCTCTTGGCTGCAGCCCTTGAACCACGGGGCCTGGGGCTTTTTCGCGAAATCATGTATTCGATTTCGATCTATCTATAACTTGAAAGATTACTTTAAGAGATAAGCACGGGGCACTGATCATTGACCCCGCGGCACCGTTGCGTGGGGGCAGTTCAAACGCCGGTGCCGGGTTTTTCAAAAGATCGTAGGGAGTGAATCCATGGGCAATGTCCAGACCGCCGCCAGTGCACACGAGGTGCTGTGGCGCCAGGCACCGAGCGGCGAGTTGGTCGACCTCGGCCGGCCTCACCGCTTGCCGCTGGGCCAATTGCGTCTGCAACGCACGCCCAAGGGGATATTGCGTCGCCGTGAGGCCATCATCCTCGGCGCCGCGGCCCTGGTACTGCACGCGGCAGTGATCTACTGGCTGAGCCAGAAGCCGACCCCGGTGCTGCCGATCGTACCGCCGGAAATCCCGCCCATGACCATCGAGTTCTCGCGCCCGGCGCCGCCGGTGGTCGAGCCCCCACCGCCACAGCCGGTACAGCCGGTGGTGGAGCCGCCACCGCCAGTGGAGGACGAGCTGGCCGTGAAGCCGCCACCGCCCAAGCCGGTGCCCAAACCCAAACCCAAGCCGGTGCCCAAGCCCGAGCCGAAACCTGCGCCCAAACCGGTGCAGCAGACTCCGGCGCCGCCACAGCCCGCGGCCCCGGTAGCCGCTCCGGCTCCGCCCGCGCCACCGGCCCCGGCGCCCGTGACCCCGGCTTCGGCGAATGCCGCGTACTTGAAGAACCCGGCGCCGGAATATCCGTCGCTGGCCCAGCGTCGCGGTTGGGAAGGCACGGTGCTGCTGCGGGTACATGTACTGGCCAGCGGCAAGCCGGGCGAGATCCAGATCCAGAAGAGCAGTGGTCGCCAGCAACTCGATGACGCCGCCCTGGCCGCGGTCAAGCGCTGGAGTTTCGTCCCTGCCAAGCAGGGCGACGTGGCCCAGGACGGCTGGGTCAGCGTACCCATAGATTTCAAGATTCATTGAGCCGCAAGGCCGATCAACCAACACGCGCTAAACGCTTACACAGAGGGAACACATCATGACGTTACTGGCATCTCCACTGGAATCCATCGAAAGCGCGGTGATCTGGCTGTTGGTGGTCTTCTCCGTCGCCACTTGGGGCCTGGCCCTGGTCAAGGGCGTGCAGTTCGCCCGCCTCAAGTCCCAGGATCGCAAGTTCCATAATCAGTTCTGGGCAGCGTCCAGCCTCGACTCCGCTGCCTCGTTGAGTGAAACCCAGCCCGGCGCGGCGGCCCGGGTGGCCCAGGCCGGCTATGCGGCGATCCAGGTTGGCGAAGCGCCCCACGCGGCGGACCTGAGCCAGGCAATCAACCACCAGGACCGTCTCGAACGTGCCCTGCGCCAGCAGATCGTGCGTGAGCGTCGTTCCCTGGAAACCGGCCTGGCGGTGGTTGCCAGTATCGGCAGCACCTCGCCCTTCATCGGCCTGTTCGGCACCGTGTGGGGGATCATGGAAGCCTTGAAAGGCATCAGCGCTGCTGGTTCGGCGAGCCTGGAAACCGTGGCCGGTCCCATTGGCGCAGCCCTGGTGGCGACGGGGGTGGGGATCGCCGTCGCAGTGCCGGCGGTGCTGGTCTACAACTACTTCCTGCGGCGCCTGAAGCTCACGGCCGCGGACCTGGACGACTTCGCCCACGACTTCTACAGCCTGGCGCAGAAGAACTCCTTCCGCGTGCTGATCCACCCGAGCGTGCACAAGGCCGCGGCCCAGGGCAGCCCGCAAAAAGTGAAGGAGGCGTCCTGACATGGCCTTTTCCACCCAAGACAGCGATGAAGTGCTGAGCGAGATCAACGTCACGCCGCTGGTGGACGTGATGCTGGTGCTGCTGGTGGTGTTCATCGTCACCGCGCCGCTGCTGACCAACGCCATTCCGATCAACCTGCCCAAGACCGAGGCCGTGGCCCCGGTGGAGCAGAAAGACCCGCTGGTGGTGAGCATCGACGGTGCCGGCAAACTCTTTATCAACAAGGACGAGATCCAGCCGGACCTGCTGGAAACCAACTTGCAAGCGGCCAAGGCCAAGGACCCGCAAGTGCGGGTCCAGCTGCAGGCCGACGATGGCGTCAACTACGGCGAAGTGGCCCGAGCCATGGCGTCCATCGAGCGTGCGGGCATCACCAAACTGTCGGTGATTACCGCGCGCTGAGACCGAGCAACAACGCCACGACTTTTCAGGCCGTCTCCTTGGCAGGGTGCGGCCTTTTTTTTGCCTGGCGAAAAAGCCCCCGCAAGAACACCACCGTAATCGCGCCAGCCGTAGGCGCTGGCTTGCCAGCAAAGGCGTCCTTGAGCACGGTGCAAGGCTTGCGGGCCCCTTCGCCGGCAAGCCGGCTCCTACAAGAACACCGCCGTAATCGCGCCAGATGTAGGCGCTGGCTTGCCAGCGAAGACGTCCTTGAGTGCGGTGCAAGGCTTGCGGGCCGTTTCGCCGGCAAGCCGGCTCCTACAAGAACACCGCCGTAATCGCGCCAGATGTAGGCGCTGGCTTGCCAGCGAAGGCGTCCTTGAGTGCGACGCAAGGCTTGCGGGCCTCTTCGCCGGCAAGCCGGCTCCTACGGAGGCCGGGGGGAAGTTTTATATTCGTTTAAGGTATTAATAAATAGCTTCTTATTCCTTAACGAATATAAATCCCCTCCCTATACTCGTCCGGGAACAGACACGCAGCAGGAGAGTTCCCCATGCGCAACGAATCCATTCGCTACTTGATTGTGCCGGGCTGGCAAGGATCGCCAGAAGATCATTGGCAAACCCACTGGCAGAACAGCCTGCCCAACAGCGCGCGGGTGGAGCAGGCCGACTGGCTGACGCCGCGCCGCGAAGATTGGGTGGCGGCCCTGGCCGAGGCCATTGCCGCCGACGACACTCCGGTGATCCTGATTGCCCACAGCCTGGGTTGCATTACCGTGGCTCATTGGGCCGCGCGCGCGCCCGTAGCGGCCCTGCGCCAGGTGCGCGGTGCGTTGCTGGTGGCCCCGGCGGACGTCGAGCGCCCGGCCTGTGCCCCGGCGCTGCGCAATTTCGCGCCGATCCCCCGGCACCTGCTGCCGTTCCCCAGCCAAGTGGTCAGCTCGGATAACGACAGTGCCGTGAGCGCGCCGCGGGCCCTGGAGCTGGCCCGTGACTGGGGCGCCGAAGCCGGGATCCTGGCCGGCGCCGGCCATATCAACGTCAAGTCCGGCCACCATCGCTGGGAGCAGGGTTTCGCCTATCTGTACCGCTTGCAGAACCGCATGGAACAACACGCCCTGCGTCGTGCCTGATCGTCCTTTTTTCGTTTAAACGCCCCGTCCCCCGGCGGTCTGGGGCGGGAGCCTGCCATGAGTGCCCATACCCCATTCGGTCAGCCGTTGCTGACCTTCCCCGATGCCGAGAAAAGCCCCCTGAGCATCCGCGCCAAGGCGCTGGTGTTCGTCGACCCGCGCTCGCGGCAGTTGCGCGAAGAGCTGGAGCAACTGGCGCCGCGTTCGGTTTCGGTACTGATCCGTGGCGAAACCGGCACCGGCAAGGAGCTGCTGGCCCGGCACATCCACCGTGCCAGCGATCGCAGTGGCCTGTTCGTCTCGGTGAACTGCGGCGCCATCAGCCCGACCTACGCCGACGCCGAACTGTTCGGTTATGCCGCCGGCAGTTTCAGCGGTTCGGCCAGCAGCCGCGCCGGCTGGTTCGGCTCGGCCAACGGCGGGACCCTGTACCTGGATGAAATCGGCGACCTGCCGCTGCCGATCCAGACCAAGCTGCTGGCCGCCCTGGAGAACCACGAAGTGACCCGGGTCGGCGCCCAGCAACCGAGCCCGGTGGACGTGCGCCTGGTGGCGGCCACCAGCATCGACCTGGCCCAGGCGGTGGCGGCGGGCAAGTTTCACGAGCGCCTGTATCGCTACCTCAGCGAAGGCCAGCTGGAACTGCCGGCGCTGCGGGAACGGGTGGGAGACATCGAGTCCCTGGCCGAATACTTCCTCGGCATCTACAGCCAGCGCCTGGACCTGCCGGTGCCGCTGATCAGCGAAGCCGCGCAGCAGGCCCTGAATCGCCACAGCTGGCCGGGCAACACCCGGGAGCTGGAGAACGTCATCCACTTTGCGCTGCTGGTCAGCAGCGGCGAGGAGATACTGCCCGAGCACCTCAACCTGCCGCCGACGCCCTCGCCGCTGGAGCAGATCCAGCAGTTGTTGCAGCAGATCGCCGAGATCGGATCCGCTGTCGAGCGCCAGGCGCTGCACCAGTTGCTGCAACGCACCGCCCTGACCTGAAACCCCGGCCACCGTAGGAGTTGGCTTGCCAGCGAAGGCCTCCGCTAGGGCGACGTAGGGCCGGAGGGCCTCTTCGCCGGCAAGCCGGCTCCTGCCAAGACGACTTCAGATCCGACCCGTAGGAGCTGGCTTGCCAGCGAAGGCGTTCGTTAGGGTGATGCAAGGCCTCAGGACCTCTTCGCCGGCAAGGCTGGCCTGGCAGGTGGGAAATCGCAGGCTAGAGCGCCGGGAGGCTGTATGAACAAAATGGAATATGAACGTGAATAAAAGATATTGTTCGGGAATAAAAAATCTCGGTATTGTCCGCCTCACGCCAGCAGTGGCACTTCACTGGCACCTCAATCAGTTCCCTATTTGAAGCCGTCGTCGACCTCGACACCTAAGGACCTTGCATGAAAAAAGTTCTGTTGTTCACCGCACTGGCGGCAGCCCTGAGCGCAGGTATCGCCCAGGCTGGCGAGAAGCTGGTGGTCGCTGCGACCCCGGTGCCCCACGCCGAGATCCTCGAGCTGATCAAGCCGACCCTGGCCAAGGAAGGCGTGGACCTGGAAATCAAGGTCTTCACCGACTACGTGCAGCCCAACGTGCAGGTCGACCAGAAGCGCCTGGACGCCAACTACTTCCAGACCCTGCCCTACCTGAAAAGCTTCAACGAAGGCAAAGGCACCCACCTGGAAACCGTGATCGGCGTGCACGTCGAACCTTTCGGCGGTTACTCGAAGAAGGTCAAGACCCTGGCCGAGCTGAAAGATGGCGCAACCATCGCCATCCCCAACGAAGGCAGCAACAGTGGCCGCGCCCTGATCCTGCTGCAGAAGGCCGGTCTGATCGAGCTCAAGGACCCGAAGAACGCCGTGGCCACGCCCAAGGACATCGCCAAGAACCCGCACAACTTCAAGTTCAAGGAACTTGAGTCGGCCATGCTGCCGCGGGTCCTGGACCAGGTTGACCTGGACATGATCAACACCAACTACGCCCTGGAAGCCGGCCTGAACCCGGCGAAGGATGCGCTGATCATCGAAGGTTCCGATTCGCCTTACGTGAACTACCTGGTGGCTCGCCCGGACAACAAGGACAGCCCGGCCATCCAGAAGTTGGCCAAGGCCCTGACCAGCCCGGAAGTCAAAGCCTTCATCGAGAAAAAATACAGCGGCGCAGTACTGCCGGCGTTCTGATGAACTAGGCTACTGACGCGACAAACCCCTTCAAGGTTTAAACGCCGACGGCTAGCGCAGCGTCGGCGTTTTTTATTGCGCCCGAAAAAACCGTAGGAGCCGGCACCTACACAGGGGCGTTTTTGGCAGTGGGCTGGGTGGCCCGGCGCAGGGCCGCCAGCCATTTCATCAGTTCATGGGGGGCCAGGGGTTGCGGGGTCTTTGCATCGGCCATGGTGGTCGTCCTTGAGAGGTGCAGCGTCCAGTGGGGGGATGGGCGCGAAAGCTCCGTTCGACCCGGTAGAAAAGGTAGTAGCCCTGCGCCAGCCCGGCAAATCCGCGGGTTAGGTTTTTGGGTGATATCAATATGCCTTAACGGTATTTAAATTCTGCTTTTTATAGCTATAAAGTCGCGGCAGCCGGGCGGTTACCCATCGCCCCATGGACTGCACCACCGCCGCTGTATCCCAGCGGCGTCCAGGACTTTCAATGACCCTCGACTACGCCTTTATCCTCAGCACCCTGCCGGCCTTTCTCAAAGCCGTTGGGGTAACCCTGCAGGTCGGCCTGATCGCCATCGGCACTTCCCTGCTGGTGGCCCTGATCAACGCCACGCTCCTGGTATTTCGCACCCCTTACCTGCACCGGTTGATCGGCCTGTACGTGGAACTGGCGCGCAATACACCGCTGCTGATCCAACTGTTCTTCGTCTACTTCGCCTTGCCGGCCCTGGGGATCAAGGTCTCCGGCTTCACCGCGGCGATCATCACCATGACTTTTCTTGGCGGCGCCTACCTCACCGAGGTGCTGCGGGCCGGCGTGGAAGCCGTGCCCCAGGCGCAGCTGGAGTCGGGGCGCTCCATCGGCCTGTCGCAGTGGCAGTTGCTGCGCTACGTGATCCTGCCCCAGGCCGGGATCCTCAGCCTGCCGTCGCTGTTCGCCAATTTCATTTTCCTGCTCAAGGAAACCACCGTGGTCTCGGCGGTGGCAGTGCCGGAAATTCTCTACACCACCAAGAGCTACATCGCCCTGTACTACAAGACCTACGAAATGCTCGCGGTGCTGACGCTGATCTGTGTGCTGTTGTTCCTGCCCCTGTCGCTGTTGCTCAGCCGTCTGGAAAGGAGGTTGCAGCATGGCCAGTTCGGGTCTTGAGCTGTTGCTGGTGTCCCTGCCGCAACTGGCCAGGGGCGCTGCGCAGACCTTGTCGATTTCCTTGCTGAGCATTGCCTTCAGCACCCTGGGCGGCGTGCTCTACGGCGTGCTGCGCAGCCTGCAGCGCAAGGTGCTGGACGTGCCGCTGCGGATCTACCTGGAGCTGTTCCGGGCGATTCCGGTGCTGGTCTGGCTGTACCTGCTGTTCTTCGGTTTTCCGATCTTCTTCGGCATCAGCATTCCCAGCTTTACCTGCGCGGTGCTGGTGTTGTCGCTGTGGGGCGCCAGCGAGGTCGGCGAGGTGGTGCGCGGGGCGCTGCAGTCCCTGCCCCGGGGCCAGCGTGAGGCAGGGCTGTCCATCGGCCTTTCCGGTGCCCAGTTGTACGGCTACGTGTTGCTGCCCCAGGCGCTGAAACGCATGACGCCACCGACCATCAACGTCTACACGCGGATCATCAAGACCAGCTCCCTGGCAGTGCTGATCGGCGTGGTGGACGTGATCAAGGTCGGCCAGCAGATCATCGAGCGCACCTACGAGTCGGTGCTGATCTACGGCGTGCTGTTTCTGTTTTTCTTCTTTATCTGCTACCCGTTGTCGGCCGCCTCCCGCGTGCTGGAACGGCGCTGGACGCAAGCATGAGCGCATTGATCGAGTTCCAGGGTTTCAACAAGTTCTTCGGCCCGCAGCAGGTGCTCAAGGAGGTCGACCTCTGCGTGGCGGCGGGTGAGGTGATCGTCATCCTCGGCCCCAGCGGCTGCGGCAAGAGCACCTTGCTGCGCTGCCTCAATGGCCTGGAAACCGCCCACAGCGGCCACCTGCGTTTTGCCGGGCGCGAACTGCTGAGCCCCGCTACCGACTGGCGCCAGGTGCGCCAGCAGATCGGCATGGTGTTCCAGAGCTATCACCTGTTTCCCCACATGAACGTGCTGGACAACATCCTCCTGGGGCCGCTCAAGGTGCAGAAGCGCGAGCCCCGGGAAGCCCGGGCTCAGGCCGAGGCGCTGCTGGAACGAGTGGGCCTGCTGGACAAGCGCGAGGCCTTTCCCCGGCAGCTTTCCGGCGGCCAGCAGCAACGCATCGCCATCGTCCGTTCGTTGTGCATGAACCCCCAGGTGATGCTGTTCGACGAGGTCACCGCGGCGCTGGACCCGGAGATGGTCAAGGAAGTGCTGCAAGTGATCCAGGGCCTGGCCCGCGACGGCATGACCCTGTTGATCGTCACCCATGAAATGGCCTTCGCCCGGGCCGTGGCCGACCGTGTCGTGTTCATGGACGGCGGGCGCATCGTGGAACAGAACCCCCCCGAGGCTTTCTTCACGAACCCGCAGAGCGCACGCGCGCAGCAGTTCCTGGAGAAGTTCTCCTTCGTTGAAGCACTGCCCAAGAAAGCCCCTAAAAAGGAACTGGAGCTCTTATGAAAACTGCCAAGTCTTCGCTGTTGTTACTGCCGCTGTTCGGTCTGGCCCTGCTGGCCGGCTGCGATAAATCCAATGATGCACCCAAGCCTGCGGCCACGGCCGCCAGCGCCGCGCCGGCGGCCGGCTACCTGGACAAGATCAAGGCCCGGGACAAGCTGATCGTCGGTGTATTCACCGACAAGCCGCCGTTCGGTTTCGTCGATGAAACCGGGCGCTACGTGGGCTTCGATACCGACATCGGCCGGCAATTCGCCAAGGACCTGTTGGGGGACGAGAACAAGGTTGAATTCGTCGCCGTGGAACCGGCCAGCCGCATTCCCTTCCTGCAGAGCGACAAGGTCGACCTGATCCTGGCCAACATGACCGTGACCCCGGAGCGCAAGGAGGCGGTGGAGTTCACCAACCCCAACCTCAAGGTGGCGGTCCAGGCCCTGGTGCCTGAAGGCAGTGAAGTGAAGAGCCTGGATGACCTGGCGAGCCGCACCACCATCGTCACCACCGGCACCACCGCGGACATCTGGCTGACCCAGAACCACCCGGACTGGAAGCTGCTCAAGTTCGAGAAGAACACCGAATCCCTGCAGGCCCTGGCCAATGGCCGTGGCGACGCCTATGCCCAGGACAACCTGATCCTGTTCAGCTGGTCCAAGCAGAACCCGGGCTACCGCGTATTGCCGCAGACCCTGGGCGAACAGGCACCGATCGCCCCGGCGGTGAAGAAGGGCAACATCGAACTGCGGGACTGGGTGAATGCCGAACTGGCCAAACTGGGCGAAGAGAAATACCTGCTCAAGCTGTATGACCAGTACGTGCGCAAGGAACTGAGCGACGACACCAAGCCCGAGAGCGTGATTGTCGAAGGCGGCAAGTGGCAGGGCTGACCCCTCCTCCCTCCGCGTAGGAGCTGGCTTGCCAGCGAAGGCGTCCGCGAGGACGGTGCGGGGCTTGAGGGCCTCTTCGCCAGCAAGCTGGCTCCTACAGTGGGTGTATTTGTAGGAGCTGGCTTGCCAGCGAAGGCGTCCGCGAGGACGGTGCAGGGCTTGAGGGCCTCTTCGCCAGCAAGCTGGCTCCTACAGAGGGTGTATTTGTAGGAGCTGGCTTGCCAGCGAAGGCGTCCGTGAGGACGGTGCAGGGCTTGAGGGCCTCTTCGCCAGCAAGCTGGCTCCTACGGGGGGCATGGCAGTCGGGGCCGGCGGGGAGGGGTCAATCGGGCCAGTTCCACGCCGGTTCGTCCAGCATGCGCTGGCCGACGATGCCGGTCTGGCCCAGTTGTTTCTCCAGCACGATGCAGTTGCATTCGGGGTCTTGCTGCAAGGCTGCGATCAGCCGCCGGGCGTGGGACACCACCCACACCTGGCACTGCTGCGAGGCGCGAATGATCAGGCGCGCCAGGGCCGGCAACAGGTCCGGGTGCAGGCTGGTCTCCGGTTCGTTGAGCACCATCAGGGTCGGTGGTCGTGGGGTCAGCAGGGCCGCTACCAGCAACAGGTAGCGCAAGGTGCCGTCGGACAGTTCCGCGGCCGACAACGGTCGCAACAGGCCTTCCTGATAGAACTGCACCCCGAACAGCCCCCCCGGAACGGCATCGATCTCCAGCCGCGACTCCGGGAAGGCATCGCTGATGGTTTCGTGCAATGCCTGCTGATCGCCCACTTCGATGATGGTCTGCAACGCGGCGGCCAGGTCCCGGCCATCGTGGTGCAGCACCGGGGTGCGGGTGCCCAGTTGTGGTCGGCGCGCGGGTGCCTGGCTGTCGGTGCGCAAGTGGTCATAAAAACGCCAGCCACGGATCTGCTCGCGCAGATGCAGGACCTCGGGCGATGAACTCAGGTTGCCCACCCGGTCGAACAGGCTGTCGCCGCTGCTCGTGTGCTGCGCCAGCACCTCCCATTGGCGGCCCGCACGGGCTCGTATCATCGGGCCCTGGCGGTCCACCAGGGCACTGGCCGAGCGGTACAGGGGCCCGCCCCAGATGCTCTCGCGCTTGATCCACGGGTCGAGAGTGAAGCGCGAGGCAATCGGCGAGCTGTGCCCGGGCAACATGAAATGGCCGCTGGAATCCGGCAGCCCCAGGCTGATCGCGTACCCGAAGTCCTCACCGGCAAAGCCCAGTTGCAGGCGTCTGGCGGCCTTGCGCGGCCCGCCCTGGATCGGCACCTCGCCCTGGCTCATGCGTCGGCTGATCTGTTCCGGCCCGGCCCAATACGTCGATTCCAGCCCGCCTTCCTTGGCCAGGGCGTTGACCACGCCGCCCTGGGCGGTCTCCGCCAGCAGGCGCAGGGCGCGGTACAGGTTGGACTTGCCGCTGCCGTTGGCGCCGGTGACCAGGTTCAGCCGACCCAGGGGGATCACCAGTTTGTTGATGGAGCGGTAGTTGGCCACCGCCAGGGTCTTGAGCATGCCGGGTCTCCTGTTGCGTGGTGCGCAGTGTGCCTGATTTGTGGAGCCGCAGCTTGCTTGCGGCGGCCCTCGAAACCGACGTTGTGCTTGCCAGGATAGAGCGCGTCGAGGGCCGTTGCGGCTGCTGCGCCCCGGGGTGCCGGCCGGCCAGCGGGAGCAAGCTCCGCGCCACCGAAACCCTCTCTGATGAGACTGGCGTGCAGCGGTTGAACCCTGTTCTAAGCTCACAGTCGTAACGTCACTGGCGAGACAGCATCACGCAAAAGGAGCCTGCATGGCTGCGTTCAATTCGAAGTGGATAGTGGGATTGACCCTGTTGCTGCTGCTTGGCGGCTGCGGGGCGGAAAAGCCCGGGGAAAAGGAGCGCCCGCGGGTGCGCATCCTGGAGGTGCAGAGCAGTGACTTCGCCCCTTCGGTGACCCTGACCGGTGACGTCCAGGCCCGGGTGCAGACCGAACTGTCGTTCCGCGTCGGCGGCAAGATCATCCAGCGCATGGTCGATGTCGGCGATCGGGTTACCGCGCAACAGGTGCTGGCCAAGCTCGATCCCAAGGACCTGCAGACCAATGTCGATTCTGCCGCGGCCTCGGTGTTCGCCGAGCAGGCCCGGGTCAAGCAGGCCGGCGCGGCGTTTGTCCGCCAGCAGAAGCTCTTGCCCAAGGGCTACACCAGCCAGAGCGAATACGATTCGGCCCAGGCCGCCCTGCGCAGCAGCCAGAGCGCCCTGAGCGCGGCCCAGGCGCAACTGGCCAACGCCCGCGAGCAACTGAGCTACACCGAGCTGGTGGCCGAGGCTCCTGGGGTGATCACCGCGCGCCAGGCCGAGGTCGGCCAGGTGGTGCAGGCCACGGTGCCGATCTTCAGCCTGGCCCGGGATGGCGAGCGCGATGCGGTGTTCAACGTCTACGAGTCGCTGCTGATGCAGCCACCGGGCCAGGAAACCATTCACATCAGCCTGCTGGACAACCCCAAGGTGACCACCACGGGCAAGGTCCGCGAGGTGACGCCGGTGGTCTCGGCCCAGAGCGGCACGGTGCAGGTCAAGGTGGTGCTCGATTCGTTGCCGGCGGGCATGGACCTGGGCTCGGTGGTCAGCGCCACCGCCCGGGCCCATGGCAAGGCCAGTGTGGTGCTGCCCTGGTCGGCCCTGACCAAGAATCTCAGCGAGCCTGCCGTGTGGCTGGTGGGCGAGGACGGCAAGACGGCCCTGCACACGGTGAAGGTCGGGCGCTACCTCACCGGCAAGGTGATCATCAGCGACGGCCTCAAGGGCGGCGAGAAAGTGGTGGTGGCGGGTGGGCAGTTGCTGCACCCGGGGATGTTCGTGGAGATCGCCTCGCAAACGAGCGACCAGGGAGCACAGCCATGAAGCGCCTGCTGCCGTTGTTGTGTGCCAGCGCCTTGTTGCTGGGCTGCTCCAGGGAAGAGCCGGCGCCGGAGCCGGTGCGCCCGGTGCTGTCGTTCCGGGTGGCGCCCCAGGCCGAGGAAAGCCTGGGGCGTTTTGCCGGCACCATCCAGGCCCGCTACGAGACCAACCTGGGCTTCCGGGTGCCGGGGCGCATTGCCAACCGCAATGTCGATGTCGGTGCCGAAGTGGGCCCCGGGGACTTGCTGGCCACTCTGGACCCCACCGACCAGCAGAACCAGCTGCGGGCCGCCCAGGGCGACCTGGCCAAGGTCGAGGCGCAGTGGATCAACGCCCAGGCCAATGCCCGGCGCCAGCAGGAACTGTTCGATCGCGGCGTGGGCGCCCAGGCGCAACTGGACATCGCCCAGACCGACCTGAAGACCACCGGTGCCTCCCTGGACCAGGCCAAGGCCTCGGTGCGCCAGGCCCGGGACCAGCTCAACTACAGCGAACTGCGCAGCGATCACGGCGGCGTGATCACCGCCTGGAACGCCGAGGCCGGGCAGGTGGTGACCGCCGGCCAGCAAGTGGTGACCCTGGCCCGGCCGGAGATCAAGGAAGCGGTGATCGACCTGCCGGCCAGCCTGGTGGACCAGTTGCCGGCCGGTGTGGAGTTCAAGGTCGCGGCACAGCTGGATCCGAGCATCAGCACCACCGCCACGGTGCGTGAGATCGAACCCCAGGCCCAGAGTGCAACCCGTACCCGCCGCGCCCGCCTGACCCTCAAGGACACGCCCGAGGCCTTTCGCCTGGGCACCGCCATCAGCGTGACCCTGAGCTCGGCCATCGAGCCGCGCACCGAGGTGCCGTTGACCGCCCTGCAAGAGGTGCAGGGCAAGACCCGGATCTGGATCGTCGACCCCCAGAGCCAGACGGTGGCTCCGCGCGAGGTCACGGTGCTCAGCCGCGACAGCGCTTCGGCGTTGATCAGCCAGGGCGTCAAGTCCGGCGAGCGGGTGGTCAGTGCCGGGGTCAACAGCCTCAAGCCGGGGCAGAAAGTCAAAATCGATGAGGACCGCGCACAATGACGCCCGACAGCAAAGGGAGCTTCAACCTGTCCGAGTGGGCGATCAAGCATCAGTCCTTCGTCTGGTACCTGATGTTCGTCGCGCTGCTGATGGGCGTGTTTTCCTACATGAATTTGGGGCGCGAGGAAGACCCCTCCTTCACCATCAAGACCATGGTCATCCAGACCCGCTGGCCCGGTGCGACCCAGGAAGAAACCCTGAAGCAGGTCACCGACCGCATCGAGAAGAAACTCGAAGAGCTGGACTCGCTGGACTACGTGAAAAGCTACACCCGCCCCGGCGAATCGACGGTTTTCGTCTACCTGCGCGACACCACCAGTGCCAAGGACATTCCCGAGATCTGGTACCAGGTGCGCAAGAAGATCAACGACATCCGCGGCGACTTTCCCCAGGGCCTGCAGGGCCCGGGGTTCAACGATGAGTTCGGCGATGTGTTCGGCTCGATCTACGCCTTCACCGCCGATGGCCTGAGCATGCGCCAGCTGCGCGACTACGTGGAACAGGTACGGGCGCAGATCCGCGAAGTGCCGAACCTGGGCAAGGTGGAGATGGTCGGCGAGCAGGACGAAGTCATCTACCTGAACTTCTCCACCCGCAAGCTGGCGGCCCTGGGCATCGACCAGCGCCAGGTCCTGCAGAGCCTGCAATCGCAGAACGCGGTGACCCCGGCCGGGGTGATCGAGGCAGGGCCGGAGCGCATCTCGGTGCGCACGTCCGGGCAGTTCGCCTCGGAGAAGGACCTGGCCACGGTCAACCTGCGGCTCAACGACCGCTTCTACCGGCTGGCGGACATCGCCGAGATCAGCCGCGGCTATGTCGACCCTTCCACGCCGCTGTTCCGCTTCAATGGCAAGCCGGCCATCGGCCTGGCGATCGCCATGAAGAAGGGCGGCAACATCCAGGACTTCGGCAAGGCCTTGCACGCCCGCATGGACCAGCTCACCGCCGACCTGCCGGTGGGCGTCGGGGTGCACAAGGTTTCCGACCAGGCCGAGGTGGTGGAAGAGGCAGTGGGCGGTTTCACCAGTGCCCTGTTCGAGGCGGTGATCATCGTGCTGGTGGTGAGTTTCATCAGCCTCGGGGTCCGCGCCGGGCTGGTGGTGGCCTGCTCGATTCCGCTGGTGCTGGCCATGGTCTTCGTGTTCATGGAGTACAGCGGCATCACCATGCAGCGGATCTCCCTGGGGGCGCTGATCATCGCCCTGGGGCTGCTGGTGGATGACGCGATGATTACCGTGGAAATGATGGTCACGCGGCTGGAGAAGGGCGAGAGCAAGGAGCAGGCAGCGACCTTCGCCTACACCTCCACCGCCTTTCCCATGCTCACCGGGACCCTGGTGACCGTGGCCGGCTTCGTGCCCATCGGCCTCAACGCCAGTTCTGCCGGTGAGTACACCTTTACCCTGTTCGCGGTGATCGCGGTGGCCATGCTGGTGTCGTGGATAGTCGCGGTGCTGTTTGCCCCGGTGATCGGCATCCACATCCTCAGCACCAACGTCAAACCCCATTCCGATGAGCCGGGGCGTATCGGACGGGCCTTCAACGGTGGCCTGCTGTGGGCCATGCGCAACCGCTGGTGGGCCATCGGCATCACCGTGCTGCTGTTCGTGGCTTCGGTGTTCTGCATGCGTTTCGTGCAGAACCAGTTCTTCCCGTCATCGGACCGGCCGGAGATCCTCGTTGACCTCAACCTGCCGCAGAACGCTTCGATCAACGAGACCCGCCAGGCCGTGGACCGCCTGGAGGCCACCCTCAAGGACGACCCGGATATCGAGCGCTGGAGCACCTACATCGGCGAGGGCGCGATCCGTTTCTACCTGCCCCTGGACCAGCAACTGCAGAACCCCTACTACGCCCAGCTGGTGATCGTCAGCAAGGGCCTGGAGCAGCGCACGGCCCTGACCCAGCGCTTGCAGAAACGCCTGCGGGAAGATTTCGTCGGCATCGGCAGCTATGTGCAGGCCCTGGAAATGGGCCCGCCGGTGGGGCGGCCGATTCAGTACCGGGTCAGTGGCAAGGACATCGACCAGGTGCGCAAGCACGCTATCGAACTGGCCACCGAGCTGGACAAGAACCCGCACATCGGCGAGATCATCTACGACTGGAACGAGCCCGGCAAAGTGCTGCGCATCGACATCGCCCAGGACAAGGCGCGGCAACTGGGGCTGTCCTCAGAAGACGTGGCGCAGTTGATGAACAGCATCGTCAGCGGCTCCACCGTGACCCAGGTGCATGACGACATCTACCTGATCAACGTGGTCGGTCGCGCCGACGACAACGAGCGCGGCTCCCCGGAAACCCTGCAGAACCTGCAGATCGTCACCCCCAACGGCACTTCGATCCCGCTGCTGGCGTTCGCCAGCGTGCGCTACGAGCTGGAGCAGCCGCTGGTGTGGCGTCGCGACCGCAAGCCGACCATCACCATCAAGGCCGCGGTGCGCGATGCGATCCAGCCCACCGACCTGGTCAAGCAACTGAAGCCGGACATCGACCATTTCGCCGCGCAACTGCCCGCCGGCTATTCGGTGGCCACCGGCGGCACCGTGGAGGAAAGCGGCAAGGCCCAGGGGCCGATCGCCAAGGTGGTGCCGCTGATGCTGTTCCTCATGGCGACCTTCCTGATGATCCAGCTGCACAGCGTGCAGAAGCTGTTCCTGGTGGCCAGCGTGGCGCCCCTGGGGCTGATCGGCGTGGTCCTGGCCCTGGTGCCCACGGGCACGCCCATGGGCTTTGTGGCGATCCTCGGGATCCTGGCGCTGATCGGCATCATCATCCGCAACTCGGTGATCCTGGTGACCCAGATCGACGAATACGAGCGTGAGGGCTATCACCCCTGGGACGCGGTGCTGGAAGCCACCCACCATCGACGGCGGCCGATCCTGCTGACCGCGGCGGCGGCCAGCCTGGGGATGATCCCGATTGCCCGGGAAGTGTTCTGGGGGCCGATGGCCTACGCCATGATCGGCGGCATCATCGTTGCCACCTTGCTCACCCTGCTGTTCCTCCCGGCGCTGTACGTGGCCTGGTACAAGATCAAGGAACCGAGCAAGGACACCGAGCGCACCCGGCCCACGGCCTCGTAGGCGCTGGCTATTTCCGTAGGGGCTGGCTTGCCAGCGAAGAGGCCCGAGAGACAGGCGCCTGACTCGCAAGTGCCTTCGCCGGCAAGCCGGCTCCTACGGGGTATGCGGCGTTGCAGAGGGCGTAGGCCCCCCACGGCCTCGTAGGAGCTGGCGAGCCGGCTCCTCGCAGGGGGATCAGGCCTTGCGCCAGACGCTGGCCAGCCACGGTTGCTGTTCCCGAGGCAGGCCGGCGGGGCGGTAGTAGTGTTCCAGCTCGACGAACCCGGCATCCGTCAGCAACGCCTGCCAGGCCGCCAGGTCGTGGTAGGCACCATAGCGCGGGCCGTTCCAGCCTTCCTGGTTGTCACCCCGGGGATTGGAGCTGAACAGCACGCCGCCGTCCTTCAGGCTGGCATGCAGTTGCTTGAGCACCCGCGGCAGTTCCTGGCGGGGAATGTGGAACAGCACCGCGTTGGCGAAGATCCCGTCGAAGCGTTCAGCCGGCAGGTCGAGCTTGAGGAAGTCCTGCTGCCAGACCTCGCAGCCACTGTCTTCCCGGGCCATCTGGGCGAAGCGCTCGCAGCCGTCGAGGCCGACGGCGACATGGCCCAGGCGGGTAAAGGCCTGCAGGTCGCGGCCGGGGCCGCAGCCAAAATCCAGCACGGTGAATGGCGCCGGGCCCTGGATATGCCGCAGCAGCGCGTCGATGTTCTGGCTGACGTCGTGGTCGCGGGTGCCTTCACGAAAGTCTTCGGCCACCTGCTGGTAGTGGCCGAGGGTGGTTGCGGTGATGCTGTCGAGATCGTCGGGGGCGAGTTTCATGGCGGGCTGCGTGGCTAGAGAGGAGGCGGCCAATATACCGCCAATGACGGCCTGGCGGCCTGTTCGCGAGCGAGCTCGCTCCTACGGGATGATCATCGTCCTTGGTAGGAGCGAGCTTGCTCGCGAAGGCGTCCGAACGGACACCACAGCCCTCAGCGCTTGTTCAGCACCCGCGCCAGGCGGTCGCCACCCAGCTGGATCGCGGCTACCAGAATCACCAGCAGCACGATCACCGTGAGCATGATCTGGCTGTCGAAACGCTGATAACCGTAGCGGTAGGCAATGTCCCCCAGGCCGCCCGCGCCAATCGCCCCGGCCATGGCCGAGGAGTTGATCATGGTCACCAGGGTGATGGTGAAGCCGCCGACGATGCCCGGCAGCGCCTCGGGCAGCAGCACGTGCCAGACGATATGCCAGCGTCGGCAACCCATGGCCTGGGCGGCCTCGATCAGGCCGTGGTCGACCTCACGCAGGCTGACTTCGGCGATCCGCGCAAAGAACGGCGTGGCGGCGATGGTCAGCGGCACCACGGCGGCCCACACGCCATAGGTGGTGCCGACGATCAGCCGGGTAAAGGGGATCAGCGCCACCATCAGGATCAGGAACGGGATCGAGCGGAACAGGTTCACAAAGGCCCCCAGCGCCCGGTTCAGGTTCGGCGCCTCGTAGATCCCGCCCTTGCCGCTGGTGACCAGGATCACCGCCAGGGGAATCCCCGCCAGCAGGGCAATCAGCGAGGACACGCCGACCATCAGCAGGGTGTCGAGAATGCCCTGCAACAAGCGATCAAACCACATAGCCCAGTACCTCCACTTGCTGTGCCCATTGCCCGGCGCGCTGGCGCAGTTGCGCAGCCTCCAGGGACGAGCCCTGGACCGCCAGCAGCAGTTGCCCCAGGGCGTGGCCCTGGATGCGTTCCACGCCGCCTTGCAGCAGGCGTACGCGGCCGCCCAGGGCGCCGAACAGCGCCGCCAGGTCCGGTTCCTCATGGCTGCTGCCGGTGAAGCGCAGGCTCAGCACCAGCGCCGCATCGGAAGACGTCGGATGGCTTTGCAGGCGGTTCTGCAGTTCTTCCGGCAGGCCGTGCTGCAGGGGCGCCAGCAGGGTCTTGCTGACCTCGTGCTGCGGGTTGCCGAAGACTTCCCAGACCGGCCCCTGCTCGACGATGCGCCCGTGCTCCAGTACCACCACCCGGTCGCAGATATCGCGGATCACCGCCATCTCGTGGGTGATCAGGATGATGGTCAGTCCCAGGCGCTGGTTGATCTCTTTCAGCAGGCCGAGGATCGACTGGGTGGTTTCCGGGTCCAGGGCCGAAGTGGCCTCGTCGCACAGCAGGATCTCGGGATCGTGGACCAGGGCCCGGGCGATCCCCACTCGCTGCTTCTGGCCGCCGGACAACTGCGCCGGGTAGGCCTGGTGCTTGTCCTTGAGGCCCACCAGTTCCAGCAGCTCGCGGACCTTGCGCTGGCGCTCGGCCTTGGGCACCCCGGCCACCTTCAGCGGCAGCTCGACGTTGTGCCACACGGTCTTGGCCGACATCAGGTTGAAGTGCTGGAAGATCATGCCGATGCGCCGGCGCAGGGCCACCAGGCGGTCTTCGTCGAAGTCGCCGATGTCCACCTGGTCGATCAGCACCCGGCCGCTGCTGGGCTGCTCCAGGCGGTTGATGGTGCGGATCAGCGACGACTTGCCGGCGCCGCTGCGGCCGATGATGCCGAACACCTCGCCGCGCTGGATCGAGAGGTCGATATCGTGCAAGGCCTGCACCGGACCCTGCTGGCCCTGGTAGGTCTTGCCCAGGCCGATAAAGCGCACCTGGGCGCGATTCAGTTCGGGGTGCAGCTCGGTCTGCTCGGCGCGCCGGGGCGCCGCTTCCGGCAGCTTGCGCTGTAGCGTCGCGACACTCATCTCAACCTTCCCAGCCGGCTTGGTAGAGCTTGCCGTGGGCTTTGTCCAGAGCGTCGCGAACGGCAGGCGAGTGCTGGTAGATGTCGACGAACTTGATCAGCCGCGGGTCGTTCTTGCTCTTGGGCTGGATGACGAACTGGATCACGTATTCCTTGTGGTCCAGGCCGTCGAACAGCAGCGCCGAGCCGGCATCGAAGGTCTTGGCCAGGCGGATGTAGGCCGGGTAGCCCTGGACCAGGTCAGCGTCGTCATAGGCGCGCACCAGCTGCACGGCTTCGACCTGGAGGATCTTGATCTTCTTCGGGTTGCTGACGATGTCTTCTTCGGTGGCCTTGTAGCCAACGCCCGGCTTGAGGGTGATCAGCCCGGCCTTGGCCAGCAGTTGCAGGCCGCGCCCGCTGTTGATCGGGTCGTTGGCGATGGCCACGCTGGCGCCTTGTGGCAGTTCGTCGAAGCTTTTGTATTTCTTCGAGTACAGGCCGACGTTGTTGATGATGCCCGGGGCGAAGGGCACCAGGTCGAAACCGGCGGCGGCCTTGGCGTTTTCCAGGAACGGGATGTGCTGGAAGTAGTTCACGTCGATGTCACCGGCGGCCAGGCTGACGTTGGGCGCGATCCAGTCGGTGAACTCCACCAGCTCGACTTTCAGGCCCTGCTTGCCGGCCTCTTCCACGGCGGCCTCCAGGGGAATGGCGAAGGCGGCGGTGGTGCCGACCTTGAGCGGCGCGTCGGCGGCGAAGACGGCGCTGCTGAACAGGCCGAGGGCGAGGGCCAGGGCTTTGACCGGGTGGCGCAGGCGTTTGCTTTTCATGTGGGTCAGGGTCCAAGTCGGGGCGAGGGAATGTGCAGGTTTTGCGGGCCTCTTCGCTGGCAAGCCAGCTCCTACAGGTGAGGTGTGCAGGAGCCGGCTTGCCGGCGAAGCGTTTAGCGGCGGTAGGCCGCGCCGGTGTGTTGTTCGGGCAGCTTGCGGCCCTGGCGGAAGAGCTTTTCCCGCAGGGTGCCATCGTCGTAGGCGGTCTTGTAGGAGCCGCGGCGCTGCAGTTCGGGGATGACCAGGTCGATGAAGTCGACGTAGCTTTCCGGGGTGACGATGCGGGTCAGGTTGAAGCCGTCCAGGCCGGTTTCGGCGATCCAGGATTCCAGGTCGTCGGCCACCTGCTGCGGCGAGCCGACCACGGTGAAGTAGCGGCCGCCCAGGGCGTGCTGGTCCAGCAGCTTGCGCCGGGTCCAGTCGTTGTTCTGCAGGTTCTTGGTGGCCGACTGGATGGCATTGCTCTTCACGTACTGGATCGGCTCGTCGATCTCGTACTGGGAAAAATCGATTCCGGTGGACGCGGAAAAATGCGCCACGCCGGCTTCGGCGCTGGCATGGCTGCGGTATTCGGCGTGCTTCTTCCAGGCCAGCTCCTCGGTCTCGCCGACTATCACGTTGAGGCCCATGAACACCTTGATGTCCTCGGGATTGCGCCCGGCGGCCACGGCGCTGGCGCGGACCTTGTCCACCTGGGCCTTGGTCGCGGCTTTGTTTTGCCCACTGATGAACACGCACTCGGCGTGGCGCCCGGCGAACAGCAGGCCGCGATCCGAGCTGCCGGCCTGAAACAGCACCGGGGTGCGCTGCGGTGACGGTTCGCACAAGTGATAACCGCTGACCTGGTAGAACTCGCCCTGGTGCTCGACCTTGTGCACTTTGTCCGGCTGGGCATATATGCGCTGCTCGCGGTCATTGAGTACCGCGTCGTCTTCCCAGCTGCCTTCCCAGAGTTTGTACAGCACCTCCAGGTACTCGTCGGCCTGGTCGTAGCGGCGGTCGTGTTCGATCTGCTCCTTGAGCCCCATGGCCTGGGCGGCGCTGTCCAGGTAGCCGGTGACGATGTTCCAACCGACCCGGCCACGGCTCAGGTGGTCAAGGGTGGAAAGGCGCCGGGCGAACAGGTAGGGCGCCTCGTAGGTGAGGTTGGCGGTCAGACCGAACCCCAGGTTCTTGGTGACAGCGGCCATGGCCGAGACCAGCAGCAGCGGGTCGTTGACCGGCAGTTGGATCGACTCCTTGAGGGGCACATCCACCGAGTTCTGGTAGACGTCGTAGACCCCGACGATGTCGGCGATGAACAGCCCGTCGAACAGCCCGCGCTCCAGCAACTGAGCCAGTTCGGTCCAGTATTCGAGGGTCTTGTACTGGGTCGAATTGTCCCGGGGGTGGGTCCACAGGCCGTGGTTGATGTGCCCGACGCAGTTCATGTTGAAGGCGTTGAGCAGGATCTTCTTCTTGGTGGTTTGTGGCGCGGCCATCAGATGGTCCCCCGCAGCGGCGGGTTCTGCTGGTTCAGGTAGTAGTTGCCCACCGCGTGGTACTTCCAGCGCACCGGGTCGTGCAGGGTGTGTACCCGGGCATTGCGCCAGTGGCGGTCCAGGCCATGCTCGGCCAGGGTCGCCTGGCTGCCCGCCAGTTCGAACAGGGTGCTGCCGGCGGCCAGGGAGATTTCCGTGCTCAGGGCGCGGACCTCGGCCACGGCGATGGACGCGGCGGCCACGGTGTCGGCGTTGGTGTCGGCCTGGGCCCGGTCGAGGAACTCCCCGGCGCGTTCCAGCAGGGCCTCGGTGGCGTGCAGGCGGATGCTCAGGTGGCCGAAGCTCTTGATGGTCAGCGGGTCGTCGGTGGCCTTGTCGTTGCCGGAGTCGATCCACGGCCGGGTCTTGGTGCGCACAAAGCGCAGGGCGTCTTCATAGGCGGCGCGGGCGATGCCGGTGTCGATGGCGGCGTGAAGGATCTGCGCCAGCGGGCCGACTGGGGTCGGGCGCTCGAAGGCGCTCTGGAACGGCACCACGTCGGCCTCGTCCACCCACACGTTGTCGAATTGCACCGAGCCGCTGCCGGTGGTGCGCTGGCCGAAGCCGCTCCAGTCGTCGATCACGTCCAGGCCCTGGGCGTCGGCGGGGACGAAGGCCAGTTGCTGCACGCCGTGTTCATCCACCACCGAGGTGGGGATGCGCTGGGCGTAGAGGGCGCCGGTGGCGTAGAACTTGCGCCCGTCGATGCGGTAGCCCGGGCCGTTGCTGTCGCGGCTCAGGCGGGTGGTGCGGTCGTGGGCGGTCTTGGTGCCCAGCTCGGCCAGGGCGTTGCCGAAACGCCGGCCGGCCAGGACTTCGGCATACAGCCGCTGCTTCTGCGGCTCGCTGCCATTCACCCGCAGCACTTCCAGGGCGTAGAAATGGTTCTGCGGGATCTGCCCCAGGGAGGCGTCGGCCTCGGCGATCAGGGCGATGACCTTGGCCAGGGTGACGTTGGAAACCCCGGCGCCGCCGTATTCCTTGGGCACGCTGATGCCCCACAGGCCGGAGCGGGAAAAGGCTTCCAGCTCGGGGTGCGGCAGGCGCCGCTCGCGGTCGCGCAGGGCGCTGTCGCGCTTGAAATCTTCCGCCAGGTCGCTGGCGACAATCAGGGCTTGCTCATCGCTGGTAATGACCGCGACGTGTTGGGAAAGAGACATGTGTTTCTCCAGAGATCTGGTCAAAAGCGTTCTGGGCGGTTAAATCCAGGAGTGCCGGGCAGGCAAGGTGCCGTTCAGGTGATAGGTGCCCACGGCGTGGTACTTCCAGCGCACCGGGTCGTGCAGGGTGTGCACCCGGGCGTTGCGCCAGTGACGGTCGAGGTTGAATTCGGCGAGGGTGGCGCGGCTGCCAGCCAGCTCGAAGAGCTTTTCACTGGCCAGCAGCGAGATCTCGGTGGTCAGCACCTTGGCTTCGGCCACGGCGATGGAGGCGCGGGCCGCGGACTCGGCAGTGATCGGCGCCGCGCTGACCTGGTCCAGCACCTGCCCGGCCTTGCGCAGCAGGGCTTCGGCGGCGTGCAGTTCGATCTGCAGCTTGCCGATGTCGGCGATCACATACAGGTCATCGCTGGCCCGCTCGACGTTGGCATCGATCCACGGGCGTGCTCGTTCACGAACGAAACGGATGGCGTCGGCCACGGCTTCCCGGGCGATGCCGGCGTCAATGGCGGCCTGGATCAGCTGGGATACCGCGCCCTGGATATTCGGTGTTTCGTTGATCCGCCAGTTGTCCAGCACCAGCTCGGCGTCCACCCGCACATCGTTGAGCAGGATGGTGCCGCTGGCGGTGGTGCGCTGGCCGAAGCCCGACCAGTCGTCGACGATGCGCAGCCCCGGGGTGCCACGACGGACGAAGGCCAGCACCTGGCGGCCTTCCTCGTTGAGTGCCTTGACCGCCACCCAGTGAGCGAACAGGGCGCCGGTGGAGTAGAACTTCTGGCCATTGATCACGTGGCCGTCGGCGTCGGCGGTGATCCGTGCCTTGAGTTCCAGGGTGTTCTTGGTGCCGCGTTCCGGGCCGGCGTTGCCGATGCGCCAGCCTTCCAGGACGCTCTGCAGCAGCTGTTTCTTCTGCCGCTCGGTGCCGCAGCCGAGAATCAGGCCGAGGATGCCGAACTGGTTCTGCGGGATCTGCCCCAGGGCCGGGTCGGCCGCGGAAATGATGGCGAAGACTTCGGCCAGGGTGACGAAGGAAACCTGTGGCCCGCCGTAGGCGCGGGGCACGGAAATACTGCCCAGGCCGCTGCGGGTGAATTGTTCGATCTGCGCCCAGGGCAGCTTGCGCTGGCGGTCGCGCTGGGCGGCCTGCTGGCGGGCCGCGTCGGCCAATTCATGGGCAGCCTGAAGGGCTTCGGCGTCGTTGCGCAGAACCCGAGCGGGCAGCAAAAGGGGAGCGATATCCAGGTCACTCTGGACCTGGGCTTCGATCAGACTGGACATCAGTGCCACTCCTTGGCTGCACGCAATGCCCTGGCGATCTGCACTGGGGTGATTGTGTTCCGGACCATACCTACCTCACATCTTTTGGATAGGCCGCGTCATGCGGCGAAATCAGAATCAAGAATGTCCGGTGGTCCGGTGCATATACCCTATGCGCGTATAAAAATTAAATAAACTAACTTTTAGGAATATGAATAGAAGGGTTGAATCGAAGCCCGCAGGCGTTATGGATCAAGGCCTTAGCGTGCTTCTACGGCTGTGGTTCTAGCGACGAATGTCCCCCAAAACCACCCCGTACCTGTACGTAGGAGCTGGCTTGCCAGCGAAGGCGTCCGCGAGGGCGATGCAAGGCTCGAGGGCCTTTTCGCCGGCAAGCCGGCTCCTACGGGGGAGGGGGCGTGATCTGCTGTAGGAGCTGGCTTGCCAGCGAAGGCGTCCGCGAGGGTGGTGCAAGGCTCGAGGGCCTCTTCGCCGGCAAGCCGGCTCCTACAAGGGGGCGTGGCTTGCGCCGAGGAACTTGCTGAGAAACTGTCGGGTGCGTTCGTGCTGGGGGTTGGCGAACAGCGCCTTGGCTTCGCCCTGTTCGACGATCACCCCCTTGTCGAAGAAGATCACCCGGTTGGCCACGTCCCGGGCAAAGCCCATCTCGTGGGTGACGATGACCATGGTGCGTTTCTCTTCGGCCAGGCTGCGGATGGTGGCCAGTACTTCGCCCACCAGCTCCGGGTCCAGGGCCGAGGTGGGTTCGTCGAACAGGATCACCCGGGGTTCCATGGCCAGGGCCCGGGCAATCGCTACCCGCTGTTGCTGGCCGCCGGACAGGCGCCTGGGGTAGGCATCTTCCTTACCTGCCAGCCCGACCTTGGCCAGCAGCGCGCGACCCAGGGCGACGGCTTGCTCCCGCGGGGTCTTCTTCACCACCAGCGGGCCTTCGATGACGTTCTCCAGGGCGGTGCGGTGGGGGAACAGGTTGAAGTTCTGGAACACGAAGCCCACTTGCTGGCGCAACTGGCGGATCCGGCCCTGCTGATGGCTCAGGGGGATGCTGCTGTCGATGCTGATGTCACCGATGCGGATGCGGCCGCTGGTGGGTTCTTCGAGAAAATTCAGGCAGCGCAGGAAGGTGGTCTTGCCCGAGCCGCTGGGGCCGATGATGGCGACCACTTCGCCTTCCTTGACCTCCAGGTCGATGCCATTGAGCACCGTCTGGCCCTTGAACTGCTTGGTCAGTTTTTCCACCACGATCATGGCTTCAGGACTCCTGGTCGTGCCGATTGACCCGCTCTTCAAGCCGGTTCTGCAGGTGCGCGAGCACGCTGGCGAGAATCCAGTAGATCAGGGCGGCGGCAAGATACATGGTGAAGATTTCGAAGGTGCGGGCGGTGATCAGCTGCGCCTGGCGGAACAGTTCAGGCACCTGGATGGTGGCGGCCAGGGCCGTGTCCTTGACCAGGGAAATGAAGCTGTTGCCCAGCGGCGGCAGGGCCGTGCGCATGGCTTGGGGCAGGATCGCCCGGCGCAGGGTTTGCGCGCGGGTCATGCCGATGCTGGCGGCGGCTTCCCATTGGCCACGTTCGATGGAGCCGATGGCAGCCCTGAGGATTTCACAGGCATAGGCCGCCATGTTCAGGGAGAAACCGATCAGCGCGGCGGGCAGCGGGTCCAGTTCCAGCCCCAGTTGCGGCAGGCCGTAATAGATCACGAAGAGCTGCACCAAGAGCGGCGTGCCGCGAAAGAACGACACGTAGATGCGGGCGATCCAGCTCACCAGGGCCAGGCGCGACAGGCGCATCAAGGCCAGGCCAAAGCCCAGCAGCAGTCCGAAGAACATGCCGCCGAGGCTGAGGATGACCGTGTAGTACGCGCCTTTGAGAAGAAATGGCGCTGATTCCAGCGCCAGTTGCAGGCCTGCTTCCATTATTGGGTGACGTCAGCGTTGAAGTATTTTTCCGAGAGTTTTTTCAACGTGCCATCGGCCCGCAGTTCCTCGATGGCCTTGTTCACCGCCGCCAGCAGCTCAGGTTCGCCCTTGCGCAGGGCCACGCCGGCTTCCTGGCGGGAGAAGGGCTCGCCGGATACCACCAGGGTGTCCTTGGTTTTCTTGATCAGCTCGAAGGCCGCCAGGCGGTCCACCAGGATGGCTTCGATACGGCCTACGCGCAGGTCCTGGTACTTGGTCGGATCGTCGTCGTAGGTCTTGATGATGGCGGTGGGCACGTTGTCCTTGAGCCACTGCTCGTAGTTGGTGCCCAGGCCCACGCCGACCTTGTGCCCACCCAGGTCGGCGGCGGTCTTGAACTTGCCTTCGTCCTTCTTCTGGGTCAGGGCCTGGATGCCGGAGACGGTATAGGGGATGGAGAAATCGTACTTTTTCTTGCGCTCTTCAGAGATGGTCACCTGGTTCACCACGGCGTCCAGGCGCTTGGACTCCAGGGCGGCGAGAATGCCGTCCCACTTGGTCGGCTGCAGCTTGACCTTGACCCCGAGCTTGTTCGCCAGGGCTTCGGAGAATTCCACCTCGAAGCCGGTCAGCTTGCCGTTTTCGTCCACATAGCTGAACGGTGGGTAGGTGCCTTCCAGGCCGACGTTGATGACTCCGGCATCCTTGATTTTCTGCAGTTGCTCGCCGGCAACCGCTTGCCCCATCAGCCCGGCACCCAAGGCCAGGCCCAGTGTGCCAATCAGCAGATTGCGACGCAGTACGGAAAAATTCATGACAAGCCCCTGTGTGTTTTCTTATGCACGATGCGGGTGGAGTTGCAGGTCAATCGGTGAGGCGCGAACTGTGCTTTATCCTGCCTTAAATGCGCGTGGCGCGTCTCGTGGCAATTGGGCCTGCGGCGCGACTATAAGACGGCATTTATAGGTTTAAAAATAATATAAATTTACTTTGTTATTCCTTTTTGTTTGGCTCTCCTCGCACCATCCTTCCGTAGGAGCTGGCTTGCCAGCGAAGACGGCATCGAGGGCGATGCAAGGCTCGCGCTGCTACGAGAAGGCGCCGGCGTAGGCGAACAGGGCCGGGGCGCCGCCGGTGTGCAGGAAAATCAGCGGGCCATCGTCGAAGCGCTGGCGACCGACCCCGTCCAGCAGGCCGGCCATGGCCTTGCCGGTGTACACCGGGTCCAGCAACAGGCCTTCCTGGCTGGCCAGCAGCTTGACCGCCGCCAGCGTCCCGGCATTGGGTTCGCCGTAACGGGGGGCGAAGTACTCGTCCCACAACTGCACGTTGAAAGCGTCGGGCAGCTTCACTCCCAGCAACTCGGCGGTGCGCTCGGCCAGGCCCTGGACCTTGGGCCGCTGGTCTTCTTCGCTGCGTGACACGGTAACGCCGATCACCGGCAGTTGCGGCAGCACTTCGCTCAAGGCTAGGGCCAGGCCGCTGTGGGTGCCGGCGCTGCCGGAGGCCAGGACCACGGCGGCAAATTCCAGGCCGCTGTCTTCGATCTGCTGCGCCAGCTCCAGGCCGGCGCGCACGTAGCCCAGGGCCCCCAGGGCGTTGGAGCCGCCGATGGGCACCAGGTAGGGTTTCTTGCCGTTGCTGCGCAGGCGCGCGGCCAGGGCGTGCAGTTGCTCGTCGGCCTGGTCGAGGTTTTCCACCAGCTCCACCTTGGCGTCGAACAGGTCCAGCAGCAGGCGGTTGCCATTGCCCAGGTAGTTGGGGTCTTGGGTGCCGGTGGGGTTTTCCAGCAGGGCCACGCAGCCCAGCCCCAACTTGGCAGCCAGGGCTGCGGTCTGGCGCACATGGTTGGACTGGATGGCACCGGCGGTGATCAGGGTGTCGGCGCCCTGGGCCAGGGCATCGGCGGCCAGGTATTCGAGCTTGCGCAGCTTGTTGCCGCCCATGGCCAGGGGTGTGCTGTCGTCACGCTTGACGTAGACATCGCGACCGATCCAGGCCGACAGGCGTTCGAGTTTTTCCAGGGCGGTGGTAGACCTGAGCAGGTCGAGACGGTTAAAGCGGGCGAGCTGTTGTTTGATCATGGGGCCGCACGGAACAGGGAAGGTGCAAGGACTATAGGCAGCCCTTTTTGCCCGGGCAACCGCCAATCGCTTATGCGAAAAAGTGCTTGAAGCCAGACAATTAGTTCTTAAGCGCCGCCGTCGCCGGGCGTAAAGTGATCGCCGTTTGCGCGGCCCGATTGTCCGGCCGCCCGAGTAAGGAGTCTTATCGTGAGCGAGCGTTCCAGCCATTGGCAATTGCAGACCATCGTTGGCCAACTGCGTGATGCCCGTGACCAGTGGCGTACCCGCAACGGTCGCGTCAGCGGCGAGCAGGGCGGGCGTGAGCTGCCGTCGCGGGCGGCCATGGCGGAAATCCTCGAGGCCCTGTGCGGTGCCCTGTTTCCCATGCGCCTGGGGCCGGTGGACCTGCGCGAAGAGAGCGAGGATTTCTACGTGGGCCATACCCTGGACGCGGCGCTCAACGCCTTGCTGGCCCAGGCGCGCCTGGAGCTGCGCTATGTGGCCCGGCAGAGCGGCGAGGCCGATGCCGAAGTCAACGCCCGGGCGATTCGCCTGATCCAGGATTTCGCCCTGGCCCTGCCGGGCCTGCGGGTGTTGCTGGACACCGACGTGCTGGCCGCCTATCACGGTGACCCTGCGGCCCGCAGCGTGGATGAGGTGCTGCTGTGCTACCCCGGCATCCTGGCGGTGATTCACCACCGCCTGGCGCACCATCTGTATCGCGCCGGCCTGCCGCTGCTGGCGCGGATCAGCTCGGAAATCGCCCACTCGGCCACCGGCATCGACATCCACCCGGGTGCGCAGATCGGCCGCAGCTTCTTCATCGACCACGGTACCGGCGTGGTGATCGGCGAGACCGCGATCATCGGCGAGCGGGTGCGCATCTATCAGGCGGTGACCCTGGGCGCCAAGCGCTTCCCGGCGGACGAGGACGGCCAGTTGCAGAAGGGCCACCCGCGCCACCCGATCGTCGAGGACGACGTGGTGATCTACGCCGGCGCGACCATCCTGGGGCGCATCACCATCGGCAAGGGCTCGACCATTGGCGGCAACGTCTGGCTGACCCGCAGCGTGCCGGCCGGCTGCAACCTGACCCAGGCCAACCTGCAGCACGACGACGGCTCGCAGAAGTAGGCGCTGGCTTGTGTAGGCGCTGGCTTGCCAGCGAAGGCGTCTCTGAGAGCGATGCAGGACTTGCCGGCCTATTCGCCGGCAAGCCGGCTCCTACGGAAGAAGGTGTACGCCCGCCTGTTGTAGGAGCTGGCTTGCCAGCGAAGGCGTCCCTGAGGGCGATGCAGGGCTTGCGGGCCTATTCGCCGGCAAGCCGGCTCCTACGGGAGAGAGGCCGGCCCGGGAAGGGGCTTTTTCTGCTGAACGATTGCGTTCGACACACGTCATACCCTTCCCTGAGCTAGCGTACAAAAGGTACCGCTGAGCCCTGCGATTAGTCCTGAGCCCCCTATCCATGTTTAACTTGAACGCTTGTTCAAGTTAAACCGGTGGTTCGCTGCCCGCTCACAACAGGAGGCTTGCCTTTGCTGAGTCCGTCTATTTCAGCCATGTTTCATCCCTTCGAGGTGCACCGTTCATGAGTGCACCATCCACCTCCGCGAATGCTCTGATTCGCATGAACCCTCCGGTGTTCTACTTCGCCGCGAGCTTTATCCTGATCTTCGGCGTGGTGGTCATTTCCATGCCGGAACAGGCCGGCGCCTGGCTGCTGGCGGCGCAAAACTGGGCGGCCAATACGGTCGGCTGGTACTACATGCTGGCGATGACCCTGTACCTGGTCTTCGTGGTGGTCACCGCCTTGTCCGGCTACGGCAAGATCAAGCTCGGTGCCGACCACGACGAACCCGAGTTCAGTTACCTGTCCTGGGCCGGCATGCTGTTCGCCGCCGGGATCAGCATCACGCTGTTCTTCTTCTGCGTTTCCGAGCCCCTGACCCACATGCTGCAACCGCCCCAGGGCGAGGCCGGCACCGCCGAGGCGGCGCGCCAGGGCATGCAGCTGCTGTTCCTGCACTGGGGCCTGCACGGCTGGGGCGTGTTCGCCTTCGTCGGCATGGCCCTGGCGTACTTCGCCTACCGGCACAACCTGCCGCTGGCCCTGCGTTCGGCGCTGTACCCGCTGATCGGCAAGCGCATCAACGGCCCTATCGGCTACGCGGTGGATGGCTTCGGCATCATCGCCACGGTGTTCGGCCTGGGCGCCGACATGGGCTTTGGCGTACTGCACCTGAACTCCGGCCTCGACTACCTGTTCGGCATCGCCCACACCCAGTGGATCCAGGTTGGCCTGATCACCCTGATGATGGGCGCGGCGATCATTGTCGCGGTGTCCGGGGTCGACAAGGGCGTGCGGGTGATGTCCGACATCAACATGCTGCTGGCGGTGGCGCTGCTGCTGTTCGTGCTGTTCGCCGGGCCCACCCAGCACCTGCTCAACACCCTGATCCAGAACCTGGGCGACTACCTGGGCGCCTTGCCCACCAAGAGCTTCGACGTCTACGCCTACAACAAGCCCAGCGACTGGCTGGGCGGCTGGACGGTGTTCTACTGGGCCTGGTGGATTGCATGGTCGCCGTTCGTGGGCCTGTTCATCGCGCGGATTTCCCGGGGCCGGACCATCCGCGAGTTCGTGTTCGGCGTACTGCTGATTCCCCTGGGCTTTACCCTGGCGTGGATGTCGATCTTCGGTAACAGCGCCATCGACCAGGTGCTCAACCACGGTATGAGCGCCCTGGGCATGTCGGCTATCGACAACCCGTCGATGACCCTCTACCTGCTGCTGGAAACCTACCCCTGGAGCAAGACCGTGATTGCGGTCACGGTGTTCATCAGCTTCGTGTTCTTCGTCACCTCGGCGGATTCCGGCACCGTGGTGCTCTCGACCCTGTCGGCCAAGGGCGGCAACGCCGATGAAGACGGGCCGAAATGGCTGCGGGTGTTCTGGGGCGCGATGACGGCGCTGGTTACCAGCGCGCTGTTGTTCGCCGGCAGCATCGACTCGCTGAAGTCGGCGGTGGTGCTGACCTCGCTGCCGTTCTCGCTGATCCTGCTGTTGATGATGTGGGGGCTGCACAAGGCGTTCTACCTGGAATCCCAGCGGCGCATCGCCCAGTTGCATTCCCTGGCGCCGGTTGCGCCTTCGCGGCGGGGCAAGGGCGGCTGGCGCCAGCGCCTGAGCCAGGCGGTGCATTTCCCGTCACGGGATGAGGTGTATCGCTTCCTCGACCAGACAGTGCGCCCGGCCATCGAAGAGGTGACCGCGGTGTTCGTCGAGAAGGGCTTGAACGTGGTGACCCAGCCCGACCCGGCCAACGACAGCGTGAGCCTGGAAATCGGTCATGGCGACCAGCACCCGTTCATCTACCAGGTGCAGATGCGCGGTTACTTCACCCCGTCCTTCGCCCGTGGCGGCATGGGGCCCAAGGAGCTGCGCAATCGCCGTTACTACCGGGCCGAGGTGCATCTGGCCGAGGGCAGTCAGGATTACGACCTGATGGGCTACACCAAGGAACAGATCATCAACGACATCCTCGACCAGTACGAACGCCATATGCAGTTCCTGCATCTGGTGCGCTGAGCCGTTCGCTCAGGCCTTGGTGAGCAACAGGTAGAACACCAGGGCCAGCACCGGCACGGCAAACACCAGGCTGCCGACCGCCAGCTCCGAACGCAGGGGCTGGTGGGCGGTGACCATGCCCACCGCACCGTTGATGACCGTCAACGCCAGCCACAGCCCCGAGAAGCCATAGCCCAGGGTCTGGCGGCTGAAACCCAGCCGCTCGCCGATAAACAGCACCAGTGCCAGCAGGATCAGGCCAAAGGTGATGATGATGGTGGTGTGCATGATGGGTACTCCCCGGGAGCCGGTGTGCCGGCGCATATATCGAGCATAGGCGTCAAACCAGCCCGCCATTGGCCCGCAGGATCTGCCCGTTGACCCAGGCCGCCGCCGGGCTCGCCAGGAAGCTGATGATGCTGGCGATATCCTCCGGCTGCCCCAGGCGTTCCAGGGGCGGCATCCTGGCGAAGCTGGCCACCTGCTCGGCAGTCTTGTCCTTGAGGAACAGTTCGGTGGCCACCGGCCCCGGCGCCACGGCATTGACCGTGATCTGGCGCCCGCGCAGCTCCTTGGCAAACACCTGGGTCAGGGATTCCACCGCCGCCTTGCTGGCGATGTACACCGCGTAGCCCGGCAGGTTGAGGCCGACGGTGCTGCTGGAGAAATTGACGATACGGCCGCCGTCATTCAGGCGCCCGGCGGCTTCGCGCAGGGTGTTGAAGGTACCGCGAGTGTTGATGGCGAAGGTCTGCTCGTAGAGCTCGTCGCTGTGCTCGGCCAGGGGCAGCGCCTTGAGGATGCCGGCGTTGTTGATCAGCACATCGACCTTGCCCAGTTGGGTCTCGGTCTCTTCGAACAGCCGGCGCACATCGCTGGCGCTGACCACGTCGGCCTTGACCGCTATGGCCCGGTGCCCGGCCTGGCGCAGTTCCACCACCAGCCGGGAAGCTTCCTCGCTGCTGCTGGCGTAGTTGATCGCCACGGCGTAACCCTCCTTGGCCAACTGGCGGGCGATCACTGCGCCTATGCCTCGGGAGGCTCCGGTGACAATGGCGACTTTTGCGGCTTGAGCGGTCATGGGGTCAGTCCTTCACGGAGGTTGAACGGCTTGTCTGGGCAACAGGTTCACGGATTTACCGTGCTGGATAAATGCGCCAGAGTTGCCTTGACTGTTCAATATTCGCCAACAATCGAGCTTCTGGAGCCACCTGTGGACCAAGTCAAAGGGATGAAAGTGTTCGTAAGGATCTACGAGCGCAGCAGCTTCACTCTAGCCGCCGATGACCTGAACCTGCCCCGGGCGACCCTGACCCACACCCTCAACCAGTTCGAGGCCTGGCTCGGCACCCGGCTGCTGGAGCGCAGCACCCGCCGGGTACGCCCGACTCTGGATGGCCAGGCCTATTACCCCCGTTGCGTGCAACTGCTGGCGGAGCTGGAAGAGGCTGAACTGGCGTTTCGCACTGTTGAGCCCCATGGGCGCTTGCGGGTGGACATGCACGGCACCCTGGCCAAGCACTTCGTGATCCCGCGGCTGGGGGAGTTCATGCAACGTTATCCACAGATCGAACTGGCCATCAGCGAGGCCGACCACTTTGTCGACCTGGTCGCCGAGGGCGTGGACTGCGTGCTGCGTGCCGGCAACCTGGAAGGCTCCTCGCTGATTGCCCGGCGGGTGGCGAACCTACAGCAGGTGACCTGCGCCAGCCCCGCCTACCTGGCGCGATACGGCGAACCGCAGAGCCTGGACGAACTCGGCGCGCATCGGGCGGTGAACTACGTTTCGCGTACCGCCACCCGCTCGTTCCCCTTCGAGTTCCTGGTCGAGGGGCAGGTGCGCGAAGTGGCCATCGATGGCGCCTTGTCGGTGTTCGGTGCGCAGATCTACGGCGCCTCGGCCCTGGCGGGGCTGGGGATCATCCAGTGTCCGCGTTATCACGTGGCGCGGCAGATCGAGCAGGGATCGATGCGCGAGATTCTCTGTCACACGCCGCCCCCGGCAATGCCGGTGTCGGTGGTCTACCCCCACAGTCGGCACATGTCGCCGCGGGTGCGGGTATTTGTCGACTGGCTGGCGCAGGTGTTTACCGAGGCGCATTGACACCCCCCGATGGCACGCCATGCGCAGGAGCTATGGGCCGCCAGCGAAGGCGGCCGCGAGAGCGATGCCGGACCTGATGGCCTGTTCCCCGGCAAGCCGGCTCCTGCAGGGTGGAGCTATGGGGCGCTGCGCGAGCTCTCTGCCTGAGGGGCGGTGGGCTCAACTGCTTTCGCGCTCGATCAGCCGGCATTGCAGCAGGTTCAGGCGTTGCACCGTGCCTGCCACTGGCAGCACTCCCAGGCTCTCCAGCACCCGGGTCGCGGCCAGTACGCCGATCTGAAGCGCCGGTGGCTGGATGGTGCTCAGGCTGGGCAGCAGCATCTGCGCAAAGGGATAGTCGCCAAAGCCCAGCACCGCACATTCCTCGGGGATCTTCAGCCCGGCTCGTTGCCCCGCCAGCAGGCCGCCGGCCGCCAGGTTGTCGTTGGCGAAGATGATCGCGTCGGGGCGTTCCGGGCTGCCCATCAGCGCTTCCATGGCCTGTTTGCCGGCCTCGAAGGGCGCGCGGTCGGCATCCGGGGCAAACACCCGGGGCGCCAGCCCCAACTCGGCCAGCGTTGCCAGATAGCCGTCGCGCCGCTCCAGGGCACTGAAGTCTCCGGGGGCGCTGTTCTGCACGAAGGCGATGCGCCGGTAGCCTTTGGCGTGCAGGTGGCGAGCGGCCGTGACCCCTACCTGAAAGTGCGAAAAGCCGATCTGCAGCGGTTGGCGCTGGGGCTGGTAGTCCCAGGTTTCGATCACCGGGATCTCGGTGTCGGCGAGCATCTTTTCCGTGCCCGGGCTATGGAAGTGGCTGGTCAGTACCAGGGCTGCCGGCGACCAGCCGAGAAAGGCCCTTACCGCGCTCTCCTCCTGCCTTGCGTCGAAGTAGCTGGAAGCCAGCAGCAGTTGGTAGCCATGGCGGCTGAGGGTGTCGCTGAAGCCCTGGATGGTCTGGGCGAAAATCGGCCCGGAAATGTTCGGGATGACCATGGCGACAATCCTCCCGCGGGCCGAGGCCAGCCCGCCGGCCACCAGGTTCGGTACATAGCCGAGTTCGGCGACCACCGCGGCGATGCGTTCACGGCGCTCGGGGGAAACACTGTCGGGCTGGTTGAAATAGCGCGAAACGGTGATCGCCGACACCCCGGCCTGGCGCGCCACGGTGTTCAGGGTTACGCGGCCGGCGCCGCGGCGCTTGCGGCCAGGCGCTTGGTCAGAGCTCATGAGCGCATTCCTTTGGCTGAACAAAAAGGCATATAAAAGTAATTTTTCAGTATTGGACGCTCTATCAGGAGCCTGTCGATACTGGTGATGTTAGCGCTAACAAAGCGCCATGTCTGCTACTCGCTCGAGCGAATGCCCAAGACAGTTTTCAGGCGCTGCCGGCACAGATCGGCAGCGGTTCGGGGCATTTTTCAGCAGGTGCAGCATGCAGAACTTTCTTGGGGAACAGCACAGTCTCACGCAGTCGATCCGTGGTGCCACGCCATTGCGACCCCATCTGGGCTGGTTGCTGGCGGGGCTGGCCGCCTTGCCGCTGCCGGCGGCTTATGCCGCTGACAGCGGCGCCAGCGCGCAGGATCAGGAACCGACCCTGAAGTCGGTGACCGTCACCGCCACCCGCCGCGAGGAATCGCTGCAGAAAGTCCCGGTGGCGGTCTCGGTGGTGGAGGGCGAGCAACTGGAGCGGGATAACCGCAACGGCGTTGCAAGCATCGTGCAGCAGGTGCCATCGCTGAACTTCCGCACGGGTGCCTCGAACAAGGACACCTCGCTGTTCATCCGTGGCGTGGGCACCATTTCCACCTCACCGGGGGTGGAGCCCACGGTGGCGACGGTGATCGACGGCGTGGTCTACGGCCGCCCCGGCCAGGCCACCCTGGACCTGCTGGATCTGGAACGGATCGAAGTCCTGCGCGGGCCCCAGGGCACCCTGTTCGGCAAGAACGCCTCGGCCGGGGTGCTGAATGTCATCACCAAGGCGCCTACCGCCGAGACTCATGGCTACATCGACCAGGCCTACTACAGCGGCAATGAAAGCCGCACCCGTTTCGGCATTGGCGGCAGCCTGATTCCCGACACCCTCAAGGGCTCGCTCACCACCTTGTTCGGCAGTTACGACGGCAATGTGGATAACCGCCACAACGGCCAGGAGGTCAACGGCTACAACCGCAAGGGCGTGCGCGGCAAGCTGGAGTTCACCCCCAGCGAGGACCTCAAGTTCACCTTCGCGGCGGACTATATGCAATCCCATGATGACGCCCCCAACGGGGTGGTGAGCAAGGCCCTGACACCTGCCTTTGCCAATGCCCTGAACCCCGTGCGCGCCAGCAGCGACAACCGGGACATCAACACCGACACCCGTACCCATGTGGACGATATCAACAAGGGCCTTTCCGGCCAGCTGGACTGGAGCCTGGGCGACTACACCCTGACCTCGATCACCGCCTGGCGCGGCTGGAACAATACCCAGTACCAGGACGGCGACCGTCTTGGCACGGTCACTGCGGCTTTCCCCGGGACCGCCGACAAGGGTGACCTGGACTACAACCAGTACTCGCAGGAGCTGCGCCTGGCATCGCCCAAGGGGCGGTTCCTGGAGTACGTCGGTGGTCTGTTCTACATGCACGGCAAGGATGAAGAAACCTACCAGCGCACCCTGACCACGACCACCGGCGCCAACCGGGGCATTGCCGACTACAGCACCACCAACGACAGCTACGCGGTATTTGGCGAGAGCACCCTGAATTTCACCGAGGACTTTCGTGGCATCGCCGGCCTGCGCTGGACCCACGATGACCTGAAGTACGATCACCGCCGGGTCTCGACTTCGGCGACCACGGTCAGCGGTATCCAGCCGGGCACCCAGAGTTCCGGCTCGGTGGACGAGGATGGCTGGTCCGGGCGCCTGGGCCTGCAATATGACCTCAGCGCCACGGTCACCAGCTACCTGACCTATTCCCGGGGCTACAAGGGCCCGGCCTACAACGTGTTCTTCAACATGCAGCCGCGGGACACCCAAGCACTGAAACCCGAAACCTCCAACACCTGGGAGGTGGGGATCAAGGCCAGCAGCTGGAACAACCGGCTGACCACCAACCTCGCGGTGTTCCACAGCGAATACGACAACTACCAGGCCAACTTCTTCGACACCGTGGCCGGGCAGGTAGTGACCCGCCTGATCAATGCCGGGAGCGTCAGCAGCGAGGGCGTGGAACTGGATTACGCCCTGCAGGCCACCCAGCAACTGAAGTTCTCCGGGGCCCTGGCCTACACCCGGGCGCGCATCGACGAATTCGCCTGCCCGGCGGGCGCGGCGGCTTCGTGCAATGTCAACGGCAAGCCGTTGCCCTTCAGCCCGGACTGGAAAAGCTACGTGCGCGCCGACTACAGCATTCCCCTGGATAACGGCCTGGATATCGAGTTGGGCACTGACTACAGCTGGCAAAGCGAAGTGCAGTACGACATCAGCCAGAACCTCGACACCCGGCAGGGCGCCTACGGCATCTGGAACGCCAGCATTGCCCTGGCCGACTACAACGATGGCTGGCGCGTGGCATTGCTGGGCAAGAACCTTGCCGACAAGTCCTATTCGCCCTTGCTGGCCAGTGGCGGCAACTACATCTACCGCGCCGTGCCCCGGGATGACGAACGTTATTTCGGCGTGCAGTTGCGCAAGGATTTCTGATGCCCTGCCGTTGTAGGAGCCGGCTTGCCGGCGAATGGGTCGGCGAGCTGGGAGCAGGTCTTGAGGGCGCTTTCGCTGGCAAGCCCGCTCCTACAGCGGGCTTTGGCGGTGCCCTTTTTGCAGCATGAAACAAGGAGTGATCCATGTCCCGTTCCACTCGCCAGCTCAAGCTCGGCGCCTTTCTCATGGCCACCGGTCACCACGTTGCCGCCTGGCGTCATCCGGATGTTCCGGCCCAGGCAGGGCTGGATTTTGCCGTCTATAAAGAACTGGCGCAGATCGCCGAAGCCGCGCGCTTCGATGCACTGTTCGTCGCCGACAGCCTGGCAGCCCCTACCGGCCCCATCGCCAGCCGCATGGCCCGCTCCGATTACTTCGAACCCTTGACGTTACTGGCGGCCCTGGCGGCCGTGACCGAGCGGATAGGGCTAATTGCCACTAGCACTACGAGCTATAACGTACCGTACCACGTAGCACGTAAACTCGCGTCGCTTGACCATCTTTCAGGTGGTCGGGCGGGGTGGAACCTGGTGACTTCCGACAATGCCGCCGAAGCGCGGAATTTCGGTCGGGAGGAACATTTTGGGCACACGGAACGTTATCGCAGGGCCCGGGAGTTCCATCGGGTGGTCACCGGGCTCTGGGACAGCTGGGAGGACGACGCCTTTGTCCGCGACAAGGTCAGTGGCGAGTATTTCGACCCAGACAAGCAGCATTTACTGGACCATCGCGGTGAATTCTTCCAGGTCAAAGGACCATTGAATGTGGCGCGCCCACCCCAGGGATACCCGGTGATCGTCCAGGCCGGTTCTTCCGAGAGCGGTCGTGAGCTGGCGGCCCAGACCGCCGAAGTGGTATTCACTGCCCAGCCTTCCATGGCCGCCGCGCAGGCCTTCTATGCCGACCTGAAAGGGCGCCTGAAGCAGTACGATCGTAGTACGCAATCCCTGAAAATCATGCCTGGGGTATTCGTGGTGGTGGGGGACAGCGAAAGTCAGGCCCGGGAAAAGTTCGAAGCCTTCCAGGACCTGGTGGAGCCCGAGGTGGGCGTGGCCCTGTTGGGGAGGATGCTGGGCAACTTCGACTTGTCCGGCTACCCGCTGGATGCACCGTTGCCGGCGCTGCCACTGACCGAGAGCGGCCAGCAGAGCCGCCAGCAATTGCTCACCGAGCTGGCCGGCAAGGACAACCTGACCCTGGCCCAGCTGGGGCGCAGGATTGCCGGTGGCCGTGGGCACTACAGCCTGATCGGTACGCCCGGGCAGATAGCCGACGAACTGCAAGCCTGGTTCGAGGAGGGCGCGGCCGATGGTTTCAATGTGCTGGTGCCGCATCTCCCTGGCGGGCTACGGGACTTTGCCGGCGGGGTGATTCCGGAACTGCAGCGGCGCGGGCTGTTCAGAACTGAATACGAGGGCCGAACCCTGCGGGAAAACCTGGGGTTGGCGCGACCGAAAAATCAGTTTGTGTGACAACGCGGCTGGCGCAGGGGCCGGCTTGCCAGCGAAAGCGCTCGTGGTGGCCAAGGCTTGCGGGCCTTTGGCCGGCAAGCCGGCTCCTACCGTGGGGCGCTTTGATCGACGTTAGTCGTTTTGGAAAGACCTGACTCAGAGAGGATTCGATGACTTACATAGCTGCTGAAAACCGCTACGACTCCATCCCCTATCGCCGTGTCGGCCGCAGTGGCCTGGTACTGCCGGCGCTGTCCCTGGGGCTGTGGCACAACTTTGGCGACAGCACGCCGATCGACACCCAGCGTGCCCTGCTGCGCACCGCCTTCGACCTGGGGATCAACCACTTCGACCTGGCCAACAACTACGGCCCGCCCTACGGCAGCGCCGAAATCAACTTCGGCCGCCTGCTGCGTGAAGACTTCAAGGCCTATCGCGATGAATTGATCATCTCCAGCAAGGCCGGTTGGGACATGTGGCCCGGGCCTTACGGCCAGGGCGGCGGTTCGCGCAAGTACGTACTGGCCAGCCTCGACCAGAGCCTGCAGCGCCTGGGCCTGGACTATGTGGATATCTTCTATTCCCACCGCTTCGACCCGGATACGCCGCTGGAGGAAACCGCCAGCGCCCTGGCCACCGCCGTGCAGCAGGGCAAGGCGCTGTATATCGGTATTTCTTCCTATTCGGGGGCCAAGACCCGGGAAATCGCCGCGTTGCTCAAGGAGTGGAAGGTGCCGCTGCTGATCCATCAACCGGCCTACAACATGCTCAACCGCTGGGTCGAGAAGGACCTGCTGGACACCACCGAGGAGCTCGGCGCCGGGGTCATCGCCTTTACGCCGCTGGCCCAGGGCCTGCTTACCGACAAGTACCTCAATGGCATTCCCGAGGATGCGCGGGTCAATCGTCCGGGGGGCGGCTCGTTGCAGGCTTCGCACTTGTCGGAGGCCAATATCGCCCATGTCCGCGCGCTCAACGAGATCGCCAAGAACCGCGGCCAGAGCCTGGCGCAACTGGCCCTGGCCTGGACCCTGCGCGACCCGCGGGTGACCTCGGCGCTGATCGGTGCCAGCCGGCCGGAGCAGATCATCGAGAACGTCGGGGCGTTGCAGAACTTGAGCTTCAGTGTCGAGGAACTGGCGGAAATCGATCATTTCGCCAAAGAAGGGCGCATCAACCTGTGGGAAAAACCTTCGACGGCAGAGTGAGGTAAGTCTGCCCCTGCACCGATAAAACAGCCCCCGGCAGAGCGATCTGCCGGGGGCTGTTGGCTTTGCCGCCTGGAGCGGGGCGGCAGGCGTCGTTACCTGGTCGTGCTGCTGACTTTCAAGGAGGACGGATTGCCGGCCACGGTACGGTCCTGGGGATCATCGAGGTCGACCTTGGCGGTCACCGACAGGCCCGGCCGCAGGCGTTCGAGGCCGGACTGGTTGGCGTCGAAGCGAATGCGCACCGGCACCCGCTGGACGATCTTGGTGAAGTTGCCGGTGCCCGGTTCGAAGGGCAGCAGGGCAAAGGTCGAGCCTGAACCCGGAGCCAGGCTTTCCACGGTGCCGGTGATGCTGACGCCCGGCAGGGCATCGATCTTGATCTGCGTCGATTGCCCCGGGTACATGTGCTGGGTCTGGGTCTCCTTGAAGTTGGCCAGTACATAGAGGTCATGCAGCGGCACCAGGGTCAGCAGGCGCGAACCCGGTTGCACGTAATCGCCGACCTGGATCTGCCGATTGCCGACGGTGCCGTCCATCGGTGCATAGATGGTGGTGTGGCGCAGGTCCTGCTGGGCCAGTTCCAGCCGCGCCTTGGCGGTTACCACCTTGGCCTTGGCCATCTGCAATTGCGCTTGCAGGCGTTGCCGTTGCGCGGTGGTGACCGCAAGGTCGTTCTCCGCCACTTGCAACATGGCCTGGGCATAGGCCAGGCCTTGTTCGGCGGAGATGGCCTGGGTGCTGTATTTCTCCACTTCATTGCGCGCCACGGCGCCGGTGGTGACCAGGGTATCGAAGCGATTGCGCTCCGCACCGGCACGCTTGGATTCGGCCTGGTTGGTGCGGATCGAGGTGCGCGCCGCCTGCACGCGGGCACTGGCCAGGCGCTGCTCGGCGTCCTGGATGGTCAGCGCGGCCTCGGCCAGGGCGACCTGGGCCTGGTTGTCCGCCAGATCGCCTTCGGCCAGGGATACCCGGCTGTCGAACTCTTCGCTGTTGATGCGCACCAGGGGCTGCCCGGCGGTGACGTTCTGGTGATCCTTGACCAGCACCTCTGTCACCAGGCCATGGACCCGCGGCGCGACGGAGGTCGCATCGGCGGCGATGTAGGCATCGTCCGTGGCCTGCGTCGACGGCGCCATCAGCACCCAGCCAACCCCGACTGCTACCAATGTCAGGGCGATAGCGCCGGCGATCAGCGGGCGCTTGGAACGCTTGCGCGGCTTCTCGGACTCTTGGGCGGCTTGCAGGATGGCGTTCTGAGTCTGGGTGCTCTGCTCCATGTTGAAGCTCCATGCTGTTTTGAATTACGATCATAATATTCACATGTCGGTCGCAATACTACAGGGAAGTACCTACCGTGACGACAAGCGCAACTGACCTCTCCGAAGCGGGTGCCCAGCCCGGCCAACAGTCCACCAAGCGCAAGTTTCTGGTCTTCACGATCATGGCTTTCGGCATGTTCATGGCGCTGATCGACATCCAGATCGTGGCGGCCTCGCTCAACGACGTGCAGGCCGGGCTCAGTGCCGGCCCTGATGAAGTGAGCTGGGTGCAGACCGCCTATCTGATTGCCGAACTGATCATGATTCCCTTCTCGGCGTTTCTCGCCCAGGCGATTTCCACCCGCTGGCTGTTCGCTGCCAGCGCGGCGTTCTTTACCCTGTTCAGCGTGGGTTGCGGGATGGCCTGGAACATCGAGTCGATGATCGTGCTGCGGGCCCTGCAAGGCTTTGCCGGCGGGGCGATGGTGCCCACGGTATTCGCCGTGGGGTTCGTGTTGTTCGAAGGCAAGCAGCGGGCGATGGTCCCGGCAATCCTTGGCATGACCGCGGTGCTGGCACCGACCCTGGGCCCCACGGTGGGCGGCCTGGTGACCTTCTACCTGGACTGGCGCTGGATCTTCTTCATCAACGTGCTGCCGGGGCTGCTGATCTGCATCGGCGCGGCGTTGCTGATCGATGTGGATCGCCCGGACCTGTCCATGCTGCGGCGTATCGACTGGCTGCATTTCGTCGCCATGGCGCTGGCCCTGGGGTGTTTTGAATACGTGCTGGAGGAGGGGCCGCGCAAGGACTGGTTCAGCGATACCGGGATCGTCATTGCGGCCTGGGTATCCCTTGTGTCCTTTGGTTTGTTCATCGAGCGCTCGTTGTATTCGAACAACCCGATCGTGTCCCTGGTGCCGTTTCGCGACCGCACCTTTTCCATTGCCTGCCTGTTGAACCTGGTGATCGGTTTTGGCCTTTATTCGTCGACCTACCTGGTGCCGGTGTTTCTTGGCCGGGTGCGTGGCTTCGATAGCCTGGAAATCGGCACCACGGTTTTTGTCGTGGGCATCGGGCAGTTGGTCAGTACGATTATTGCAGCCCGAGCCTCGGAAAAAGTTGATCGGCGCCTGATCATCTCGGTGGGTTTCCTCGGCCTGGCGCTGAGCCTGTGGCTGACTTCCCGGGTCACCTCCAACTGGGGATTCGATGAGTTGCTGGTGCCGCAGGTGGCGCGTGGGCTGTTCCTGATGCTGTGCATCGTGCCGAGCGTGAACATGGCCTTGAGTTCGTTCCAGGGGGTTGAACTGCGCCAGGCCTCCGGGCTGTTCAACCTGATGCGCAACCTGGGCGGCGCCATTGGTATTGCTACGGTCAACACCTGGCTGCAGGACGATGCCCGGACTCAGGTCCTGCGCCTGTCCGAGTCGCTGGGGAGCAAGGCTGTCGCCGCCCAGGAACTCATGGGCCAACTGGCGCTGAAGATTGCCGCCGATACACCGGATGCCAGCCACGCTTTCCTGATGGCTCAGGGCATTCTCGGCCGCCTGGTGGGGCGTGAAGCGCTGACCCTGGCCTTTGGCGATGTGTTCCGCCTGATGGCGATGATGTTCGTGGTGGCGTTGTTGCTGGTGCCGTTGTGCAAGGTGCCCCCGGCCGCGCCAGGCGCAGCCGAGGAGGAGAAGTGATAAGCAGCCGGGGCCTAGATGATCGGCGGCCCGGAGCGGGTCTTGCGCAACTGGCTGGGGGTGCAGCCCATGTTTTTCCACATCAGGCGGCGTAGAGCGGTGGAATCGGCATAGCCCACTTTGAAAGCAACTTCTTCAATGCTCATATTGGTGGTTTCCAATAAGCTTTGAACATGTTGCAGGCGAACTTTCTGAATGAAGGCCATGGGCGGCTTTCCCGTGGCGCTACGAATTCTGCGGGATAAGGTTTTCTCGGTTATACGCAAATGTTCGGCAATGGTGCTCAGTGGCGGAACGTTGGGCAGGCAATCCTCGATGAACTTCTCCATTAACAAAACTTCACGGTTTTCCGTTTGCAAGTTGGACAAGGCCATGTAGTGATATTGCGCCGGTCGACCATCTATCAACAGATAACGCATGGTCAATTCAGCAATCTGATTGCCCATCTTATTACGCAATATGTAGAGCATTAGATCCATTTGCGACATGCCTGCGCCTGCTGTAATCATATTTCCGTCATGAATAAGCATGCGTTTTGTGTCGAGTATCGCTTCGGGATAACGCTCTTTGAAAGTTTCATACAGTTGCCAATGAGTAGTGACCGTATGCCCCTCCAGAACCCCCGCCTCACCCAGGACGAAAACTGCTGAACAGGACGCCGCCGTCTGCTGCCCGCGGCGGTGATGGTCATGCACCAGCTGGCTGAGCTTGCGGATATCGGCGTGCCCGAGCCGGGTGATCAGTTCGCTGGACAGGCTGAGCCCAGGCAGCCTTTTTTCCCGGCGACAGCCAAAGAAATCCAGCTCCTGGGTGTTCTCCAGCCCCAGTCCCGGGATCACCAGCATGCTGCCTTCGATGGCCTGGACCTTGTCCAGTGGCTGGGCATCCAGGCGCATGCCGTTGCGCATGCGAACCGATTCGCTGCTGCCGATAATCTTCCAGGTGATGGTTGGCCGGCCCATGACTTCGGCGACCTGGTTAGCTGTTCGCAGCACATCCAGGGTGATCGCGACACTCGATCCCATGGCACCTTCCAGCGCAATAAGCGTGAGCACATCCATGTCCATTTTCTCCCTGTAAGTGTCCATTTGTGCATTAGCAAAATATACAAGCTGGTGGCAGACTTCTCAACGCATCCAGATTTCACTTTCCTGCCCACGCTATTCCCTGTGGGACATAAAAAAATATGCATTCATCAAGTGAATGCGTTGCTCTGTCAATAAAATGACATCTTTGTCTACTGCCTAGTAAGAGCTCCCCTTCTTAGGGGCGTTTGTTCGGTTCCTTAGTGCTGAAAATAATAAACGACCTTTAGGTCAATATATGGCTCTCCATTTAAAAAGGATTTTGAATGAACTACGCCGTGCCTCGTGATTATCTTAATGATGTCAATCCAGCCATCTCAGCGCATGTAGCAGTTGATGATCTGCCGTTGGCTGAAGTCCCGGGCATCGAATGTTTAAGTTCGGTTACCGAAGTACTGGCCTATCGCGCATGGCGGCAACCCGATGCCATTGCCTTCATCCATCTGCTCGATGGCGAGCGGGAGGAGGCGTCGATCAGCTACGCCGAACTGTGGAAGCGTAGTCAACGATTGGCCGCCGCGCTGCAGATCTTCGAGCCCCGTGAAAAACGGGTGCTGATGCTGTTCGAGACCGGTATCGACTACATCGTTTCACTGTTCGGCCTGCTGCTGGCCGGTGCCGTGGCGATCCCGGCCTTTCCCCCAGTGGGGACCCGGGGGCTGGAGCGGCTGGCACTGATCTGCGCTGATGCCCATCCGCAACTGGTGCTCACCAGCTCGCGCTTCATGCGGTCCCAGGAGCGGGTCAACGCTCTGCTCCAGGGTGATTTGCCCGTGCCCCAGTGGGTTGACCCGGAGCAGTTGGCCGAGGCGGATTCATCCTGGCGCGGGCAGGCGCTCGCCCACGGCCAACTGGCCCTGCTGCAATACACCTCGGGCTCCACCTCGGCGCCCAAGGGCGTGATGCTGACCCACGACAACCTCTACAGTAATTGCCGCAGTGCCAGCCAGTGGATGGGCCCGGCCAGGAATCGCGTGGGTTGCAGCTGGCTGCCGCCCTATCACGACATGGGCCTGATGGGCGGAATCCTGCAGCCGATCTTCGATGCCTTCCCTACCGTGCTCATCAGCCCCGGGCACTTTGTCCAGCGACCGCTGCGCTGGCTGGATGCGGTGTCCAGGTACGGCGCCGACGTCACCATCGCGCCCAACTTCGCCTTCGACCTGTGTGTCGAAAACATCACCGACGAGGAACTGGCAGAGCTCGACCTGAGCAAGCTCAAGGCTATCTATTGCGGGGCCGAGCCGGTGCGCCAGAGCACCCTGGCGCGCTTCTCCGAACGTTTTGCCGCCGCCGGCTTCAACCCGGCGGCCCTGGGCCCCTGCTACGGGTTGGCCGAGGCCACCGTACTGGTCTCGGGCAAGCGCCACGATGAGCCGGCGTTCAATACCCAGGTGGATCGGGACCAACTCGCCAGTGGCACCCTGGCCATCGTCGATGCCGAGGATGCCCGGGCCCTGCCGCTGGTCAGTAGCGGCAGGGTCGCCCCGGGCCTGCGTGTGGCGATTGTCGACCCTGTCAGCCTGCAACCGGTGGCCGACGGCCAGATCGGCGAGATCTGGGTCCAGGGCGACAACGTGGGCGCCGGCTACTGGGGCAAGGAAGCGCTGAGCCAGCAGGTGTTTCGCGCCAGCCTGCCGGGCATCCATGGGCGTTTCATGCGCACCGGCGATCTTGGCGCGCTGCACCGCGATGAGCTGTTCGTCACCGGGCGCCTCAAGGACCTGATCATCATTGCCGGGCGCAACCTGTATCCCCAGGACCTGGAGCTGGCGGTGGAAAGCGCCGACCCGCGCATCCGCAGCAACGGCTGCGTGGCGGTGGGCATCGATAACGGCCAGCAGGAACAACTGGCGATCGTGGCCGAGGTCAAGCGCAGCGAGAAACTCGATGAAGCCCAGCAGGAACAGCTGCGCCAGGTGATCACCAGTGCGCTGGTCAGCCAGTTCGGCGTGGCCCCGGCGCGCATCCACCTGGCGCCCATGGGCGGCATTCCACTGACCACCAGTGGCAAGGTCCAGCGCCAGGCCACCCGCAAGGCCCTGCTCAACGACACGCTGGCGCGCTATGGCGCCAGTCGCGCGGCTGCGGCACCTACCCTTAAAACTGCTACGGATGCCCTGTCATGACGGCCATGAATCCTCATATCGACCGCACCGGCCAGCGCGAGCGGCAATTGGCCTGGCTGACGGTCGCAACTCCGGCAGTGGGCACCGTGGTGGCCCTGGTGCTGGCCTGGCATCAGGGCATCGGCTGGCTGGAAATCGGCGCGCTGGCCAGCATGTACCTGCTGACCGCCCTGGGAGTGGAAGTGGGCATGCACCGGTTCTTTTCCCACCATGCGTTCAAGGCCGGCCCGGTGATCACCGCATTCTTTGGCATCGCCGGTTCGATGGCGGCGCAGGGCCCGATCCTGTTCTGGGCGGCGACCCATCGCCAGCACCACGCCTTCACCGACAAGGAAGGCGACCCGCATTCGCCGCGCCCGCTCAAGGCGGGTTTTATCGGCAATATCCAGGGCTGGTGGCACGCTCACCTGGGCTGGCTGTTCAGCCTGCGCAAGCAGAACTGGAGCCAGTTCGTGCCGGACCTGCTGCGCGATCGACTGATCATGCAGATCAACCAGCGCTACTACCTGTGGATCATCCTCGGCCTGCTGCTGCCCAGCCTGGCATGCGGGCTGATAACCCGCAGCTGGGAGGGCGCGCTCAGCGGCCTGCTGTGGGGCGGCTTCGTGCGGATCTTCCTGGTGGACCACGCCACCTGGTGCATCAACTCCTTTGCCCACCGGGTTGGCGGCCGCGACCACAAGACCCGGGATACCAGCCGCAACGTGTTCTGGCTGGCGATTCCGACGGTAGGGGGCGGTTGGCACAACAACCACCATGCCTTCCCGGCGCTGGCCCATGCCGGCCTGAAACCCTGGCAGTTGGATATTGGCGGCCTGTTCATCGAGCTGCTCGCCCTCTGCGGCCTGGCCTGGGATGTCAAACGGCCCGGCCCGACCGTGGCTGCAGAACCTTCAGAAAGCTGATTGCCGGTCCCTACCTCACAGGAAGCAATTCATGGACGAGATACTCACCAACACAGCGACACCAGAGGTCGGCGGGGTTGCCCAGCTGAGCCCGAGTGCGGCCAGGACCAAGGCGCGGATCGCGCTGGCAGTCATGCTGGTGCCCCTGTTCGGGACTTTCGAGGCAATCCGGCTATGGTTCACCGGCCAGGTCCATGCCCTGGATTTCATCCTCTTCGCGGTGTTCTACGCGGTGCAGATGTTCGGGGTTTCCATGGGCTACCACCGTTACCTGGCCCATCGTGCGTTCAAGACCTCGCGGCTGATGAGCAGCCTGATGCTGATCGCCGGTTGCATGGCGGCCCAGGGGCCGATCCTGTTCTGGGTCACCACCCATCGCCGGCACCACACCTACAGCGACCAGCACGGTGACCCGCATTCCCCCAACCTCATGGGCCAGAGCCGCTGGCAACGGGCCAAGGGGCTGTGGCATGCGCACATGCCGTGGATGCTGGCCCCGGACATGTCGAGCTGGAACTTCTTCGCCCCGGACATCCTGCGCGACCGCCGGCTGTTCTTCTACAACCAGACCTACCTGTTCTGGGTGGCCCTGGGGGTAATCCTGCCAGGGGTGATCGGCGGGCTGGTCAGCCAGAGCTGGTCCGGTGCCTGGAGCGGCCTGATCTTCGGCGGCCTGGCGCGGATCTTCGTCGCCAACCAGGCGGCCTGGTGTGTGGGCTCCATCTGCCACCGCTACGGCGCTCGCCCGTTCGTGACCCACGACCAGAGCACCAACAACTGGATCGTGGCCTTCCTCACCTTTGGCGAGGGGCTGCAAAACAATCACCACGCATTCCCTGCCTGGTACCGGCATGGCGTGCACTGGTGGGAGCCCGACCTGTCGGGCTGGACACTGGCGTTAATGGGCAAGCTGAGACTGGTCTCAGACCTGCGTTCCCCGTCCCAGGCAATGATCGACAAAGTCCGCAAGCGCCAGGCCTCGTCCTGAAACGCCCAATCGGCTGATCGTATTAACCACCTCACTCATCAAGGAAGATCCTATGTCCAATTTCATCTCCAATTTGCTGAGCACTCTGAGCTTCTCAGAGAAAAAACAGGCGGCGGTCGAACTCAACGAGGACAGCATCAAGCATTGGCTGGTGCAGAAGATGGGCGCGCTCTTGAAGATCGATCCTTCCCAGGTCGATACCGCCCGCAGCTTCGAGTCCTACGGCCTCGATTCGCTGGTAGCGGTGAAGGTGGCGGGTGACCTGGAGAAGTTCATGGAGCAGCGCCTGTCGCCGGCCCTGCTGTTCGAATACTCCAGCATCGATGACCTGTCCAAATACCTGGCCAATGAACTGACCACATCCGAAGTTTGACTTCGCAGGAGCTTGGCCATGGCCATTGCACAGATGCCCTCGCAAAAAAACGATAAATTCAATGACCTGCTCCGACGCTCTCAGGAGATCGAGGGCCTGCGTCTGACCGACGCAATCCCCAAGCACCTGTATCAGCCGCGGGTATGGCGCGGGATGCTCAGCTTCGTCGTCAGCTACATGCTCTACATCGGTGCCATCGTGGCGGTCGCCCACGTGCACTGGATGTTCTACCTGCCGCTGTGGCTGGTGGCGGGCCTGGGCGGCTGGGGCCTGTTCTGTGTCGCTCACGATTGCGGGCACAACTCGTTCTCGCGCAACCGCAGCTTCAACCACATCCTCGGGCACATCGCGCTGCTGCCGTTGCTGTACCCGTTCCACGGCTGGCGCCACATGCACAACATGCACCACGCCAACACCAACAACCTGGAAATGGACGTCGACTGGCGCCCGGTGCTGCGCGTGCAATATGACGCCATGCCCTGGTGGGACAAGCTGGTCTACAGCAGCACCCGCACCTGGCTGTTCTGGCTGGGCACGGTCAACTACCAGCGTCACTCGGGCTTCCGTCCGTCGATGTTCCACAAGCTCGAAGCGCGCAACGAAGTGCGTCGCTCGATCCTGTTCATGGTGGTGGCTGCGCTGATCTACCTGCCGACCCTGGTCTACTTCACCGGCTTCACCGGCCTGTTCCTGTACTTCATCGCCCCGTGGCTGGCGACCCATGCCTGGTTCAGCCTGACCACCATGATGCACCACATCAGCGACGAGACCCCGTTCCTCACCAAGGAACACTGGAGCTTCAACAGCAGCCGCCTGCTGCTGACCACCGACTACATGTACCCCAAGTGGCTGCTGTTCCTGACCCACTACATTTCGGTGCACACCGCGCACCATGTGGCGCCGATCATTCCCCACTACAACCTGCCCGAAGCCCAGGCCGCGTTGAAGACGGCCTTCCCCGGCATGGTCCGGGAAAAGCCCATGACCGTGCAGGACGTGTGGCACGTGGCGCGTAGCTGCCACCTGTACGACCCGGTGAACGGCTTCTATGAGTCCTTCGACCAACCAGCCCAGGCGGCCGGTGACCCGAGCACCCCCGGAGCCCGGGCCGCCAACGGCCCGTTGACCATGAAGCAGCAGATGCTGCGCAGCTACATGGGCGTGCTGGGATCGGTGTCGCTGGAGACCGCCGGGGCCAAGGCCACCGACCTGTTCGGCTACACCCGGGAATACATCAAGCAGCCGGACAAGGAAATGAGCCCCCTGGGCGCCCAGCGTTTCCATATCAAGGGTATCCCCGGCGTTCCCCATGGCTATCAGTGGGGCACGGGCAACCAGACCATCCTGCTGGTCCATGGCTGGGGTGCGGACAGCCGCAGCCTGTATTCCTTCACCCGGGTCCTGCAGCGCCAGGGCTTCAAGGTCGCGACCTTCGATGCGCCGGCCCACGGCATCTCGCCGGGCTCGCTGAGCACCATGACCGAGTTCAAGGACGCGGTGAAAGCGGCGATTGTCGCCCTCGGCGACGTGGTGGGTATCGTTGCCCATTCCCTGGGCGGGATCGCCGCCACCGGAGCCCTGGCCGAACTGGCCGAGACTCATCGGATCAAGGCCCTGTGCCTGCTGGGCTCGCCGGCCAACCTGCCGGTGGTGATCCAGCGCTGGGCCAACGGCTACCTGAAGCTCAAGCCGGCGGTGGTCCAGGCCATGCACCGGGAACTGTGGAAACGCAACGGCGTGCCGGTGGAGCACTGGGATATCCCGGCGCTGGGCAACGCCCTGCAACTGCCAACCCTGGTGCTGCATGACCTCAACGACCCGATCGTGCCGTTCTGCGAAGCGCAGCAGATCACCACGCTGATGCCATGGGCCAAGCTGGAGCCGGTGGCTGGGCTCGGGCATGTGCGGATCCTCTCCGATGCCGCGGTGCTGGAGCAGGTGGCGCAGTTCCTCGTGGAGAACGTCAAGGTGGCCGAAGTGGCTCAGGCCAGCGCATGAGAACAACGCATAACCCTTTGATGATGGTTGACCACCCATGAGCACCTACGCTGAAAACGCTGTGGCCGAGTCCGGCCTGTGGATGTGCCTGATCTGTGGCTGGATCTACGATCAACGCCTTGGCGATCCGGATTCGGGGGTGCCTCCGGGCACCGCCTGGGACGACATTGCCGAGGATTGGACCTGCCCGGAATGCGGCGTGAGCAAGTTGGACTTCAACATGGTGAAGCTGTAGCCCAGCGCTTGAATTCTGTAGTCGATGAGGAAGGAAGATGGCGACCCAAGAGCCAAGGCCGGCACCTGCCAGGGGCCGGCGCAACAGCTTCAGGAAGATGCTCTTCAAGGGCATTTACAACGGGGTTCTGGGGCTGCTTCGCTGCAGCTTCTGGATCGAGTCGCGGCTTTTTCCCCAGCGCGCTGCAGCACGGGCGCTGAAGATGTTCACGACGCCACAACGGCTGCGCCAGCATTTTCCGCAGACCTTGCCCAGCGCCACGGTGCAGGACCTGGAAACCGACCAGGGGCGCCTGCGCTGCTTTCGCTGGACCCCACCGCAGGTCCGGCGCCGCGTGGTGCTGGTGCACGGTTGGAGTGGCGCCAGCACCCAGTGGCAGTACCTGATCCCGCTGTTGCTGGAGGAGGGCTGCGAGGTCCTCTCCTTCGACTGCATCGGCCATGGCGGCAGCGGCGGTCGGCAGGCCTCGCTGCCGACCTTCGTCAGCATGCTCGACCAGGTGCAAAAGCAACTGGGGCCCTTCGACACCGTGATTGGTCACTCCCTGGGCGGCGCTGCCGCCGGGTATGCCTTGAGTACTCCGGTCGGCAAGGGTTTCCAGCGGGCGGTCCTGGTGGCCGCGCCGGCCGATATCGAAAACGTGGTCCGGCGCTTTGGCGCATTTTTGTGGATCAACGATGACGTCAGGCAACGCATGCAACTTCTGGTTGAGCAACGCTATCAGAAGGACATGGCCAGCCTGGCGGTCAGCCGTTATGGGCGTCAGGTGGAGGTCCCGGTGCTGCTGGTGCATGACCAGCAGGATCAGGAAGTCCCGGCAGATGACCTGCAATCCTTCGCCGAAGGCTTGCGACACCGGCGGGTCTTGCAGACTCGCGGGTTGGGCCATCTGAAAATTCTCAAGGACAGCGCGACCATGGAGGCCGTGGTCGAGTTTGTCTGTGCAAAGGACGGCAACCTATGAGTGAAAGTTACGATGTGATCGTTATTGGTGCGGGTCCCGGCGGCTATGTCGCCGCCATCCGGGCCGCGCAACTGGGGCTCAAGACAGTCTGCATCGAGCGCTACAAGGGCAAGGATGGCAAGACCGCCCTGGGCGGGACGTGCCTGAACGTTGGCTGCATTCCCTCCAAGGCACTGCTGGACAGTTCCCACCACTACTACGAAGCGCGCAACGGATTCGAAGTGCACGGCATCGGCATCCGCAATCCGCAGATGGATGTGCCGGCCATGCTGGCGCGCAAGGACAACGTGGTGCGCAATTTCAACGGCGGCATTGCCTCGCTGTTCAAGGCCAATGGCGTGGCCCTGCTGGAAGGTCACGGCAAGCTGCTGGCCAACAAGGAAGTGGAAGTCACCGCCGCCGATGGCAGCACGCAACGCATCAGCGCCGGCAATATCATCCTGGCTCCCGGCTCGCGGCCGATCGACATTCCCGCGGCGCCCCTGGCCGGCGAGGTGATAGTGGACTCCACCGGCGCCCTGGAATTCACCCAGGTGCCCAAGCGCCTCGGGGTGATCGGTGCCGGCGTCATCGGCCTGGAACTGGGGTCGGTCTGGGCACGCCTGGGGGCTGAAGTCACAGTGCTGGAAGCCCTCGACAGCTTCCTCCCGGCGGTGGATGCGCAGATCGCCAAGGAGGCGCAGAAGATCCTCGGCAAGCAGGGCCTGGATATCCGCCTGGGCGCCCGGGTGACGGCCTGCGAAGTGCAGGGCGACAGCGTCAAGGTCAGCCTCAGTGAGGCCGGCGAGGACAAGCAGCAGGTGTTCGACCGGCTGATCGTCGCCGTCGGTCGCCGCCCGCTGACCACCGATCTGCTGGCCGCCGACAGCGGCGTGCACCTGGACGAACGCGGTTTTATCCACGTCGATGGCCAGTGCTGCACCAGCGTCCCCGGGGTGTTCGCCATTGGCGACGTGGTACGCGGCCCGATGCTGGCGCACAAGGCTTCTGAAGAGGGGGTGATGGTGGCCGAGGGGATTGCCGGGCATCGGCACCCGTTGAACTACGACCTGATCCCCTCGGTAATTTACACCCACCCGGAAATCGCCTGGGTCGGCCAGACCGAGCAGGCCCTCAAGGCCGAGGGCGTCGAGTTGAACATCGGCACCTTCCCGTTCGCTGCCAGCAGCCGGGCCATGGCGGCCAACGACACCGCCGGGCTGGTCAAGGTGATTGCCGATGCAGGCACCGACCGCGTGCTGGGCGTGCATGTGATCGGGCCGGGCGCGGCGGAGCTGGTTCAGGAAGGGGCCATCGGCATGGAGTTCGGCACCAGCGCCGAGGACCTGGGGATGATGGTGTTCTCCCATCCGACCCTGTCCGAAGCCCTGCATGAAGCCGCGCTGGCCGTGAATGGCCAGGCGATCCATATCGGCAATCGCAAGAAGAAAGCCCCCGCCGGCGTCAAATAGCCAGTGGCCCCGGCCCCGCTCATGCAGCGCGGCCGGGGTTTGCTGCATCCCCGCGTTTCAGCGAAAGAACGGCACATCCCCAAGAATGGTCGCGCGCTGCATCACCCGGCGCTGTGGACGGTAGTCGTCCACCGCATAGTGCTGGGTCACGCGGTTGTCCCAGAAGGCAATGTCGTTCTCCTGCCAGCGCCAGCGAATGGTGAATTCCGGGCGGGTGGCGTGGGCGAACAGCAGTTGCAGGATGGCTGCGCTTTCGCTTTCCGACAGCTCGTTGATCCGGGTGGTGAAGCCGTCGTTGACGAACAGCGACTTGCGCCCGCTCACCGGGTGCGTGCGGATCACCGGGTGCGACAGCGGCGGGTTCTTGCGCCGGGTTTCTTCCCAGCGCGCCAGGTCCTCGGGGGTGTTGCCGAAGCGCTCCAGAGGGAAGGACTTGGTGAAGTCGTGGGTCGCGGTCAGGCCCTGCAGCAGATTCTTCATTGGCTCCGACAGCGCCTCGTAGGCGGCAATGCCGCTGGCCCACAGGGTATCGCCGCCGAACTCCGGCAGCAGCTTGGCGCTGAGCACCGCGCCCAGGGCCGGGGTCGGCAGAAAGGTTACGTCGGTGTGCCAGATGGCGTTGTCGCGCACGTCGGTCTCGGCGGTATCGAGGATCAATACCTCCGGCTGCTCCGGCACATTGGGGTAGATCGGGTGGATGTGCAGGTCGCCGAAGCAGGCGGCGAAACGCGCCTGCTGCTGCGGGGTGACCGGCTGGTTGCGAAAGAACAGTACCTGGTGCTTGAGCAGCGCCTGCTCGATGGCGTCACGATGTTCGATGCTCAAGGGCTGGCTGATATCGATGCCGCCGATCTGGGCGCCGAGGGCGGAGCTTAGAGGAGTGATGGTCAGGCTCATGGTCGTTCTCTTGTACGGCGCCGGACGTCGGCGTGGTCGGATTCGGTTTATCTGCATCAATCTTGAAATCGCTGGCATGCACGGCTACAGACAACCGGGGCAATCGACGCAAGGCAGGCGCCAGTCAGTGGCTCTGGCCATGCCAGGGCACCAGCTTGCGCTGCAGGGCGCGCAGGCCCATTTCCATGGCGAAGGCGATCAGGGCAATCACCAGGATCCCCAGCACCACCACATCGGTGACCAGGAATTGCGCGGCGGACTGCACCATGAAACCCAGGCCGCTGGTGGCGGCAATCAGCTCTGCCGCCACCAGGGTCGACCAGCCCACGCCCAGGCCGATGCGCACGCCGGTGAGGATGTCCGGCAAGGCGCTGGGCAGGATCACATGGCGAATCAGCTGGGCCCGGGTAGCCCCCAGGGACTGGGCGGCGCGCAGCTTCGCCGGGTCCACGGTGCGCACGCCGGTGGCGGTGGCGATGGCGATCGGGGCGAAGATGGCGAGGTAGATCAGCAGCACCTTGGACAGCTCGCCAATGCCACACCAGATAACGATCAGCGGCAGGTAGGCCAGGGGCGGAATCGGCCGGTAGAACTCGATCAAAGGGTCGAGCACGCCACGGGCGATGCGGTTGGCGCCGATGGCGATGCCCACCGGAATCGCCGTCAGCACGGCAAAGCCCAGGGCCAGGCCGATGCGTTGCAGGCTCGCCGCCAGGTGCTGCCATAGGGTGGAATCCATGTAGCCGCTGGTGGCCAGCAACCAGCCCTTTTGCAGCACCGCAGAAGGGGGCGGCAGGAACAGCGGCTCGATCAGGCCTGTGGCGGTGACGGCCCACCACAAGGCCAGCAGGACCACCAGGGTCAGCACGCTGATCCAGCGGGTGCTCAGGCTGCGGCGCGCGATTTGTGGCGCTTTGGGGTTGGCATCGCCGGTGGCGGTGGCGGGAATCTCGTAGCTGCTCATGGCCGCTCCTGCTGCTGGGTGGCGCTGCGCTGGGAGAACACCCGGGCCAGCACGTGTTCGCGGGTTTCGATGAACCGCGGGTCGGACTTGATCGCCCGCGCCGGCTCGCCGGCGGCGTAGCGCTGGCCGAAATCCAGGTTCAGGCGCTCGACTATCTGCCCCGGGTTGGGGGCCAGGAGGATCAGGTCGGTGGCCAGGAACACCGCTTCTTCGATGTCGTGGGTAATCAGGAACACCGGCTTGGCGGTGCGGCGCCAGACCTGCAGCAACAGCTCCTGCATCTGCTCGCGGGTGAAGGCATCCAGGGCGCCGAAGGGTTCGTCCATCAGCAGCACCCGCGGGTCGGCCGCCAGGGCGCGGGCCAGGCCCACGCGCTGCTTCTGGCCACCGGAGAGCTGCCAGATGCGGCGCTTGTCGAAGCCGGCCAGGTCCACCAGGGCAAGCATTTCCCGAGCCCGGGCTTCGCGCTTGTCGCGGGCCACGCCGGCCAGCTCCAGGCCGAAGGCGACGTTGCCCAGCACGTCCTGCCAGGGCAGCAGGGCATCGTCCTGGAACACCACGCCGCGTTCGGCGCTGGGGCCCTGCACCGGTACGCCATCGAGCTGGATGCGCCCGGCGCTGGGTTCGACGAAGCCGGCAATCAGGTTCAGCAGCGAGGTCTTGCCGCTGCCGGAAGGGCCCAGGGCGACCAGCAGTTGCTGTGGCCCCAGGGTCAGGGAAATATCCGCCAGCACCGGTTCGGCGGCGCCGGGGTACTGTGCGCTGATGCGCTCCAGTTGTAGCAAGGCCATGACGGCTATCTCCTGTCCTGACGCGGGTTATTCAGGGATGAACTTGGCGCTGACGTAGGGGGCGTAGTCCGGCAGCACTGCCTCGACCTTGCCCTGCTCCTTGAGGAACGCGGCGGTGTCGGTGATGGCCTTGGTGGTCGGCGCACCGAGGCTGACCACCTGGTCGGCGGCCAGCGGGTAGACGTTGCCCTGCAGCAGCAGCGGGATATCGCTGGCCTTGGCTCCGGAGAGTTTCACCAGCTTGTCGACGTTGCCCTGGTTGGCCAGCCAGGCTTGCGGGTCCTTGCGGTACTGGGCGTAGGCATCCAGGGTCACCTTGGCGAAGGCCGTGACGATTTCCGGGTGCTTCTCGGCAAAATCCTTGCGCACGATCCAGGCATCGAAGGTCGGCGCACCGAACTTGGCCAGTTCACCGGAGGTGATCAGCACCTTGCCGTTTTCCTTGGCCACGCCCAGGGCCGGGTCCCAGACGTAGGTGGCGTCGATATCGCCGCGCTTCCAGGCGGCGATGATCGCCGGTGGCGCGAGGTTGAGGATCTGCACTTTCGAGGGGTCGATGTTCCAGTGCTTCAGGGCTGCCAGCAGGCTGTAGTGGCCGGTGGAAACGAAGGGCACGGCGACTTTCTTGCCGACCAGATCCTGAGGGCTGTTGATCCCGGAACCGTCCCGGGCCACCAGGGCTTCGGCGGCGCCGATCTGGGTGGCAATGAGGAAGGTCTGCACCGGCACCTTGCGGGTGATGGCGGCGGTCAGCGGGCTGGAGCCCAGGTAGCCGATCTGCACATCGCCGGAAGCGATGGCGGCGATGACGTCGGCGCCGTTATCGAATTTGCGCCAGTTGATCTTGGCCTGGGTGGCTTTTTCATAGCTGCCGTCGGCTTGCGCGACCTTGGCCGGGTCGACGGTGGTCTGGTAGGCGACGGTGACGTCGGCCGCCTGGGCGAAGAAACTCGCTGCGGCCAGGGACGCGGCCGCCAGGAGGCGAAGGGGGAAATGCAGTTTCATGGGAGGCTCCTCATAGGCGACCGGTGATCGGCGTGGGAGGAGACTAAATGATCTAAGAATGCAGAAATAAATAACTTATTTGCATTAGCTTATGAGGGGAATATGCAGCGTGCTGTTCGCCGGCAAGCCGGCTCCTACGGGAGGGGTGTAGGAGCCGGCCGGCCGGCGAAGCGTCAGTTGCTGATGGCCAGGATGCTGGCCTGGTAGGCACCGACGAACACGTCGAAATCACCCACCTCGTTCTGTTCAAGCTCGGTCTGCTGTTCCAGGGATTTGCGCGCCGCTTCTTCGAACGCGGCTTGCTCTTCCTTGCTCAGGGCCTGGCTGCGGAAGTACTCGGCATGGGCCTGGCTCTGGCGCAGGGAGAACTGGGTGAAGCTCTCCTTGTGCTCGCTCATGGCCGCCAGCACCTGGGCCGAAGGGGTCAGGGACGAATCCTTGACCTTGGCCAATTGGGCGTCCAGGGCCTTGCTGTGCACGTCGCTGCCATGGCTCTGGTCGAGCAGGGCGGCCAGAGGGGCGATCTGCTCCAGCAGTTGGGCGGCCCACTCCTTCATTTCCACCGGCTGGCCCTGGCGTTGCAGCTGCAGGCCCGGGCGCCGGCCTTCCTTGACCACGGCGAGGAAGTTCGAGGTGGCATTGCCGCACTCGTTGTTCTCGAACAGCGGGCTGTCGTTGAGTGCGCAATACAGCAGGAAGGCGTCGAGGAAGCGGGCTTCCTGGATGTCGATGCCCAGTGGCAGGAACGGGTTGATGTCCAGGCAGCGTACTTCGACGTACTGGATACCCCGGGCCATCAGCGCCTGGATCGGCCGCTCGCCGGTGTAGGTCACGCGCTTGGGGCGGATGTTGGAGTAGTACTCGTTTTCGATCTGCAGGATGTTGGTGTTCAGTTGCACCCATTCGCCATCCTTGTGGGTGCCGACTTCCACATAGGGCGCGTAGGGCGTGGCCACGGCCTTGCGCAGGCTGTCGGTGTAGCTGTTCAGGTCGTTGTAGCAAGGGGTCAGGCCGGCCTGGGCCTTGCTCTGGTAGCCCAGGTCGCTCATGCGCAGGCTGGTGGCGTAGGGCAGGTACAGGGTCTCGGCGTCCAACTGCTCCAGCTGGTGCGAGCGGCCGCGCAGGAAGCCCGCGTCCAGGGCCGGCGAGGCACCGAACAGGTACATCAGCAGCCAGCTGTAGCGACGGAAATTGCGGATCAGCGCGATATAGGCCGAGGACTGGTAGTCACGGTCGGTGCCGACAAAGCCCTCGGCCTGCTTGAGCAGCGGCCATAGCTGTTCCGGCAGGGAAAAGTTGTAGTGGATCCCGGCAATGCACTGCATGGTCTTGCCGTAGCGCAGGGCCAGGCCCTTGCGGTACACGTACTTGAGCTGACCGATGTTGGAGGTGCCGTAGTAGGCGATGGGGATATCTTCCTCGGCCGGCAACGGGCACGGCATCGATGGACTCCACAGGTACTCGTTGCCGAGCTTGCTGTAGGCGAAGCGATGAATCTTGTCGAGGCTGGCCAGGGTGTCCGCCGGGTCCTTGAGGGCCGGGGTGATGAACTCCAGCAGCGACTCGGAGTAGTCCGTGGTGATCTGTTCGTTGGTCAGCGCGGAACCCAGTTCTTCCGGGTGCGGGGTCTGTGCCAGGCGGCCTTCGCCGGTGACACGCAGGCATTCACGTTCGATGCCGTGCAGGCACTGCTCGAGCAGAGAGAGGTTAGCGCGCTCGCCGAGCAGAGCCAGGCGGCGGTTGAGAAGTTCGCTCAAGTTGGATTCCTTCACGCGTCAGTCGCCCCAATATGGGGGTGGGCAGGACGGTCTACAAGGGTGAAGTTAAAACTGGCGTTTTCGCCTGGTTTTTGAGTCAAGCCGACTCGCCTGAAAACGCCAATCCTTCATCCCTGAATCTGGCTTTAGCGCGGGCAGAAAACTCCGACGCCGCTTTTGCAGCGCCGAAATTAACCCAAATACATGACAGGGAGCTATAGGACCGCGAAGGTGCCTTGTGCTTTTGCGACCAGTTTGTCGCCCTGGATCACATCCGCTTCCACCACCAGGGTGCGGCGGCCGGGGTGGATCACCTTGGCCCGGCACAGCACCTCGCCCTCGGCCACGGCGCGGATGTAGTTGATCTTGCACTCGATGGTGGCGCTCTGCTGGTCGAAGCCGTGGGTGCTGGAGCAGGCCAGCCCCATGGCAATGTCCACCAGGCTGAAGATCGCCCCGCCGTGCAGCTTCTGCCCGCGATTGCGCAGTTGCGGGGTCAGCTCCAGGGCGACGTCCGCTTCGCCGGTTTCCAGGCGTTGCAGACGGCAGCCGAGCAATTGGCTGAAGGCGCTTTCGGTCAGGCCGGCAGGGATCTGCATCAGCGTTTCTTCAACTGCTTGGCGTTGGCGAACAGCGAGGCCATGGCGTTGTTGCTCGGGGCGGGCGCGGCGCTCTCCTTGCGCGGTGCATTGCCCTGGGAGGAGCGTGGCGCCGAGCCGGGGCGGGAGCCACGGGCACCGTCGATCTTCTCGCCCGGGGTGTCGCCCATGCGCATCGACAGGCCGACGCGTTTGCGCGGGATATCGACTTCCATGACCTTCACTTTCACCACGTCACCGGCCTTCACCGCTTCGCGTGGGTCCTTGATGAACTTCTCCGACAGCGCCGAGATGTGCACCAGGCCGTCCTGGTGCACGCCGATGTCGACGAAGGCCCCGAAATTGGTGACGTTGGTCACCACGCCTTCGAGGATCATCCCCAGTTGCAGGTCCTTGAGGTCTTCGACACCGTCCTGGAACTCGGCGGTCTTGAACTCGGGGCGCGGGTCGCGGCCGGGCTTGTCCAGTTCCTGGAGGATGTCGGTGACGGTGGGCAGGCCGAAGGTTTCGTCGGTGAACTTTTTCGGGTCCAGGCGCTTGAGGAAGCCGCTGTCGCCGATCAGCGAGCGGATGTCGCGGCCGGTGTCGGCAGCGATGCGTTGTACCAGCGGGTAGGCTTCCGGGTGCACTGCGGAAGCGTCCAGCGGGTTGTCGCCGTTCATCACACGCAGGAAGCCGGCGGCCTGTTCGAAGGTCTTTTCACCCAGGCGGGCGACTTTTTTCAGCGCGGCGCGGGTCTTGAAGGCACCGTGTTCGTCGCGGTGGCTGACGATGTTCTGCGCCAGGGTCGCGTTGAGGCCGGAGATCCGCGCCAGCAGGGCCACGGAGGCGGTGTTGACGTCGACGCCCACGGCGTTCACGCAGTCTTCCACCACCGCGTCCAGGCCACGGGCCAGTTTCAGTTGCGAGACATCGTGCTGGTACTGGCCGACACCGATGGACTTGGGGTCGATCTTCACCAGCTCGGCCAGTGGATCCTGCAGGCGGCGGGCGATGGACACCGCGCCACGGATCGATACGTCCAGGTCCGGGAATTCCTTGGCCGCCAGCTCCGAGGCCGAGTACACCGATGCACCGGCTTCGGAGACCATGACCTTGGTCATCTTCATGGCCGGGTATTTCTTGATCAGCTCGGCCGCCAGCTTGTCGGTTTCCCGGCTGGCGGTGCCGTTGCCGATGGCGATCAGGTCCACCGAGTGCTTGGCGCACAGGGCAGCCAGAATGCCCAGAGTCTGGTCCCATTTGTTATGCGGCACATGGGGGTAGACGGTGGCGTGGTCCAGCAGCTTGCCGGTGGCATCCACCACCGCCACCTTGCAGCCGGTGCGCAGGCCCGGGTCCAGGCCCAGGGTGGCGCGCGGGCCGGCCGGAGCGGCCAGCAGCAGGTCGTGCAGGTTGTGGGCGAAGACGTTGATCGCCTCGGTTTCCGCGCCATCGCGCAGTTCGCCCAGCAGGTCGGTTTCCAGGTGGGTGTAGAGCTTGACCTTCCAGGTCCAGCGCACCACTTCGCCGAGCCATTTGTCGGCCGGGCGGTTCTGGTTCTGGATGCCGAATTGCTGGCCGATCATGCCTTCGCACGGGTGCATGGTGCCCGGCAGCTCGTCACCGACTTTCAGCGCGGAGCTGAGAATGCCTTCGTTGCGGCCACGGAAAATTGCCAGGGCGCGGTGCGACGGCATGCTTTTGAGTGGTTCATCGTGTTCGAAGTAGTCGCGGAACTTGGCGCCTTCCTCTTCCTTGCCGGCGATCACGCGGGCGCTGATGGTGGCTTCCTGCTTGAGGAAATTGCGCAGCTTTTCCAGCAGGCTGGCGTCTTCGGCGAAGCGCTCCATCAGGATGTACTTGGCGCCTTCCAGGGCGGCCTTGACGTCGGCCACGCCTTTTTCGGCGTCGACGAAGCGTGCGGCTTCGGTTTCCGGAGCCAGGTTCGGGTCGTTGAACAGGCCGTCGGCCAGTTCGCCGAGGCCGGCTTCCAGGGCGATCTGGCCCTTGGTGCGGCGCTTCTGCTTATAAGGCAGGTAAAGGTCTTCGAGGCGGGTCTTGGTGTCGGCCAGCTTGATGTCGCGGGCCAGCTCCGGGGTCAGCTTGCCTTGCTCTTCGATGCTGGCCAGGATGCTGATCCGCCGTTCGTCGAGTTCTCGCAGGTAGCGCAGGCGCTCTTCCAGATGACGCAGCTGGGTGTCATCGAGGCTGCCGGTGACTTCTTTCCGGTAGCGGGCGATGAAGGGCACGGTGGAGCCTTCATCCAATAGAGCGACGGCCGCTTCGACCTGTTGTGGGCGTACGCCGAGTTCCTCGGCAATGCGGCTGTTGATGCTGTCCATAAAACCACCTGACAAATTGTGAAAGCAGGCCCGCGGGCACGAAAATAAGGCCCGGCGAGTCTGGTTGAGCGGCCTGGCACGCGCCGCCACCTGGATCAAAAGACTGCCTGTTGACCCGTGAAATCGAAAAAATACTGCCGGCCCGGGTAAAAAAATAAACCGGCCGCAGGCGTACTGATCAGATATTGCCCAACACAAAAGGCGGCGCATTATACCCAGCGTTAGCCGTTGCGGGGTGATCGCCAGCCTCAGGCCGACAGCGGGTTTGCTGGCGATAGAGGAAAAATCTGCTAACAATGCACTCGGTGCGTATAACGGCAGCTACGCCATAATGCGCACCGAGATTAGAGGAGCATCCAATGAGCAGCACTGTACAAACTGCTGAAGGCGAAAAAATTCTTATTGTTGACGACGACCCTGGGCTGAGCAGCCTGCTGGAGCGTTTCTTCGTCAGCAAGGGCTACCGTGCCCGCGCAGTACCGAACACCGAGCAAATGGATCGCCTGCTGGGTCGCGAAGTGTTCAACCTGGTGGTACTCGACCTGATGCTGCCCGGCGAAGACGGCTTGACCGCATGCCGCCGCCTGCGCAGCGCGAACAACCAGATTCCGATCATCATGCTCACCGCCAAGGGCGACGAGCTGAGCCGCATCAAGGGCCTGGAACTGGGCGCCGACGATTACCTGGCCAAGCCGTTCAACCCCGACGAGCTGATGGCGCGGGTCAAGGCCGTATTGCGTCGCCAGTCCGCCCCGGTGCCGGGTGCGCCGGGCAGCGAAGACGAAAGCGTGACCTTCGGCGACTACGAGTTGTCCCTGGCCACCCGCGAGCTCAAGCGCGGCAATGAAGTGCACATGCTCACCACCGGTGAATTCGCGGTGCTCAAGGCGCTGGTGATGAACGCCCGCCAGCCGCTGACCCGGGACAAGTTGATGAACCTGGCCCGTGGTCGCGAATGGGACGCCCTGGAGCGCTCCATTGACGTGCAGATCTCCCGCCTGCGTCGGATGATCGAGCCCGATCCTTCCAAGCCGCGCTACATCCAGACCGTCTGGGGCGTGGGTTATGTCTTTGTGCCGGATGGCACCGCGACCAAGTGATCATTGATTTGTAGGAGCCAACGCCCGGGCCGGTAACGACCCGGGCGTTCGCATTCCGCAACGGTGCGAGCGCGAGTCGCTCCTGCAAAGTGTGTAGTGGCTGTTATGAAAACCCCGCTGTGGTTCCCCCAGAGTTTCTTCTCCCGCACCCTGTGGCTGGTGCTGATCGTGGTGCTGTTTTCCAAGGCATTGACCCTGGTTTATCTGTTGATGAACGAGGACGTGCTGGTGGACCGGCAGTACAGCCACGGCGTGGCCCTGACCCTGCGAGCCTACTGGGCCGCCGATGAATCCAACCGTGACCAGATCGCCGAGGCTGCCGGCCTGATCAAGGTGGTGGGCAGCGGCGTACCGGCCGGCGAGCAGCATTGGCCCTACAGCGAGATCTACCAGCGGCAGATGCAGGCCGAATTGGGCGCCGACACCGAAGTGCGCCTGCGCATGCATGCGCCGCCGGCGCTCTGGGTGCGGGCGCCGAGCCTGGGGGATGGCTGGCTCAAGGTGCCGCTGTACCCCCACCCGCTGCGGGGGCAGAAGATCTGGAGCGTGCTGGGCTGGTTCCTGGCCATTGGCCTCTTGTCCACCGCCTCGGCCTGGATTTTCGTCAGCCAGCTCAACCAGCCCCTCAAGCGCCTGGTGTATGCCGCCCGGCAACTGGGCCAGGGACGCAGCGTGCGCCTGCCCATCAGCGATACGCCCAGCGAGATGACCGAGGTCTACCGCGCGTTCAACCAGATGGCCGAGGACGTGGAACAGGCAGGGCGAGAACGGGAGTTGATGCTGGCCGGGGTGTCCCACGACCTGCGCACGCCGCTGACCCGGCTGCGCCTGTCCCTGGAATTGATGGGCGATCACACTGACCTGACCGACGACATGGTGCGGGATATCGAGGACATGGACGCCATTCTCGACCAGTTCCTGGCCTTCATTCGCGATGGGCGCGACGAGTCGGTGGAAGAGGTGGACCTGGGCGATCTGGTGCAGGAAGTGGCGGCGCCCTACAACCAGAACGAAGAGCGGGTGCACCTGCGCCTGGAGCCGATCCAGCCGTTCCCGTTGCGCCGGGTGTCGATGAAGCGCCTGCTCAACAACCTGATCGGTAACGCCCTGAATCATGCGGGTACGGAAGTGGAAGTGGCGGCCTATGTGTCCGGTGACACCAATGCGCCCTATGTGGTGCTCAGCGTGATGGACCGTGGCGCGGGGATCGATCCTTCGGAACTGGAAGCGATCTTCAACCCCTTCACCCGTGGCGACCGTGCCCGGGGCGGCAAGGGCACCGGGCTGGGGCTGGCCATCGTCAAGCGGATTGCCGCCATGCACGGTGGCAATGTCGAACTGCGCAACCGCCCCGGTGGTGGCCTGGAAGCGCGGGTACGCCTGCCGCTGGGCTTGCTGCTGCCCCGTGATGCGGATTGATCAGGGCTTCGCTCCTGCAGGCAGCACATAGCCCGTAGGAGCTGGCTTGCCAGCGCAAGGCCGGCAACGCGATCCCTAGCCCTTGCCCTTGGTCCGGGTCATGTTCGGCCCGCCGTTCTTCTCGATGTGCTCGATGATGATTCCCGCCACGTTCTTGCCGGTGGTGGTCTCGATGCCTTCCAGGCCCGGCGAGGAATTGACTTCCATCACCAGCGGCCCGTGATTGGAACGCAGGATATCCACCCCCGCCACGCTCAGGCCCATGACCTTGGCCGCCCGCAGCGCGGTCATGCGTTCTTCGGGAGTGATCTTGATCAGGCTGGCGCTGCCGCCGCGATGCAGGTTGGAGCGGAACTCCCCCGGCTTGGCCTGGCGTTTCATCGCCGCGATCACCTTGTCCCCCACCACGAAGCAGCGAATGTCGGCGCCGCCGGCCTCCTTGATGTACTCCTGGACCATGATGTTCTGCTTCAGGCCCATGAAGGCCTCGATCACCGATTCCGCCGCCGTGGCGGTTTCACACAGCACCACGCCGATGCCCTGGGTGCCTTCCAGCACCTTGATCACCAACGGCGCGCCATTGACCATCTCGATCAGGTCGGGAATGTCGTCCGGGGAATGGGCGAAGCCGGTCACCGGCAGGCCGATGCCACGCCGCGACAGCAACTGCAGCGAGCGCAGCTTGTCCCGGGAGCGGGCGATGGCCACCGATTCGTTGAGGGGGAACACCCCCATCATTTCGAACTGGCGCAGCACCGCGCAGCCATAGAAGGTCACCGAGGCACCGATCCGCGGGATCACCGCATCGAAGCCTTCCAGGGGCTTGCCGCGGTAGTGGATCTGCGGCTTGTGACTGGCGATGTTCATGTAGGCCCGCAGGGTATCGACCACCACCATTTCATGGCCACGCTCGGTGCCGGCCTCGACCAGACGACGAGTGGAATACAGACGCGGGTTACGCGACAGCACAGCGATCTTCATGCAACACCTGTGGCAGAGGTAGTGGATACCGGGAACACCGGTTTGTCTTGTACGTACTTGATGCCCGGATTGACCACCAGTTGGCCGTCGATCAGAGCCTTGGAACCCAGCAGCAGGCGATAGCGCATGGCCTTGCGGCAGGCGAGGGTGAACTCCACTCGCCACACCCGATCGCCCAGGGCCAGGGTGGTGCTGATCACGTAGCGCACCTGGGCCTGGCCGTTGGAGCTTTTAATGGTTTTCATCGCCACCAGCGGTGCTTCGCAGCGCCGGTGACGCAACTGCACCACACTGCCCAGGTGGGCATTGAAGCGCACCCACTGCTCACCGTCGCGCTCGAAGGGCTCGATCTCGGTGGCATGCAGGCTGGAGGTGCTGGCCCCGGTGTCGATCTTGGCGCGCAGGCCGGCCACGCCCAGATCCGGGAGCGCCACCCACTCGCGCAGACCGACAACGGTCAAATGGTCAAAAGTCTTCAATAAGGAAAATCCGCAATTAGCTGTTCCAGGCCGCGGCCGGAACCTCGGCCAGGGCTTTGAATGCAGGCTTGGCGAACCAGTAGCCCTGCATCAGATAAATTCCACAGTCGCTGAGAAAGTCCCGTTCACCGGCGCTTTCAATACCTTCGGCGATGACTGTAACCCCCAACTCCGCACACATTGTGACAATCGCGCGGATGATCGCCTGGCGTACGCGATCCTGGTCCACATCGCGCACCAGCGCCATGTCGAGCTTGATCAGGTCGGGTTGGAAATCCGCCAGCAGGTTCAGCCCCGAGTACCCCGAGCCGAAGTCGTCGATGGCGGTCTTGAAGCCGAATTCGCGGTATTCACGCAGAATATTGGTCAAATGGCGATAGTTATCTACGTGCTGGCTTTCCAGGGTTTCGAAAATCAGCCGGTCCAGGGGAAAACGCTGGGCCCGGGCTGCCTCCAGGGTGCTGCGGATGCACAGTTCCGGCCGGTACACGGCGTTGGGCATGAAGTTGATCGACAGGTGGCTTTGCATACCCAACTGGGCGGCGAGGGTGATTGCCTGGGTCCGGCAGCGCTGGTCGAAACGGTAGCGATTGCTGTCATTGACCTGGCCCAGCACCGTTCCCGCCCCTTCGCCATTGACCCCGCGCACCAGGGCTTCATGGGCGAAGACCGAGTGGTCCCGCAGATCGACTATGGGCTGGTAGGCGAAGGAAAAATCGAAGCCCAGTGGCTGGCTTTGCTGGCAACCTTCGCAACGGTTGCCGGGCGAGGTCAGGGAAGTGGGGAAGTCAGTCACGGGGACTCCTCGCGTATCAGGGCGCAACCTGGGTTATTTTAGGTGAGCGGCAGGGTTTATGAGAGCCCGCTTGCAGGCGGTAAAGTTGCGACATTTTTCAGCGAGGGGAATTCCAGTGGCGCACAAGCAGGAAGAAGAGGACAAGGTTCGTCTGGATAAATGGCTGTGGGCAGCGCGCTTCTACAAGACTCGTGCCCTGGCCAAGACAGCGATTGAAAGCGGCAAGGTGCATCACCGGGGCGAGCGCTGCAAACCGGGCAAGGAGCCGCGGGTAGGCGATGAATACCAGATTCGCGCCGGCTTCGACGAACGTACCGTGGTGGTCCAGGCCCTGTCCATCGTCCGCCGTGGCGCTCCTGAAGCGCAGGCTCTGTACGCGGAAACCGAGGCCAGCATCGCCAAGCGCGAAGCCGCTGCGGCCCAGCGCAAGGCTGGTGCCCTAGGAGTGAGCACCGACGGTAAACCGAGCAAGAAACAGCGCCGGGACCTGTTCAAGTTCCACGGCAGCAACCACGAATGAAACCGTAGGAGCCGGTAAGCCGGCTCCTACGGGGCTGCTTAGCGCAGCAGGCTGCTGGCGCGCACCACGCTCATGCGCGAGAGCACGGGCATCCGGCTCAACAGGTTGAACAGCGGGTGGGTCAGGCGCAGCAGGAAGTTCGACATCCGCGCCGCGTACGGGGTGTAGTAGCCCCAGCCCAGGGCCAGCACCGCCAGCAGCACACCGCCGATGTAGTCGTCCTGGCCCCAGTGGGCGCCTGCCACCAGGCGCGGCATCATGAACAGCAGGGTCAGGCCCCAGACGATCAGGAACTGGCCGATGCTGCGGCTGAAGATCCCCATGAACAGGCCCCAGATCAGCAGCACCGAAGCGTGGTCGCCCGGGAAGCTCTGGCTGGAGCGGTCCTTGAGTTCCCAGGTCTTTTCCCAGCCCGGGAAGTAGTCGCTCATGTGCACGGCGCCTTCCAGCACCATGGACGGGCTGTTGTGCTGCCAGTTCATGACGGCCACCAGCTTGGAAAACAGCGCGCGAATCACCACCATCAGAATCAGGATCGATAGAAAGCCGAAGAAGGCACGGCGCACGTCCACCGCCTTGAACACCCAGTCACCGCGAATCAGCAGGCCGAGCATGATCAGCCCCACCACGATATCGAACGGCCGCAGGCTGGCCACGGCCCAGATATGCAGCCAGGTCGAGTTGCTTGCCAGAGGGGCGTTGAGGTGGTGGAACAGCCATTCGTCGAAGACCGTGCAGAGCGCCTGCCCGGTGGGCCACAACCAGAAACCCAGCAGGGCCAAAGGGAGTAAATTGCACAGAACCAGCTTGCCGAGGTTCCACCTTGCTTGGAACAAACCCGGATTGTTCATAAAATATCTCCAATCACCGCAAAACTGCACCCTCATGGTGCAAAGCCGCAATTTTCGGTGCTTGTCACCTTTTTGTCATCATTCAGATACCCAGACCTATGACTGATTTGCCGGATACCGACTTCACTCAACGCTTCATCTTCGATGAGAGCGACACCCGCGGCGAGCTGGTGGCGCTGGAGCGCAGTTACGCGGAAGTCCTCGCCAAACACCCCTATCCCGAGCCGGTTGCACAGCTGCTTGGCGAACTGATGGCGGCGGCATCGTTGCTGGTCGGCACCCTGAAATTCGATGGCTTGCTGATTCTCCAGGCCCGTTCCGAAGGCCCGGTGCCGCTGCTGATGATCGAGTGCTCCAGCGAGCGCGAGATCCGTGGCCTGGCCCGTTACGACGCGGAGCAGATCGCCCCTGATGCCACCCTCGCCGACCTGATGCCCAACGGCGTCCTGGCCCTGACCGTGGACCCGACCAATGGCCAGCGCTACCAGGGCATCGTCGACCTGGACGGCACCAACCTGGCGGAATGCTTCACCAACTACTTCGTCATGTCGCAACAGACCGGCACCCGTTTCTGGCTCTATGCCGACGGCCGCAGCGCCCGTGGCCTGCTCCTGCAACAACTGCCCGCCGACCGCCTGCGTGATCAGGAAGAGCGTGACGCCAGCTGGCAGCACCTCACTGCCCTGGCCAGCACCCTGACCGCCGATGAGCTGCTGAGCCTGGACAACGAAACCGTGCTCCACCGCCTGTACCACGAAGAAGCCGTGCGCCTGTTCGACGTGCAGCCGCTGCGTTTTCGCTGCAGTTGCTCGCGGGAACGCTCGGGCAATGCGCTGGTCAGCCTGGGTCTGGAAGATGCCCAGCAACTGGTGGTCGAACATGGCGGCAGCATCGAGATCGATTGCCAGTTCTGCAACGAACGCTACCTGTTCGATGCCGCTGATATCGCGCAATTGTTCGCGGGGGCGGGCGTGGACACGCCGTCAGATACTCGTCACTAAAACGATTCAGCGCAGGTAAATTACCTGGCAAACGCCGGAATTACGCCGTGCTGACGGGAGGGCCCTACTATTTTGGGGCTTTTCTGGCATAATCCGGCGCACTTTTTTCGCGGTAGTAGTGCGCGAGTTTCTACTACAAAACGTTTGGAGCACTCGGCCAATGGCCGACGGGGAACCTCATGACGCAAGCCAATAACGCCGTGTACACCGATCTGAGTGTGGATGATCTGGTCAAAGAAGCCCTGAACCGCGGTGAGGGCGAGCTTGCCGATACCGGCGCTCTGGTGGTTCGCACCGGTCATCGTACCGGCCGTTCGCCAGTGGATCGTTTCATCGTAGAAGAGCCCAGCACCCAGGACGCTATCGCCTGGGGCCCGATCAACCGCAAGTTCCCGGCGGCCAAGTTCGACGCCCTGTGGGACCGCGTTGAAGCCTACCTGGGCGAGCGCGAGCGTTTTGTTTCCCATGTGCATGTAGGTTCCGATCCGGCGCACTACCTGCCGGTGAAAATGACCACCGAGACCGCCTGGCACAACCTGTTCGGCCGCTGCCTGTTCATCAACCCCGAGCAGTACAACGCCGGTGGCAAGGATGAGTGGCAGATCCTCAACGCGCCGAACTTCGTCTGCGAGCCAGAGCGCGACGGCACCAACTCCGATGGCACCGTGATCCTCAACTTCGCGGCCAAGAAAGTGCTGATCGCCGGCATGCGCTACGCCGGTGAAATGAAGAAAGCCCTGTTCTCCGTGCAGAACTTCCTGCTGCCGGCTGCCGACGTACTGCCGATGCACTGCGCTGCAAACATGGGCGAAGAAGGCGACGTGACCCTGTTCTTCGGTCTGTCGGGCACCGGCAAGACCACCCTGTCCGCTGACGAAAGCCGTTACCTGATCGGTGACGACGAACACGGTTGGGGCGTGGGCGTGGTGTTCAACATCGAAGGCGGTTGCTATGCCAAGTGCATCGACCTGTCGGAAAAGAACGAGCCGGTGATCTGGAAAGCCATCCAGCACGGTGCCGTTCTGGAAAACGTGGTGATCGACCCGGTCACCAAGAAAGCCGACTACGCCGACGACAGCCTGACCCAGAACAGCCGCGCCGCCTACCCGCGCGAGCTGATCGAAAAACGCGCACCGAAGAACCTCGGTGGCGAGCCTAACGCCGTGATCTTCCTGACCTGCGACCTGACCGGCGTACTGCCGCCGGTGTCGATCCTCAGCGAAGAGCAAGCCGCCTACCACTTCCTGTCCGGCTACACCGCTCTGGTGGGCTCGACTGAAATGGGTTCGGGCTCGGGCATCAAGTCGACCTTCTCCACTTGCTTCGGCGCACCGTTCTTCCCGCGTCCGGCGGGCGAATACGCCGAGCTGCTGATCAAACGCATCCGCGGCTTCGGCTCCAAGGTCTACCTGGTCAACACCGGCTGGACCGGCGGTGGCTACGGCGTGGGCAAACGCTTCAACATCCCCACCACCCGTGGCGTGATTGCAGCGATCCAGAGCGGCGCGCTGATCGGTGCCGAGACCGAGCACCTGGACATCGTCAACCTGGACGTGCCCAAAGCCGTACCGGGCGTCGAGACCGGCCTGCTCAACCCACGCAACACCTGGGCTGACAAAGCCGCCTACGACGAAGCCGCCAAGGCCCTGGCCGGCCTGTTCATCGAGAACTTCAAGAAGTTCGACGTGAGCGACGCGATCAAGGCAGCCGGTCCAAAGCTGTAAGCCTCGACCTGCAATGAAAAAGCCGCCCTTCGGGGCGGCTTTTTTGTGCGCCGCTGTACCCGCAGGCGCAGGCTGCGATGGGATGCGCGGCATCCCCTGGGCCAGCCAGACACCCTCACGTCTTCAAGTGCAACACCAGCGCCCCCAGCAACACCAGCACCACCCCCGTCACCTGCACCGCCGTCAGCCGCTCCTTGAAGAACACATAGCCCAGCACCGCAGCGATGCCGCCGGACAGGGTGCTGATTACCGTCACCACCGACACCGAGCCGCTCATGGCACCCCAGGAAAAGGCGAAGAAGGCGCCCAGGTTCATCAGGCTGGTGGAGGCCAGCAGGCCGCAGTTCTTCAGCGGCGGGATCTTCAGCCCGTCCGCAACTTTGAACACCATCAGCAGCATCACGCCGCTGCCCACCGCGTAACCCAGCCAGAGCATGCTGATCGGCCCCAGTTGCGGCAGGGTGTAGCGGCCCTGCAGCCAGAAGCTGGTGCCATAGAGGAAGGCCGAGAGCAGGGCGAAGAAGATCGAGCGGCCGGCGGCGGTGCTGTGGGGCAGCTTGGAGTCCGAGTGCAGGCTGGAGAGGATCACGCCGATCACGCACAACAGGATGCACATGAGCTGCAGCAGGCTGATCTGCTCGCCACTGGCCCAGGACAGCAAGGTGGTGACCACACCGTAGGAGGTCACCAATGGGGCGACGATGGAGGCTTTGCCCAGGGCGAAGGCCTTGCCCAGGGCCAGGGCGCCGGAGACGGTGAAGGCCGCGGCGACCACGCCCATCAGCCATACCTCCAGGGGCGCGGCCATGGCCTTGAGCAGGAAGGCGGGAAAGATCACCAGCAGCAGGCTCATCAGGGTGAACCCCAGGCTCTGGCTGAAGAACACCGCACGTTTCACGCCTACGGCGCGCACGTTGAGCCCCACGAGAAAATCGGTGCCGCCCCAGAGCAGGGCGGCGAGCAAGCCCATCAGTACGTCCACGGCATTTCCTTATGTACTGCCGTGGACCTTAGAGGCCTTCCAGCTCCTGAGTGTCCCAGCGTTGCTCCTTGAGCGCCCGGTACAGCATGCCGATGGTCAGCGGGAGCTTATCTCCCCGACCCTTGGCGCGACGCTTGAGGGACACATCGTAGCCTTCGGGCTGGAAGTAGCGATAGCTGTCGAAATCGACAAAATCGATATCAAACTGTTCTTCCAGAGCGTTGAGTAAATGACGGGCGTCGGCGCCGTCGCAACCCAGGTCGAGATTGATCGCGGTGTTCAGGCGAAGAGTCTTGCGCTCGGGCAGGCCTAGTTCCTCATGCAGCAGTTGCATGAGCTGGCGCATGATGACGTCGTCGGGAAAGCCGGGGGCCAGTTGCATGGTCGGGGTTCACTTGCGGTTTCCAGGAGCTGCAGTGTAAGGCGAGTAGGGGTTTGGCTTGCAAGTGCTCGGAGGTCGGGACGGGGGGCGTTGCTCCGGGTAGGCAAGACTGTCGTTTTACGCTGTATTTACGGCGCCAGGCCGAGCATTGGCGGGCAAAACTGTGTATGGTTCGCCGCTGATGGGTGGGGCGGGACAGAGGTCCGGCCGTCGTTATCTACAGGGATTTTGTTATGGCTTTTTTCCGCCTGGCGGCGTTGTTGTGGCTAGGGATGCTGATGAGTCCGGTGCAGGCTCAGTCGTTGTCGCTCCAGGTGCTGGATGCGGTGGTCAAGGACGCGGTGCTGGCCGATGCCGAAGTGCAGTTGGGGCAGGCTTCCGGGCGGACCGATGCCCAGGGGCGAGTGACGCTGGAGGCCGCCGATTCGCCGGCCGGTGAACTGCTGATCCGCAAGCTCGGTTATGCCGACCTGCGGGCCAAGTGCCCGTGCCAGGGGCTGAGCTACGCCATGAGCCCGGTGCTCAAGGATCCGCAAAGCCTGCGCGTGGTGCTGAGCTGGAGTGCACCGGGGGAAGACCTGGATGCGCATTTGAGTTATCCCCACCGGTTGCTGTATTACGCCACCGGCACCGGGCCGGGGGCGCGGATGAATGTGGATAGCACCGACAGCCGCGGGCCGGAGACCCTCACCATCGAACAGCCTGTGCCGGGCGATGCCTACGTGTATGCGGTGCACGACTTTACCAACGGCAATAACCCCGAATCCTTGCGCCTGGGCCGCAGCCAGGCGCAAGTCTTTGTCTATAAGGGCCCGACGCTGATGCGCAGCTACCGGGTGCCACAGAACCGCCAGGGCAACCTCTGGGTAGTGTTTCGCCTGACGGCCAATGGCCAACTGCAGGACATCGATCGGGTGCTGCAAGGCAACGAGGAAGTGGAGTCGCGGATGAGCAACCTCGATCCGCTGCTACTGGCCAATGGCAAGCCCATCGATGAAGTGCTGGCCAGGGACGAGGGGCCGGTGGATGCCAAGAGCCTCAACCAGAAAGGCGAGGCTTCCTACCGCAAGGGCGACTTCGGCAGTGCGGGTATCTACTATCGCGAAGCCATCGAGCTGGATCCTGGCTTTGCCCAGGCCTACAGCAACCTGGCGCTGTCCAACCGCAAGAACAGCCGCCCCGACGAGGCCGTGGCCGCCGATCGCCAGGCAATCGCCCTGGCCAGTGGCCCGTCGGCACCCACCATACGCGCCAGCGCCTACTACGACATGGGGCGCATCTACGAAGATGCCGGGCAATTGGTCACGGCGCTGGAGCACTACCGCAAGGCCCGGGAGCAGAAGGCCAACCCGGTGTACGACAAGGCGATAGAGCGGTTGCAGAACCGCTGATCACACAGGCAGAAGTTATCTCCACAACGCGCCGGCAGTGGCGCGTTGTGCATTTATGGAGGTTGGTATGCGAATTCGTGTTTTCCCCTGGTTGCTGGCGCTGTGTCTGACCACAGGGGTGGCCCAGGCGGCCGGGCCGCTGGTGTTCGCCACCATCGACCGCAGTGGCTGGCCGAATCCGCTGACCAGCGCCGCAGATTTCGATACCGCCTCCCGGGCCGAGATTCTGATGTTCAGCAAAGCCCTGCTGGCCACCGAGGCCTTGGATGACAAGGCCCTCAAGCAGCGGCTTGGAGTGCGGCAGCTTGACCGCAAGTCGGTGGATCAACTGCGCCAGCGTTTTTGGGACCAATTGCTGGGCAACTACCGGCAGGCCAGCCAGGGCTGTGATGGCCAGCCTTTCTGTCTGCAGGTACGCAGCCTTGGGGAGCTGCGGCAACTGGCGGCCAGTTTCACCGGCGCCAGCAAGGCGGCCTACGGCGCCTGGGGTGAGGCCAGTGGGCAGTTTCATCAGCAGTACCTCAATGAACAGCTGCGCCTGGCCGCCTTGTTTCCCGCCGTCAGCAGTGAGATCCAGCGCATGGACCCGGCAGAGCGCCTGGGCGACGAACTGGCAGACCGGCAGTTTCTGCTGACCTTCGACGATGGGCCGAGCCTGAGAGACGGGCCTACGGATCAGTTGATCGAGGTGCTGCGGGCCTACGATCTGCATAGCCTTTTCTTTGTCCTGGGGGACTCGTTTCAGGCGCGCCTGAGCCAGTCTTCGGCAGGGAAAATGCGCGAGTTGTACGACGGTCAGTGTGTGGGCGTACACGGCTGGGAGCACAAGTCCCACTCCTCCTGGAACGAATGGCAAAGCTCGGTGATTCGCAGCGCCAACTTGGCCAACCGCACGTTGACCAATGAGTACCTGCCGCTGTTCCGGCCGCCATACGGGCAGCGTCGCAGTGACAGCGCCGGGTTCTTCAAGGCCCAGGGGGTGCAGGTGATGCTGTGGAACATCGACTCCCAGGACTGGAGCAAGAAGGTCGGCGCCGAGGCGGCCGCGCAGCGGGTGCAGACACTGATGCTGCTCTGGCGCCGGGGCATCATTCTGTTCCATGACACCCATGCCAAGGCCGCCCAGGCGGTGCCGGCCTTGCTCAAGGCCAATCAGCACAACGGCGTGCAGTGGCTGGATTGCCGGACCTTGCGCTAGCGGTGGCCTCCTTTAGCGGCAAGCCGGCTACTGCGCTGGGGCTGGCTTGCCGATGAAGCTTCTTGTGCCCGGTATCATCCGGTAGCGCTTTTCCTTCGACCTTTTCTGGCCCTGCCGACCTGTCCCGCTAGTCTTCAAGACAGGTCAGCGGTCCAAGGAGTGACCCTTATGCACAGCACCCTGGAACAGGTCTTCGGTTATCCACAGTTTCGTCCGGGCCAGGAGGCCGCGGTCAGCGCGGTGCTCTCCGGGCGCTCGGCGGCAGCGATCTTTCCCACCGGTTCGGGCAAGTCCCTGTGCTACCAGTTGCCGGCCCTGCTGCTGCCGCACCTGACCCTGGTGGTTTCGCCGCTGCTGGCGCTGATGCAGGACCAGTTGGCCTTCCTCCAGCGCCACGGCATTGCCGCTGCCAGCATCGACTCGGCCCAGGGCCGGGATGAAGCCAATGAGGTCATGGCCCGGGCTCGTTCCGGGGAGCTGAAGATCCTGATGATCTCGGTGGAGCGGCTGAAGAACGAACGCTTTCGCAATTTTCTGCAGCAGGTGCCCATCTCCCTGCTGGTGGTGGACGAGGCGCACTGCATCTCCGAATGGGGCCACAACTTCCGCCCCGACTACCTGAAACTGCCGGACTACCAGCGCCAGTTCAACATCCCCCAGGCCCTGCTACTGACGGCCACGGCGACCCCCAAAGTGATCGCCGACATGCAGGCCAAGTTCGCCATCGCCCAGCAGGACGTAGTAACCACCGGTTTCTACCGGCCCAACCTCAACCTGCTGGTGGAGCCGGTTCGGGGCGCCGACAAGCGTCGGCGGCTGGTGCAGTGGATGAGCGACCGGGCCGGGCAGCCGAGCATTGTCTACGTGACCCTGCAGAAAACCGCCGAGCAGATCGCCGAGCACCTGAGCCAGCAAGGCATCGCCGCCGAGGCCTACCACGCCGGCCTGCCCCACGAGCAGCGCGAGTCGATCCAGCGTCGCTTCATGGAGGGCCGCAGCCACTGCATCGTCGCCACCATCGCCTTCGGCATGGGCATCGACAAGAGCGACATCCGCAACGTGGTGCACTTCGATCTGCCCAAGTCCATCGAGAACTACAGCCAGGAAATCGGTCGTGCCGGGCGCGACGGCCAGCCTTCGGATTGCCTGGTGCTGGCCAACCGCGACAGCCTCAACGTGCTGGAAAACTTCGTCTACGGCGACACCCCGGAATTGAGTGGCATCCGTTGTGTGCTGGAGGAGTTGCAGGCATCGGCGGCGGACGGGCAATGGGAGTTCCTGCTCGGCCCCCTGGCGGACCAGAGCAACATTCGCCAACTGCCACTCAAGACCTTGCTGGTGCAGTTGGAACTGCGGGGCCTGATCGCGCCGCGCTATGCCTATTTCGCGGAATACCGCTTCAAACTGCTGCTGGAAACCGAGGCCCTGCTGGCGCGTTTCGAAGGCGAGCGGAGGGACTTCGTCGAGGCCGTGATCAACACTTCAAGCCGCGCCAGGACCTGGGCCACGGTGAATTTCGACGCGCTCTACGAGCAGTACCAGGCGCCGCGCAACCGGGTGGTCAAGGCCCTGGACTACTTCCAGGAAAAAGGCTGGGTAGAGCTGGAAAGCAAGCAGATGACCGAGGTCTACAGCCTGTTGCAGACTGACTTTGACCTGGCGGCACTGAGTGCCGACCTGCACGGTTATTTCACCCGCCACGAGGGCAGTGAAATTGCGCGGATCCACGCCATGCTCGACCTGTTCGCCACCGAGCAGTGCCTGGGTTACCGCCTGGCGGAGTATTTCGGCGACCGGCAGGCACCCCAGCGTTGCGGGCATTGTTCGGTGTGCCATGGCGAGGTGGCGCGGCTGCCGGAGCCGCCGGTTCTGCCCGTGCTTGTGGATAAGAGTTTCGACGGGCTGTGTGGCCACTTTATCCACAGGCACCAGCAGCACACCGGCGATGTACCCGGGGCGGAACGCCTGACCCGTTTTCTCTGTGGTATCAGCGTGCCGTTGTTCACCCGGCTCAAGGCTCGGAGCATCCCCGGTTTCGCGGCACTGGAAGATTACCCTTATGCCGCAGTGCGGGCGTGGTGCGAGGCCCATTTGCCAGGCTGAAAATCCATCTGCTGAATGCTGCTCATCACAGGAATAAATTTCAAAAATGATGAGGGCCTGACTATGGTGGGGGCTGTCTTTGGATCGCCCACAAGAGAGCCAACATGAGCCAGACAGCTTTCGATATTCAGCGCGCCGCCGTGATCGGTGCCGGCACCATGGGCCGTGGCATTGTCATGTGCCTGGCCAATGCCGGCCTGCCGGTACTTTGGCTGGACAACAACCCGCAGATGCTCCAGCAGGCCCTGGCGGCGGTGGCGGACACCTATGCCCACAACGTGCGCCAGGGGCGCATCGATCAGGCCGAGGCCGATGCGCGGGTGGCGCGGATCAAGCCGGCGGCGGATTATCCACAGCTCGCCGACGTGGACCTGGTAATCGAGGCGGTCTACGAAAACCTCGAACTCAAGCAGCAGATCTTTCGCCAGATGGACGCGACCCTCAAGCCCGAGGCGATCCTTGCCAGCAACACCTCGGCCCTGGATATCGACGCGATTGCCGCAGTCACCCAGCGGGCGCCACAGGTACTGGGCCTGCACTTCTTCAGCCCGGCCCACATCATGAAACTGCTGGAGGTGGTGCGCGCGGCCAAGACCGCGCCTGCGGTGCTCGACGCTGCCCTGGCCCTGGGGCAGCGCATGGGCAAGGTCAGTGTCGTGGCGGGCAACTGCTTCGGCTTCATCGGCAATCGCATGCTCAACACCTACGTGCTCGAGGCGCGCAAGATGCTGCTGGAAGGGGCGTTTCCCTATCAGGTGGATGGCGCCTTGCAGGGGTTCGGTTTCGCCATGGGCCCGTTCCGCATGTATGACGTGGTGGGCATCGACCTGGGCTGGCGCGCCCGGCAACTGGACGGTGTGGGCCAGGATGCGCCCGAGGTGCAGATCGACAACCGGTTGTGCGAGTCGGGTCGTTTCGGCCAGAAGAGTGGCGACGGCTACTACCACTACGAACCCGGCAGCCGCCAGGCCGAGCACGACCTGCAGGTGGATGCGCTGGTGCTGCAGGTCAGCGAGGAGCTGGGTTACCGGCGCCGGGACATCGGCTCCGAGGAGATCCTCGAGCGCTGCCTGCTGGCGCTGGTCAACGAAGGTGCGAAGATTCTCCAGGAGGGCATCGCCCAGTCGGCCGCCGACATCGACCGGGTCTATCTCAATGGCTACGGTTTCCCCAAGGAGCAGGGTGGGCCGATGAGCTGGGCGGATGCCCAGGGGCTGGAGCAGGTCCGCCAGCGTTTGCAGCACCTGCAAGCCGAACACGGGGCGCATTGGCGCCCGGCGCAGTTGATCGAGGAACTGGCCGCGGCCGGAAAAGGGTTTGCCCAGGCTTAGCTGCCTGGGGTGAAATGCCGGGCGATCAACCGATCGCCCGGCCTTCAATCGATGGGAGAGAGCCCTGATGTCCGAGCCTATGCCGCAACGCGGCGACTATCGCCATTTCCAGCCGATCATCACCCGCTGGCATGACAACGATGTCTACGGCCACGTGAACAATGTCACCTACTACAGCTTCTTCGACACGGCGGTGAACACCTACCTGATCGAACGGGGCGGGCTGGATATCCATGACGGCGAGGTGGTGGGATTCGTGGTCAGCTCGGCTTGCGATTACTTTGCGTCCATCGCCTTTCCCGAACGCATCGAGATCGGTTTGCGGGTCGGCAAGCTGGGCAACAGTTCAGTGCAGTACGAACTGGCGGTGTTCAAGGCGGGAGAGGCGGATGCCTGTGCAGCGGGGCGTTTTGTCCATGTGTTCGTGGACCGGGCATCGAACCAGCCGGTGCCGATTCCGCCCGCATTGCGGGCGGCGCTGGAACAGCTGCTGGTGGCGTGAACGTCGATAATCGATCTGGAATCTGGAATCTGGAATCTGGAATCTGGAATCTGTAGCCGCTGCTGTAGGCTGCGATCGGCTCCGCAGGAGACGCTAACCTGTCTCCACGAGCCGCCTGACACACCGCAGCGCCTGCTCTGGCGAGTCCTGCGGCCTCGTTCGCAGCCTGCGGCAGCGGCTACAGGGGATCAGTCGCGGTAGTGGCGGTGCTTGCGATGCCCGTAGGCATGGCCACGGCCACGGTGGCCGTCGCGGTAGTAGCGGCGGTCGTCGCGGCCGCGGTAGTCGCGATCTTCCCGGGCACTTTCATTGCCCATGTAGTTGCCCAGCGCGCCGCCGGCGCCACCGCCTGCCGCTGCGCCGATCAGGCTGCCGGTGTTGCCGCCCATGCTGCGGCCCACCACATTGCCGCCGGCTGCGCCCAGGGCGCCGCCAATGGCTGCCTGGCCACGGCTGCGTTTGTCCGCGCCCACTGCGCTACCGCCGGCGCCGCCCAGGGCCGCACCGATGGCGGAACCGGTATTGCCGCCGATCTGCTGACCGACCACCGAGCCTAGAACCCCGCCCAATGCGCCGCCCACACCTGCTTCAGTGGTGCCTCCGGCAGAGGCGACGCCGCTGACCAGGCCAAGGGACAACAAGAGAATCGAGGAGAACTTCATAGAGGAGCCTCAAAGGGATGACGGCGCGATCCTGAGGCTGTATCGAGGGGCTTACAAACGAAATCCGACGAATAGCACGAATTGTACACAATCTCGTAACTTATTGTTTTTAATGCGGAACTTAAGCGATTTTTGCGGGTCTTTAGCTACTTCGGAACGGCCGCTTTGATACAAAAGCGGCCTTTTTTGTGCCTGCGGTTCAAGGCTGCGCAGCGGCTGTCGCCGGCAGGCCGGCTCCTACGATTCACGCGCTAACCGTAGGAGCTGGCTTGCCAGCGAAGAGGCCCTCAAGCCAGGAATCAGGCCGAGCGAGCCATGATCAGGCCGCTGTCGCTGGCCGCTTCCAGGCGAATGGCGATGAACTTGGAAGTCGGGGTGTGGCTGCCGTCGCCGGTGCTTTCCAGCGGTACCAGGGGGTTCACTTCCGGGTAGTAGGCCGCGGCCTGGCCGGCCGGAATGTCGAAGGCCAGCAGGGTGAAGCCCTTGACCCGGCGCTCGCGGCCGTCGTCCCAGAGCGAGACGATATCGGCCTTTTGCCCCGGCTTGAAGCCCAGGCGGATGATGTCCGCCTCGTTGGCGAACAGCACGTCGCGCTGGCCCTTGACCCCGCGGTAGCGGTCGTCCAGCCCATAGATGGTGGTGTTGTACTGGTCGTGGGAGCGCATCGATTGCAGGATCAGGTCCGGCAGTTGGCCGGTGGCCCGGGTGCGCTCGTGGATCAGGTCCTTGGGCAACGAGTTGGCGCGGAAGTTGGCGCGCCCCGACGGGGTGTTCCACTGGCGGGCGCCGGCGCTGTTGCCCAGGTAGAAACCGCCAGGATGCTTGAGCCGTTCGTTGAAGTCCTTGAAGCCGGGAATGGTGTCGGCGATCAGGTCGCGGATGCGTCCGTAGTCGGCCGCCAGCCAGTTCCAGTCCACTGGCCGGCTGCCCAGGGTTGCAGCGGCGATACCGGCGAGGATCCACGGCTCGGAGCGCATCTGCGACGACAGCGGCTGCAACTGGCCGTTGGAGGCGTGGACCATGCTGAAGGAGTCTTCCACGGTCACCGCTTGCGGGCCGCCCGCCTGCTCGTCGATATCGGTACGCCCCAGGCACGGCAGGATCAGTGCGTCCTTGCCGTGGGCCAAGTGGCTGCGGTTGAGCTTGGTGCTGATCTGCACGGTGAGGTCGCAGTTGCTCAGGGCCTGGAAGGTACGCGGGCTGTCCGGGGTAGCCTGGGCGAAGTTGCCTCCCAGGCCGATGAATACCTTGGAGCGGCCTTCGAGCATGGCGTGGATCGCCTCGACCACGTTGTGGCCGTTGTCCCGGGGGACCTTGAACTGGAAGCGCCGCTCCAGGGAGTCGAGGAAGGCCACTGGCGGGCGTTCGTTGATGCCCATGGTGCGGTCGCCCTGCACGTTGCTGTGGCCACGCACCGGGCACAGCCCGGCGCCGGGCTTGCCGATGTTGCCGCGCAGCAGCATCAGGTTGGCGATTTCCTGGATGGTCGGCACCGAGTGGCGGTGCTGGGTGATGCCCATGGCCCAGCACATGATGACGTTCTTGCCCTTGGCATACATGCGCGCCGCTTGCTCGATCTCCACCAGGGCCAGGCCGGACTGCTCGACGATCTGCTCCCACGGGGTGTCGTCGATGGTGCCCAGGTAGTCGAGCACGTTGGCGGTGTGGGCATTGAGGAAGTCGTGGTCGAACACCGACGCCGCGCCGGCTTTCTGCGCATCGCGCTCCCACTGCAGGAGGAACTTGGCCATGCCCCGCAGCAGCGCCATGTCGCCGCCCAGGGCCGGGCGGAAGTAGGCGGTATTGGTCGGGCGGTTGCCGTTGGTGAGCATCTCGATCGGGCTTTGCGGGTGCTGGAAGCGTTCCAGGCCGCGCTCCTTGAGCGGGTTGATGCACACCACCTGGGCGCCGCGCTTCACTGCTTCACGCAGCGGTTCGAGCATGCGTGGGTGGTTGGTGCCGGGGTTCTGGCCCCAGACGAAGATGGCGTCCGCGTGTTCGAAGTCGTCGAAGGTCACCGTGCCTTTGCCGACCCCGACGCTCTGCGCCAGGGCCACGCCGCTGGCCTCGTGGCACATGTTCGAGCAGTCGGGGAAGTTGTTGGTGCCGTAGGCGCGCACGAACAGCTGGTACAGGTAGGCCGCTTCGTTGCTGGCCCGGCCCGAGGTGTAGAACTCGGCCATGTCCGGGCTGGGCAGGTTGTGCAGGTGCCTGGCGATCAGGCTGAAGGCATTTTCCCAACTGATGGGCTGGTAGCGGTCGGTCTCGGCGTTGTAGCTCATCGGCTCGGTCAGCCGGCCCTGGTACTCCAGCCAGTAGTCGCTCTGCTCCAGCAGCGAAGTGACGCTGTGCTTGGCGAAGAACGCCGCGTCCACCCGGCGCTTGGTGGCTTCCCAGTTGACCGCCTTGGCGCCGTTCTCGCAGAACTTGACCATGCCGCTTTCCGGCGAGTCGCCCCAGGCGCAGCCCGGGCAGTCGAAGCCGCCGTTCTGGTTGGTCTTGAGCATCATGCGGATGTTCTTCAGCGCGTTGTCGCTGGTCAGCCAGGCCTGGGCCACGCTGATCAGGGCGCCCCAGCCACCGGCGGGTCCCTTGTAGGGCTTGTAGCGGGCTACGGGTTTCTGATCGGCTTGGTTATGTGTACTCACGGGCGACTCTCCATCGCAGGCTGCTGACCCGCAGCGCACGCTCGGCGGCAGGTGGACAAGGTTGAGACGCTGCTCGCGCGGCCGGCGTCTGGCCGGGCAAATGCCTTCGCGTACTAGCGTTCGAGGGATGCTGTGGGGCTGGCTGGCAGCGAGTGCGGGTGCCCGTTTCGCCGGGGCTGGCGCCGCGCCGGGGTGACCAGCGGCGTAACGGCTCCCAAGACTAAGCGCGGCAATCTGTCGCGTCTAATTGCTAGTACTGATCTATTGATAGATGGCGTCGATCAAGAATCGCCGAAGGATTGCTGGTAGAGGGCGAAGCAGGCTTGCGCCAGGGCCGAGCGCGGCGCGCTGCGGCGCATGATCAGGCCCAGGCGGGCCAGGGTCTGGGCATCGGCGATGGGTTGCAGGCGCAGGTGCTCGGTGAGGGTTTCCAGGCCGCTGTCCAGAGGCATCACGGCGCAGCACAGGCCGCCATGGACCATCTGCACCAGCTGATGGACGGCGTCGGTCTGCAGCACCGGCTGCGGTTGCAGGCCGCGGATGTGGAAGTTGTGGTCGATGGACTGGCGAAAGTGCATGCCGCTGGTGAGCAGGCCCAGGGGCAGTTCGATCAGCGCCTCCCAGCTCAGGGGCTGCTCGCCGAAGCTGAAGTGCCGGTGGTCGTAGAGCAGGCCCATGTGGGTCGGTTCCAGGGGCAGGGAGTCGAAATTCTCGCTGTCCAGGCGCTCCAGGTAGGAAACCCCGAGGTCCAGGCGATTGCTGGCCAACTGTTCGAGGATCTGTTCCGAGCTCAGGGACGAGAGTTCGAAGCGCAGGTTCGGGTGCTCGGCATGCAGGCGCTGCAGCAGTGGCTGGGGATTGAAACTCGACAGCGGCACCACCCCTACGCGCAGGGTGCCCACCAGGTTGCCGCGGCAGGCGGCGGCCTCGGCCAATAGCCCGTCATGGGCGGTGAGCACGGTGCGGGCCCACGCCAGCACCCGCTCGCCGGGTGCGGTGAAGCCTTCGAAACGCTGGCCGCGCTTGACCAGCGGCAAGTCGAGCTCTTCTTCCAGGCTGCGCAGGCGCATGGAGAGGGTCGGCTGGGTGATGTGGCAGCGCGCGGCGGCTTGGCCGAAATGCCGGGTTTCGTCGAGGGCGATGAGGAATTTCAGCTGCTTGAGGTCCATCTTCGCTCCGGAGCGGCAAAAGGCCGGGATTCTACCGCGGGCCTGTGACCTTGGGTCACTGGTCGCCCGGGAACCTCATCCGGCCAGGCTGGTCTAGTCTTTCGCGTCTGGATCTATCAACCAAGGAGTGTGCGACATGAGCATTTTCAGCTTTGTGAAGGAAGCCGGTGAGAAACTGATCGACCTGTTGACCCCGGGTAACGCCAATGCCAGTGAGCAACTCAAGGAGCACATCGAAAAGGTTGGCCTGGGCAATCCCAATGTTCATGCCACGGTGGAAGGTGACAAGGTGATTGTCAGCGGTGAAGTGGCGAGCCAGGAAGAGAAGGAGAAGATCCTGCTGGCCCTGGGCAACATTTCCGGCGTCGGCAGTGTCGAGGACCAGATCACCGTGACCGGTCCGGCGGTGGTTTCTGCGGTATTCGTCACCGTGAAGAAAGGCGACACCCTGAGCGCCATCGCCAAGGTGCAGTACGGCGATGCCAACAAGTACAACAAGATCTTCGAGGCCAACAAGCCGCTGCTGTCCCACCCGGACAAGATCTACCCGGGCCAGGTGCTGCGTATTCCCGAATGATCGGTTCTCTTCGCGGGCAAGCCCGCTCCCACGGGGTTCTGTAGGAGCGAGCTTGCCCGCGAAGGGCTTCACAAGCCTTCGATCAACGCCCGGTAATCCCCCACCGCCGCGAACTCCGCGGTGTCTTTCGGCCCTCTGCGGCTGTCCGGCTGGCTCACCGCCAGCAACTGCGCCACACCAAAGTCCCGCGCACTGCGCAGGATGGGCAGGGTGTCGTCGATGAACAGGCTGCGGGCCGGGTCGAAGCGGATATCGGCCTGCAAGGCGTCCCAGAACTGTGGGCTTTCCTTGGGGAAACCATAGTCGTGTGAACTGATCAGGCGTTCGAAGTATGGCGCCAGTTCGATCCGTTCCAGCTTCAATGACAGGGAGTCGCGATGGGCGTTGGTGATCAGGATCACCCGCTTGCCGGCTTGCTTGATGGCTGCAAGAAAGGTGTCTGCGTCCGGACGCAGGGCGATCAGGTGCGCGGTTTCCAGCTTCAACTCGCGCACCGGCAGTTGCAGTTCGGCGCTCCAGAAGTCCAGGCAATACCACTGCAACTGGCCGGCGTTGCGTTCGAACAGGGGCTCCAGCTCCAGCTCGGCCATGGCCCGGCTGACCCCGTGCAGCTCGGCGTAGCGCTGGGGCAGGTGTTCCATCCAGAAATGGTTGTCGTAGTGCAGGTCCAGCAAGGTGCCGTCCATGTCCAGCAGGACGGTATCGATCTGGTGCCAGGGCAGTAGGGCCATCGAACACTTCTCCAGTGGTAAGAAAACAGCCGACCGGCGGGGTCGACAAGGCCAGTGGGGCAGGGAGGCCCGGTCACTAGAACGGATAGAAAGGAGCCGCCTCGAAGAGGGCGGTCACACGCAGTAAACAATAGGTTCCGCCGTGGTGCTGTGCACCGGCAATCTGCAACCCAGTCACTTTAAAACAGGCTGTATAGTAACCCGCTATCGCCAAGGAGCCCGCTATGCGCCAGAAACCCACCGTACTCGCCCGCGAGATCGTCGCCACCAGTCGTCTGTTCTGTGTCGAAGAGGTGCAGTTGCGGTTTTCCAATGGCGTCGAACGTACCTATGAGCGCCTGGTGGGCAAGGGCGCCGGCTATGGCGCGGTGATGATCGTGGCAATGCTCGACGCCGAGCATGCAGTGTTGGTGGAGGAATACTGCGGCGGCACCGACGCCTACGAGCTGTCGTTGCCCAAGGGCCTGATCGAGCCGGGGGAGGATGTGCTGGCAGCGGCCGAGCGCGAGCTCAAGGAAGAGGCCGGGTTTGGCGCGCGGCAACTGGAGCACCTGACCGAGCTGTCGCTGTCCCCGGGCTACATGAGCCAGAAGATCCAGGTAGTGCTGGCCACCGATCTGTATGAAGAGCGCCTGGAAGGCGACGAGCCGGAGCCGATGCGGGTCGACAAGGTCAACCTGCGCGAACTGGCGAGCCTGGCGCAGAACCCTCAGTTCAGCGAAGGCCGGGCCCTGGCTGCGCTTTACCTGACCCGCGACCTGCTGAGCCAGCGCGGGGTCTTTCAAGCATGAGCGAGACTTCAATGAATTTTCCCCACCCCTTGCTGGCGCCGGTTGCCGAGCTGGCCCTGCGTGCCGGTGAAGCGATCCTGCCGTTCTGGCGCGCCGATGTGGCGGTCAATCACAAGGCCGACGAGTCGCCGGTGACCGCCGCCGACCTGGCCGCCCATCACCTGATCGTGGCCGGCCTCACGGCCCTGGACCCGAGCATCCCGGTGCTGTCCGAAGAGGATGCGGACATTCCCCAGGCCACCCGCGCCAGCTGGCAGCGCTGGTGGCTGGTGGACCCGCTGGACGGCACCAAGGAATTCATTTCCGGCAGTGAAGAATTCACCGTCAATATCGCCCTGATCGAGCAGGGGCGGGTGGTGTTCGGCGTGGTGTCGATGCCCACCAGTGGCCGCTGCTACCTGGGAGGCGCAGGCCTTGGGGCCTGGCGCGTGGATCGCGAGCAGGCACCGCAGGCGATCCAGGTGCGTGAGCAACCGGGGGCCGGCGAGGCGTTTACCGTGGTGGCCAGCCGCCGGCATTCGAGCCCGGAGCAGGAACGTCTGCTCAGTGGTTTGAGCGCCGCCCTGGGTGAATTGCAACTGGCCAATATCGGCAGTTCGCTGAAGTTCTGCCTGCTGGCCGAAGGCGCGGCGGACTGCTATCCGCGCCTGGCGCCCACCTCGCAGTGGGACACCGCGGCGGCCCAGGGCGTGCTCGAAGGTGCGGGCGGCGAGGTGCTGGATCTCAGCGGTGCGCCGTTCTGCTATCCACCTCGGGAGTCGTTGCTCAACGGCTTCTTCCTGGCCCTGCCGGCCAAGGCGCCCTGGCGCGCCAAGTTGCTGGAACTGGCCCGCTCCTGATCACCTCGCGGCGACTTGCCGCTGCCACCCTAGTGCAGGAGCCGGCTTGCCGGCGACGGGGCCCTTGGGCCCTGTGCAACCATTTCCGGCCTCTTCGCTGGCAAGCCAGCTCCTACAGATTTGAGCCGGGTCGCAAACGGGTTAGCGGTGCAGGACGTACTGGCCGGTAAAACGCACGGCGTCTTCTGCGCTGCCGGCATTGACGACCCGGGTGTGCAAGGTCAGCCGGGCACGGCCGTAGCGCTGATACATGGCGAGGAATTTGTTCCAGACCTTGTCATCCGGTGCGGCGCAGATCGCCACGGCGTCGCCGGTCACCGGCAGCGGGTAACTGATCTGGCCTTCCTGGATGACGATATGCCCGTCATCGATGCCCTGTTCCTTGAGCCGCAGGTGCAGCCAGCCCCAACCGGCGAGCACCGCACCGCAGTACAGGCTGCCGCCGAACATGGTGCTCTTGTGGTTGACGTTGGCCTCCAGGGGCAAGTGCAGGCGCAACTCTTGCCCCTGCCAGTCGAGCACCTGCAGACCCATGTCCCGTGTCAGGGGGATGTCGTGATGGAGGATGGATTCCAGGTATCGACTGTCGCGATTCATGCCGGGGCCTCAGGGGTCAAGGGAATAACGGAACGCTTCATTCTGATTCGTCGCCGGGCTGGTTGGCGCCGCCGTCGGCGAAGTTCAAACCGTGCTTGCGCAGCTTGTCGTGCAGGGTCTTGCGCGGAATCCCCAGGGCTTCGGCGAGGCTGCGCATGGAGCTATGGGGCTGGGCCATTTCAGCGGCGATCAGGGTCTTTTCGAAGTGCTCCACCTGCTCGCTCAAGCCTCCTTCGATCAGGTTCGGGGCCGCAGCCGCGGGCGTACCCGGCTCGTTGTTGTCCAGGGCCAGTTCCAGGCCCAGGGCGAAGCGTTCGGCGGCGTTCTGCAGCTCGCGCACGTTGCCCGGCCAGCTGTGGCGCAGCAGCAAGGCACGGTGTCCGGGTTGCAGTTCCTGGGGGGGCAGGCCGTGGCGGGTGCTGGCTTCGTCGGCGAAGTGCTGGAACAGCATCAGCACGTCTTCGCCACGCTCGCGTAGCGGTGGAATGCGCAGCGGCGCGACGTTCAGGCGGTAGTAGAGGTCGGCGCGAAAGCGTCCCTGGTCCGCGGCCTGGCGCAGGTCTTCCTTGGTCGCGGCGATGATGCGGATATCCAGCGGGATCAATTGATTGCCCCCCAGGCGTTCCACCACCCGCTCCTGCAGCAGGCGCAGCAGCTTGACCTGGACATCCAGGCTCATGCTTTCGATCTCATCGAGGAACAGGGTGCCGCCGTTGGCAAATTCGAACTTGCCGATGCGGCGTTTCTGCGCGCCGGTGAAGGCCCCCGGCTCGTGGCCGAACAGCTCGCTTTCCACCACCGATTCCGCCAGGGCCCCGGCGTTGATCGCCACGAACGGCCCGTTGCGCCGTCCGGAGAGATCGTGCAGGGCACGGGCCACCACTTCCTTGCCGGCGCCGGTCTCGCCGAGGATCAGCACATCGGCCCGGGTCGCCGCCAGGGCGCCGATCTGCTGGCGCAGGCGCAGCATCGGCGCTGACTGGCCTACCAGCCGTGCACTGAGTTCCTGACGGTCGCTGAGGGCCAGGCGCAGGCTGCGGTTGTCCAGCACCAGGCGCCGCCAGTCCAGGGCGCGGCGCACGCTGTCCAGCAGGGCATCGCTGGCGAAGGGCTTTTCCAGAAAGTCATAGGCGCCGGCACGCATGGCCTGCACGGCCAGGGGCACGTCGCCGTGGCCGGTGATCAGCAGCACCGGCAGTTCCGGGTCCTGGGCATGCAGCTGGTTGAGCAGCTCCAGGCCGTCCATGCCGGGCATGCGGATGTCGCTGACCACCACCCCCGGCCAATCCCGCTCCAGGCGCGGCGCCAGGCCCTGGGCTTCGGCGAGGGACAGCACCTTGAGCCCCGCCAGGTCCAGGGTCTGGCTCAGGGCCTGGCGCAGGTGGGGATCGTCGTCGATCAGCACCACTTGCAACTGAGGATCGAGGCTCTCGGGATGGCTCATCGCTCACTTTCCAGATCGTGTCGGGGCCGGGAGCGCCGGGCCGGACAGGGTTGATATCGGGTTGCCGCTCTGCTTCATACCCCGCGGTCCTCGGAGGGCTGCAGGCTGACTCCGGGGGCCCCGGCCCGCAGGCGCAGGGTGATCAGGGCCCCGCCTTCGCGGTGGTTGGCGAATGACAGTTCACCACCGAAGGCACGCATCAGGGTGTCGCAGATGGCCAGCCCCAGGCCCAGGCCCTGAGTACGGGTCTTGGTGGTGTAGAACGGCTCTCCGGCGCGACCCAGCGCTTCCATGCAGAAGCCCGGACCGTTGTCGCGAATGTACAGGTTGACGCCGGTGGCGGTGGATTCGGCACTCAGCCAGAGTTTGCGCGGTGGGCCTTTTTCGGTCAGGGCATCCAGGGCATTGGCCAGCAGGTTGCCCAGTACCTGGCGCAGGCGGGTTTCCCCGGCTTCGACCCACAGGGTGGCAGCCGGCAGGTCGCGGATCAGTTCCACTTCCATGGCCCGGCGGCGCTTGGCCAGCAGCGCCAGGGCGTCGTCCAGGGCCGGTTGCAGGGCCACGCTTTCCGGGGCGTGGTGATCGCGCCGGGCGAAGGCCCGCAGGTGGGCAATGATCGAGGCCATGCGCCCGGTCAGTTCGCTGATCAGTTTGAGGTTGCCTCGGGCGTCGTCGGTGCGCTGGTGGTCCAGCAGCACTTCGGCGTTCTCGGCATAGCTGCGGATCGCCGCCAGGGGCTGGTTGAGCTCGTGGCTGATGCTGGCCGACATGGTGCCCAGAGCCGAGAGCTTGCCGGCCTGGACCAGGTTGTCCTGGGCCCGCACCAGTTCCTGCTGGGCGGTTTCGCGCTCCAGCACTTCCTGCTTCAGGCGCCGGTTGAGGCTTTCCAGGTCGCTGGTGCGCTCGGCCACACGCATCTCCAGCTCGCGCCGCGCCTTGGCTTCGAAGGCGATCCGCTCCAGGTAGTGGCGGCGGCGCTGCATCATCAGGCCGAGCAACAGCATCAGCACCAGCAGCGCGGCGGCGCCCACGGCCACTACCGTGCGCACCGGCCGGTCGATCAGAGTGCGCGGTGCGAGGATGCTCACGGCCCAGCGGGTTTCGTCGATCTGCTGGGTCTGGGTCAGCCAGGCATTGGGGTTGAGGTTCAGCGGCCTTGGGTCGCGAGTCGGATAGGGCTGGATGGCGACGATCGCCTGGCGTTCCTCGTCGCTCAGCGGCCGGGTCGCGCGAAAGCGCCATTCCGGGCGCGAGGTGAGGATCACCACGCCATTGTGGTCGGTCATCAGCAACTGTTCCGGGGTCTTGCCCCACAGGCTTTCGGTGTGGTCCAGGTCGACCTTGACCACCAGCACGCCAAGGATCCGCTCGCCATCGCGCACCGCGGCAGCAAAGAAGTAACCGCGCTTGGCCGAGGTGGTGCCCAGGCCGAAGAAGCGCCCCAGGCGCCCGGCCATGGCCTCGCTGAAATAGGGGCGGAAGGCGAAATTGCGACCGACGAAGCTGTCGTGCTTGTCCCAGTTGGAGGCCGCCAGGGTCTTGCCGCTGGTGTCCATCAGGTACATCACCTCGGCGCCGGTCTGGGCACTGATGTTCTTCAGCAGGCGGTTGGCGTTGCCCTGGGTCACGCCATCGTCCGGGGCGCCGAGTACCGCGCGCAGTGCCGGCAGGTCGCCGAGGATCTGCGGCAGCACTTCGTAGCGGTGCAGGGTGCCCAGCAGGTTGGCCACGTACAGGTCGAGGGTCTGGCGGTTCTGGCTGGTCAGCTCGTTGCGGTAGTAGCGCTCCGCCAGATGCTCCAGCGGCCACAGCAACGGCGCCAGGCACAGTGCCAGCAAGGCCAGGCTGCGCCAGCGAGGGCGACGGGGAAGGGGTGGGGTCATGGAAAAGGCGCCTGTGGATACAGGCGCATTATGCCTAGCCCTGCTCGGCAAGACACTCGCGCAATGCGGTGTGCCAGTCCGGCTGGACCACGCCCCACTCCCGTGCCAGGCGGCTGCAGTCCAGGCGCGAGTTCAACGGCCGCGGCGCCGGTGTCGGGTAAGCGCTGGAAGGGATGGCTTCAAGGACGGCGCAGGGTTTGTCCATGGCCAGCAACTGCTCACCGATGGCCTGGGCAAAGCCGAACCAGGAAGTCTCGCCGTGGGCGGTGAGGTGATAGGTGCCCCAGGCGCCGGGCTGCCCGGCTCGCCAACGATCGATCAGCGCCCGGGTGCTGGTGGCGATGGTGCCGGCCCAGGTGGGCGCGCCGATCTGGTCGGCCACTACCCGCAGCTCGGGTTTTTCCTGCAGCAGGCGCTGCATGGTCAGCAGGAAGTTCTTGCCATGGCTGGAATAGACCCAGCTGGTGCGCAGGATCAAATGCTGGCCCTGGACCAGCCGGATCGCCCGTTCGCCAGCCAGCTTGCTCTCGCCGTAGACACTCAGCGGGTTGGGTTCGTCGTCCTCAACATAGGGCGTTTCCTTGCTGCCATCGAACACGTAGTCGGTGGAGTAGTGAATCAGCGGCACACCCAGCTCGAAGGCTTCCTGGGCGAAGATCCCGGGGGCCGTGGCGTTGATAGCAAAAGCCAGCTCCGGCTCGCTCTGGGCCTGGTCGACGGCGGTGTGGGCGGCGGCATTGATGATCAGGTCCGGGCGAATGGCGCGCACTTGCTGGCGGATCTGTTCCGGGTGGCTCAGGTCCAGTTGCTCACGACCCAGGACCACCAGCTCGCCCAGGTCGCCGAGGCGCTGCTGCAGCTCCCGGGAGAGCTGGCCGTGCTGGCCGCTGATAAGGATTTTCAGAGGAGCGTTCATGGGAACAGATCGGCCTCTTCAAGGCTTTTACCTTTCTGGTCCTTGGCCGAGAGCGTTGGCATATCCTGCAACTGCCAGTTGATCGCCAGGGTCGGATCGTCCCAGCTGATGCAACGCTCAGCAGAAGGCGTGTAGTAATCGGTGGTCTTGTAGAGAAACTCGGCAGCGTCGCTGAGTACTACGAAGCCATGGGCGAACCCTTCGGGAATCCATAGCTGGCGATTGTTATGTGCAGACAGGCGAACACTTGCCCAACGGCCAAAGTTCGGGGAGCTGCGCCGGATATCGACGGCTACGTCCAGAACCTCGCCGGCAATCACCCGGACCAGTTTTCCCTGCGGGTGCTCAATCTGGTAGTGCAGACCACGCAGGACATTCTTGACGGATCGCGAGTGATTGTCCTGTACAAAGCTCTTCTGCAAGCCGGTGGCCTCTTCAAAGGCCTTGGCATTGAAGCTCTCGTAGAAGAAGCCACGCTCGTCGCCAAAGACCTTGGGCTCGATAATCAGTACACCGGGGAGCTCTGTCTGAATGATGTTCATTGGGTTTCCCCCGCCAGAGTGAACAGGTACTGGCCATAGCCGGTCTTGCCGAAATAAGCGGCGCGCTCCAGCAGGTGCTCGCGGCTGATCCAGCGGTTCTCATAGGCGATCTCTTCCAGGCAGGCGACTTTCAGGCCTTGGCGATGCTCGATGGTCTGCACGTATTGCGAGGCCTCCAGCAGGCTGTCGTGGGTGCCGGTGTCGAGCCAGGCAAAGCCCCGGCCAAAACGCTCCACGTGCAGATCGCCACGCTTGAGGTAGGCGTTGTTGACGTCGGTGATCTCCAGTTCGCCCCGGGGCGAAGGCTTGACGTCCCTGGCAATCTGCACCACGTCATTGTCGTAGAAATACAGGCCGGTGACCGCGTAGCTGGACTTCGGCTTCTTGGGCTTTTCTTCGATGGACAGGGCACGGCCCTCGCTGTCGAAGTCGATGACCCCGAAACGCTCCGGGTCCTTGACCCAGTAGCCGAACACCGTGGCGCCGCGGGTGCGCTTGGCGGCGTCGCGCAGCTGTTCGCCGAAGTACTGGCCGTGGAAGATGTTGTCGCCCAGGATCAGGCACACCGGGTCATTGCCGATGAACTCCTCGCCAATCAGGAAGGCCTGGGCCAGGCCATCCGGCGAAGGCTGCTCGGCATAGCAAAAACGCACGCCGAACTGGCTGCCGTCACCCAGCAGGTTGCGGTATTGCGGCAGGTCCTGGGGGGTGGAGATGATCAGGATGTCCTGGATGCCGGCCAGCATCAGTACCGAGATCGGGTAGTAGATCATCGGCTTGTCGTAGATTGGCAGCAGCTGCTTGGACACACCGAGGGTGATGGGGTGCAGACGGGTGCCGGAGCCGCCCGCCAGAACAATGCCTTTGATCATGCAATCAGATCCTTGATGTCGGTGGAACCCAGGCGTTCGCCCTGGTAGCTGCCGTCTTGTACCCGGCGGCACCACTCGAGGTTTTCCAGGTACCACTGCACGGTCTTGCGCAGGCCACTGGTGAAGGTTTCTTCCGGAACCCAGCCCAGCTCGCGCTCGATCTTGCCGGCGTCGATGGCGTAGCGCAGGTCGTGGCCGGGGCGGTCCTGGACGAAGGTGATGAGGTCGGCGTAGTGAGCCACGCCTTGGGGTTTCTGCGGGGCCAGCTCTTCCAACAGGCTGCAGATGCCGCGTACCACGTCGATGTTTTTCTGTTCGTTGTGGCCGCCGATGTTGTAGGTCTCGCCGACCGCGCCTTCGGTCATCACCTTGAACAGGGCCCGGGCGTGATCCTCGACATACAGCCAGTCGCGCACCTGCAGGCCGTTGCCGTACACCGGCAGCGGCTTGCCTGCCAGGGCGTTGAGGATCACCAGCGGAATCAGCTTTTCGGGGAAGTGGAACGGGCCGTAGTTGTTGGAGCAGTTGGTGATCAGCACCGGCAGCCCATAGGTACGCTGCCAGGCGCGGACCAGGTGGTCGGATGCGGCCTTGCTGGCGGAGTAGGGCGAGCTGGGGGCGTAGGGCGTGGTTTCGGTGAACAGGTCATCGACGCCATGCAGGTCGCCATAGACTTCATCGGTGGAAATATGGTGGAAACGGAAAGCGGCTTTTTCCGCCTCGGGCAATGTGTGCCAGTAGGCGCGGGTCGCTTCCAGCAGGCTGTAGGTGCCGACGATATTGGTCTGGATGAAGTCGGACGGCCCGTCGATGGAGCGGTCGACATGGGACTCGGCAGCCAGGTGCATGATCGCGTGGGGCTGGAAGCGCGCCAGCACGGCGCTGACGGTGGCCTGGTCGACGATATCGGCCTTGACGAACTCATAGCGGCTGTTGCTGGCGATGCTGTGCAGCGATTCCAGGTTGCCTGCGTAGGTCAGTTTGTCCAGGTTCAGCACTTCGTGTTCCGTGTGCTGAAGCAGATGGCGGACCAGGGCCGAGCCGATAAAACCGGCTCCGCCGGTAACGAGAATGCGCATATTTGGGGCCTGTATCCTTGAAAACGGTCATTTGCTGCGACGAATGCAGCATAGCTTGTCGATAGGACGCCTAGGGTGCAATAGCAACAACCGCTTGATTGCTCTGCGAACTGTCGGAAATTTCGCCGGCCGAAGTTTACAGCAGGCAAGGCTCTGGTCTTGCCTGCGCGCTTTGGGGTTGCGCATTACCTTGCGCAGTGGCGATATAAGCGGCCTATAACAATTCCAGGGGTCGTTGTATGTTGCTCGCCACCTTGATCCACCGTGCCAGTCTGCCCAGCCCGCAAGTCTTAGCGCAGCAAGCGCTGGAGTTGCTGGAAAGCCACTACGGCCTGCACGGCACCCTGCACTCGCTGGGCAGCCAGCAAGACCTCAACTACCGCGTCGACAGCCCCCAGGGGCGGTTTGTCCTGAAGATCTGCCGCGGCGACTACTCGGCCCTGGAGTTGCAGGCGCAGCACGCCGGCCTCAAGCATCTGCAACAGCGCCCGGAGCTGCGAGTGCCCAGGGTCATCCCGGCGACAAACGGCGCGGACCTGCTGTCCCTGGAGATCGCCGGGCAAGCGCTGCACGTGCGCCTGCTGGACTATATAGAAGGCCGCTCCCTGACCCAGCTGCCGCACCTGGGCGGCGAGCTGGTGGCGGGCCTGGGCCGGCTGTGCGGGCAGATGGACCTGGCCCTGGCGGATTTCGAGCATCCGGGCCTGGAGCGCACCCTGCAATGGGACGCCCGGCATGCCCAGGCATTGATCGGGCATCTGCTGCCGGTCATTGCCGACCCGCAGCAACGAGCGGTGATCGCCAGCGCCGCGCAACGCGCCGAGCGCCGCCTGCATCCGCTGCTGGAGCAACTGCCGGTGCAGGCCATCCATATGGACATCACCGATGACAACGTGGTCTGGCAGCGGGATGAAGCACGGCATTGGCAGGTGCAGGGGGTGATCGATTTCGGCGACCTGATCCGCACTTGGCGCATCACCGACCTGTCGGTGACCTGCGCGGCGCTGCTGCATCACGCCGAGGGCGACCCGCTGCGCATCCTCCCGGCGATCCAGGCCTACCATCAGGTCAACCCGTTGCAACGGGCGGAGCTGCTGGCGCTCTGGCCTCTGATCGTGGCCCGGGCGGCGGTGCTGGTGCTCAGTGGCGAGCAGCAGGTCAGCATCGACCCGGGCAATGCCTACAGCCGTGCCAACCTGAGCCACGAGTGGGAGATTTTCCAGGTCGCCAACTCGGTGTCGTTCGAGTTCATGGAGGCGGCGGTTCTCACCGCTGTCGGGCACGCACTGCCTGCCATTGGCGGTGAGGGGTTCGCCCCGCTGTTGCCGAGCCTGGTGGGGCGCGAATTCGCCCTGATCGACCTGGGCGTGCTCAGCCCGCACTTCGAGGCGGGCAATTGGGAGCAGCCGGGGATCGACGATCGCCTGTTGGCCGAAGCTGGCGCCGCCCATGGCCTGGCCGCCAGCCGCTATGGACAGTACCGCCTGTCGCAGACCCGTCCCGATAGCGCCGAGGAACCCTCGACCTGCCCCTTGCATGTACAACTGCAAGTGCCGCCAGGCACCGCTGTGGAAGCGCCGTTCGCCGGGGTCCTGCACCGTGGCGAGCAAGGCCTGTTGCGCCTCGATGGCCCGACCCTGAGTGTGCACCTGTGGGGCGTCGAGCCTTCGTTGCAGCCGGGAGCGGCGCTGGTCAAGGGCCAGGTGCTGGGCGCCGTGGCGGCGGATGGTCGGCTCAAGGTGCAGCTGTGTCGCGCTGTCGAACTGGATCCGCCGCTGTTCTGTACACCGTCCCGAGCCCCGGCCTGGCAAGCCCTTTGCCCCTCGCCGGCGGCGCTGCTGGGGCTGGCCTGCGATGCCGAGCCGGAACTGGATCCGCAAACCCTGCTGGAGCGTCGTGACGCCAGTTTTGCCCGCTCGCAGAAGCACTATTACCTCGACCCGCCGCGGATCGAGCGCGGCTGGCGCAACCACTTGATCGACATGCAGGGGCGTTCCTACCTGGACATGCTCAACAACGTCGCGGTGCTGGGCCACGGTCACCCGCGCATGGCCGCTGAAGCGGCGCGGCAATGGTCGCTGCTCAACACCAACTCGCGTTTCCACTATGCGGCGATCGCCGAGTTCTCCGAGCGCCTGCTGGCCCTGGCACCGGATTCCATGGACCGGGTGTTCCTGGTCAACAGCGGCACCGAGGCCAATGACCTGGCGATCCGCCTGGCCTGGGCCTACAGCGGCGGGCGCGACATGCTCAGTGTGCTGGAGGCCTACCACGGCTGGTCGGTGGCGGCTGACGCAGTGTCCACCTCCATCGCCGACAACCCCCAGGCCCTCACCAGCCGTCCGGAGTGGGTGCACCCGGTGACCGCGCCCAACACCTATCGCGGCGAGTTCCGCGGCCAGGACAGCACCCCGCACTACCTGCGCAGCGTCGACCAGCAACTGCACAAGCTGGATGAGCAGCAACGCCAGCTGGCCGGTTTCATCTGCGAACCCGTGTATGGCAACGCCGGAGGGATTTCGCTGCCACCGGGCTACCTGCAGCAGGTCTACGAGCGGGTGCGGGCCCGGGGCGGGGTGTGCATCGCCGACGAGATCCAGGTCGGCTACGGGCGCATGGGCCAGTTCTTCTGGGGCTTCGAGGAGCAGGGCGTGACCCCGGACATCATCACCATGGCCAAGGGCATGGGCAACGGCCAGCCCCTGGGTGCGGTGATCACCCGGCGGGAAATCGCCGAAGCGCTGGAGGCCGAAGGCTATTTCTTCTCCTCGTCCGGCGGCAGCCCGGTCAGTTGCCGCATCGGCATTGCGGTGCTGGACGTGATGCAGGAGGAGAAACTCTGGGAAAACGCCCAGGTGGTCGGTGAACACTTCCGGCAGCGCCTGGAGGCGCTCAAGGAAAACCACCCGCTGGTGGGAGCGGTGCATGGTTCCGGTTTCTACCTGGGGCTGGAACTGATCCGCGATCACGCCACCCTGGAACCGGCCACCGAGGAAACCACCCTGCTGTGCGAACGCCTGCGCGAGCTGGGGATTTTCATGCAACCTACCGGCGATCACCTGAACATCCTCAAGATCAAGCCGCCGATGGTCACGACTCGCCAGAGCGTGGATTTCTTCGTCGACATGCTGGCCAAGGTGTTGAGCGAAGAGCTGTAGGCGCAGGGCTCGGCTTTGCGTTGACCTCCATTCGCCGGCCGGCTCCTGCAACGCTTGGTAGGAGCCGGCTTACCGGCGAATGCGCTTCTTGATAGTTCGATTGTTATCGGCTTTTTGTCGGTAATTTATCGTGCATAATGATTTTTCAGCTTTTAAAGTCGATATTTATCGGATATAAAGTGGCCGTATCCAGGGCCGGCCTCGCCGTGCCCGGTGCCTTGTGTCCGTTGTCATCGACCGCTTCGCCTTGCCCAGGAGTTGATCCATGAGCCGTACCGTTACCGTCGCCGCTACCCAGATGGCCTGTTCCTGGGACCTTGAGGCCAACCTCGAAACCGCTGAGAAACTGGTGCGCGAAGCCGCGGCCAAGGGGGCGCAGATCATCCTGATCCAGGAACTGTTCGAGGCGCCTTACTTCTGCCAGAAGCCCAACCCGGATTACCTGCAACTGGCCACCACGGTGGACAGCAACGCCGCCATCGCGCACTTCCAGAAAGTCGCCAGGGAGCTGCAAGTGGTGCTGCCCATCAGCTTCTACGAGCTGGCCGGGCGGGCGCGTTTCAACAGCATCGCGATCATCGATGCCGATGGCAGCAACCTCGGGATTTATCGGAAAAGCCACATCCCGGATGGCCCCGGCTACCACGAAAAGTACTACTTCAACCCGGGCGATACCGGCTTCAAGGTATGGAACACCCGCTACGCGAAGATCGGCGTGGGCATCTGCTGGGACCAGTGGTTCCCCGAGTGCGCCCGCAGCATGGCCCTGCAAGGCGCGGAAATTCTCTTCTACCCCACCGCCATCGGCAGCGAGCCCCACGACCAGACAATTTCCTCCCGCGACCACTGGCAGCGGGTGCAGCAGGGCCATGCCGGGGCCAACCTGATGCCGCTGATCGCCAGCAACCGCATCGGCAACGAAGAGCAGGACGGCTACGACATCACCTTCTACGGCTCGTCCTTCATCGCCAATCAGTTCGGCGAGAAGGTTCAGGAGCTCAACCAAACTGAAGAAGGTATCCTTGTGCACAGCTTCGACCTCGACGAGCTCGAGCACATCCGCAGCGCCTGGGGCAGTTTCCGTGACCGTCGTCCGAACCTCTATGGCGCGCTGAAAACCCTCGACGGTTCCCTGGAGTCCTGAACACTATGAGCACTTTGCACAGCACGCCGCGCGCCGACGGTTTCTACATGCCCGCCGAATGGGCGACCCAGACCCAGGCCTGGATGATCTGGCCCGAGCGCCCGGACAACTGGCGCCTGGGCGGCAAGCCGGCGCAGGCCGCCCATGTCGCGGTGGCCAAGGCCATCGCGCGCTTTGAACCGGTGACAGTGGCGGTGTCCGCGGCCCAGTATGAAAACGCCCGGGCACGCCTGGACGTGCCCAATATCCGTGTGGTGGAAATGTCCAGCGACGACGCCTGGGTCCGCGACACCGGCCCGACTTTCGTCATCAACGCCAGCGGCGAAGTGCGCGGCGTGCACTGGGGCTTCAACGCCTGGGGCGGCTTCGAAGGCGGCCTGTATTCGCCGTGGAACCGTGACGAGCAGGTCGCCAGCAAGGTGCTGGAAATCGAACGTTGCCAGGAGTACCGCACCGAGGGCTTCGTGCTCGAAGGTGGCTCGATCCACGTCGATGGCGAAGGCACGCTGATCACCACCGAGGAATGCCTGCTCAACCACAACCGCAACCCGCACCTGTCCCGCGAAGAGATCGAGGCGGTACTGCGCGAGCATCTAGCGGTGGAGCAGATTGTCTGGCTGCCGGACGGCCTGTACAACGACGAAACCGACGGCCATGTGGATAACTTCTGCTGCTATGTGCGCCCGGGCGAAGTGCTGCTGGCCTGGACCGACGACCCCCAGGACCCGAACTACCCGCGTTGCCAGGCCGCCCTGCAGGTGCTGGAAAACACCCGTGACGCCAAGGGCCGCACCTTCAAGGTGCACAAGATGCCGATTCCCGGCCCCTTGTACGCCACCGAAGAGGAATGCGCCGGGGTCGACGCGGTGGAGGGCAGCCAGGAGCGCAACCCTTCGGTGCGCCTGGCGGGTTCCTACGTGAACTTCCTGATCGTCAACGGCGGGATCATCGCGCCCAGCTTTGACGACCCGATGGACGCCCAGGCCAAGGCCATCCTGCAGCAGCTGTTTCCCGAGCACGAAGTGGTGATGGTGCCGGGCCGTGAACTGTTACTGGGGGGCGGCAATATCCACTGCCTTACCCAGCAACAGCCCGCGCCGCAGCGGATTTGAGTGCCGTTGTAACAGCCGATGCCGGTTGTTTGCCGGTGCCGGCCCGGCCCGTGGCCTGAGCTTCGCCAGCCAGCCCGCAGCCTAGACAGGCCGCGGGCTTTTTCATGGCCGTATATCGGCACGGGTGGCACATTGGCATAGCTCTTGTATCTCTCCTGGCGTGATTCTGAGACATGGAGAACGGTGTTGTTCTGTCATAAAGCTTGGATAAGTTAGGCCGCTCAGATACCAGGAGAGCGCTGGAATGAACATGGTCAGCGAGCGGGCGTCCCATCCCTTGGCAATGAATAACGAGTCGCTGCAGGTGCTGGCCCAGTGGTTGAAGTCCAATGGAACGCGTCAGATCAGGGAACCTGATCCGCGCCGGATCATCATTGAGCGTTACCCCGCTGGATTGCTCAGCGAGGCGGAACTGCAGGCGTTGTGGGATGTGGTGAAAGGATAGACAAACAAGGGATTGTGCGAAGCGCTGCCGGGATGGCAGCGCTTTTTTTTGCCTGGCATTCAGATGCCGGGCATCCGGGGGTCAGAAGCGGTAGTTGCCGGTGACCACCAGGCTGCGAGGGTCGCCCGGCTGGATCTGGAAGGCGCTGGTGGCGGAACTGTAGTACTCGCGGTCGGCGATATTGTTTAGCGCAGCGCGTACGTCCCAGTCCTTGTGCCGGTAACCGGCCAGGGCGTCCCAGCGGCCATAACCGGGCAGCGCCACGGTGTTGCTGCTATCGGCGAAGCGGTCGCCGACCAGGGTCAGGCCGGTCTCGGCGTACCAGCCCAGTTCCGGTTTCCAGGTGATGAACAGGCTGCCATTGCGCTTGGCGACGTTGTTCACGCGCTTGTCTTCGAAGCCGTTGTTGTCCTTGACCACCACGGCGTCCTGCAGGCCGATGCCGCCGCGCAGGTACCAGTTGCCGACGATCTTGCCGGTGCCCGTCAGCTCGATGCCGCGGGAGCGTTGCAGCCCGGTGAGCAGGGTGATGCTGCGGTCCTGCGGATCGGAGGTGCGACGGTTGTAGAGCTCCAGCTCATACACCGCCAGGGTGGTGCTCAGGCGTTCGTCCAGCCAGTCGCTCTTGACTCCGACTTCCTTCTGCCGGGTGAGCTCGGGGCTCAGGTCGTTGCCGTTACCGGCGGCGTTCGGGGTGATGCCGATCAGGCCGCCGCCCACCGGTGAGAACGACTTGCTCCACGAGGCATAGAACGAGTGGTGCTCCAGCGGCGTCCAGACCACCCCCAGGCGCGGGCTGACGCTGTGGCTTTCGCGGCTTTCGGAGAGCCCGTTCTTGCGGTTGCTGGTCTGCACATCAAAGTTGTCGTAGCGCAGGCCGGCGAGCAATTGCCATTGATCGTTCAGGCGCAGTTGGTCCTGCACATAGAGGGCCCGGCTTTCGACCTCGGTGTGGTTGTTGCTGGAGACCTGCATGCGGCCGGTGTGGCTCTGGTACGGGTTGGGGTTGTACAGGTCGACGGCGGGCACCGCCTGGCTGCCCGGCCCGGAAGTGGCGGCGTTGTAGAGGATCGGGTCGCGGCGCTGGCTGCCGAGCTCCAGGCCGGTGAGCAGGCGATGTTCCAGGCCGAAGGTGTCGAAACGGCCCTCCAGTTCGGTGTTGTTGTAGACGTTGCGGGTCTTCAGGTCTTGCTGCCAGCGTTGGCGTTGGACCTTGCCCGTCGTGGCGTTGTAGCCGGTCTGGTAGGTGTTGTCGAAGTCGCTGTCGAGCTTGAATACCCCCAGGGTGTGGCGCAGTTGCCAGTTCTCGCTGAGCTCGTAGCTCAGCTTGGAGCGCAGGGACTGGGACTTGTCGTCGATGTAGTCGCGGTGATCGCCGTAGGTGGTGTCGCGGCTGACGTCCGCCGGGCGTCCGTTGACCCCGGGGATGCCGCGGTCCGGGGTGCGGTTGTAGCGGCTGTATTCGTACTGCACCAGCCAGTTCAGGTCCGGGGTCAGTTGCCAGCTCATGGACGGGGCGAACAATTGGCGGTTGCCGCTGACGCCTTTGCGGAAACTGTTCCGGTCCTCGTTGCCCAGGTTCAGGCGCAGGCTGATGTTCTCTGTCGGGTCGGCGCTGAGGTCGGCATACAGGCTGCGCAGGTCCTGGCTGCCGCCCTGGACTTCGACGCTGGAGCGGCGGCCGAATTCCGGCAGCTTGCTCACCCGGTTGATGATCCCGCCCTGGCTGCCACGGCCGTAGAGCACTGCCGCCGGGCCCTTGAGCACTTCGATGCGCTCGATGTTGTGCAGGTCGCGCACGTATTGGCTGTCGTCGCGGATGCCGTCCAGGTAGAAGTCGTTACTGGCATCGAAGCCGCGGATCCGCAGGCTGTCGAAGCGCGTGTCCGAGCCGCTGCTGACGTTGGGAATGCCACTCAGGGCGCTGCCCAGGTCGTTGACGCCGTAGTCCAGCACGTTGGCGGTCTTGATTGTGTCGATGGCCTGGGGCACGTAGCGCGCCGGGGTCGAGGTACGGGTTGCAGTGCTGACTTCCTTGACCCGTGGGTCATCGGGGTCGGCTTCGGCCTCGGCACTGATGGAGGTCATCGGCAGGGTAGTGCTGGCAGCGCAGGCAAAACCGCTGGCCAGCAGGGTGCAAAGACCCAGGGACAGGGGCATGAGGCGGAAATGGGCAGGCATCTGAAACGCATCCGAGAAGGGGAAATTCGAGGGTGCGAATGGTAATGCTTGTCATTAACAGATGTTAAATATTCCCTAATAAGTTCCCCGGGCTATTTGTTTCTGAATGTATCTTTCGGGTTTCGGTTCGCACACTGAGGCTAAACAGACGGATTCGACCGGTTACAGCAACAGACTAAAAGCCAATTCGAGGTTTTTTCCTTGGCGCGCGCGGCCTAGTCTGCGTGACATCGAATTTTCAAGACCTTGCTGGAGCCCAGATATGTCCTTGGCCACCCTTCACTATATTTATGACCCCCTGTGCGGCTGGTGCTACGGTGCCAAGCCGCTGGTGCAGGCCGCCCAGGCGGTGGTGCCGGTGGTGGCCCATGCCGGCGGCATGATGACCGGGCGCAATCGCCAGCCGGTCTCGCCGCAACTGCGCGATTACGTCATGCCCCATGACCGGCGGATCGCCGAGTACACCGGGCAGCCTTTTGGCCAGGCCTATTTCGAGGGCCTGCTGCGGGATGAGACGGCCACCTTCGACTCGGCGCCGCCGATTGCCGCCGTACTGGCGGCCCAGGCTATGGAAGGGCGGGGCCTGGAATTTCTGGGCCGGTTGCAGACGGCGCATTATCTGGAAGGGCGCAGGATCGCCGACCGGCAGGTGCTGCTGGAGCTGGCGCAGGCCCAGGGGTTTGCCCCGGCTGCCTTCGAGGCGGCCTTCGACCAGGCGGTGGCCCATGAACTGGACAACCATATAAAGGCCAGCCGGGCCCTGTTGGCCAAGGTCGGCGGGCAAGGCTTCCCGACTCTGGTGCTGGAGCGCGATGGTCGTTACCAGCTGCTCGACATCAGCCCCTGGCTGGGCAAACCCGAGGCCTTCGCCGACTGGCTGAAGACCTCCCTGGGCGCCGATAGCGGCCCTCACGATGGCGTGGTCCAGGCCTGTGGCCTGGACGGTTGCACACCCTGAACTCACCTGACCTGCGTGGAGTCACCCATGGATAACCTAGCGTTGATCAAGAGCACCTACGAAGGTGCCAACTCCCAGGAAAATGCGCGCAACACCGCAGCGGCCCTGGCCCCCGATGCCCGCTGGACCGAGGCGGCAGGCTTTCCCTATGCCGGCACCTACATAGGGTTCGAGGCGGTGCTGGAGCACGTCTTCAAGCGCCTGGGCTCGGAATGGCAGGACTTCACCTTCAAGGCCGAGAACTATGTGGCCCAGGGCGACAAGGTGTTCGCCTATGGCAATTACCAGGGCGTCTACAAGGCCTCGGGCAAACCGATCGATGTACGGGTGGCTCACTTGTGGACACTTAAAGATGGCAAGGTCACCCACTTCGAACAATTCGTGGACAGTCACAGTGTGCAGCTGGCAATGCTCTAGCCCGCAGTTCTTAGAATATTTTCAGCTATTCAAAGACGATTCACGAAATTGACACGTTGTTAAAGGCGCAGATAGGATTCGCCCCAACGCCTGTGGCCAGGAGCCATATTTCAGAATAATAAAAGGCCCACCGTGCTCACCCGCGGTCGGGCTTTTTTGTTTCAACGGTAGAAGAGCGTTCAATCGCCATAGCCGCGGAGCTCACAGCGCGTCACCAACCCGTAATAAGGAAAATAAAATGTTTAAACAGCGGATCTGCTTGGTTGCACTGGGGATTTTGAGCGCAACACAGGCCATGGCCGACGGCCAGGCCGACGCGAAGGGTTTTGTTGAAGACAGCAGCCTGAAAGTGCTGTTGCGCAACGCTTACATCAACCGTGACTACAAAGATGGCAACCCGGACAAGGCTGAATGGGGCCAGGGTTTCATCGGCACCTTCTCCTCGGGCTTCACCCAGGGCACCGTGGGCGTGGGCGTTGACGCCTTCGGCCTGTACGCACTGCGCCTGGACGGCGGCAAGGGTCGCAGCGGTGCCGGCGGCATCGACTTCTTCAAGCAGGGTGACAGCGGTAGCGCTGCAGACGACCTGGCCAAGGCCGGTGCTGCAGTCAAGTTCCGTTTCTCCAACACTGTGCTGACCTACGGTGACCAGATGCCGGCCCTGCCGGTGCTGAACTACGACAACTCGCGCCTGCTGCCGGAAAGCTACACCGGTACCCTGATCACCTCCAAGGAGATCAAGGGCCTGGAGCTGAACGCAGGTCACTTCACCGCCGAATCGCGCAAGAGCGCCGAAGGCCGTGACAGTGGTGGCCTGAAGTCGATCAACGTATTGGGCGGTAGCTACCAGTTCACCGAGCAGTTCAAGGGCGCGCTGTACGCTTCCGACGTCGAAGACGTGCTGAAGAAGCAATACATCAACCTGAACTACGTGTTCCCGCTGGCCACTGACCAGTCCCTGACCCTGGACTTCAACGGCTACCGTACCGAGCTGGACAAGTCCTACGCCGAGAAGGCTAAAGCCGGCGGCGAAGACAACAAGATCTGGAGCCTGGCAGCCACCTACGCGATGGGCCCGCACTCCTTCACCCTGGCGCACCAGCGCAGCACCGGCGACAGCCACCTGGGCTATGCCTATGGCGGCTACCAGCGCGGTCAGAACCGCGTGGGCGATGGCGGCAACACCATCTACCTGGCCAACTCCTACTGGTCCGACTTCAACGCCGAAGACGAGCGCAGCTGGCAGCTGGGCTACGGTCTGGACTTCGGCGCCTTCGGCGTACCGGGCCTGACCTATAACGTGGCCTACGTGCGTGGCGACAACATCACCACCTCGACCTCCACCGGCGGCAGCGAGCGGGAAATCTTCAACCAGTTCAAGTACGTAGTACAGAGTGGCCCAGCCAAAGACCTGAGCGTGAAAGTACGCAGCTCGGTACTGCGCGTTTCGCAGAAGTCTTCCGAGTACAACGTGGGCGGCAACGAACTGCGTGTGTTCGTCGACTACCCGATCAACGTGTTCTGATGAACGCCTGATCACCCCCTGATATCAGGTGGTTGCCACACGAAAAGCCCCGACTGGTTCGGGGCTTTTTTGTGCCTGGGCATCCGGGTTGCAGAAATGCCCGGGATGGCGGATGACTGTTCTCGCCCGGGTGCTTTTTTCAGCCAGTGGTTGGCGCATATCAATCTTGTTACAGTCCACCCCCCTGTCTCGTCACGGATGATTTCGATGTTCCGTACCCTGCTATCCGGCCTGTGCCTGCTGAGCGTCGCCAGCATCGCCCACGGCCAGCAAGCGACTGCGCCCGAGCAGTTGCTGAGCGACTTCTCCCGCTGCGATGCGCAGTTCTTCCAGAACCTGAATACCGCCCGACTGCCGACCGGCACCTTGAGCCTGGCCCGGTACGGTGCGGTAAGCGCGCCCAAGGTCATGAACCCTTTGCAGGAAGGCGGGCGCTACCAGGCCTTCGAACAGCCGCTGCTGGTCAATGGCGTGCGCCTGGTGGGCTACTACAACGAAGCTCAGTCGCTGAAGTCGGTGGGCAACCTGCTGTTCTGGGGCTTTGTCGCCGAGGGCCAGCCCAAGGACGTGGCCGCGGCGCTCAAGCCGCTGCTGGTGGACAACAGCCGCCTGAAGGCAGACCGCAGCGCCATGAGCCGGGTGGAGATCCGCCGGGTCGGCGACCCCATCGACCAGTGGCGCACCGAAGGCCTGGCGGGCGGTGGCGTGGCTACGCCGTTCGGTTATGTCGAGCGCATCCTGAGCATCGACATCGGTACCACCCACGCACCGATTGCCGGACGCACCACGATCTTCTGCAGCTTGCAGGGTACGGTCACCGCGCCGTTGCTGCAGGTGTATCGCCCTGACCTCAACGCCCATCTGCTGGATTGAAAAACATGCCTTCATTGTCTGTACGCGGGTCGCTCCTGCTTGTGTGTGCCCTTGCTGTGACTGGCTGCGCCAGCCTGCAGAGCCAGGACCAGATCAACTACGCCCATTGCCGCATGGTGGGCCAGGCTTCCAAGGCCGAAAAATTCGACGTGGTGCTGCAAGAGGCCGACCTGTGCCTTGAGAAGAACCAGCTGAGCCAGCCCATGCAGAGCCTGGTGTACTGGCTCAAATCCGATGCCTACGCCAGCTTCAAGCGTTACCCGGAAGCCATCGCCGCCAAGGAAAAATCCATCGAGTTGGGCCCCAAGCCCGATGCTCGGGCGGTGCTGGACCTGAGCCGTCTGTATCGCGAAGCGGGCAACCCGCAAAAGGCCCTGGAGCTGGTGCAGTCCAACCTTGACAACAACCTGGGCGAGGCGGGCAAGGGCAGCGGTTTCAACATGCCGACCTACTACCACCTGGGCCAGACGCTGTACGACCTGGGTCGCTACCGCGAGGCCGCGGAAGCCTACAGCACCGGCCTGTTGAAGCAGCCCGACTATGCCTGGGCCTTCTACCACCGCGGCCTGGCCTACGACAAACTGGGCCAGACCGACGACGCCCGCGCCGACTTTGCCCAGTTCGCCAAGCTGGTGAACCAGAAGTACGTCGAGCCGCAGCACCAGGCCAAGCTGGCCGAGTACAAGATCAAGCTGCCTTGAATGCAGCGTGGTTGATGCAATAAAAAAGGCTCGCCTGATCGCGAGCCTTTTTTTATCCGCGAACGCTGTTCGTCAGTCGTCCGGATTGATGGCGAACTTCAGCTGGTTGCCCTGCAGGTAGACCACCGCTTCACGGCCATGGATATCCACCGGCCGGGCCGACATTGCGTCGTGATCGGTGACTATCTTCGACAACTCCTTGCCCCGCATATCGACCCGCCAGATACAGGCCCGGGGCCCTTGGTTATCGAAGTACAGCACCGGGCGCGTGGTGCTCCAGGTCGGGTTGACGATGGCCCATCCGGCATCGGGCTGTTTCTGCTCGGTGATGTTCTCCGAATGGCTGCCCGCGTTGGCGCGGTCATAGTTCAGGGACAGCTGGCTGCTGTCGCGATTGAGGTCCTGCTCCACCCGCGCCCGGGCGTGCATGAAGGTGTTGGAGCCAACCTGGAACACCTGCTGGGTGCTGGAGGGCGCGCTGCGCGAACCCAGGCGGTAGACCATGCTTTGCTGCAACTGGCCCGCCAGCTGCTCGCGGTAGTAGAACTGGCCATCGACTATCCCGGCGTAGCGCGGCCCCTGGTCGTTGGCCCCGGGATTGGCCCAGCCGGCGAAGGCGATGTCCTGGGCGATGGGATGCAGCCCCGGCTGGTCATCGGCGTACTCATACAGGGTGCCGACATACACCGGCTTGCCCTGCTGATAGCGCCCGACAAACAGCACCACATGCAACACCCCGGCTATCACCTGGGCATCGACGATCTGCTGGTCGCCCTGGGGCAGGGTGCTGTTGAAGGTGGCCAGGGTGAAGTTCTGCCAGTCGTCCGGGTCATATACCAGGTACGCCTCGCCGGGAGCCAGTGGGCGCAGTGCGTCCGGGGCGGGCTCGGGAGGAATCGGCAGCGACGTGAGCATTTTCACCTGGGCCCGGTAGACCGACTCCAGGCAATCGGTGTCGGGGCAGGTATTGCGGGTGTTCTTCAACCAGTGGCCTTGCAGCAGGCGGAACACCTGCAAGTGCTTCAGCGCCTGGTAGCGGCGGGTCATCTCCTCGTCCTTGGCGGACAGCGTCGGCGTGGCGCAGACAGTCTTTTCCACTTGGGTCGAGGCCTTGGCGCAGTCGAAGCCGGCGGCCTGCAGATCGGGCGCCAGCGCGAGGCTCATGGCCGCCAGCGAGAGCAAAGGGAGCTTCATCAACACATCCTTGTCGAAAACGGGTCAGGGGGTCTGGAACGTCTGCAGATAGGCCAGCAGATTATCGATTTTTTCCTCATCGCTCAGCCCCCAGAAAATCATCCGGGTACCGGGCACCACGGCCTTGGGGTCTTCCAGGTACTGGATGAGCTTGTCCCGGCTCCAGACAATGCCCGAGGACTTCATGGCCGTCGAGTACTGGTAGTCCGCGGCGCTGCCGGCGGGGCGGTCGATGATGCCATTGAGCTGCGGCCCGAAGGAACTGCGCACCGAAGGCCCGATGTTATGGCAGCCGCTGCACAGGCGCTTGAACAGCTTGGCGCCGGCTTCGGCATCACCGGCCAGGGCCGGGGCGCTGAATAGCAGGGAGTGGAGCAACAGGGTCAGGATCGATACGGCGATGGGCTTCATGGGCGGCCTGCGTGCAGCTGGAATCGGCGGCTATTGGAGCATGAAGCGCATGCCTGGGGGGAGCCTTGCGATACAAGGCTCAGAAGCGCCCACTGATACCCAGCAGCGGGCCCTTCTGGACGATGTCGTAGACAAACCCGTCATGGCGATAATCGACCCCCATGGCCCGGTAGCCGGCCACCGCCGAAAAGCCCGGCAGGAACTCCCAGCCCGCCAGTGCGGCCAGGTCCCAGTCTTCCCGGGACTGCCCGGCGCCCGCCATGCCCCAGGCGGAGAGCCAGAACCGCTCGTTCACGGCGTAGTGCCCGCGCAACCCCGCCATCGCGTCGGCCCAGGTGGCCTTGTCCGAGCCCGACAGGCCCCCGGCCGGACCACCGTGCAGGGTGATGCTGGTGCTGCTGTACCAGACGCGCACGCCGCCGGCGATGTCCAGGCGATGATCGTCATCCCCCAGCACCTGGTAGCCGCCCCCCAGGAAACCCGAGGCGGTCTTGCTCTGCACCTCTAGCTTGGACGCCAGCGCTCCGGCTGGCAGCCGGTTGCGGGTGTCGGTGTCGATGTACATCAGGTCGGCGAGCACGCTGTAGGGGCCGCGCCGCGCTTCGCCCATCAGCATCACCGACATGTCGACACTGCGCGCGATGTCCGAGAAGTCGGACTTGATGAACTGGGTCCCTGTGCTGCGGTGGCCTACGTGCCCGCGGATCCCGGCGCCCCACACGTACGGGCCGCCGTTGAACCGCCAGCCATCGTCGTCTGCCGCCATGGCCACGGGCGGCAGGCTGGTTCCGGCGGTCGTCAAGGCGCCCAGCAGCAGCGCCAGGCGGGTACGCCGGTGCAGCAACGGTGAGTGCGGATGGTCACGGTGGATCATGCTGTTTCTCCGATCAGTGCTGGGTCAGCCCAAGAGCCACGCCTTCGGCTGCGCAGTCCTCGGCAGGCTTCAGGCCGGCCTGCTGCGCCGCCTTGACCTCCTCCTTCGCGGCCGCCAGATCGGCGAGGAATGCCGGATTGCCATGCAGGCTGGCGACCGTCGCGGCCCCCATGATGCGGCCAGCGTCCACGTCGCTCTGCCAGTGGGCGTCGCAGATGACCCGGCTCTGGCCGTATGCCAGGCCACGGGTCATCAGTTCGGTGGCGCGGGCCGGGCTGATCTCGGCCAGGACCAGCCCCCAGGCCCAGCCCGCGGCGGAGTGGCCGGAGGGCCAGGAGCCATCCGTGCGCAGCAGTGGCTCCATGTCCTTGCGGCACGTGCCTTCGTCATGCACCACGAAGGGGCGAGTACGGTTGTAGGCATTCTTTCCGGCGTAGGTGGAGCCCCCCGCATCCGTCAGGGTGCGCTGCATCAAGGTATAGAGATGGGGTGTGCTCTTTTCGCTGATCTGCGTGCCCAGCGCGCAAGAGAAGGTTTTCGCCGGGCCGGGGAATGACAGTTCTGCATCGGTTGCCGCGAGTTTCTCCCGGCTCGAGCCACGCAGCGCCAGCGCCGCACGCCGTGCTTCTTCATCCCGCGCGAGGGCCGCGGAGCCCGGTTTTGGCGGGGCCCCGAGCAATGCCAGGCGTACAGGCAAGTCAGCCGGTTCAAGGTAGCCTGGCGCCAGTTTGAAGTGCGGGTCGGTGACCTTCGTGGCGGCGTCCTCGGCCAGCGCCCATGCCGACCAGAGCAGGCCGGCCAGGGACAGTGTCACCGCGAAGGGTTCAGGTATTTTTTTCATCGTGCGTTCTCTTTTCTATCCATGACCACGGCTGATCAGAACCGGTACAAGGCGTCCAGATAGGCTCCGGCACCGACCTTTTCCCCCGTCAGCGGGCTGTCACGGGCGTCGGAGACCAGGGCGTAGGTCTTGATGCCACCTTCCAGCGCCAGCTGTGGCTGCCATTGCCAGGTCAGGCCCAGCTTTAAGGTCACGTCGCGCATCCCGCCACCGGGGTGGTATTCATCGAACCGGGTGCGTGCGGCTTGCTGGGCGGTGACGCCAAAGCGGGCCATCATGTCGTTCTCGTTGCTCCAGGTGCCGTACAGCGTCGAGTCCAGGGTCAAGGTCGAAGACAGCGGGTAGGTGGTGGCGACCCCGGCTTCCAGGTACGTCGTACGGCCCAGGCTTTCGCCACCGTAATTGCGCCTCTGGCTCGATTGCAGGCCGCGTACGAACAAGCGGCCGGCGGGCAGGATCCAGTACGCTTCCGCCCCCACCAGGGCGGTGCTGTCCAGGTTGCCCATGCCCCGCAGGTAGTCATCACGGCCGTCCAGGGTGTGAATGCGTTCCTTGCGCCCCGGGTCATAACCCACCAGCAGGGCCACGCCGAAAGGCGCCAGCCCCGGCAGATCCCATCGCAGCCCTTCCGGAAAGGCTGCGGTAAAGGTGCCCCAGTCCTGGGTCGGCATGACCGCCTTGAGCTTCAGTGACGGGAAGGCGGCGTAGTGGGAAGAGCCCTGGTACAACGGGCCAACAGCCAAGCCGCCGCCTACCGTCACCGATGGCGTGCCGCCTGAATCGGCCGGGGCAGCCTGGGCAGGCGGCACCAGCATCAATGCAAGGGCTGCACCTAGGGAGAACACCACGGGAGACCTGAAAGAATGTGAATGATCCTTGAGTGTCATTGTTCATTTCCTTGGGTGTGAACTCTGTAGTGCAGAGCCATTGCTGAGTTGATCACCAATATTCAACTTGCAGGTGCTGGTATCCGAGTCGAGTGCAGGCTGGTAAACCCCCGGCGCAAGCGCTGGCCTCATGGATCGCCCCAGTGCGTTTACAAGTACCGATGGCGGGAGTCCGTCGTTTCGACAAACTTGCACTTGCTCGAATAATCGAATCTACAAATCGACGGGCTCGGGCGTTGGAAAACGCCATTGGCCACTGAGTATTTCGTTACTCGGTCGATAGAGCCTGACGGTGTAGTTCCAGCCGGGTGTCGTAACCAGGCAATTGACGACCTTGGCCTCGCAACCCCCGAACTGGATGACAATTGAACCATCGGCACTTTTCTTGGCAGTGAGGTTGTTCAGCGAATAGGCGTCATAGGGGTTTTTCTGAAAGTACCCGTCGGCGTTGTAAACACTCACAGACCAGAAACTCTTGACCGGTACCTGTTCAACCTTGAGCCGGTAGACGGTTTTTCCATCGTTGTGCGGCAATACTGCTCCGAGGTAGATGGCGTCCCTGCTCGGGTTGCCGCCCCAGCCCGTTGCGGTTCCGATCAGGTGGCGCACCGGATCGACCCTGCCCTTCGGGCCAAAGGACTGGTTGTAATCGGGAAGGGTCGAACCCAGAACAGCCAGGGCATCACGCACTTTTTTCTGGCTCGCCTGATCCCACTTCGGAACCACGAACTCCCCGTGCCTGGCCTGGCTGACCTGGATGGCGTCCTGCAGCGCATGCACCTGCTCGAGGTCTTTGCGATCCGTGGGGTCGAAGAACAGGCGGATAGCGACAAATACATAGCGTGTGCCGATGTCCTCTTTCGCCAGCGTATGGGGACCGGGCCCATAAATGACTGCCGGCACGTAGTGATCTTCGTTGACCACTTGCATCGACATGAACCTCTCACCGGCTTCAGGCAAGGTGACAGTCACCGGGCCGGCATCGAGATCGAACACCGCTGACGAGTAAAGCGTGTCCCTGTTCATGCGGATGACATCCTGAGCGTCGATGGCAACCGCTTCGCGGCTGTGAACAAACCGCCCCAAGCCTCCACTCTTCACACTCTTGCCCATGTAGAGGTCGGACTCGGCGCGAGCAAAGTTATCGACATTTACCCGCACCGTCGCATCAGCGGATGACTGAGCGTGTGCACTGGCAAAAGTGGCCAGCGTCAGGGCGACGATGCAGGCCGTGGATGAATCGGGCATGTAAACCTCTAGCTCTTTTAAGTGGGCATTACCTTTTCAGACTTTATAAGAACACCCTGCTGGAAACTTGCCATTTGGTGCCAAAAGCACAACAGGCAAGTACCGCGAAGTGGGTTATTTGAAGGCGCCCGATAGTGGGGCGGGAGGGTCAGGTGAAGAGGTTAACGATCATCTTTCAAGAGCGAGCGGTAGCGCGACGGCGAACTTCCGGTCCAGCGCTTGAAGGCTCGGGTAAAGTGCGCCTGATCACTGTAGCCCACCATGTAGGCAATCTCGGTCGCGGTGTATTTGCCGCTGGCAATCAATTGCAGTGCTTCGCTGCGACGGGTTTCGTCACGCAGGTCTTCGAAGTCGATGCCGCAGTACTTGAGGCGACGCTGTAGCGTTCGGGAAGACAAGCCGATGTTTCTTGAAATAGCGGTAAGTTTGGATCGATCCTGATCCGCGATCCGTTCGATCAGCACACCGGCGGCTTGCGCGGTCGACTTCAAGGCCTCGGTGACTTTCCAGGCGTCATCCCGGTCAGGTTGCAGAGGGGTGTCGAGCAGCTCACGGTCGAATTCGATCATGTTGTGCTTCGCGTTCATGTGCAGATTCGGCCCCAGGTACTCCTCCAGCGCCTCATCTCCTCGCTCCCGCGGGTTTTGCAGATGCACCCGTATGGCGCAAGGCTCGCCGGACATGAGTGGCACTTTCCTCAGCAGCGCCAGAGTGCCGAGAATGACCTGTTTCGGATCAGCCCCGTGCTGCCCGGTGAAGTGCTGGATCAGCTTCGTCGTACGGCCTTCGGTAACGATTCTTACGTCACTTCCTTGATGCAGTAAGTCCGTATGGATCGCTGCCACTGCGCACGCCTGGGCAAGGTTGGTCGAACCCAGGATCAACCCGCCCCAGGCGCCGAGTGAGCGTACTTCGATCAGATGCCCCACCGTTGCACCCGCGAAGGGGTCCTGTGCGACCGCGGCCATTTCATTGGCGATGTGAAAACAGGTCGCTCGCGGCACCCAGGCATCCGGGTATTGAAAAACCTGCGGGGAAATCCCGTAACGCCGGAAGAACTCCAGCGGCGACACCCCGCGCATGCTCAGGTAGGGCGCTATTTGCTGAAGCGTGCTGAGTTTGATGGAGGGCGTTGCATGGGTCATGAGCGTTTGCACCTGGTTCAAAGGCCGTGCACGTGAAGAACGTCCGAGTCCGCAGGAAACACTAGCGCAAAACACCTGCCGGAGTCGTGCTGGCGATGTGCATTAAACACGAAGGACGTTGTGCTTGTGGGACTTGCGAAGAAGGGTGAGGGGGCTGAAGCGCGGCGATACCGGGTCCAGCAAGGTGCTGAAGGCATCGGGAGAGGATTGTTTGACCCTGGAAACAACAAAGCCCTCGCATCGCTGCGAGGGCTTTGTTTTGTATGGTGCCGGCACCAGGAGTCGAACCCGGGACCTACTGATTACAAGTCCAAGAATATGGCCAATGAACATTGATGGTTCCAGGACTGGCCATGTATTAAAGGGATATTAGGGAAATAGGAGAAGGATTTCTCTGTCAGGTGTGGACGTTTTGTGGACGCTAAACGTCGTTACGGCATGATGATGAGCTGTGCAATCTACGGTGGTCCGGCAATTAGGCTACACGCCATAGCCTGCCTGGTTATTGGCGTTTCGCCCTGGTCTGTTCGTGTTCGACCTAGTGAGCAGATTCTGGAGTGATTCCAATTTGGAAAACATGGGTTTTCCATAGTTTTTCAGCTTCTCGTCAAGGCTGGCTGGGGCTCTCAGAATTGCCACGTCACCAGAGGCGCCGCAGCGTGTCGTGCAAGCGCATGACATTTCTCTGCAAAACCTTTCATCCAGTGCAATCGCTAAACACCCCACAGACCCTGCAGCGGGCCTGGGCGAGGGCATGGTTTGCACTACCACCTGGCTTTGCACAAAAAAGGGACACAGAGCCCGTCGGCGGGAGGGGGATAAGTGATTTTTTCAGCTTGTTTTTTTGCATCTCGGTTTTTTTACGTGAGCCTGTTGCTTTGAGCGACGGGGGTGCCTGAATGGCTTTTTCTCGCACGCCGATGCTGCGGCCAGTGCGTTATTGGCTGCTATGCAAAGCCGGTTATCGCAACTCTACGTAACCACCTGTTGAGTAGTTGGGTGCGTGGGCAGTTGTGGAGCCTCCATGATGGCATTATGGTGGGGTCTTTAGAGAGTGCGGACAGGGAAATCTATGAGCATCACTCCACGTGGTATGAGCGTCACGGAAGCCTATCGGTTGTACAGAGAAGATCGGTTAATAGTTAACCGGAAGTATCAGCGAAAACTGGTGTGGACTCTTGCTGAGAAGCAAAAGCTTATCGATAGTCTGGTATCCGACTATCCAATCCCTTTGATAATGCTCGCCGATGCCTCTCGTGGCAGCGATACTTATTATGAAATCATGGATGGGATGCAAAGATTAAATGCGATATTTTCGTTTATAGAAAATGGATTTGATTTGAATGGTGCCTTTTTTGATGTTCAAGAGTTTGCTCGTGCTAAACAAGCAGCAGAAGCAGGAATCTTTGAGCCGGTCGATAGAAATGTATCCGAGCTACTGCCACCAAATGTTTGTGCCAATATTGTTGACTATCAGCTTGCAGTAACAATTTTCCCTATAGAGAGTGAAGCTCAAGTAACTGATGTTTTCGGCAGAATCAACTCCGGCGGCCGACAACTAAGCTCCCAGGAAAAAAGACAAGCTGGGAGAGTAGATGATTTTTCTATGGTAGTTAGAGAACTTGCATCAGAAGTTAGGGGTGATGCATCGCGCGAGATATTGCCTTTATCTGGGATGCCTGAAATTAGTATCGATTCGCTTCGATCGAGCATGGGTTACACATTAAAGACAGAAGAAATATTTTGGTGTAGACAAGGAATCCTAAGAAGCCAGCAGTTGCGGGACAGTGAAGATGAGGAAATGATACTAGATATTTGCGCATCAATCGTCCTTGGCGAACCAATTGCTCGCAGCAAGGAATTGTTTGACAAGATATATGATGAAAGTGAGTCTGAATGTAATAGAGTCCGAAGAGCGTTCTATACCTATGGCGGGGATCGCCTCAAGGAAGAGGTAAAGGTCACGATGTCTGTGTTGAATCAGATCATCGCAGGTTACAATGATGCACCAAACACCTTGAGAGCCGTGGTCAATCCAGCCTCTGGCAACCCGATAAAAAACTCGTTTTATTCGATATTTATGGCGCTGCATAATTTGGTTGTAGTTAACGAAAAGACTCCGGAAGACTATGTGAAAATCATGCAGGCAATCACCGGCCTTCAAACTAGCTTAGTCGCCAGCGCCAACTATGCGACCACCCCGGATCGAGTAAAAAACGTAGATAAAACTATCGGCTTGATTCAAAGGTATTTTGTAAAGAGAGATCCGCCAATGTGGCGCCACGGCGCAGGATTAGCATTGGATATGGAAAATGCACTCCGAAGGTCGCGGCTAGAGACCTCTCGATATGAATGCAAGCAGGGGCTGCTGAGATTAAACGACGAGCGCGATTTTGATGTAGATCTACCGTCAAAGATCATCGAGACGATTTGCGGTATAGCCAACGTTGGGCCTGATGCGGATGGTTTTCTTTTTTTAGGAGTGGCCGATAAAAAGGCTCATGCAGATAGAATTGCCGCCCTCGACTCTGTGCAGCCAGTTTTAATTGGATCGCGTTATATAGTCGGGCTTGATCGTGAAATGAAAGTACTAAACATGGATGCAGAGCAGTATTTAGAGAGATTTCTGCAGCATGTGCGCAAATCCGAACTCTGCGAGCCACTAAAATCACAAGTTCTGTCACAATCAGACTTTGTAGAGTTCAAAGGGCTGTCAGTGCTAAGAATTAGAGTTCCTGCTCAGTCATCAGTTTCATTTCTTGGGGACAATGCATTTATCCGAGAGAACTCTTCAACTGTCGAGGCTAAAGGGAAAAAGCTTATGGCCATAATTGATGTCTTTCGGAAGAATTAATTCCTCTTCCAAACGAGTCAGACGCTTATGGCGTCTGACTTAAATATTTAAGATGTAATCTGTTTCAGTTTGATCGACATTCGCAATGCAGTAGCCCCACCCGAAGTAAAATCAAGAGCATTACTTGGTGGGGGGGGTGGTCCGTGGGTATGGCTGGCTAGCTGCGCGTTCATCTCCTGCACCAGGTCCAGCAGATCGCACAACACCTGCAGCACGTTGACCGATTCTGACCCAAGCCAGGTCTTGGGCGCCTGCAGGCGCTGACTGATCCCGCTCACGCTCTTGCGCAGCCCCTGGATCTGCTCCTGCAGGTTGCCGCCCACCGTGGCGTTGAGCTTCTGCCCCACCACTAGGTTCAAGTCGCGGCCGGTGCCCTGGTGTAGGTCACCCACAGCCGCCAGGCTCGCGGACCCGCCCGACAGCAGCTTGAGTGCGCCCATGGCCTTGACTCGGTCGAATGGTCGTCCACCGTCCTGATGTGATTCTGGAAGCGCTCGGCGTTGTCCAGGGCCTCTACTTCGCGCTCGATCGCCTTGTCCTGGATCTTTCCATCGGTCTGGCGCAGCCAGTTGCCGTCGGCATCGACCCGCTGCTGGCAGGCCTCGCTGTGCTGCCACACCTGATCACCTTTCGGCACCCGGGGCAGGCTCAAGCCATGCGGCAGGATCTGCTGGATAAACGGCTTGTGCGGCAATCCATAGGCGAAGCACACCACCACCGTGGTGTTTTCCTCGGGGAAGCCGAACATGCCAGCCTCTTGGCCACCCATGGGCGCCGGCAGCGGCAGGCCGGCCAGGATCGGCAGATCCGGGTCCGGTTCGCCATCGGGCAGCAGCACCTGGACGTCCACGCCGTAGCGCGGCCGGAAGTCATCGCACAGCCCGGGCGCCGCCGGCGCATCCGGTACTGCGACCACACGGCCGAAGCGTGGCAGGTGATAGCCGCCGGTAAGTTCGGGGAATTGCCGCTCTACGCTGCGGCGGATTGCGTCTTCCATTTGATGGCCATCTGATTGCCGGCGAGCGTCACGCTGGTGACCCGCTCGCCCTGGTTGAAGGTGGCGCCCGGGCGCAGTCCTGGAAGAACCGCGATCATGGCGCTCTGATTGCCCTGGTAGCCGTCGAACAGCTCGACGGGCAACTGCAGCGGTGCGCGGGTGCCGAAGAAGCTATCCGCCCAACTGCCCACGAACACCTCGCCGTCGCCCTGCTGCTGCCAGATAAAGTCGGGCATGCTGAACACCTGGGCCAGGCTGTCCATGGCCAGGTAACCGCTGGCCAGGCTGTAGAAGAACGGGGCCTTGGTCTGGGCATAGGGCCTTTCCGGCACCCGGAAGCGCAGCCCGGTCTTGCTGCTGATCGCCGCCAGAACGCCCCGCAGATCGACGTGGCGCAGGTTCAGGGGCAGCGGATTGGCCAGGATCGCCGCCAGTTCGCGCAGACCAGGATCTGCTGCACGCCGTTGACCGCGGTCGATCGCTCCACGTACCTTCGCCCGCCACTACATGGCCAAGGGCGGAGACATTCTCACGCTGCAGCGTGTCTTGGGGCATGCGTCCTTGGCTATGACAATGAAATACGCACACTTCAGCCCGGGGCATTTGGCTGAAGTAATCAATCTAAATCCGTTGGCAAACTTCTCTTAAGGAAAGACATGGCCGATCCACTTGAGTGGTGTGTTGTCGTTTGGAATACGTTGGGTAGTACTACCGGTGAGAAAGGTACTGACTGGAGCACGCTTGGGGTTGCTGCCGTTACAGGGCTTGTCGGAATTTTAGGAAGCACCTGGAACTTGAATCGGCAGTCCAAGGCCGAAAGCCGTAGCGTTCGGGCTGCTCTACTTGCTGAGGTAGGGGCGTTGCTTGAGGTAGCTGAGCGTCGAGGATATCTTAAGTCTCTTCATGAGGGGGTGAAGGCTATATCATCCTACCCAGCACTTGAGCTTGAAAAATTTAGTGATAGCGACTTTGCGATCTCGATCAAAATCCCGGATCACTACAACCGAATCTATCAAGAAAATGTGAAGCGACTGGGAACGTTGTCCGTTTCTGAGGCTATGCAAATTGTTCGTTTCTATCAGCTCGTGGATAGCTTGAGAGTGGATGTGACGGAAGGTGGGATTCTCTTTGAAGGCACCAAGAACTATGAGGCATTCCAAGAGGCTGCTCAGATACTCGAAACCGCAATGGCTATCGCCCGCTCATTGACCGCTGAACGGAAAAAATTCTGGCGGCGTTTTTTCTAGGAGCGTGGACAGAATGTGGACGCTTGCGGGGGCAGACCACGTTGTTCGGCAGTATCCAGAAACAACAAAGCCCTCGCATCGCTGCGAGGGCTTTGTTTTGTATGGTGCCGGCACCAGGAGTCGAACCCGGGACCTACTGATTACAAGTCAGTTGCTCTACCAACTGAGCTATACCGGCGTGTCAGGGCGACGATTATAGCGATTGGCGGGCTTCTGTAAACCCCTGAAATCTGACTATTTTTGCGAAGCGCTCAGGGCCGTGTCCGCTGGCAAACGATTGGCTGGCCCTCCTCAGGAGCCTTGCGCTATCGATTCGGCGAGGATGCACAGCAACTCGAACATCAGGGTCGCGCCCACCAGGGCGGTGGCGCCGCCGACGTCGAAGGGCGGCGAGACTTCCACCACGTCGGCGCCGACCAGGTTCAGGCCGCGCAGGCCGCGGATCATCTGCTGGGCCTGGAGGGTGGTCATGCCGCCGATCTCCGGGGTGCCGGTGCCGGGGGCGAAGGCCGGGTCGAGCACGTCGACGTCGAAGCTGATGTAGGTCGGGCCGTCGCCCACCACGCGCCGGGCTTCGGCCAGGGTGGCTTCGACGCCGATGTCGGCGAACTCTTCCATGTGGATCACGCGAATCCCGCAGTCCCGGGCGAAAGCCTCGTCGTCGGCGCTGTAGATCGAACCGCGAATGCCGATCTGCACCGTGCGCTTGGGGTCCAGCAGGCCTTCTTCGATGGCGCGGCGAAAGGGCGTGCCGTGGGTGTAGAGGTTGTCGCCGAAGTAGCGGTCGTTGGTGTCGGAGTGGGCATCGAAGTGCACCATGCCGATGGGGCGGTGGCGGGCCAGGGCGCGGAAGATCGGCAGGGTCACCAGGTGGTCGCCACCCACCGCCAGGGGCACGGCGCCGGCCTGGTGCAATTGGCTGAAGAAACCTTCGATCTGTTTCAGCGAATCCAGCAGGTCGATGGGGTTCACCGGTGCATCACCCAGGTCACCGACCCGGACCAGGTCATAGGGGGCGATGCGGCTGACATGGTGCACCTTGCGCATCAGGCTCGACTGGTTGCGCACCTCCCGCGGGCCGTGGCGGGCACCGGCACGGTTGGTGGTGCCGCCGTCCCAGGGCACGCCCACCAGGGCGATCTGCACCTGGGCCGGGTCGTTGAACAGCGGCAGGCGCATGAAGCTTGGAATGCCGGCGAAGCGTGGTACCAGGGCGGCATCCACGGGTTGGGGAAAGGGCTTGGACATGGCGGGGTTCCTTGTTCGCTGTGAAGGGTTTATTCGGCGGCGTTGCGCAGTGCCGGTGCCGCCCGGCTTGTCAGGCTGACGCCGACAAAGGTCAGCAGGCTGACCCCGAGCCCGTAGTAGATCGGGGTGTTGGCGAGAATGCCGTCGCGGACCATGAACGCGATCACCGTCAGGCTGCCGGTGAGCATGCAGGCGATGGCGCCCCTGGCCGAGGCGCGGCGCCACAGCAGCGCGCCCATGATCGGCACCAGCAGGCCGCCCACCAGCAGGTTGTAGGCGATGCTCAGCCCGGCGATCACGTCGTTCACCAGGCACGCCATCAACAGCATCGCCGCGCCCAGCCCGAGGGTGATCCAGCGGCTGCTGGCCAGGTGGTTTTCCCCGCCCCGGGTAAGGAAGCGGCTGTAGATGTCTTCCTTGAGCACCGTGGCCGAAGCCAGCAGGCAGGCGCTGGCGGTGGACATGATGGCGGCCAGGGCAGCGGCCACCACCAAGCCGCGCAGGCCGGCGGGCAACACGCTGCGGGTGATTTCGGCGAAGGCGTTTTCCGCCACCGCCAGGTCCGGCAGCAGCAGCTTGGCGGCGGCCCCCACCAGGGCGCAGGCGGCGCCATAGAACATGCAGTAGATCCCGGCGCCGAGCCCGGCGTAGCGCACCACGCTTTCACTGCGGGCGGTGAACAGCCGCTGCCAGATGTCCTGGCCGATCAGGGCGCCGAAGAAGTACAGCAGGAAGTAGGTGAGGATGGTGTCCAGGCCGATATTGCCCAGCTCGAAGAAGCCCGCCGGCAGGTTGGCCTGCAAGGCTTCCAGGCCGCCGGCCTGGCCCAGGCTCATGGGCAGCAGGACGCCGAAGATCCCCAGGGTCATGATCACGAACTGGATGATGTCGGTGAGGGTCAGCGACCACATGCCGCCGATCACCGAGTAGAAGATCACCAGGCCGCCGCCGCAGAGGATCGCTGTGATCCGCGGGATCTCGAACACCACTTCGGTGATCGAGCCGATGGCGATGGTGGCGGTCACCGCCACCATCAGGTCGTAGGCCACCATCACGCAGCCACCGATCAGCCGCGAGGACGCCTGATAGCGCTGCTCCAGGATCTGGGTCACGGTAAAGACCCGCAACTGGGCGATCTGCCGGGAGAACACCAGGCTCAGCACGATGATCCCCAGACCCAGCATGAACACCAGCCACAGCCCGGAAATGCCGTAGCTGTAGCCCAGGCGCACCGAGCCTATGGTGGAAGCGCCGCCGAGCATCACCGCCGACAGCGTGCCCAGGTACAGGGCCGGGCCCAGGCGGCGCCCGGCCACCAGAAAGTCATCCTGGCTTTTCACTTTGCGCATGCCCCACCAGCCGAGGCCGGCCATCAGCAGGACGTAGATCGCCATTACCAGATAATCGAGTGCCATAACCGTCGCTTCCTTTTGTTTTTGTTGTTGAAGGCAGGTCGGGGCAGCGTAGGTGGCAGGGGTTGCCGGGTACATCCCGGCGGGCACAAGCTGGCTTGTGTTTTGTGGAAAGTGCCTGGGTGGCAGTGAAGGCTGCGGGTACTCGGCCGATAGCCTGTGCGGGCCCGGTGGCCGCCTCAGTCAAAGGAAACTTCAGTGATGAATCTCGCAACTCCCACCCTGCTGGCCGCGTTGGCGTTGCTCAGCGCTTGCAGTGTCAAACCGGTACAGCCCTATTCGGAACCGCCCCTGAGCGTGCCGACCGCGCAGTTGCGGGTGATCACCAACGGCGAGGTGCGCGGGGACGCCTATGCCGGGTGCCTGGGGGACAGCAAGCGCCTGGCCAAGGCCGGGCGTTTCGGCAGCGATCAACAGGCCAACATCAACTACCCGCAGTTCCCGGTGCAGCCCCGGCAGATCGACATGCTGCCCAGGTTCGCGCCGAAACTGCCGGCCTACGCAGGGGCAATCCGCAGGGGCGAGGGCGCCTACAACGAGATCGCCACCGAGTACCGGGTACCGGCGGGCCGGCCTTTCCTGCTGGAAGGCGGGGGCGTGGCGGCGGGTGGCTATGGCAGCACCTACAGCACCTGCCCCGAGGTGAGGAAGGTGGTGCTGTTCGAGCCGGGCAAGAGTTACGAGGCCTATGTCGGCCTGAACTACATCCCCCAGGCGAACGGCGAAACCGCAGCCATGTGTGCCTTTGCGGTGTACCAGTTGTTGCCCCTGGGCAAGCCGGGAGCGGTCATGCCGATGGCGGTCCAGGCCAAGCCGCCGGTGGACAGCAAGTGCCCGGGTAGCTGAGCCGTTGGAGGGTAGCCCCGGCCTGGGGTAGCAGGCCGGGGGTGAGGGCTGGTCTAGGCCTCCCAGCCCGCGTCGCGCACCGCCTGCTGCACGAGTGGATGCAGTTCGGCCCCTTGCTGCTCGGTCTGCCAGGCCAGCAGTTCCTTGCGCATGCCTGGGGTCCAGAACATCTGCATGTGGTTGCGCACGCTGAGCACGGCCTGTACCTGGTCCGGCTCATTGGCGAAGTACGAGGCGATCTGGTTGGCCATCTTGATCAGGTTGGCGGTGCTCATCGGCGCACCTCCGCCTTGCCGCCCCGGGAGCGGCCACGCTTGTCCAGCAGGCGATGCTGCTCTTCGCTGAATGCCTGGTAGCGCTTCTGCCATTCGGAAGGGTGGTAGACGCGGCTGACTTCCACCGCGGTGACCTTGTATTCCGGACAGTTGGTGGCCCAGTCGGAGTTGTCGGTGGTGATCACGTTGGCCCCCGACTCGGGGAAGTGGAAGGTGGTGTAGACCACCCCCGGTGCCACCCGCTCAGTGACCCGGGCCCGCAGCACGGTCTGCCCGGCGCGGCTGCCGATGCCCACCCAATCGCCTTCGTTGATGCCCCGGCTCTCGGCATCGGTGGGGTGGATTTCCAGGCGGTCCTCGGCGTGCCAGGCGACGTTGTCGGTGCGTCGGGTCTGGGCGCCGACGTTGTACTGGCTGAGGATGCGGCCGGTGGTCAGCAGCAGCGGGTAGCGACCGTTGACCTTCTCGTCGGTGGGCACGTAGCCGGTGAGCATGAAGCGCCCCTTGCCACGCACGAACTCGTCGATGTGCATGGTCGGCGTGCCGTCCGGCGCGGCGTCGTTGCACGGCCATTGCAGGCTGCCGTGGCGGTCCAGGCTGGCGTAGCTGACGCCGGTGAAGGTCGGGGTCAGGCGGGCGATCTCATCCATGATTTCCGAGGGATGGCTGTAGTGCATCGGGTAGCCCAGGGCCGCGGCCAGGGCCAGGGTGCCTTCCCAGTCGGCCTTTCCGCCCAGCGGTTCCATGACCTTGCGCACCCGGGAGATGCGCCGTTCGGCGTTGGTGAAAGTGCCGTCCTTTTCCAGGAACGAGCTGCCCGGCAGGAACACGTGGGCGAACTTGGCGGTTTCGTTGAGGAAGATGTCCTGCACCACCACGCATTCCATGGCCGACAGGGCCGCGGTCACGTGCTGGGTGTTGGGGTCGCTCTGGGCGATGTCCTCGCCCTGGCAGTACAGGCCCTTGAAGCTGCCGCCCAGGGCTGCTTCGAACATGTTGGGAATGCGCAGCCCGGGATCGGCCTGCAGGGTGACGTTCCAGGCCTGCTCGAACTGCTGGCGCACCGCCTGGTTGGAGATGTGCCGATAGCCCGGCAGCTCGTGGGGGAAGGAGCCCATGTCGCAGGAACCCTGGACGTTGTTCTGCCCTCGCAGCGGGTTCACGCCCACCCCTTCGCGGCCGATGTTGCCGGTGGCCATGGCCAGGTTGGCGATGCCCATGACCGAGGTGCTGCCCTGGCTGTGCTCAGTGACCCCCAGGCCGTAGTAGATCGCCGCGTTGCCGCCGGTGGCGTAGAGGCGGGCAGCGGCACGGATGTCGGCGGCGGGCACGCCGCAGATGGCGCCGAGCACTTCCGGCGAGTTGTCCGCGCGGCTGACGAAAGCGCTCCACAGGGCGAAGGCCTCGGGCTCGCAGCGGGCGCTGACGAACTCCTGGTCGACCAGCCCTTCAGTGACGATCACATGCGCCAGGGCATTGAGCATGGCCACGTTGGTGCCGGGGCGCAGGGCCAGGTGCAGCTCGGCGCGGGCGTGCACCGAGTCCACCAGGTCGATGCGCCGCGGGTCGATGACGATCAGCTTGGCCCCTTCACGCAGGCGCCGTTTGAGCTGGGAACCGAACACCGGGTGCGCGTCGCTGGGGTTGGCGCCCATCACCAGGATTACGTCGGCCTGCATCACCGAGTCGAAGCTCTGGGTCCCGGCGGATTCCCCCAGGGTCTGCTTGAGGCCGTAGCCGGTAGGCGAGTGGCAGACCCGGGCGCAGGTGTCGACGTTGTTGTTGCCGAAGGCCGCCCGCACCAGTTTCTGCACCAGGTAGGTTTCCTCGTTGGTACAACGGCTGGAGGTGATGCCGCCGATGGAATCGCGGCCGTACTTGAACTGGATGCGCCGCAGTTCGCTGGCGGCGTAGGACACTGCTTCGTCCCAGCTGACTTCCTGCCAAGGGTCGCTGATGTGCTTGCGGATCATCGGCTTGGTGATGCGGTCCGGGTGGGTGGCGTAGCCCCAGGCGAAGCGGCCCTTGACGCAGGAGTGGCCGTGGTTGGCCTGGCCGTTCTTGTCCGGAACCATGCGCACCAGCTGGTCGCCCTTCATCTCGGCGCGGAACGAGCAACCCACGCCGCAGTAGGCGCAGGTGGTGATCACCGCCCGCTCCGGCTGGCCCATCTGCACCACGCTCTTTTCCATCAGGGTGGCGGTAGGGCAGGCCTGCACGCAGGCGCCGCAGGACACGCATTCGGAGTCCAGGAAGTTGTCGCCACCGGCCGCCGCAACCCGGGATTCGAAGCCGCGGCCGCTGATGGTCAGGGCGAAGGTGCCCTGGGTTTCCTCGCAGGCGCGCACGCAGCGGTTGCAGACGATGCACTTGCTCGGGTCGTAGTCGAAGTAGGGGTTGGAGGTGTCTTTCTGATCCTGCAGGTGGTTGGCGCCGTCATAGCCGTAGCGCACTTCCCGCAGGCCCACCTGGCCGGCCACGGTCTGCAGTTCGCAGTTGCCGTTGGCCGAGCAGGTCAGGCAGTCCAGAGGGTGGTCGGAGATGTACAGCTCCATCACGTTGCGGCGCAGGGTCGCCAGTTTCGGCGTTTGCGTATGCACCACCATGCCTTCGCTGACCGGGGTGGTGCAGGAGGCCGGGTAGCCGCGCATGCCGTCGATCTCCACCAGGCACATGCGGCACGAACCGAAGGCTTCCAGGCTGTCGGTGGCGCAGAGTTTGGGAATGGTGGTGCCCATCAGGGCCGCGGCGCGCATCACCGAGGTGCCCTGGGGCACGCTGATGCTGCGCCCGTCGATGTTCAGGCTGACCTGCACCTGGCTGTCGCGGGCCGGGGTGCCGAAGTCCACGGCATTGAGATCGATATCTGTGGCTGGGTCGAAAAGAGTGATCATTGCTCGGCCTCCGAGGGCGCCAGACCGAAGTCGGCGGGGAAGTGCTTCAGGGCGCTGGCCACCGGGTAGGAGGTCATCCCGCCCAGGGCGCACAGCGAGCCGTATTGCAGGGTGTCGCACAGGTCCTTGAGGATCAGCGCCTGCTCATCGCGGCGGCCTTGATCGGGAGCGGCCAGCAGGCGATCGATGACCTCCACGCCGCGGGTCGAGCCGATGCGGCACGGGGTGCATTTGCCGCAGGATTCCTCGGCGCAGAACTGCAGGGCGAAGCGCGCCATGCGGGCCAGGTCCAGGCTGTCGTCGGCCACCACTACGCCACCGTGGCCGAGCATCGCGCCCATGGCGGCGAAGGCTTCGTAATCCAGCGGCGTATCGAACTGCGAAGGCGGTACCCAGGCGCCCAGGGGGCCCCCCACTTGCGCCGCCTTCAGTGGCCGGCCGCTGGCGGTGCCGCCGCCATAGCCTTCCACCAGCTCGCGCAGGGTCAGGCCGAAGGCCCGCTCCACCAGACCGCCGTGGCGCACGTTGCCCGCCAGTTGGAAGGGCATGGTGCCCAGGGACCGGCCCATGCCGTAGTCACGATAGAACGGCGCGCCCTTGGCCAGGATCAGCGGCACCGAGGCCAGGGTCAGCACGTTGTGCACCAGGGTTGGCTGGCCGAACAGGCCTTGCAGCGCCGGGATCGGCGGCTTGGCGCGGACGATGCCGCGCTTGCCTTCCAGGGAGTCCAGCAGGGCGGTTTCCTCGCCGCAGATATAGGCCCCGGCACCGACCCGCACCTCCAGGTCGAAGGCCTGGCCACTGCCGCTGACATTGGCCCCGAGGTAACCGGCATCCCGGGCGATGTCCAGGGCCTCGCGCAGGGTCGCCACGGCCTGGGGGTATTCCGAGCGTACGTAGATGTAGCCGTAGCTGGCACCGACCGCGAGGCCGGCAATGGCCATGCCTTCGATCAGCAGGAACGGGTCGCCCTCCATCAGCATGCGGTCGGCGAAGGTGCCGGAGTCGCCTTCGTCGGCGTTGCACACCACGTACTTCTGCTGCTGCGGCGTGTCGCGCACGGTGCGCCATTTGATCCCGGCGGGGAAGGCCGCGCCGCCACGGCCGCGCAGGCCGGAATCGAGCACCGCGGCCACGGTCTGCTCGCCGCCCAGGGCGATGGAGCGGGTCAGGCCCTCGAAGCCGCCGTGGGCCCGGTAGTCGGCCAGGGACAGCGGCCGGGTAATGCCGGCGCGGGCGAACAGCAGGCGTTGCTGGTTCTTCAGGTAGGGCAGGTCTTCGACCCGGCCCAGGGCCAGGGGATGGCTTGCGGCATCGCCTTGCAGGGCGTCCAGCAGCGCCGGTACGTCGGCGGCGCCCACCGGGCCGAAGCCCAGGCGCCCGTCCGGGGTGTCGACTTCCAGCAGCGGCTCCAGCCAGTACAGGCCACGGGAGCTGGTGCGTTGCAGTTGCAGCGGCAGCTGGCGCTGTTCGGCCTGGGTGGCGATGGCCTTGGCCACTTCATCGGCGCCCACGGCGCGGGCCAGGGAATCACAGGGCAGGTAGAGGCTGGGCATTACGCGTCCTCCCGGCAGCTGTCGAGCAGCGCGTCCAGGCGCTCGGCGCTCAGGCGTGCATGCAGCTGGCCATCCAGCTCCAGGGCTGGCGAGCAGGCGCAGGCCCCCAGGCAATACACCGGCCGCAGGCTGATGTTGCCGTCGGCGCTGCTGCCGTGGTCGTCCAGTTGCAGGCGCTCGCGCAGTTGCGCCGCCAGTTGCTCGGCGCCGCGGCTCTGGCAGGATTCGGCGCGGCACAGGCGCAGGATGTGCCGCGCCGGCGGTGCGCTGCGAAAGTCATGGTAGAAGCTGATTACCCCGCGAACTTCGGCCTGGCTCAGGTTGAGGCTGTGGGCTATTTCCGGGATGGCGGGATCGGGGATGTAGCCGAGCTCTTCCTGGATCTGGTGGAGGATCGGCAGCAGCGCGCCCGGGGAGTCTTTGTGGCGCTCCAGCAGGCGGTGGATCAGAGGCAGGTGCAGTGTTTCATCAGGCATACAGCATTCCTCACGGTCACGGACAAACCTGGTGGTTGTCGGCTGTCCGAAAGTGTCGGCTGCGGCGCTGGTTGCCACGTCACGGTAGCGCGGCGTTTCAGGCCGTTGGCCATGCACCCTGAATGGGCATCTTGTTGTACCCGGCGCGGTCGTTGCCGCACCTGTTCAGGGCATAAAGGGCAGCTTGACACGCTGCTTCTGGTTCATCTGCACGAAAGCGACTTGTTCGGTTCCATCTACGACCACCCATTGAGTCTAGAAGAGCCTGGGCAACCGGGTGGGCGAGCGGGGCACTATCGGATAAAACGCGGGGAGTGAGGGATGACTTCGGTCAGCTCGGAAGCGAATAGCCAGGGAGTAGGGTGGGCCCTGTGGCGAGGGAGCAAGCTCCCTCGCCACAGGCGTTAGGGGCGGGCGCGGCGCTGGGCGGCGTACTGCAAGGCCAGGCGGCCCATGAGTACCAGCAGGGTCAGGCCGATCAGCAGCACCGAGATCGCCGCCACGCTGGGGTCGACGTTATCGCGCAGGCCGCTCCAGATCCGCCGCGGCAGGGTGTTGACGTCGACACTGGTGATGAACAGGGTCACCGCCACTTCCTCCCAGGACAGGGCAAAGCTCAGCAGCGCGGTGGAGAAGATCCCCAGCTTGAGGTTCGGCAACATCACCAGGAAGGTGGTCTGCATCAGGCTCGCCCCCAGGTTGCGCGAGGCCAGTTCGATGCGCCGGTCCACCTGGCTCAGCGCCACCAGCATGGTCACCACGCCGTAGGGCACCACCATCACCACATGGGCGATCACCACCCCGGGCAGGGTGTCGTAGCCCCAGCCCGGGGCGATGCGCCCGAGGTTGGTTTCCATGAAGTACAGCACCAGCGCCGAGATCACCGGCGGAATGGCCATGGGCAGCAGCACCAGGCCGATCAGCAGGGTTGCCAGGCGCGAGCGCAGGTACCAGATGCCGAGGCTGAAACTCACCGCCAGCAGGGTGGCGATCAGGCTGGTGGCGCTGGCGATGGCCAGGCTCTGGCCGATGCTCGACAGCCAGTCGGGGTTGCTCAACAGCGCCTCGTAGTGGCGCAGCGACCAGTGGCCGTCGGGCATCGACAGGTAGCGTTTGGCGGTGAAGGAAACCGGGATCACCGTCAGCAGCGGGAACAGCATGAAGGCCATGGCGACCACGGCGATCAGCCGGGTACTCAGGGCAGTGCGATGTGTATTCATAGTGACCTCAACCCACCAGTCGATTGACACGGGTGATGCGCATCAGCAGCCAGATCAGCGCGCTGACCAGGGTCAGCAGCACCAGGCTCAGGGCCGCGCCCAGGCCCCAGTTGCTGGTCTGGAACATCTGCAGGAACACGTATTCGGCAATCATCACCGTCTGCCCGCCGCCCAGTAGCACCGGGGTGATGAAGAAGCCCAGGCAGAACACGAAGACCATGATGAATGCCCCCAGCAGCCCCGGCAGGGTCTGCGGCAGCAGCACCTGCCAGAAGGTGCGCAGGGCGCCGGCCCCCAGGCCGCGTGAGGCCAGCAGCACCCGTTGATCCAGCTGGCGCATGCTCGACAGCAGCGGGAACAGGGCATAGGGGATCATGAAGTGCAGCATGCCGATCACCACCCCCAGTTCGTTGCGGGTCAGTTGCAAGGGGTGATCGATCCAGCCCAGGGACAGCAGGCTGTCGTTGACCACGCCGTTGCTGCGCAGGGCGATCAGCCAGCCGAAGGCCCGCACCAGCACTGAGATCCAGAACGGGATGAACACGCAGATCTCCACCATGCGTTGCCAGAACGGCGGGCTGAACACCCAGCAGTAGGCCAGCAGGTAGCCGATCACCAGGGCCAAGAGGCTCACGGTCAGGCACAGGCGCAGGGTGCGCAGGAGCATGTCGTGGATCGCCGGATCGGTTGCGATGCGCTGGTACTGCCCGAAGCCTGTCTCCGGCAGGGTGAAGCTCCAGCTCACCACGCCGAAGAACGGCAACAGGTAGAACACCACCAGTAGCAGCGGCAGCGGGAACAGCAGCAGGCTGCGTTCCAGGCGTGCGGTTCGGGTTGCACTCATGGTCGGCGGCTCATTTGGACAGGTGGGTCAGGTACTGCTCCAGGGTGCTGGAGTAGTGGTCGGCGTACCACTGGGTGTCGAGGAAGATCTGCTTCTTCATGTTGGCTTCGGAGGCGCAGTTGATCTCCCGCTGTTCGGCGCTCATCAGTTGCTGGGTGGCGGCGTTGGACGGGCCGTTGCCCAGGGCCTCGAACAGCTTCAGTTGCCCGGCCGGCTGCAAGGCGTGCTGGATGAACTGCATGGCCGGTGCGGTGCCCGCGGGGTTGTCCTTGAGCACGCCCCAGCTGCTGGCGTTGAGGAAGGCATGGTCGAAGCCCCACTTGATGCGGCCGCCGCTGTCTTCGTGGAGCAGGGTGGCGCGGGTGTGCCAGATGGCGCCCATGGAGGCTTCGCCTTCGATCATCAACTGCTGGCTTTCCGCACCCGACCCCCAGAACGACAGGACATGGGGCTTGAGCTCATCGATCTTGCGCAAGGCGCGGGGCACGTCCAGCGGGTACAACTGCTCGGCGGCCACGCCATCGGCCAGCAGCGCGGCTTCGAGCATGCCGTTCATCCACTTGTAGAGGGTGCGCTTGCCGGGGAATTTCTCCACGTTCCAGAAATCCGCCCAGTCCTTGGGGCCGTTGTCGCCGAACTTCTGGCTGTCCCAGGCGATCACGTAGCTGAACAGGTAGCCGGCGATGCCGTGCTCGTGGGACAGCGACGGCGCCACCAGGTCCCGCTGCACCACGCTGTAGTCCAGGGGTTGCAGAACCTTGTCGCGGCCCAGGGTCATGGCGCTGTAGCTGTCCACGTCGACCACGTCCCAGCTCGGCCGGCCGCTGGCCAACTGCGAACGGATGGCCCCTTCGGTGGGGCCGGCGCCGTCGATGCGCACCGGGATGCCGGTGCTCTTGGTGAAGCTGTCGGTCCAGGCGCTGCGAAAGGCATTGAGTGCGTCGCCGCCCCAGTTGACCACCACCAGGGGCTTGTCGGCGGCCCAACTGATACCGCTGCGCAATGCCAGGGGCACCGCCGCCAGCAGGCCCATGGCCTGGAGGAAGGTGCGGCGGCTGACCTGCCCGCCGCGGGCTTTTTCGATGAGGATTTCAATGCAGTCGCGTTGATGGTGCTGGCTCATGGGGCAAGTCCTCGCGAGGCCGGTGCAGGGCGCGCCGGCCGATTATTGTTAGGGGAGAGCTGTGCGCGATGGGGGAGCGGCCGGCTCAGGCTTCCAGCAGGAAGCTGTGGCGTACCGGCCAGCTCAGCCACACCGGGGTGCCGCTGGGCAATCGGGCGCCGGGGTGGTCGCCGGGCACCGAGAGGTTCACCGGTGCCAGTTCCGGGCTGATGTTCAGCGCCAGGTGGGTGCTGGAGCCCTGGTACACCCGCTCGCCGAGGCAGGCGGGCAGCACGTTGTGCTCGCCGGCTTGCGGGCGCTCGGTGTGCAGGGTCATGTGTTCCGGGCGTACCGCCAGCAATTGCGGCTGGCTGCTGATTTCCCCGGACGTGGTGGCCTGCAGCGGGCTGTCGCCAAAGCGTCCGCTGGCCTGGCTGCCGTTGCGGGAAATGCCTTGCAGCGGGAACAGGTTCATCTTGCCCAGGAACTCGGCGACGAAGCGGTTGCGCGGGCGGTCGTAGATGGTTTCCGGGGTGTCGATCTGTGCCAGCCGCCCCTGGTTGAAGATGGCGATGCGGGTCGACAGCGCCAGGGCTTCACCCTGGTCATGGGTGACGAAGACGAAGCTGGTGCCGACCTGGCGATGAATGCGTTGCAGCTCGGTCTGCAGTTGCTCGCGCAGGTTCTTGTCCAGGGCCGAGAGCGGCTCGTCCAGCAGCAGCATGTCCGGCTCGAACACCAGGGCCCGGGCGATGGCGACGCGCTGTTGCTGGCCACCGGAAAGTTCGGACGGCTTCTTGTTCAGGTGGGCGCCCAGGCCCACCACTTCGAGGATGTGCTTGACCCGGCGCTGGCGCTCCTCGGCTTTCACGCCTCGGATGCGCAACGGGTAGGCGACGTTGTCGGCCACGCTCATGTGGGGAAACAGCGCGTAGCCCTGGAACACCATGCCGTAGTTGCGTTTTTCCGCCGGCCGCCGGCTGATGTCCACACCGCGCTCCAGCAGCTTGCCGGCGCTGGGGGTGAGGAAGCCCGCGAGGATCATCAACAGGGTGGTCTTGCCTGAGCCCGAGGGGCCGAGCAGGGTGAGGAATTCGCCTTGGCGAACGTCGAGGTCGATGCCGTCCAGGGCAGTGAAATTGCCGTAGAACTGGCTGATTCCTTGGGCGCTGAGTTGAGTCGAGGGACTGCTGGACACTACGGAGATCTCCCGCAAAGCCGGCCTGCGCTATGGAATTTTTATTGTCGGAACAGCAGGCGGTCGGCTCATTATTGTGAAAAGCAACGCCACATCAATGGAATAATTTTTGTCTCATTGGTGAGTGAAATTTCCCAGTCGCGAGCGCCTCAGGGTTCGCCGGAGGGGGCGTCCGAGATGTGCTGGGCGCTGGTCTGCAACTGGTTCTTCAACCAGGCGCTGAAGGCCTGGACCACCGAGCGCTCGGCCTTGGCCGGGTCGATCACCAGGAAGTAGCCGCGCAAGGCGCTGATGCTGATGTCGAACGGGCGCACCAGCAAGCCCCGGGCCAGGGCGTCGCCACTGAGCAGGTTGTCGCCAATCGCCACGCCCTGCGCGGCGATGCAGGCCGACTGGGCACAGTGCGCATCGGAGAAGGTGATGCCGCTGTCGGCGTTGACCTGGCTGGCGCCCGCCGCTGCCAGCCAGACCCGCCAGTCGCTGGTGTCGCTCATGTGGATCAGCGGGAAGTCCTTGAGGTCCAGTGGGGTCTTCAGGCCGCCGATGGCGTTGATCAGGCGTGGGCTGCACACCGGCGAGAAGCGCAGGGTAACGATCTGCTCCACCAGCAGCCCCGGCCAGTCGCCGATGCCATAGGCGATGAACAGGTCGGCTTCGGCGTCGCTGGTGTCGTCCTGGGAGCGCGGGCTGACCACTTGCAACTGCACCTGGGGGTACTGGCGCAGGAAACCGTTGATGTGATTGCACAGCCAGAAACTGGCGAACCCCGGGTTGCAGCTGATGCGCAGTTTTCCGGACACCGACAGGCCGTCGAAACGCCTCCCGGCGTCCTGGATGTCGGCCAGGATGCGCCGCACCTCCCGGGCATAGCACTGGCCCTGGTAGGTCAGGCCGATGCCGCGCCCAACCCGTTCGGTGAGGGCAAAACCCAGGCTCTGTTCCAGGCTGATGATCTGGTGGCTGATGGCGCTGCGGGTCAGGCTCAGTTGCTGGGCGGCAGCAGTGACGCTGCCCAGCCGGGCGACCGCGTCGAGGGCGCGCAGGGCGGTGATCGAGGGGTAGCGCATACAACCTCCGGGTCAAGGGAACCTGTGTTCGACGGCGTTCGTATTCCGCACATAGTGCGGCGCAGTATGGGCCGCCCTCTCGGCAAACTGGTCAATTTACTTTGACATTGCCGCCTAAAAAATTCGATTGATGTAATCGGCGCTTCACCAATACTGGGCCTCGATCCGGCCTTTAGCCGACCGGACAAGCCTAATAACAACAAGAGGTCCCGCAGGCCGAGTGGGGGCGCTGTGGCGTCCTGGCGCCGGCCGGCCGGAACCTGGATAACCAGGAGTGCCGCGGATGTCCCGTTACAAAGAATTCGCCATGGATTGGGTTGAGCGCCACCGCCAGCAACTGTCGGACTGGCACCAGATCATCTGGCATTACGCCGAGCCGGCCTTTCGTGAATACAAGTCCAGCGCCTGGTACGTGCAACTGCTGGAAGCCGAGGGCTTCACCGTCGAGCGCGCCAGCGGCGGCATGCCCACGGCCTTCTGCGCCACCTTCACCCAGGGCCAGGGACCGCTGCTGGCCACCTACGGCGAATACGACGCGGTGCCCGGCAACTGCCAGGCGGCCACTACCCGCAAGCAGCCGCGCGATGGCCTGTCGCGCTTCGCTCCTGGGCACACCGACCCGCACTCGGCCCTGGGCATCAGCGCCCTCGGCGGGGCCCTGGCGGCCAAGGCGACTATGGTGGAATTCGGCCTGCAGGGCAGCATCAGGTTCTTCGGCGAGCCGGCGGAAAAGCTCCGCGCCTCCAAGCCGGTCCACGCCGCCAAGGGCTACTACGATGACCTGGATGCCGCCATCAGTTTCCACCCCACCTACATGCTGCCGCTGAACAACACCACCACCTGGGACACCCACTGCGGCATCGCCTACGCCTACATCTACAGCTTTACCTGCGAGGATCCGCAGAACTGGATCGCCGCCGATCGCTACAGCCCGATCCCGCAGAACCATCTGGCGGCCCGGGCGCCGGGGGCCAACGACGCCCTGGTGCATTTCTACACCCTGAACGAAAGCCTGCGCCGTTCGACCCTGCCGTTCACCGGCCTGTGGAGCTACAACGAGGCGATTCTCACCGCCGGCCAGGCCACCGCGGACAACCTGCCGCCGCACCTGTCGCAGATCCAGTACCTGCTGCGCTGCGATTCCATCGAGCAGGCCGAGACCATCTCCCAGGTCATGGACAACAACGCCGCAGCGGCGGCCATGGCCACCGGCTGCCGCTGGAAAAAGACCTGGGTGTGCAAGTCCCGGGGCGGCCTGCCCAACCACGTCATGGCCCAGGCCACCTACGACAACCTGGCGGCGGTGGGTGCTCCACAGTGGGACGAAGAAGCCCGGGAGATCGCTCGGGAAATCCAGCGCAACCTTGGCCTCGAAGCCATGGAACGGCCATTTCTGCCGGCCACCGAAGCCTTGATCGAACCCCAGGAATGCGAGCGCCAGATGCGCCTGCAAATGCCCGCCTGGCAGAACTACCTGACCTCCGATGACTACCCGGAATACACCTGGCACTGCCCCACCGTGCGCCTGCTGGTGGCCCGGCCGATGCTCAGTGCGCCGCCGGGGACGGTCTATCCGGATTGGGTGTCCAACGCCCTGGGCGGCATCCGCCAGACCATCGACCCGATGATCGAGGTCGCCGCCAAGACCATTGCCGCGACCCTGGTGGACCTGCTGACCGACGAGGCGTTGCTCAGCGCGGCCAAGGCCGAGTTCGTCGAGCGCACCGGTGGCGGTATCGGCGGCAGTCGCTGGCAGGCGCCGCTGCTGCCCGAGGACTTCAAGGTGCCCCACGATTTCCGTTGGCCGGAGTACATCAGTACCGCCCGGGGCGAAGAATGGTGGATCCCGGCGCGAGCGGACGAATAGCCCGCGGCAGGAGGTGACAGAGCCTGTGGAAACGGCCTGGACGAGAGGGCGTTATGCCCGTTCGTTCAGGTGTTTATGCACAACGGATGGGTTGCCAGGGCCTGGACGGGCCGGTTTTGTGGACCGTTTCTCATTCCTTGCGCAACTGGCTGTTTTTTCGACGGTTTATTTTGTGAACAAAAAATGACCAGCCTCTGTTTTTGGCTCCAGGCCAGGCTTTCATGGGCTTTCATTGAATTCCATCAACAGACTTATCCACAGGTCGCGACAGGCCGTCGCAGGCTCTCAACGCTCCGCCAGAAGCAGCAGATTGCGCGGGGTCAGGTGCGCAGGGCAGAAGGTGCCCAGGCGTACCTGGTAGCCCTGCTGTTGCAGAAACAATGCCCGGTCCAGCACCAGCCACAGTTCCAATGGCCGGCGGAACAGGCCGCGCAGCAGTTCCAGGTTGCGCACCTGGGCCAGGCGCTGCCAGCCGGCGGCTTCCAGTGCCGGCCAGTCTGGCTGGCCCACTGTGGATAACTCCTTGAGCGCGAAAAGGTCGCGGCAGTAGTCGGCGAAGGGCTTGTCCAGCCAGTGGCTGGGCAGCGACGGGGTGGGCAGGTATTCATCGACCCCGCGCACTTGCCGCTGCAGCAGGTCGAAAGCCAGGCGGCGGGCCATGGAGCTGTCGCGCTGGCGCCGCACCCGAGCGCCGGCGGTGACGGTTTCGCTCATGGGCAGGGCCAGGTCCTCCAGGGACAGTTGCAGGTGTGATGCCTGGGCCGCTGTGGATAACCCCTGATAGTGGCTGGCGCTGGTGCGGTTGTAGCAACAAGGGGCAATGGCCAGTTGCTGGCAGCCGTTCTGGCTGGCCAGCTGGATCAGGCGCACATGCAGGTCGCCGCAGGCGTGCAGGGCCACTGGGGTGTGTCGGGCATCGAGGTGGCGGTCGGCGTCGGCGGCCAGTACATCCTGGTGCAGGTGCCGGGCAGGCAGGCCGTGGTGCTGGCTCAGCTGCGCGCCGCTGGTCACCAGCGCCGGATCGTATTCCAGGCAGGTCAGTTGTTGCCCGGGCTGCAGCAGGCGCCGCCCCAGGTGGCCCTTGCCCGAACACCAGTCGAGCCAGTGCTCGGTTGCCCGGGTGAAGTGCAGGCGGCCGGCGAAGGCTTCGATCTGCTGCCATTTGCGCCCGGGGACGTCGACACTGAGGCGCTGGCGCAGGGGCGGCAATGCCTGGCCGGGCCATTCGGCCACGGCAGACAGGGCCCCGGAGCGCGCGGCCAATTCGCCGAAGGGGGCGGGTGCCTGGAGGTGTTCCGGGTGGTTGTGGGCAGCCTCGGCGTCTTCCAGGGTGCGCTGGCGCAGCCACTGGGCGAGTTCCGGGTAGGAGGTTTCCCAGGGCAGGTGCAGATACTGGAACGGACGAGGCCGCCAGAGATCCTGGTGTTCAAGCAGGAAGCCGTCCAGGGCCTGGAAGCGATCGAGCAGCGCGGGGCCTTGGAGGATGGCGGGCATGGTGTCGAGTCCGGGGCAGACCCGCTCCCTGGCGGGAGCGGGAGAGGGTCAGCGTCCCTGGCAGGCGTCGACCCGCAGCCAGCGTTCCAGTTGGCGGAAGGCCTGGACCAGGATGAACGACATCAACAGGTAGAACACCCCGGCGGTGAAGAACATGTCCACCGTCAGGTAGTTGCGGGCGATGATGGTACGCGCCATGCCGGTCAGCTCCAGCAGGGTCACGGTGCTGGCCAGGGAGCTGGCCTTGAGCATCAGGATCACTTCGTTGCTGTAGGCCGGCAGGCCGATGCGCGCCGCCCGCGGCAGGATGATATAGAACAGCGCCTTGGGCCGGGACATGCCCAGGGCCCGCGCGGCTTCGATCTCACCGGGGGGAATGGCCTGGATGGCGCCGCGCAGGATCTCGGCGATGTAGGCCGCGGTGTGCAGGGTCATGGTGGCGGTGGCGCACCAGAACGGGTCGCGCAGGTAGGGCCACATGAAGCTGTCGCGCACCGCATCGAACTGCGCCAGGCCGTAATACACCAGGAACAGCTGCACCAGCAGCGGCGTGCCGCGAAAGAAGAAGATGTAGGCGTAGGGCAGGGCGCGCACGTACCAGAGCTTGGACGAGCGGGCGATGCCCAGCGGGATGGCCAGCAGCAGGCCGAGAATCACGGCGATGCCCACCAGCTCCAGGGTCAGCGTCGCGCCCTGGATGAACTTCGGCAGCCATTTGTAGATGACTTCCCATTCCATTACGTCGTCCTCACAAAGCCGCGGGCGGCGCGTTTTTCCAGGAAGTGCATGCCGGTCATGGCCAGCACGGTCAGGCCCAGGTACATGAAGGCCGCGACCATGAAGAAGGTGAAGGGATGCTTGGCGAAGGTCACGGCGTTCTGCGCGTGGCGCATGATTTCTTCAAGGCCGATCACCGACACCAGCGCGGTGTCCTTCATCAGGATCATGAACAGGTTGCCCAGGCCCGGCAGGGCGATGCGCCACATCTGCGGCAGGATCAGGCGGCTGAAGATCCGAAACTTGGAAAGGCCCAGCGCGGTGCCGGCCTCGCGGTGGCCCTTGGGGATGGCCAGGATCGCGCCACGAAACACTTCAGTGGCATAGGCGCCGAAGCACAGCCCGAGGGCGATCACCCCGGCGAGAAACGGACTGAGGGCCAGGTCGGGGTTGCCGAAATGCTCGCCCAGCGCGCTCATCATGTTCACCGTGCCGTAGTAGATCAGCAGCACCCACAGCAGTTCCGGGACGCCGCGCACGATGGTCGAATAGGTTTCGCCAAGCCAGCGCAGTGGCTTGTACGGGGAAGTCTTGGCCAAGGCGCCGAGCAGGCCGAGCACCAGCCCCAGGCATAACGCCGAGAGGGCCAGCTTGACGGTCATCAGCGCGCCGGCGGCGAGCGCCGGGCCGAATCCGTAGAGATCGATATTCATGGGGTCTGGATGGCTTTGCTAAGGACCGGCGCCCAGGGGGGCGAGCACCGGTCAGGCAAGTCAGTATCAATAGATGCTGAACGGGAAGTACTTGTCGTTGATCTTCTTGTAGGTGCCGTCGGCCACGATTTCTTTCAGGGCGGCGTTCAGCTTCTCGCGCAGTGGATCTTTCTTGCGCACGGCAATCCCGATCTTGTCGCTTTCCACCATTGGCTCGCCCTTGAACTCATAAGGCTTGCCCGCGTCGCTCTTGAGCCACTCGTAGTTGACGTACTTGTCGGCCAGGATCGCGTCCAGGCGGCCGGAGGTCAGGTCCAGGTAAGCGTTTTCCTGGGTGTCGTAGAGCTTGATGGTGATGTCGTCGCCCAGGTTGTCTTCCAGCCAGGTGCCGGCCAGGGTCGCCCGTTGCGCGCCGATGATCTTGCCCTTGAGCGAGGCCTTGTCGGTCTTGAAGTCGGTCTTGGCCTTGGGCGCGATGAACTGCAGCTTGTTGGAGTAGTACGGGTCGGTGAAGTCCACCGCCTGCTTGCGCTCATCGGTGATCGACAGCGAGGAGATCAGGAAGTCGAACTTCTTCGCGTTCAGGGCCGGGATGATGCCGTCCCAGTCGGAGGTGACCACGGTGCACTCGACTTTCATCTTGGCGCACAGGGCGTCACCGATGTCCTTGTCGAAGCCCACGACCTGGCCGCTGGCGTCCTTGTTGTTGAACGGTGGGTAGGCTGCTTCGATGCCCATCTTCAGGGTCTCGGCGGCAGCGCTGGCGCTGAAGGCCAGGGTGACGGCAGCGGCCAGGAGGATTTTCTTATAGCTCTGCATGCGTGTAGCTCCGTTAGCGGTTGCTGGACATGAATTGTTTGCAGCGTGCCGAAAGCGGGTTCTCGAAGACCTGCTGTGGCGATCCTTGCTCTTCTACCAGACCCTGGTGCAGAAACACCACTTCGCTGGAGACCTGACGGGCAAAGCTCATTTCGTGGGTGACCAGCAGCATGGTGCGGCCTTCTTCGGCGAGGGCGCGGATCACGTTGAGGACTTCCTGGACCATTTCCGGGTCCAGGGCCGAGGTCGGCTCGTCGAACAGGATGACTTTGGGTTGCATCGCCAGGGTCCGGGCGATGGCGGCGCGCTGCTGCTGGCCGCCGGACAGCTGTGCCGGGTAGGCGTGGCGCTTGTCGGCGATGCCGACCTTGGCCAGCAGCGCCTCGGCCACTTCGATGGCCTCGGCCTTGCTCTGGCCCAGCACCCGGCGTGGCGCCTCGATGATGTTGTCGAGCACGCTCATGTGCGGCCAGAGATTGAAATTCTGGAAGACGAACCCGATTTCGCTGCGCAGGCGGTTGATCTGCTTGCCGTCGGCGGCTACCAGCTCGCCGTTTTTCGCGGCCTTGAGCTTGAGCTCTTCGCCGGCCACCAGGATCTGGCCCTGGTGCGGGTTTTCCAGCAGGTTGATGCAACGCAGGAAAGTGGACTTGCCGGAGCCGGAGGAACCCAGGATCGATATCACGTCACCGTCGCGTGCGGTCAGCGAGATACCCTTGAGTACCTCCTGAGTGCCGTAGCGTTTGTGCAAGTTGCGGATTTCAAGCGCGGGCGTGGCCTCAGCCATGTGCGGTCCTCATTGAGTTCATTGTGCTCCTGCTGTTGGGCGGCCTTCCTGGCGAGGCGCCAAGCTAGCATAGGGTTCCAAGCGCAGCCAACAGCGCTACCGGAGGTAAACAGACGGTGTGTGGCAGGTTGTCGCATCAGCACAGAAGACTGTCGCCCCATCAACAACCGAACGCCTGTTTGAACCCTGGATCCGCCTGAAATCCGGTAGGTGTCGCGTAAAAAAAGGCGCGATGGTGCCAGCTTTGGCCGGGTGTTGGAAGGGTTAACGGGCCAAAGGTCATGGATCTGCACTCTAATCGCTCATCGGCTGCTTTTCGGGTGTGTTTTTGGTGCGCCATTTCGTCCTGCAAGTGAGTCGGCCGGTAACGAAATGGCGAAATGCCATTGTTCTCAATGACTTGGGATTTCCATCGGTCGGCTCGCCAACCCTTGTTGCCCGGGGTTCTGTAACATTTTGGCGCAATTCTTGCGTGCGATATAAAGAACGCCCTGTTGGATTCTTTTTACGAGAACGAATGCAGACCGGGTGGAGTTACTCTTTTTTCGTTGCAAAGGTGCTTTTCATGAGCGGTACGCAACTCTCCAATGACCTCGAACAGGGGCTCAAGCCGCGGCATGTGACCATGCTGTCGATTGCCGGTGTGATCGGCGCAGGCCTCTTCGTCGGCTCCGGCCACGCCATTGCCGAAGCCGGCCCCGCCGTGCTGCTGGCCTATGCTGCCGCCGGCACCCTGGTGGTGCTGGTGATGCGCATGCTGGCGGAAATGGCCGTGGCTTCGCCGGACACCGGATCGTTCTCCACCTACGCGGACCGCGCCATCGGCCACTGGGCCGGTTTCACCATCGGTTGGCTGTACTGGTGGTTCTGGGTGCTGGTGATTCCCCTGGAAGCCAACGCTGCCGCGACCATTCTGCATGCCTGGTTCCCCAACGTGGCGATCTGGGTCTTCACTCTGGTGATCACCCTGCTGCTGACCGCCACCAACCTGTTCAGCGTGAAGAACTACGGTGAGTTCGAGTTCTGGTTCGCCCTGATCAAGGTGGTAGCCATCATCGGCTTCGTGATCCTCGGCCTCGCCGCCATCTGCGGCCTGCTCCCCAACAGCCAGGTCAGCGGCGTATCGCATCTAGTGGACACCCAGGGCTTCATGCCCAACGGCATGGGCGCGGTACTGGCCGCCATGCTGACCACCATGTTCTCCTTCATGGGCACCGAGATCGTCACCATCGCCGCGGCGGAATCCCACAACCCGGGCAAGCAGATCTCCAAGGCCACCAATTCGGTGATCTGGCGGATCGGCCTGTTCTACCTGGTATCGATCTTTATCGTTGTGGCCCTGGTGCCGTGGAACGACCCGAGCCTGGCCCAGGTCGGCTCCTACCAGACCGTGCTCGACCGCATGGGCATCCCCAATGCCAAGCTGATCGTTGACCTGGTGGTGCTGGTGGCCGTGACCAGTTGCCTGAACTCGGCGCTCTACACTGCCTCGCGCATGCTGTTCTCCCTGGGCAAGCGTGGCGATGCCCCGGCCGCCGCCAAGCGCACCAACGCCAGCGGCACGCCTTACTGGGCGGTGATCCTGTCCACCGCTGCGGCCTTCCTCGCGGTGTTCGCCAACTATGTCGCTCCGGCGGCGGTGTTCGAATTCCTCCTGGCCAGCTCCGGCGCCATCGCCTTGCTGGTGTACCTGGTGATTGCCGTCTCGCAACTGCGCATGCGCCACAAGCGCATGGCTGCCGGCGAGAAGATCGCCTTCCGCATGTGGCTGTTCCCGGGCCTGACTTACGCTGTGATCGTGTTCATCGTCGCGGTGCTGGGCATCATGCTGTTCCAGGAAGAGCACCGGGTGGAGATCCTCGCCACTGGCCTGCTGAGTGTCATCGTCATCGCTGCCGGCCTGATGGTGGCCCGTCGGCGCAAGGCCGAGCGCAATGGTGCCCTGGCACTGAACTGACGGTTTGCTCCGCTCTTTATGAAAAGGCCGCGCTCAGAAATGACCGCGGCCTTTTTCATGCCCGGATGCAACTTTGGGGGGGGGGGGGGGGCTGCTGGTGGCGGGCAGAGGCTCGCTCGCGGCCTGGCGACGGGGCGCTTTACCCACCCGGGGCGCCTGCTGATAATCCGCCACTCGGTTAGCTTGGGATGCAGCGATGAAAGACCTGGATATGGATGATGCCGAGTGGGAACTGCTCGACCTCGAATGGCATCAAGGGTTCGCCTTCGTGGAAGGGGCCCTGTTGGTGGAGGAGCGAGCCCGGGACGTGTACCTCATGCTGCAGCGTGAAGGGCGGACCCCGGCTGAGCAGGCTTGCCAGGCCGCGACCGAGCAATTCCCGGCTTCCCCCCTGGTAGAGGGCGAGCCGCTCTGGCGACATCGTGTTCATCGGCACCTGCTGCGTGATGCGCGGGTCGATTATTATGCGTTGCCCCGTTACTTCGCGCGTTATGGCTACCACCCGTTGCAAGCCTTGCCGGTGCGTGTGTGTCGGGGCTTGCAGAGCCTGGGCCATGACCATTGGCGTGATCAGTGCCGTGCCTACTTCTGTCATGACTACGGGCAGGAGGTGATCGACGGCGCGCAGCCTGAGCGCCTGGCGCTTGTGCACCCGGTGCCAGAAAACTGGCCTGCGGGGTCGGTGCTGTTCAGTGACGGGGACAAGGTCTTCCTCGGCGCCCGAGCGATCGCCAGCGCGGAGCAGCAGGTACGCGGTACCAACCATCCGGCTTATCAAGTGATCAGCGGCCAAGTCTGCCGGGGCGGCGTTGTGCTGCATCAGAAGGACGGTTCGCCGTTGCCGATTGCCAATCCGGATGGCTTCCAGATGCTGGCCTGGCGCTGGGGTACGGATGGGCATTCGGTGATCGTCCAGGCGCAGCAGGGCTCGAGCATCGCCTATGAGTATTTCTACCGCATCGACAACGTCGATCTGGCGACTTTCAGCGTGCTCAACGAGCGCTACGCCAAGGACGCACGGCGTGCTTATTACCTGACCGGAAAAACCCTGCGCTATGTCGGTGACTTCCGCCTGCTGAACCGTGTTCAGTCGGTGTTCGATGCCGGTGGCCGGATCTTGAGCCAGAGTGAAGCGGCGGACCCGTACTTTGCCGTGGACGATCAGTTCGTCTACTGCAATGGCACCCGCCTGCGTGGTGCCGATGGCCCGAGTTTCCGTCACCTGGGATTCGACTACTACGCTGACCGGCATCGCGTCTACCGGCGCAGCAAGCCGCTGGACGTGGATGTAGAGAGTTTTGTGGTGGCTCAACTGGAGCGTGGCGAAGGCAACTATTCGCCGTTGCTGGTGGGTGACAGGCACGGCCCGCTCGGTTCGGATGGGGTGATCGATGACACCATGCTGCAAGAGTGGTCGGCGTACTTCGAGGCGCATCCGCAGTTGCAAGATTATTGGTGGCATCGCTTGCAGGCACCATCGGCGTCAACAGCCCAGGCCTTGCGTTCCATCGGCTCTGGGTTCGAGCTGGGGAGCCAGGTGCACTTCCATGGCCGCCCCATCAATGGTCTGGATGCCGGTAGTTTCAAGCTGCTGGACACACACCTGTGTGGCGACGCCAATGGCTTGTATCTGATCCCCTTTCATCGCGCCGAGACCCGGGTGCCGGAGCGATTCTCTTCGGCCTGCGCCGATCATTACCGTGCCCTGGGCGGCCCGTACCTGACCGATGGCCAGAGGGTTTTTTGCCACAGTGTCTTTTATCAGGTGCCCGAGCCTATGGCCAAAGCGGATCTGGCCAGCTTCGAGTCATGCGGGCATGGCTGGGCCCGGGACAAGGGGGCGGTGTATTACTACGGCGCAAGAAAGAAGCCCCTCGACCCGGCGCACACTCGCGTCATGGGCAGCTACGCCTTCACCGCGACACTGATGTTTGCTGCCGGCAAACCGCTGGAGGTGGAATTCAGCCCGGAGGAAGTGATGGTTCCTCATCCGGACTTTCTGCAATTGGGCACGCGCAAGCTGTTCTGTGGCCGGCGGCCGGTGAGTGCCAAGCGCATCGACCTGGCCAGCCTGGAGTTTGTCGCGGACCGCTATGCTCGCGACAAACAGCGTTTTTATCAGTACGACGGCTACGCGACACTCAGCGAAATCAGCGCCGAGCAGTACCACCAGGCACTGAAGAAGGCCCCGGCAGGGGACGCCGGCTCTGAGAGTTTGGCGTTCTGAAAGGCAAAAAAGGCTGCCGTCAGCATTGACGGTGGCCTTTTTGCTGGATTTGTGACTTGTTACATGGCGTTTCATGGACAGCCCGCTGGCGAAATAGTAGCCTGCGCGCTCTTCGATAAGAGCTCTTGCGTGCCAGCGTGAGAGGAGCTATGGAATAGCGCTGTATTGCAAGGGATTGAATGCTTGTCGGGGCCCTGAATCCGCCTTCTGCCTCTGTCCCTTGTTCCCTGCGTAGCCGCCATGGTTCCTGAGTGTCAGCGCCTGCCTGACAGTCCCGGCTCGAAGAACGAGCATTCAGGGTTCAATGGTGATCGCCCGGCCATTGGTCCCTTAAAGAAAGGGCGGCAAGGAGACGCGCATGGCGTTCACTAAAATCATCTTCAAAAACCCGAACACCGGAGCCATCAAGGAAGCGCCAGTCGGTTTCTCCTGGACCGTGTTCTTCTTCGGCTTCATCCCGGCACTGTTCCGCGCCGACTGGAAATGGGCTGCCATCATGTTCCTGCTGGCCATGTTCACCTTCGGCCTGAGCAACCTGGTGTTCATGTTCATCTACAACAAGCTGTATGTACGCGACCTGATCGGCGCAGGCTTCAAGGCCCAGTCCATCGCCAGCGGCGACCTCAGCTTCGCCAGCTCGCGCATCGGCATGGAAATCCCTCGGCTGGAAGCCGCCTGAGCATCACGCCAGGCTGTTTGGCTGAAACGGAAAAGGGCGCATTCATTGCTGAATGCGCCCTTTTTTCATGCCCGGAAGAAACTCAGCCTTCGGCGCTGAACAGTGCCTGGGATGCGGCCATGTAGTCGGCCTGGAAGGCCTCGGACTCGATCCAGGCCAGGGCCGTGGCCTCGTCGGCCTCGGTGGACCAGTTACGGTATTCGATCAGCGCCGCAAGGATGAAGTCCGTGGCGCCCTGTTCGCCCTCCTGCTCATAGACCAGCTCCAGCAGCGGGTCCGAGAGGAAGACCGTGCACAGTGCCTGCTGGCTGGTTTTCTCGGCGTCGCGCATCTTCACGAACAGCTCGGTCAGGTCCACCGATTCGAAGTCGATGCGGCTGTCGTTGGGGTCCAGTTCCAGCTCCGAGGTCGGTGCGGTGCGCTTGGCGCGGTTCTGCTTGGCCTTGGCCTTTGCCCGGGCGGCACGTTTGTGTTGTTTGTCGATCGATGCCATGGGCGTCTTACCTTGTTGCGCAAAGGGGCGGCGCTCGCGGATTCGGGGCGAACGGCCGGTCAGGCGGGAAAGGATGCCAGCAAATCGCCGCGCTGGCACCCGCCAAGGCCTCAAGGCGGGTACCGACGATCCTGCATGGGCCGAGGTCCATTGCGGCGCAGCACCTGTGCCAAAGGTTTTTTGCAGCCTTTTCCCACTGCCTGGGAATCTGATTTCATTTGCCGGGAAACTCCATGCACCATGGCTGCAAGAGGCCGCTATGCACTACCACACGCCCACTGACCGTCTGCTGCAAATACTCGTGGCCCTGGGGCAATCCCCGGAGGCCATGTCTGCCAAGGAGCTGTCGCTGAACCTGCAGCAGCCCCTGAGCAGCACCTATCGCCACCTCAAGACCCTGCTGCGCTGGGGGCTGGCCCAGGACAATGGCCAGGGCCGTTACCTGCCAGGGCCCGCTTGCCTGCAACTGGCGAAGAAGTTCGACCGCGAAGGCCTGCTGGTGACCCTGGCCAAGCCGGAGCTCAACCGTCTGGCCGAACTCAGCCAGGAAAGCGTCGCGCTGATGGTGCCAAGCAACGGGCAGGCGATCTGCATCGAGCTGGTGGACAGCCCGCAGCCCTTGCGCTGCTGCTACCAGAAAGGCCTGGCGCAGCCGCTGCTGCTGGGCGCCTCGGCCAAGGTGTTGCTGGCCTACATGGAGCCTGAGCTGTGCTTGTCGATCCTGCGCCAGCAGGGCGTCGAGGAGGCGGATTTCGCCGCGCACCTGGACAGCTACGGGGCCATTCGCGCCGCCGGGCATGCGGTGAGCCTGAGCGAGATCGATCTGGGCATCTGGGGTGTCAGCGCGCCCTTGCTGGACAGCCGTGACCGCTTGCAAGGCGCCATCAGCCTCATGGCCCCGGCGTTCCGCGCCGAACAGCGCAGTGAGCGGCTGATCCGCTGGACCCGCGAAGCGGCCCAGCGCCTGAGCGCCCGACTGGATTGAATTGACTGGAGCAAGACCATGATCAGCACCGCCCCCATGCACCTGTGGCAGGGTCGTATCGACCTGGCCGAAGGCCTTGCCGCCCGGCGCTGGCACCAGTGGGTGCAGCCCTGGGCCGAACAGCAGCCGGCGGGTATCGCCTTGCTCGGGCTGGCCTGTGACGAAGGGGTCAAGCGCAACCAGGGGCGCACCGGTGCCAGCCAGGGCCCGGCAGCCTTGCGCGCGGCCCTGGCCAACCTGGCCTGGCACGGCACCGGCCCGCTGTACGACGCAGGGGACGTGACCTGTACCGACCACCACCTGGAAAGCGCCCAGCAACGCTACGCCGAGCGCCTCGGCCTGTTGCTCGAACAGGGGCACCTGGCCCTGGGGCTGGGCGGTGGTCATGAAATCGCCTTTGCCAGCTTCAGTGGCCTGGCCGATCACCTGCGCCGCCAACAGCCCTGCCCGCGCATCGGCATTCTCAATTTCGATGCCCACTTCGATCTGCGCCATGCGCCGCAAAGCAGCTCCGGTACGCCGTTCCGGCAGATCGCCGAATACTGCCGGCAGGCCGGCATGCCTTTCGAGTATTGCTGCCTGGGGGTCAGCGAGTTGAGCAACACCCAGGCGCTGTTCGAGCAAGCCCGGGAACTCGATGTGCGCTACCTGCTGGACCGGCAGATGCAGGGCTGGAACCTGCCGGCAGTCGAGGCCTGCCTGGACGCTTTTCTCGACGGTATCGACGTGCTCTACATGACCCTGTGCCTGGATGTGCTGCCAGCCAGCCAGGCTCCCGGCGTCAGCGCGCCCTCGGCCCACGGGGTGGATGTGCAGGTGGTCGAGCACCTGGTACGCCGTGCTCGGGCCAGCGGCAAATTGCGCGTGGCCGACATTGCCGAACTCAATCCCGGGCTCGACCAGGACCAGCGCACCGCCCGTGTGGCCGCGCGTCTGCTGGCCAGCCTGATTCACTGAGGGGCATGCCCCTCGCCGCGCAACACCACAATGACAAGAAGAGATGTTTGCCATGCCGACTTTTGAATTGGACGCGCTGACCACCCTGGCGCTGGCCCTGATCCTGCTGGGGGTGGGAGCCCAGCTGAAGAAACGCAGCCGCTGGCTGACCCAGCTCTGTGTCCCGGCGCCGGTGATCGGCGGTTTCGGCTTTGCCCTGATCGTCTGGCTGCTGCGCGATCAGCAACTGCTGGCGATCAAGCTCGACACCGCGATCCAGACGCCCTTGATGGTCGCGTTCTTCACCACCGTGGGCCTGGGGGGCAGCCTCGGCCTGCTGCGTCGTGGCGGCAAGATCCTGTTCGTCTACCTGGGGGCCTGCTGGTCCCTGGCGCTGCTGCAGAACCTGGTGGGGGTCGGTGCCGCCAAGGCGCTGGGCATCGACCCGCTGCTGGGCATCATGGCCGGTGCGGTGTCCCTGGAGGGTGGCTTTGGCGCGGCGGCGGCCTTTGGCCCGATCGCGGAAAACCTCGGGGCGGTGGGGGCCACCACGGCGGCCCTGGCCTCGGCCACCTTCGGCATGGTTGCCGGCGGCTTGCTGGGCAGCCCGCTGGCGCGCTGGCTGATCGAGCGCAACCGCCTGCAGATCCAGGCCGATCAGGTCAGTACCCTGCAGCACCTGGAAAGCGCTGCCCAGGGTTCGGTGGCGCCTTTGGATGCCCCGACCCTGCTGCGCCTGCTGACCTGCATTCTGCTGATCATGGTGCTGGGTTTCTGGATCGGCAGCGCGCTGAACGAGCACCTGGGCATCGTCCTGCCAAGCTACGTGGGGGCGATGTTCGTGGCGATCATCCTGCGCAATCTCAATGACCGGGCGCGGATCATCGACATCCCCGACAGCGCCGTGAGCACCCTGGGCGACGTATGCCTGGGGGTGTTCCTGACCATGGCCATGATGAGCCTGAAGTTCTGGGAACTGGAACAGCTCGGCCTGCCGCTGCTGGTGATCCTGGTGGTGCAGGTGCTGGTGATGGTGCTGCTGTGCGTGTTCCTGCTGTTCCGCCTGTTTGGCGGCAACTACGACGCGGCGGTGTTGTGTGCCGGCTTCATGGGCCACGGCCTGGGGGCCACGCCCAATGCGGTGGCCAACATGGGCGCGATCTGTGATCACTACAAGGTCTTTTCCTACAAGGCCTTCATCATCGTGCCGCTGTGCGGTGCGGTATTGATCGACATCGTGGCGATCCCGCTGATCACCTGGTTCATCAACGCCTTTGCCTGATCAGCGCCCCGGCGTCAGCTCTTGCCCCGGGCTGTTCGGGGCCGGGCTTGCGTGCTGCAGCCAGTGCAGCAGCAGCGGCCAGAGCCGGCTTTCGAAGCGGCTGTGGAAGAAGGCGAAGTGGCCGATCTCGACCTCACCGATGTCCTCGGGGCGAATGCGCCAATGGGTGCGCGTGCTGTTGTCGAAGTAGCCCAGTAGCCGCTCGATGGCTGCCACGGTGCCGAAGGGGTCGTCGCTGACGCTGATGGCGAGGATCGGGGCGCTGACCTGGGCGAAGGGCTGCCCACTGCGCTCTGCGGCCAGCCTGCGGCCGCTGGGGCGGCCTTCGTAGCGTGGGTGCGGGGTGGCCCAGTCGCGGACCACCCCGGCGGGGGTGTCTTCCATCCAGCCCAGGCGCTTGCCGGGGAAGTAGCCGTACAGGCGGGTCAGCAGGGGCATCAGCACATGCCACTTGCCCAGCATGCGCCAGCGCTGGGCGGGCACGTAGTCGCGCCAGTAGGCGAACTGCGCGCCCATGGTGGCCGCGCGGCGGATCACCCCGGCGGAGGCCGCCAGGCCCAGGGCGCAGCCGCCGAAGCTGTGGCCCACCACGTCGATCGGTTGCCCGGGAAACTCGCGCCGGGCGCGTTGCAGCATGGCTTCGAAATCCAGCGCGCCCCAATCCGACCAGGATGCCTTGAGCCCCTTGAGCGAGGCCGGGCGCGACTCGCCGATGCCGCGGTAGTCGTAGGTCATCACGTCGAAGCCGTTGGCGAACAGGTAGTCGGCGAAGCGAAAGTAATAGCGGCAGCGCACCGAGGTCGCGGCGTTGATGATCACCACTGCGCGCGCCGGATCGGCTTGCGCGTGGCGCCAGCTGAAGCCGCCAAGGCGGAAACCGTCCGCCGCCACTTCGCTGAAGCGTTCACTGGGGCCGGGCGCCGGCTCGGCAGTGGCGGGGCGGGCGGCAGGCAGGTCGGGCGAGGACAGCAGGGACATGGGCGGTTGTTCCTTGGCGGCTGTAACGGGCCGGAGCGACCCCAGGCGTTCAGCGACGATTTTTTTGTGCGCCCATTAATACCCGGGCGATCCACAGCGCGGCAACTGCCAGGGCTCCTAGCAACAGGGTGCTGGTGCCCTGCCAGAGCAGCTCGATATAAAACTTGGTGGGCTGCAACGCCTGGCTGTAGGCGAGCTTCGGCCCGGCACGGTTGCTGGTGACGATCTGCCCGTCCAGCAGCGCGCTTACCAGGGTCCAGCCCAGCAGCGCAGTCAGTGCCAGCAGCACGCTGCCGATCAGCAAAAAAAACCAGGCCCCGCTGCGGGTCTTGCCGGGCTGGGGATGGGGCAGGCGGACTCGGGTTCGTTTCTGGTTCACGAGAGCAGTTCCTTTGCGCCCGGATGGGCGGATGCCTGCAACTTTACTCCCAGGCGGGCCCATGGGAATAATCCGGGCCCGGTCGAGCCCGGGTATCCCTATTCGTCGGTGGAGCCTTGAGCATGGAAGTGAAGAACCAGATGAGCCCGGAACAATGCCAGGGCATGGACGATATCCGCCGGGAAATCGATGCCCTGGATCGAGCGGTCATCGCCTTGCTCGGCGCGCGCTTCCAGTACGTACTGGCGGCATCGAAATTCAAGACCTCGGCGGCCACCGTGCGCGCCGAGGAGCGTTTCAAAGCCATGTTGGCCACTCGTCGCGATTGGGCGGCGGCCGAAGGCCTGAACCCGGATGCCATCGAGAAGATGTACAGCGATCTGGTGCAGCACTTCATCGCCGAGGAGATGAGGCATTGGCAGGCGGCGCAGGCTCCGAGCCGAGGGGCTGGTCCCCTAGCCTAGGTACCTTTGGTTAAAGGCCTCACGCCGAATCGATCTAAACCGCCCTGTGTCAGGTTTTACACTCAATAGCAGGAGCTATGGGCGAGCCTGGTTGCACAAGGCGAGCGAGGGTTTTCATTCGGCTTCTGGCCTGAGACATGGCCTGGCCATTCAAGATGAAGCAGGGGAGACCCGGGCGCTGCCGTCCCGGGGCCAGAGGCCTGACGGTGGCGTCCCATTCAGTGGTTCGAGACGAACCCGGGAGTGGTCATCATGAAGTCCTTTTCTATGAGTGTCCTGTCAGGTGTCATCGCGGTGCTGCTATTGGCCGCACCAGTGAGCGTGCGCTCCGCCTCCACCAGCAATGAGCCGATCGACCCGGCTGGCGTGCAATTGGAGCCGCTGCAACAGAACGGCATTTCCTATGTCAGCGGCGGCATCGGCCTGGACGAGTCGCGGGCCATTCAGCAGGCCAAGGGTTACAACCTGCACATGACCTTTTCCGTCGGCTCAGGGAATGAATACACCTCGGATGTCGATGTGCTGATCCAGAACCCGCAAGGGCATCAGCTGTTGAGCCTGAGCGGAGTGGGCCCGATCGTCTTTGTGCAGTTGCCGGCCGGCAGATACCAGGTCATCACCACCCGCAAAGGGCTGGAACAGCGCAGCATGGTCGACATGGGCGTGGCGACCATGCGTGATCTCAACGTCCACTGGAATAACGGTTACTGAGAGAGGGCTGGAATGTTGCCCGGTGCTGAGTCTGGGCAATGGCCAATTGCACGCATGAAAAGTCCTGAATCGAGTGATTCAGGGTTTTTGCGGGTCGCTGCCAAATCAGCGGCCGGGTGTAGGAACCTGATCATAAGAAGCACCCAGCGCTTTGGGTGTTGTTTGCTGTCTATGCGTTATGGCAGCTGTACGCGGGCACGCTTCGGCGTGGCCGGATCTTGTGACCGTTTCCTACCCCGCGTGCCGCTGTTCGATCTTCTGGCCTGCGCCGATCAGCGCATACGCGTCCTCCACAAGCTGGTGAACAGCCTGTCCTGCATGACCGCGCAAGCTGCCGACGCCAGCGATCTGTTCCAGATCGCCGACATCGCCTCGTTGCTGCTCGGTGATGGCGTGGCCTTGCTCGATGTGGCCCAGGGGCAGGCGATGGAGGCTGTAGACGGGGCCGCTGATCGGCGCAGGCAGATAATGAGTGAAGGCAGCCAGGATCGATAGGATTCGGGCTGCCTTCAAACTGGCCTGACGCAGCCCTTAAGTCCCCACAGGGGGGGGGCAGCCTGAAGGGTTGGCAAACTGAGAGAGTGCCGGCAAGCCACGACTTGAGTCGGGTCATGGGGGGCGGGGTATCTCTGCCGGGGTGCAACACTCTTGGCGGTGCAGGTTATACGGGGAAGGGCCAAATCTCAGGCAACAAAAAACCCGCACTAGGCGGGTTTTCTGGTTGCTTTCACGTGATGCATACACCACCTGAAAGCTGAAGGTGGTGCCCAGAGACGGAATCGAACCGCCGACACGGGGATTTTCAATCCCCTGCTCTACCGACTGAGCTATCTGGGCAACGGGGCGCATTAAACGGGTTTTTCAGGGGGGCGTCAAGCAAGTTTTGAAAAAATGTTTAATTATTACCGTCGCTTACGTTCCACCCCCGATTTTCAACAGCTTTACTCAGCCGGCGGCACGTAGCCGTCGGCCTTGGCGTATTCCTCGCCGGAGAAAAACTTGTCCATCTCGCCCTGCAGATATTTGCGATCGTCGGCATTCATCATGTTCAGGCGCTTTTCGTTGATCAGCAGGGTCTGGTGTTTCTGCCAGTCGGCCCAGGCCTTGGCCGAGACGTGATCGAAAATATCCTGGCCCTTGGCCCCCGGGTAGGGAGGGCGCTCCAGGCCCGGCAGTTCTTCCTGGTACTTGCGGCACATTACGGTGCGGGTCATGACGACTCTCCTGCATTCAAGACTTCGGCCGCGCGTTTGAGCAGTGTTTTCACCGGGGCGGCAAGGCCCAGGCGCGGCGGGGTGGCGAGGTTATACCAGAGCCAGTCGGCCTCGGCGACGTGCAGGGCCGACTCTTCGACCCGGATCAGCCAGGGTTCGATGGCCAGCTGGAAGTGGCTGAAGGTGTGCACCAGCCCGGGCATTTGCTGTTGCTGGCCCAGTTCCAGGGAGTGCTGCAGGGCCAGGTGCTGGATGTCGTCCAGGCCATCCAGCTCCGGCAGGCTCCACAACCCGCCCCAGAGGCCGCTGGAGGGCCGCCGGTAAAGCAGGATGGCGCCTTCGCGGTTGGCCAGCATCGGCATCAGGGTGCGCTTCTGAGGCACTTCCTTGCGTGGCTTGGGGATCGGGTAGCGGGTTTCCAGGCCGAGCATGTGGGCTTCGCAGCCGCGCTCCAGGGGGCACAACAGGCAGCTGGGCTTGCTCCGGGTACAGAGCGTCGCCCCCAGGTCCATCATCGCCTGGGTGTAGTGGTTGACCCGGCTATGGGGGGTGAAGCGCTCGGCGGCGGCCCACAACTGCCTGGCCACCTTGGGCTCCCCGGGGTAGCCCTCCTGGGCCGTGAAGCGCGCCAGCACCCGCTTGACGTTGCCGTCGAGGATCGGCGCCCGCAGGCCCATGCTGATGCTGGCGATGGCGCCGGCGGTGGACAGGCCGATGCCCGGCAGCTCGGTGAGCTTTTCCACGTCCCGGGGGAACTCGCCGCCGTATTCGGCCATGACGATCTTCGCGGTCTTCTGCAGGTTGCGCGCCCGGGTGTAGTAGCCCAGGCCGGTCCACAGGTGCAGCACTTCGTCTTCCGGGGCTTCGGCCAGGGCCTGCACCGTGGGCAGCGAGGCCATGAAGCGGTCGAAGTAGTTGAGCACGGTGCTGACCTGGGTCTGTTGCAGCATGATCTCCGAGACCCACACCCGATACGGGTTGATGTCCTGCTGCCAGGGCAGGTCATGGCGGCCGTGGCGGTCGTACCAGTCCAGCACCGCCGTTGAAAACGCCTCGGCTCTCATCGCTTGAACAGCCCCTTGAGCGCGTTCTTCAGTTCCGGGCTGACCTTGTCCCCCAGTTTCTCGTCGATCTTTTGCTGCAGGCGGTCACCGGCCAGCTTGGCCGCTACCTGGCCCAGGCCGTCCTTGTCCAGGCGGCAGGCCTTGGCCCCCAGCTCCAGCGGGCCGCGGCAGCGCAGCGGCAGCTCGATGCCGGTAAAGCGCTCGCCCACCTGGCAGGCCGGGTCCGGGTTATCCCGCAGGTCGCCTTCGACAATGATGCCGACCCGGTAGTCCATGCCCAGCACTCGCAGGTCGATGTCGCCGTTGCCGTTCACCGTCATGCCGGGGATGCGCACTTTCAGGTCCGGGTTGCTGGCCACGCCATTGCGCAGCGTCAGGTTGCCCTTGAGCTCCTGGAAGGGCGTGTCCTTGCCCCGTGGCGTGCTGCTGAGGTTCTTGCGGTTGAGCACGGCGATGCCCTGGCACAGCTGCTGTTCGATATTGGCGTTGAGCAGCACGCCGTTGTTGATGACGAAGCTGGCGGTGCCGTTGAGGCTGTCGATCAATGCCTTCTGGCTGTTGCCGCTGCCGCTGAGGTTGCTGTTCAGAGTCACCAGGCCCTTGACCGGAGGATTCTGGCCCTGGCTTTCGAGGATGCGTTCCACCGGCACCCGGTTGATCTTGGTCTGCAGGCTCAACTGCGGTGTGCTCTGGCGCACATCGAGGTTGCCGCTGGCATCGAAGCTGCCGTTGTACAGCTCGCCGCGCAGGCTGGAAAGCTTGAGCAGGCCACCCTGGCCGGAGGCCTTGAGTGCGGCATTCTGGATCGGCAGCTTGTCCAGGGTCAGTTGGCCGAAGTTCAGGTCGGCATCGACGTCGAGTTTGCTCAGGCGCTCCACCGGCAGCAGGCGGTCAGTACTCCAGGCGCCCTTGGTCGGTGCGTTGGGCAGCGGGGTGCTGCCGGCTCCGGCCATGGCATCGGCTTCGCTGCTCTGCACTTCGGCCTTGCGTGCCGATGCCGCGCTGTTGGCTTCGGCGGACTTGGGCGGCAGGTAGCGGTCGACATTGAAGGTGTCGGCCTTGAGCTGGGCGCGCAGGGATTGCTTGTCGAAGTCCTCGATGGCCAGGCGGCCGCTGAAGGTGCTGTCGTCGAGCTTCAGGTTCAGGTCTTCCAGGGCCAGGCTGGTGGGCGTGCCTTGCAGGCGGCTGACCAGCTCGACCTTGCTCAGGCTGCCTTCACCCATGGCGGGCAGGGTCTGGCCGATGCTGTCGACGAATCTCGCCAGGTCGAACTGGGCAATGGAGATGCCGCCGCTGATCTGCGGGGTCTTGTCCAGGTCGTTGACCTTGAGCTCACCCAGGGCGCGCAACTGATTGAGGGAGACCTTCAGGCCGGTCCACTGGGCAACGTTGGCGGCCTGGTCCAGCAGCAGCTGGCCCTGGGCTGCGAAGGTCAGGGTCTTGCCTTGCAACGGGTCGCCGGCGGCTTCGCCGGACAGGCGCATGTCTTCGAACTGGTAGCGCTGCAGGGCGCGGTCGAAGCGCAGTTCGCCATTGAGTTCGGTGCGCACGCGCACTGCGGGTTGGCTGCTGGCGAGGAAGGCCGTGAGCTTGACCGGGGTGTTGGTGGCTTCGTGAATCGGCCCGGTACTCAGCTGGATGCTTTCGGCGGTGAACTGCTTGTCGGTCTGTTCATCGTTGTACTCAACCCGGGCGTTGTTCACGGTCAGGCTGTCGATGTCCAGGCGGATCGGCTGCGCGGGTTTGTCCGCACCGGCTGGTGGTTGGCTGGCTTCGCCGGTGCTGGCGGCCGGAGTCTCGGCCTGCTTGTCGGTCGGTGCGGCCTTGCCAATGTCCTGCCAGTTGCCGTGGCCGTCCTTGTTGCGGGTCAGGCGCAGGTTCAGGCCTTCGACACGCACATCGCTCATCTGCACTTCGCGGCGCAGCAGCGGCAACACCCGGACCGACAGGCCGAGCATCTGCAGGTCGGCGAAAGGTTGGGTCGGGTTGGCCAGGGTGGCGACGCCGGCATCGTGCAGTTCCAGGCCCAGCCAGGGGAACAGGCTCCAGCCGATGTCGCCATTGAGCGTCAGCTCGATGTGGGCCTTGTCGCGGGCAATCTGGCGAATCTCGTCTTTGTAGTCGTTGGGATCAAACAGGTGGGTCAGGGCGAAGCCCAGAGCCACGATGATCAGCAACAGCCCGAGAATTACCAGACCCAGGATTTTGCCGAACGCTTTCATGGGCGAGTCCTTGTATGTCGAATTCAAAATTTAGCGGGGGAGTATAGCGCTCTGAACCTGACGACTGGTCACCCATTGCAGTTAGAGGTTTTTTCGTTGTAGCGGTTTTTTTTGGCCAGCGGCCTGGCCTGTGGGCAAAGCAGCTGCGGGAAAAAAGGTGATGTCAGTTTGGTTTTTTAGTTTGTCGCAAATGGTAACCTCTCGCGGTTCGTCCGCCCTTGTGCGACTTAATGTCGCGTCTGCCCAAATGGAGCTTTACTCAATAAAACGACCGCGCCGGTGTGCCAAGGTCGTCGCAGAAGAGTGGCCGATGAACAATTCTAATAATTGGGGGAAACATCCATGAGCACTAGCAACGCGGCGGCCAGTCCGTCCGCTCAGCCAGCGTTCTTGTCCAAAGAACGCATCATCGCCAAGCCCGGTTTCAACCGCTGGCTGGTTCCGCCGGCCGCTCTGGCCATCCACCTGTGCATCGGCATGGCCTATGGCTTTTCGGTGTTCTGGCTGCCGCTGTCCAAGGCCCTGGGCGTCAGTGCGCCCGTGGCTTGCGAGCCCGGCATGGGCTTCATCGCGCAGATCTTTTCGTCCCAGTGTGACTGGCCGATCTCCATGCTCGGCTGGATCTACACCCTGTTCTTCATCTTCCTGGGGTGCTCGGCGGCGATCTGGGGCGGCTGGCTGGAACATGCCGGCCCGCGCAAGGCCGGTGTGGTTTCGGCACTGTGCTGGTGCGGCGGCCTGCTGATCTCGGCGCTGGGGATCTACACCCACCAGATCTGGCTGATGTGGATAGGCTCCGGGGTCATCGGCGGTATCGGCCTGGGCCTGGGCTATATCTCCCCGGTGTCGACCCTGATCAAGTGGTTCCCGGACAAGCGCGGCATGGCCACCGGCATGGCGATCATGGGCTTTGGCGGCGGCGCCATGGTCGGTGCGCCCCTGGCGGCGGCCCTGATGGGCCACTTTGCAACGCCGACCAGCGTTGGCGTGTGGCAGAGCTTCCTGGTGATGGCGGCCATCTACTTCGTGTTCATGATCGGTGGCGCCCTGGCCTACCGGGTTCCGCCTACCGGCTGGAAGCCTGAGGGCTGGACCGCACCGGCGAAGAAAGCCGCCAATGCGATGATCACCCACCGCCACGTGCACGTGAACGTGGCCTGGAAGACCCCGCAGTTCCGCCTGGTGTGGCTGGTGCTGTGCCTCAACGTTTCGGCCGGTATCGGCATCCTCGGCATGGCCTCGCCCCTGCTGCAGGAAGTGTTTGCCGGCAAGCTGCTGGGCAATGGCCTGACCTTCAGCCAGCTGGACGCCGGGCAACTGGCGCAGATTGCCGCGATTGCCGCCGGCTTCACCGGTTTGCTGAGCCTGTTCAACATCGGCGGGCGGTTCTTCTGGGCGTCGTTCTCCGACTACCTGGGCCGCAAGAACACCTATTTCGTGTTCTTTGCCCTGGGCTTTGCCCTTTATGCGCTGATCCCGAACCTCGGCCACCTGGGCAATATCGCCCTGTTCGTGGCGGCGTTCTGCATCATCCTGTCGATGTACGGCGGCGGGTTCGCCACGGTGCCGGCCTACCTGGCGGACCTGTTCGGCACCCAGATGGTGGGCGCTATCCATGGTCGCCTGCTGACCGCCTGGGCCGCGGCGGGCGTGCTGGGCCCGGTGCTGGTGAACTACCTGCGCGAGTACCAGCTGAGCATCGGCGTCGAGCGCGCTGCGGCTTACGACATCACCCTGTACATCCTCGCCGGCCTGCTGGTGCTGGGCTTTTTGTGCAACCTGCTGGTGCGCCCGGTGGCCGACAAGTACTTCATGACCGACGAGCAACTGGCGGCCGAGCAGGCCCTGGGCCATGACAAGGGCGCCGACAACAGCGTCGTGCTGGAGTGGAAGGCCTCATCCGCCAGCCTGCCGCTGGTGATCGCTGCCTGGCTGGCCGTGGGCATTCCCCTGGCGTGGGGCGTGTGGGTCACCCTGCAGAAGACCGCGGTGCTGTTCCATTAAGGGCTTCGCCGGCCAGCCAGCTCCTGCGCAGGAGCCCGCTGGCCGGCGAACAAGGTGCCCGGGCCTGCCAGGCCTGGCGCCTTCACCGGCAAGCCGTTTTCTATAGTTGTCATGACAGGTACAGCCCCGCAGCCATTGGCTGGCGCCCGTCAGGATATTGTCCATCGTGTTTCTGTTTAGCCGCCGTGGGGCCTATACTATTCGCCTTTTTCGCCCAATGATTTTGCGGAGCTGGTGATGGCCGAACGTAAGGCATCTGTCGAGCGCGACACTCTGGAAACCCAGATCAAAGCCTCGATCAACCTGGATGGCACCGGAAAGGCCCGATTCGATATCGGCGTGCCCTTCCTTGAGCACATGCTGGACCAGATCGCCCGGCACGGGCTGATCGACCTGGACATCGAAAGCAAGGGCGACCTGCATATCGACGACCACCACACCGTGGAGGATGTCGGTATCACCCTCGGCCAGGCATTCAGCAAAGCCATCGGCGACAAGAAAGGCATCCGTCGCTACGGCCATGCCTATGTGCCGCTGGATGAAGCCCTGTCCCGCGTGGTGATCGACTTCTCCGGCCGCCCCGGCCTGCAGATGCATGTGCCGTTCACCCGCGCCACCGTCGGTGGTTTCGATGTCGACCTGTTCCAGGAGTTCTTCCAGGGCTTCGTCAACCACGCCAACGTGACCCTGCACATCGACACCCTGCGCGGCACCAACACTCACCACCAGATCGAGACCGTGTTCAAGGCCTTCGGCCGCGCGCTGCGCATGGCGGTGGAGCTGGACGAGCGCATGGCCGGCCAGATGCCGTCGACCAAGGGCGTGCTGTAATGCAGACCGTCGCCGTCATCGACTACGGCATGGGCAACCTGCACTCGGTGGCCAAGGCCCTGGAGCACGTGGGCGCCGGCAAGGTGCTGATCACCAGCGATGCCAGCGTGATTCGCGAAGCCGACCGGGTGGTGTTCCCCGGAGTGGGCGCGATCCGTGACTGCATGGCCGAGATCCGCCGCCTGGGCTTCGATGCCCTGGTGCGCGAGGTCAGCCAGGACCGTCCGTTCCTCGGTATCTGCGTGGGTATGCAGGCGCTGCTCGACCACAGTGAAGAGAACGAAGGCGTGGACTGCATCGGCCTGTTTCCCGGCCAGGTGAAGTTCTTCGGCAAGGGCCTGATCGAGGATGGCGAGCACCTGAAGGTGCCGCACATGGGCTGGAACGAAGTGAAGCAGGCGGTGGATCACCCGCTGTGGCACAACATTGCGGACCTGGCGCGCTTCTACTTCGTGCACAGCTACTACATCAATGCCGGTAACGCGCGGCAGGTGGTGGGCAGCGGTCACTATGGCGTGGATTTCGCCGCGGCGCTGGCCGACGGCTCGCGTTTCGCCGTGCAGTTCCACCCGGAGAAAAGCCATACCCACGGCCTGCAGCTGCTGCAGAATTTCGCCGCCTGGGACGGTCGCTGGTAAATGGCGATCAAGAAACCCAAGCCGCCGATCCTGAGCCTCACTGCCGAACAGGAGAGCGAGGCGACGCACAAGATCAAGCGTTTCCTGGAGGATCGGTTCGAGCTCGAGCTGGGCTCGTTCGAAGCGGCGGAGGTTCTTGAACTGTTTACCCGCGAAATTGCTCCGCACTATTACAACCGGGCGATTTTCGATGTGCAGGCGCACCTCAAGGAGAGGTTCGAAAGCATCGAAAGCGACCTGTGGGCGCTCGAGAAAAACTGATTTCCGAGTGAAGCTGAACAATCGAACTTGAAGGTTTGCCAGATGCTGATTATTCCCGCTATCGATCTCAAGGACGGCGCCTGTGTGCGTCTGCGCCAAGGCCGCATGGAAGACTCCACGGTGTTCTCCGATGACCCGGTGAGCATGGCCGCCAAATGGGTTGAAGGGGGTTGCCGGCGCTTGCATCTGGTGGACCTGAACGGTGCCTTCGAAGGCCAGCCGGTCAACGGCGAGGTGGTCACCGCGATCGCCAAGCGTTACCCGAACCTGCCGATCCAGATCGGTGGCGGCATCCGCTCCCTGGAAACCATCGAACACTATGTGAAGGCCGGCGTGAGCTACGTGATCATCGGCACCAAGGCGGTCAAGGAGCCGGAGTTCGTCGCCGAGGCCTGTCGCGCGTTCCCCGGCAAGGTGATTGTCGGCCTGGACGCCAAGGACGGTTTCGTCGCCACCGACGGCTGGGCTGAAGTCAGCAGCGTGCAGGTCATCGACCTGGCCAAGCGCTTCGAAGCCGACGGCGTGTCCGCCATCGTTTATACCGACATCGCCAAAGACGGCATGATGCAGGGTTGCAACGTTCCCTTCACCGCAGCCCTGGCGGCGGCCACCAAGATCCCGGTGATCGCTTCCGGCGGTATCCACAACCTGGGCGACATCAAGGCCCTGCTGGATGCCAAGGCGCCAGGAATCATCGGCGCCATTACTGGCCGCGCGATCTATGAAGGCACCCTCGATGTTGCAGAAGCCCAGGCTTTCTGCGATTCGTACCAAGGCTGAGGATTCGCCATGGCACTGGCCAAACGCATCATCCCTTGCCTGGACGTGGACAACGGCCGGGTGGTCAAGGGCGTCAAGTTCGAGAACATCCGCGATGCCGGTGACCCGGTAGAAATCGCCCGTCGCTACGACGAGCAGGGTGCCGACGAAATCACCTTCCTCGACATCACCGCCAGCGTCGATGGACGCGATACCACCCTCCATACCGTCGAGCGCATGGCCAGCCAGGTGTTCATCCCGCTGACTGTGGGCGGTGGTGTGCGCACCGTGCAGGACATCCGCAACCTGCTCAATGCCGGTGCGGACAAGGTTTCGATCAACACCGCAGCAGTGTTCAATCCCGAGTTCGTCGGCGAAGCGGCGCAGCACTTCGGCTCCCAGTGCATCGTGGTCGCCATTGACGCGAAGAAAGTCTCCGGCCCGGGTGAAACCCCGCGCTGGGAAATCTTCACCCATGGCGGGCGCAAGCCCACCGGGCTGGACGCGGTGGAGTGGGCGAAGAAGATGGAAGGCCTGGGTGCCGGCGAGATCCTGCTCACCAGCATGGATCAGGACGGCATGAAAAACGGCTTCGACCTGGGCGTGACCCGGGCCATCAGCGATGCCCTGGGGATTCCGGTGATCGCCTCCGGCGGTGTCGGCAACCTCCAGCACCTGGCCGACGGCATCATTGAAGGCCATGCCAGCGCAGTGCTGGCGGCGAGCATTTTCCACTTCGGCGAATACACGGTTCCCGAGGCCAAGGCCTATATGGCTCAGCGCGGGATTGTTGTGCGGTAGCCACTGGACAGCATGGCGTGCTCACGGCACTCTTGAGCACGCCATGGATTCCGGTAGCCCGTCATGTTCAAACGTCTTCTAGTGGTTGTCGCCAGCGCTTCGCTTGTTCTTTGCGGCCTCGCCCGCGCTGATGAACCCGCCGACACCTCCCTGGTGTTGCTGACGGAAAACTTCCCTCCCTACAACATGGCCAAGAACGGCAAGAACTTCGCCCAGGGCGAGAATATCGACGGCATCGCCGTGGATATCGTCCGCGAAATGTTCAAGCGTGCCGGAATCAATTACAGCCTGACCCTGCGTTTCCCCTGGGAGCGTATCTACAAGATGGCGCTGGAACAGCCGGGCTATGGTGTGTTCGTCATGGCGCGCCTGCCGGACCGCGAGCCGCTCTTCAAGTGGGTCGGCCCCATTGGCCCGGATGACTGGATCATGCTGGCCAAGGCCGGCAGCACCATCAGCCTCGAATCCCTGGAGCAGGCGCGCAAGTACAAGATCGGCGCCTACAAGGGCGATGCCATTGCCGAGACCCTGACCAAGCAGGGCCTGGCACCCCAGGTGGTGCTGCGGGACCAGGACAATGCCAGGAAGCTGGTGGCGGGGCAGATCGACCTCTGGGCCACCGGCGACCCGGCCGGGCGCTACCTGGCCAAGCAGGAGGGCATCAGCGGCCTCAAGACCGTGCTGCGCTTCAACAGCGCCGAGCTGTACCTGGCCCTGAACAAGGACGTCTCCGATGAGGTGGTGGCCAAGCTCCAGGCGGCCCTGGACCAGATGCGCCAAGAGGGGCTGGTGGAAGAGATCATGGGGCGTTACCTGTAGGCGCTTCGCTGGCAAGCCAGCTCCTGTGGCGAAGGCCTCTAGCGATAAACCCCGTTCTTGCCATGCCCGGCCATGGCCTTATTGCTGCGCAGGCTGATCATCGACTTGATATCGATCCACTCGATGCCCTGGGCCTTGAGCCTGGGCAGCTCACGTTCGAGCACTGCCAGGGTCTGTGGATAAGGGTGGCCGATCATCACCGCCGAACCCTGTTTGCGCGCCAGTTTGATCGCGGTCTGCAACTGTTGGCTGATCGCCGCTTCGGTACGTTCGTCATCCAGGAACACATCCCGGGAAACACTGGCCAGGCCGATCTTCTGCGCTTCGGCGGCGGCCACCGTCTGGGCGCTGGTGCGGCTGTCGACGAAGAATTTGTGTCGCCGCTGCAAGTCGGCCATCAGCCAGGCCATGGCCTGGGGCTGGGCGGTCATGCGGCTGCCCATGTGGTTGTTGATGCCGCTGGTGTAGGGCACGGCCTGGAAGGCGGCGTCCAGGCGTTTTTGCAGTTCTTCGACGGGCAGCTCGGGGTGCCAGGCGAACGGCCCGGTGGCCGGGTCCATGGGCATGTGCAGGATGACGATCTTGCCGGCGCGATGGGCCTCGCGGGCAAATTCGGCAGCGTGGGGCGTGTCGGGCATGATCGCCGTGGTGACCGGGCCGGGCAGGGCCAGTACGCGACGGTCACGGGGCAGGTTCTGGCCGAGGTCGTCGATGATCAGGCTCAGGTAGGCCTTGGGCGCAGCGGCTGTGGGTTCGGCGGCTTGGGTCGCGAGGGGCAAGAGGCACAGCAGGGTGAGCAGCGGGGCCTGGAGCGAGCGCAACAGCAGTGAGCAGCGGGAAATCATGGGGATCGGGATCAGGCCTTTAGGGGGATGGGCACCCTGGCGGGCGCTTGGCTGGCGAGCCAGCTCCTACGCAAGCCGGCTCCTGTAGGAGCCGGCTTGCCGGCGAAGGGTTCAATCATTTGCCGCGGGTGATGCTCAGCCCCTTGAGCAGGCTCAGGGCCTGGGCCAACTGGTAGTCGTCGTCCTGCGGCATCGGCTTGGCCTTGCTCGCTGCACCACTGGGCTTGTCGGCGCCGCCGTTGCCATTGCCCAGGTGGCCCTGCAGGTCGGCTTCCTTGAAGTACTCGCCGTCCTGGGATTCGCTGGTGATCTTGGCGCGGCGCACTTCGATGTCCGGAACGATGCCCTGGGCCTGAATCGAGCGGCCGTTGGGGGTGAAGTACAGCGCGGTGGTGATCTTCAGCGCCCGGTCGTTGTTCAGCGGCAGCACGGTCTGCACCGAGCCCTTGCCGAAGCTGGTAGTGCCCATCAGTACTGCGCGCTTCTGATCCTGCAGGGCACCGGCGACGATCTCCGAAGCCGAGGCGCTGCCGCCGTTGATCAGCACCACCATCGGCACGGCTTCGCTTTCGTCCTTGCCGGTGGCGGAGAAGCGCAGTTCGGAGTTGGCGATGCGGCCCTTGGTGTAGACGATCAGGCCCTTGGTGATGAAGTGGTCGACCACCTCCACCGCGGCTTGCAGCACGCCGCCCGGGTTGTTGCGCAGGTCGAGGATGATGCCGTTGAGCTTCTTGCCGTTGTCCTTGCGCAGCTTGGCCAGGGCCTTGGAGACTTCCTCGCCGGTCTTGACCTGGAACTGGGTGATGCGGATGTAGCCGTAGCCCGACTCCAGCAGCTGGCTCTTCACGCTTTTCACCTGGATGGTGGCGCGGGCCAGGGTCACGTCGAACGGCGTGCCGCCGTCGCGCACCAGGGTCAGGGTGATCTTCTGGCCGATCTTGCCGCGCATCTTGTCCACGGCTTCGGTCATGGTCTGGCCACGGGTCGGCTGGCCGTTGATCTTGACGATCAGGTCGCCGGCCTGGATCCCGGCCTTGGATGCCGGGGTGTCGTCGATGGGCGAGACCACCTTGATGAAGCCGTCCTCGGCGCCGACTTCGATGCCCAGGCCGCCGAATTCGCCGCTGGTGCTTTCCTGCAGTTCGGCGAAGTCTTCCGGGCCCAGATAGGCAGAGTGCGGGTCGAGGTTGCTGAGCATGCCCTTGATGGCATTCTCCAGCAGGGTCTTGTCGTCTACGGGTTCGACATACGCGGCCTTGATGCGGTCCATGACCTCGGCGAAGGTGCGCAGCTCTTCCAGCGGCAAGGGCGCCTTGGTGGTCGCGGCGGTTGCTGCTTGAGCGGTTTCGGCGGCAAACGCCTGAGGCGCTCCGATCACCAGGGCGATCGTCAGGGCCAGCGAGGTAAGGCGGGACAAATGCAGCATGTCGAACGAACTCCTAATTTAGATGCAGCGCTTATCCTTGCGCGTGGCACCACTGTGCCGGGTCGCTGGGGCGGCCCTGCTGACGAATTGCAAAGTACAGCGCAGGAGTGTCCTGTCCGCCACTATTACCGACGGTGGAGATGGACTCTCCGGCCTTGACCACGTCGCCGGCTTCCTTGAGCAGCGTCTGGTTGTGTCCGTAGAGGCTCAGGTAACCGTTGCCGTGATCGAGGATCACCAGCAGGCCGGCGCCGCGCAGCCAGTCGGCGAACACTACCCGGCCACCGTGCACGGCGTGCACCTGGCTGCCGGCGGCGGCGCTGATCATCACGCCGTCCCACTTGGAGCGGGAGTCGTCGCCACGGGTTTCACCAAAGCGTGCCAGTAGTCGACCATCAACGGGCCATGGAAGTTTTCCCCGGGCTGAAGCAAATGCCCCGCCATAGGAAGGGCCGGCGCTGGAAACCAGGGCTCCAGGGCTTGATCTTGCGGGTTTGCGCGGCTCATCGCTGGCGTCGGCCTGGGCCTCACGCAAGCGCTTTTTTTCGGCTTCCTGCTGGGCGATCAGCGCTTTCTGCCGCGCTTCCTCTGCCTCGCGAGCCTGGCGTGCCAGGGTTTCCTCGATGGTTTTCAGGACCTTGGCCAGGTCGGCCTGGTCCTGTTCGCGGGCCTTGAGCTTGTCGTCACGGGCCTTCACATCGTTGTTCAGCTTGGCCAGGGCCAGCTGGCGCTCCTTGCGCACCTTGTCGAGTTCTTCGCGCTGGGTGTCTAGGCTGCTTTTCTGCACCAGCAACTGGGCCTGCTGCAGGGAGATGTCCTTTTCCACATTGGCCAGCTGGCGCAGGGTCTCGTTGAAATTCTTCAACTGCTCCAGGCGTGCCTGGCTCAGGTAGTCGTAATAGGTCAGGGTGCGGGCGAATTTTTCCGGGTTCTGCTGGTTGAGCAGCAGCTTGAGGTATTCCTGGCGCCCGTTCTGGTAGGCCGCGCGGGCCTGGATGGCGATCAGTCGCTGCTGTTCAGTGCGCGCGCTCTGGAGTTTTTTTTTCTCCTCATCGAGTCGCTGCAGCTCGGATTCGCTTTTCTTCAGCTCTTTTTGCAGGGCCTCGACCTGCTTTTCCAGCTTGCCCATCTCGGTTTCGGTGCCGCGCAGTTCTTTCTGCACCCCGGACTTCTCTTCCTGCAGCTTGCCCAGCAGCTTTTTCAGCTCGGCAATGTCCTGACGCGTGGCGTCCAACTGTTGTTGGGTTTGCGCGCGCTCGTCGGCGAAAGCCGGTTGGAGCAGGCAGATCAGAGCAAGGGTAATCAGGGCGCGAAGCATAGAGGCGGGCGACACCAGGGAAAGGGACGGCCTAGTATGCCCGCCCATCGCTGCAAAAAAAACGCCTCAAAGCCAACTGCTTTGAGGCGTTCGTCATAAAAAGCCGTTTCCGGGCCGTTATTGGGCCATTTGCTATCAGCGTGCCGCCGCCGTGGCCTGGGGCGGCGGCGCCGATCAACCTTGTGCGGGCGAGCGAGCCTGATGCAGCAGCGCCTGGGTGCCGGCCTTCGCGGCCGAGGCATCCTGGCTGGCCTGGCTGTCTTGCCGGGCCCGCAGGACCACGATTCCCGGGACGTTGTGCACGTACTCCATGAAGGGTGAGTCGATCACCGCGCCCTGGTCCTTTTTCGAGGAGGCGTTGCGCAGGACGGGGCCCTGGGCCGTCTGGATGAACAGCCCGGTATGGGTGACGTCCAGGCCCGAGAGGTGGGTATAGATGCCGATGTAGTCGCCGGTTCGCAGGTGGCTGAGCAGATGCTGGTCAATCAATGCGCTGGGAATGTAGGTGATGTCGCGTTCGGCCACGGGCAGGCCGGGCAGGTAGCGGCCGCCATCGGCCTTTTGATTGAGGCGCTTGGCCACGGTCACCGCGTTCGCACTCAGCTGGGCGGTCACATCCTCGGCCATGGGTTGCCCGGCATGGGCCCAATCGGTGAAGAAGTGGCGGCGGTTGAGGAAGTTGATATCGCCGTTCACGTAGCGAATCTGCACCAGGTTGTTGATGAAGCCGGCCTCGTCGCTGGACTGGCGCAAGGCCTCGACGTAATCCAGGTAGGTGAAGCAGTCCAGGCCCCTGAAGTCGACCACCAGCTTCTCGGCCAGGGTTGCGGAGCCGTGCAGCCGGTTTGCCGCGTAAGGCGTGTGCAGGAACTCCCGGGAAATCAGGTCGTTCATCTGGCCTATGTCGGTAGAGCCCCGAGGAGGCTGGATCTTCAGCAGTGCTTTCAATTTATTGGCGGTCTGAGCATCCATTTCCACCGGGCTGTGTTGCTGTGCGAGGGCACTGGCATCCACCGGCTGTTGAGCAGGAATCTGGCTTGCACAGCCTGACAGGAGGGAGGCCAGAAGCAGCGTAGCCGTCTTGTTCATGGAGATTCTCTCTGCTGTTATTGATAACGATAATCATTATTCAATAAGTGCCCGACGCTTGTCTGCTTTTACTTCCATCGCCCTGATTCGCCCTGTGCAAGGCCACCATGAAAAACGCCCGACGGTTGCATCGGGCGTTTTTGCCTGCAATGGCGAGCTGGAGGGATCAGTGCGCCGGGTCCACCAGGATCGACGTGCCGGTCATTTCCGCGGGCTTGGGCAGGCCCAGCAACTTGAGCATGGTGGGCGCCACGTCCGCCAGAACCCCACCTTCACGGACTTTCAAGGCGCGTTTGCCGACATAGATGAATGGCACCGGCTCGGTGGTGTGGGCGGTGTGGGCCTGGCCGGTGGATTCGTCGGACATCTGCTCGACGTTGCCGTGGTCGGCGGTGATCAGGGCTTCGCCGCCGACCTTTTCCAGGGCGTCGACGATACGTCCGACGCACAGGTCCAGGCATTCCACGGCTTTGACCGCCGCCTCGAACACGCCGCTGTGACCGACCATGTCGCCGTTGGCGTAGTTGACGATGATCACGTCATAACGCTGGTGCTCGATGGCGTCGACGATCTTGTCGGTGACTTCCGGGGCACTCATTTCCGGCTGCAGGTCGTAGGTGGCGACTTTCGGCGACGGGATCAGGATGCGCTCCTCGCCCGGGAACGGCTCTTCGCGGCCACCGGAGAAGAAGAAGGTGACGTGGGCATACTTCTCGGTCTCGGCGATGCGCAGTTGGGTCTTGCCGTTTTTCGCCAAATAGTCGCCCAGCACGTTCTCCAGGCTGCCCGGGGCAAAGGCCGATGGCGCGGGGATGCTGGTGGCGTACTGGGTGAGCATGACGAAGCCGGCCAGCTTAGGCTGGCGTGGGCGTTCGAAGTCCTTGAAGCCGTCTTCGACGAAGACCCGGGTCAGCTCCCGTGCACGGTCGGCGCGGAAGTTCATGAACACCACGGCATCGCCGTCCTCGACCTTGACCGGTTCGCCGATGGTGGTGGCCTTGACGAATTCGTCGCTCTCTTCACGGGCGTAGGCGGCTTGCAGGCCTTCCTGGGCGGTGGCGGCGTTGAACTGGCCCTGGCCGTCGACGATCAGGTTGTAGGCCTGGGCCACACGGTCCCAGCGGTTGTCGCGGTCCATGGCGAAGTAACGGCCGATCAGGCTGGCGATGCGGCCCTTGCCCAGGGTCTTGAAGGTTTCGTCCAGCAGTTCGATGGACGACTGGGCGCTTTTGGGCGGGGTGTCGCGGCCATCGAGGAAGGCATGCAGGTAGATCTTCTCGGCGCCGCGCTTGAAGGCCAGTTCGGCCATGGCGATCAGGTGGTCCTGGTGGCTGTGCACGCCGCCGTCGGACAGCAGGCCGAGGATGTGCACCGCCTTGCCGGCATCCACGGCCTTGTCCACGGCCGCGCAAATGGTCGGGTTCTCGAAGAACTCACCGTCACGGATGGCCTTGGTCACCCGGGTGAAGTCCTGGTACACCACGCGGCCGGCGCCGAGGTTCATGTGGCCGACTTCGGAGTTGCCCATCTGCCCGTCCGGCAGGCCGACATCCATGCCCGAACCCGAGATCAGGCCGTTGGGCATGCTGGCGCACAAGCGGTCCAGGACCGGCTTCTTGGCCGCATAGACGGCGTTGGATTCGTGGCTTTCGCTGTGACCGAAGCCATCCAGAATCATCAGGACCAAAGGTTTAGGCGTGGTAGTCATGGCGTCCACTCGTGGCTGGATAGGAAAGAGATGAAAGGGAGGTGTTGAAAAAGGGAGTGGCAGTTTAAAGCGAAGTTCCGGTGGAGTCACCGCCGGGCGGGGTTTGGTCGACCCGGAGGGCTGTGTATACTGGCCGACATTTTAACGCCCTGGAACCTCCTTAGATGGTTGCTCACCTGATTCAATTCGCCACTGAACACTACTTGCTCGTCGGCGCCTTCGCCATCCTGCTGGCTCTGTTGATCGCTCATGAATTGAGCCGCGGTGGCCGCAGCCTCAGCACCCGTGAACTGACCGCGCTGGTCAACAGCGAGCAGGGCGTCGTGATCGATATCCGTCCATCCAAGGACTATGCCGCCGGCCATATCGTCGGTGCACTGAACATTCCCCAGGACAAGCTGGCCGCCCGTGTAGGCGAGCTGGAGAAGCACAAGTCCAAGACCATCATCCTGGTGGACGCCCAGGGCCAGCACGCCGGCACCCACGCCCGCGAGCTGCTCAAGTCCGGTTTCACCGCGGCCAAGCTGTCCGGCGGCGTGGCCAGCTGGAAGGCCGATAACCTGCCATTGGTGAAGTAATGTCCAAGGTCATCGTCTACTCCAGTGATTACTGCCCTTACTGCTCGCGCGCCAAGCATCTGCTGGCGAGCAAAGGCGTAGCCTTCGAAGAGATCAAGGTCGATGGCAAGCCCCAGGTACGCGCCGAGATGGCCCAGAAGGCCGGGCGTACGTCCGTGCCGCAGATCTGGATCGGCGCCACCCACGTAGGTGGCTGTGATGATTTGTTCGCCCTGGAGCGTGCCGGCAAGCTCGACGCGCTGCTAGCGGCCTGAAATTCCCAACCCTATAGACCCAAGATCAAGAAGGACTCTGAGATGACTGACCAACAGAACACCGTTGCCGACGACGAAAGCGCACCGCAATTCTCCCTGCAGCGTATCTACGTGCGTGACCTGTCCTTCGAAGCGCCGAAAAGCCCGGCGATCTTCCGTCAGCAGTGGGAACCTAGCGTCGGCCTGGACCTCAATACCCGCCAGACAGCGTTGGAAGCCGACTTCCACGAAGTGGTGCTGACCCTGTCCGTGACCGTGAAGAACGGCGACGAAGTGGCCTTCATCGCTGAAGTCCAGCAGGCCGGTATCTTCCTGATCAAGAACCTGGATGAGGCTTCCATGAGCCACACCCTGGGTGCTTTCTGCCCGAACATCCTGTTCCCTTACGCTCGTGAAGCGCTGGACAGCCTGGTGACCCGCGGTTCGTTCCCGGCGCTGATGCTGGCCCCGGTGAACTTCGATGCGCTGTACGCCCAAGAGCTGCAACGCCTGCAGTCCGCTGGCGAAAACACCGTTCAGTAAGTGCTGGTTGCGGTACGAAAAAAGCGCCTGTAACGGCGCTTTTTTCATGCTCGGGCAAAACCTGTAGGAGCGGGCTTGCCCGCGAACCCCCGGCTCTACTTGAACCCCAACTGTCTCCAGCCTTCATAGACCGCAACGGCCACGGTGTTGGACAGGTTCAGGCTGCGGCAGCCTTCGCGCATGGGCAGGCGCAGGCGCTGTTCGCCGGGCAGGGCGTCCAGCACGTCCGCCGGCAGGCCCCGGCTCTCGGGGCCGAACAGGAAGGCGTCGCCCTCCTGGAAGCTGGCGTCATGGAAGGGGCGCGAGCCCTTGGTGGTGAAGGCGAACAGGCGCGGCTGGCCGAGGCTTTCCAGGCAACTGGCAAGGTCGGCATGGCGTTGCAGGGTGGCGTATTCGTGATAGTCGAGACCGGCGCGGCGCAGGCGCTTGTCGTCCATTTCGAAACCCAGCGGCTCGATCAAATGCAGGTGGCAGCCGCTGTTGGCGCACAGCCTGATAACGTTGCCGGTATTCGGCGGAATTTCTGGTTGAAAGAGGATGACGTGAAACATGCACGGCTCCGAAGAGAAAGACAGGCTGCATTCTACGCCTGAAGCGTACTCGCGACCGAAGCTAATGCTGCGGGTGTTCGGCTCCCTGGCGATTGTCGGGGTGATGGTAGGGCTGATGATCGGCCGCCTGACCCAGCCTGATCCGGTGGCGTTGCAGCAGGTCGAGGTGGCGTCCGATGGGCTGGTGCTGTGGTTCAACCATGAGCCCAAGCTCCATGGGGAACACATCGATGGCACCGTGGCGCTGCTGTTCGATGCCCAGGGGCAGGCACAGAAGGGCCAGTTGCAGGTCAATCAGCGCAATGTGAACTGGCGGGTGCGCCGGGCGGACCAGGGCCTGCTGCTGAACCTGGTGGCCGCGCGGCCGCTGCGGGGCCAGTGGGACGGGAGCGAGGTGGAGGGGCGCTGGCGCCTGGCGATCCACCTGCGGGAGGAATAAAAGAGGGAAACCCCGGCCTGCCTGTACCAAGGCCCCCAAAAGCGGGAGGGGCTGAGCGCCACGAGGGCGATGAGTCCCGGTGTAAAGAAGGGGATTCCCGGCCTGCCTGTACCAGGGTCCCCAAAAGCGTGGCCCGTCGCGATGCGCGGGATGGGCCTGGTGTTAAAGAGGGAAGTCCCGGCCTGCCTGTACCGGGGTTCCCGAAAGCCTGGCCCGTCGCTGTGAGCGGGGTGGGCCTGGTGTTAAAGAGGGAAGTCCCAGCCTGCCTGTACTGGGGTTCCCGAAACCTTTGGCCGTCGCGATGTGCGTGCCGAGCCAGGTGTTAAAGAGGGGAATCCCCGGCCTGCCTGTACCAAGGTCCCCGAAACTGGGTAGTGACTGGGTTATTGCAGGTGGCGTGCCAGTTTTGGCTGCAGAGGCGTTGATTGCTGGGATAAAAAGCCGAAAGCCCCGTAATCCGGGGCTTTTGCGTTTTCGACGGAGGGCTTTTCAGAGCTGAGGCGCGGGTTGTACCCGGGCTGGATGGCACTGCAGCGCGCCTTCGGGCAGTGCATGCACCCCATCCTGGTGCACGCACATCCTCATCGTAGGAGCCGGCTTGCCGGCGAAAGCGCCTGTGGGCGCACTGCAAGGTTCAAGGGCCTCTTCGCTGGCAAGCCAGCTCCTACATGCCGCGGCCGGGGCTTCAGCCTTCCTCGCCTTCATCCTCGTCGCCACCGTCGACCTTCATCCCCAGCTCCTTGATCTTGCGGGTCAGGGTATTGCGCCCCCAGCCCAACAGGACCGCGGCATCGCGGCGGCGGCCGGCGGTGTGCTTGAGGGCGGTCTCGATCATGATCCGCTCGAAACTCGGTACCGCGCTGTCCAGCAGGTTCGATTGCCCGCGGGCCAGGGCCTGGTCGGCCCATTGGCGCAGGGCCTGTTCCCAGTTGGTGACCGGCGCTGAATCCTGGGGCAGGCTCAGCAACTCCGGTGGCAGGTCGCTGATATGCACCTCGCGACCCGAGGCCATGACGGTGATCCAGCGGCAGGTGTTCTCCAGCTGGCGCACGTTGCCCGGCCACGGCAGGTTCTTCAGGTATTCCTCGGTTTCGTTTTTCAGCAACTTGGGTTCCACCGCCAGTTCCTGGGCGGCGCGGCTGAGGAAGTGCCTGGCCAGGGTCGGGATGTCTTCGCGACGGTCCGACAGGCGCGGGATATGGATGCGGATCACGTTGAGGCGGTGGAACAGGTCCTCACGGAACTTGCCGGCGTGCACCAGGGTTTCCAGGTTCTGGTGGGTCGCGGCGATGATCCGTACATCGACCTTGACCGGGGTATGGCCACCGACCCGATAGAACTCGCCATCGGCCAGGACCCGCAGCAGGCGGGTCTGGGTGTCGGCTGGCATGTCGCCGATCTCGTCGAGGAACAGGGTGCCGCCGTCGGCCTGCTCGAAGCGCCCGCGCCGCAGGTTGGCCGCGCCGGTGAACGCGCCCTTTTCATGGCCGAACAGCTCGGATTCCATCAGGTCCTTGGGGATCGCCGCCATGTTCAGGGCGATGAACGGCGAAGCCGCCCGCGGGCTGTGGCGATGCAGGGCATGGGCTACCAGCTCCTTGCCGGTGCCGGACTCGCCGTTGATCAGCACTGTGATGTTGGAGTGGCTCAGGCGCCCGATGGCGCGGAACACCTCCTGCATCGCCGGCGCTTCGCCGATGATCTCCGGGGTGCGAGCCAGGGTCGGGGCCACTTCCAGGCCTTGCTGTTCCTGGGCGTGCTGATTGGCGCGCTTGACCAGCGACACCGCTTCATCGACATCGAACGGCTTGGGCAGGTATTCGAAGGCACCGCCCTGGTAGGAGGCGACAGCGCTATCCAGGTCCGAATGCGCGGTCATGATGATCACTGGCAGGCGCGGGTGCTGCTCGCGAATCCGTGCCAGCAGGTCCAGGCCACTGGCGCCGGGCATGCGAATGTCGGAAATGATCACGTCCGGGGCCTGGCGGGCCAGGCGGCTCATCACCCCGTCGGCGCTGTCGAAGCTCTGGGTGGTCATCCCTTCCTGCTGCAAGGCTTTTTCCAGGACCCAACGGATAGAACGGTCGTCATCGACGATCCACACGGTTTCACTACGGCTCATGTCGATGGGGCTCCTTGTTCCAGTGGCAGAAAGATCGAGAACGTGGTGTGGCCGGGATGGCTGTCACATTCGATCAGACCCTGGTGCTGGCTGATGATGTTCTGGGTGATGGCCAGGCCCAGCCCGGTACCGTCCGGGCGGCCGCTGACCATGGGGAAGAAGAGGGTGTCCTGCAGTTCCGCGGGGATGCCCGGGCCGTTGTCGATGATCTCGATCTTGCTCACCAGGCGATGGCGCACGTGGCCGATGGTGAACTGGCGCATGGTGCGGCTGCGCAGGGTGATGCGCCCCAGGCGCATTTCATTCTGGCTGCTGATGGCCTGCATGGCGTTGCGTACGATGTTGAGCACCGCCTGGATCATCTGTTCGCGGTCGATCAGCACGTCGGGAATGCTCGGGTCGTAATCGCGCACCAGGGTGATACAGCCCTGGCTTTCGGCTTCCACCAGGCTGCTGACCCGCTCCAGCACTTCATGGATGTTGGTCAGGGCCAGGGATGGGAGCTTGTTCGAGCCGAGCATGCGGTCCACCAGATTCCGCAGGCGGTCGGCTTCTTCGATGATGACGTTGGTGTAGTCCTTGAGGCTTTCCTCGGGCAGCTCCCGGGCCAGCAACTGTGCGGCGCCGCGAATGCCCCCCAAGGGGTTCTTGATTTCATGGGCCAGGCCGCGCACCAGCATCTTGCTGGTTTCCTGCTTGGACAACTGGGCCTCTTCCTTGGTGATCCGCAGCAGCCGGTCCCGGGGGTGGACTTCCAGCAGCAGCAAGGTGTCGCCGTTGCTGAGGATCGGCGTCACCGCGTAGTCGACGGTCAGGGTCTGGCCGGTCAGTGCGGTGAGCATGGCTTCGCGCTTGGTGAAGGGGTGCGCCTGCTCCACCGCCTGACGCAGGGAGCTCAGGGCCTCGGCGGATTCGGTGAACAGCTCGCTGATGAATTGCCCATGGCTGCGCTGGCCGCTGATGGCCAGGAGCATTTCCGCCGCTGGGTTCATGTACTCAAGGCGCAGGTCGGCATTGAGCAGGATGGTGGCGGTGGTCAGGTTGTCCAGAAGCAGGCGGTGCAGTGGGTCGCTGATGGTCATGGGTAGATGGTGACCTCTTTTGAAGCAAGACAATCCGGGGCCGGTCCCGAAGTGCGCGCGCGGCTAAGGCGCTGTGGTGGAGAAAATGCAAAAACCAAACCAAGGCTCCGAAAAGAAGCGCGCATGCCCTGAAACAGGCGTTTGAAGCCTGGTTCTGTGGCGTTTTGCCAGCGCTGGCGGGTATTTTCGAACCAAAATGGGCTGGTATTGGCACCTGAGTGCAAGGCATTGCACCAATATAGTGCATGAATCTGAGCGGCGCTCGATGGGCGCGCCTTGATAGAAGAATCAACGCCCGTTTTTCAGCGGCGCGGGGCAAAGGGCGGGTTTAGAGTGCTCGAACCCGATGCTTCAAGGTTTAGGATGCGGCCATGGAAAATGCCCCTCTGCTGTTCCAGCTTCCCGATGACGACACCCTGTACCAGGCGCTGCTGGCACGGGACCCGGCCTATGAAGGCTTTGCCTTTGTCGGGGTGAAGAGCACCGGCGTGTTCTGCCGCCTGACCTGCGCTGCACGCAAGCCCAAGCGCGAGAACACGGTGTTCTTCGGCTCCATCAAGGGTTGTGTCGAAGCAGGGTTCCGCGCCTGCCTGCGCTGTCGTCCGCTGGAGCGGGCCGGGGTCCAGGAGCCCTGGGTGCAGACCTTGCTCGAGCAGTTGGGCAGCGACCCGGAACGCCGTTGGTACGAGGACGACCTGGTCGCCCAGGGGCTGGACCCATCCACCGTGCGCCGTGCGTTCAAGCGCTATTTCGGCGTCACCTTCCTGGAAATGGCGCGCCTGCGTCGCATGGGCCAGGGCATGCAGCAACTGGCCTCGGGAGAGCCGGTGATCGAGGCGCAGATCAGCGCCGGCTTCGACTCCGACAGCGGCTTTCGCCACGCCTTCAGCCGCCTGGCGGGCCAGCCGCCGTCCAACCTGCGGGGGCGGGAACTGCTCAAGGTCGATTGGTTGCAGACCCCGATCGGCGTGATGCTGGCGGTGGCCGACGCCCAGGTCCTGCATCTGCTGGAATTCTTCGACCGCCCGGCACTGGCCAATGAGTTGCAGAACCTGCAGAAGAGCAGCGGTTCGAGCATAGGTTTCGGGCGTTTTGCCCCCATCGACCAGATCGAGGCCGAACTGCAGCGTTACTTCGCCGGCGAGGCGGTGCACTTCGCCACACCGCTGGCGATGAGCGCCTCGCCCTTTACCCGTACCGTCTGGCAGGCGTTGCGGGCCATTCCCCTGGGTACCACCTGCAGCTACGCCGAGGTGGCGCGGCAGGTTGGCTCGCCCTCAGCGGTGCGCGCGGTGGCCCGGGCCAATGCCGCCAACCAGATTTCCATTGTCATTGCCTGCCACCGGGTGATTGGCGCCGATGGCTCCCTGACCGGCTATGGCGGTGGTCTGTGGCGCAAGCGCTGGCTGCTGGAACATGAGCGGCGCCTGCACCACTTGCAGGGTGCATCAGCGAGCGGGCTGTAGCTCGCTGCCGGGCACCGGGTCGGGCCGGGAAACCTTATCCACAGGTGGCTGGGCGCCAGTCTGGCGCGCCAGTTCGTCGGCATCCGCCTGTTCCGCCGTGGACAGTTCGGCGGCGTTATGGCCGATGCGCTTGAGCAGGGCCAGCATGCATGCCAGCGAAACCAGGGCGTAGCAGGCCGAGGCGATGGCCACGCCGATGATGCTGCCGGTGCCATTGAGGATGCTCTGGGCCAGCACCGGCGTGGCGCCGCCCACCAGCAGTGAACACAGCTGATAGGAGATCGACAGTCCGCTGTAGCGCACCCGGGTCGGGAAGGCCCGCGCCAGGATGCCGCCCACCGCGCCATAGAACATCGAGTGCGGCACCGTGGCCAGGCACATGCCCAGCACCGCGATCCAGTAGTGACCGGTCTCCACGGCGAAGAACATCGCCGGCATCAGCAGCAGCTCGGGCACCACCATCAGCACCATGGCCTTGCGCATGTCCATGCGTGAAACCAGCACCGCCCCCAGGGGTTGGGTGATGAACTGCACCACCAGGGCCATGACGATCACGCTGAGGAAGCTGCTCTGGCTGTAGCCCAGCTCCTTGGTGGCCCAGGACAGGGCGAAGGTGCTCTTGAAATAGGTGACGTGGATGATCGGCAGCACCCCGGCCCCCAGCAGTACCAGGCGCCAGTGGTCGCGCAGGACTTCGAGAATCGGCAGCTTGACGGTCTTTTTCTGCTCCATCAGGCGCTTCATGTCATCGGACTCTTCCAGCTTGAGGCGGATGACCATGCCGATGATCACCAGCACCGCCGACAGCAGGAACGGAATGCGCCAGCCCCAGAGCAGAAAGTCCGGAGTCGGCAGGGCGCTGAGGCCGAAGAACACCAGGGTTGCCAGCAGGTTGCCGGCCGGCGAACCCTGCTGGGCGAAGGCGGCATAGAGAATGCCCTTGCCCTTGGGCGCGCTTTCGCTGGCGATGAGGATCGCCCCGCCCCATTCGCCGCCCACCGCGATGCCCTGGATGATGCGCAGGGTCACCAGGGCAATGGGGGCCCAGACGCCGATCTGCAGGTAGCTGGGCAGCAGGCCGATGCAGGTGGTGGCCAGGCCCATCATGATCAGGGTGATCACCAGGGTGGTCTTGCGGCCGATCTTGTCGCCCATGTGGCCGAAGATGATGCCGCCGACGGGGCGGGCGATGAACCCGGCCCACAGGGTCAGGAAGGACAGCAGGGTGGCCGTGCCGGGGGGCAGGTCGGCGGGAAAGAACACCTTGCCGAACACCAGGGCGGCGGCGATGCCGTAGGCGTAGAAGTCATACCACTCGATGGTGGTGCCGATGAATGAGGCGATACCCGCCTTGCGGGCTTTCTTGTGGGCAGCGGCATCCTGGGCAGCGTTCATGTTCAATTCCTGCGTTTTTATTGTTATATGCGCCCCTGATCGGGCGCATGGACCTCTGGCAAGGTCCGACCGCTGGGAGCCTATACAGGCAGGAATCGAAAAATATAATGATTAAATCTTATGGTTTGATACGTGATTGCGTATCGCGCCCCAACGCTCAGCGCCCTCCGGCGGCCGGTTTGATCAGGGACTTGAGCAGCCCTAGAAAGCTTTCGGCCGCCGCCGAAGGCTTGTCCTCCAGGCGGATCGCCTGGATCTGCGAAGGCGCGCCGGAGCCTTCGAGCTCGCCGTAATGCACGCCCGGCTGGCCGAGCATGGCCAGGGTCTGGGGCACCAGCGCCACGCCCATCTCGTGGGCCACCATTGCCACCACCGTTTGCCATAGCCGCGTCTCGTGGCGAATGCGCGGGCTGAACCCGGCCGCCACGCAGCGGGAAATGATCAGGTCGTGGTAGTGCGGCGAGACCGCCCGCGGAAACAGGATGAAATCGTCATTGGCCAGTTGCGCCAGGTCGATCCGCGCCTGGGTGGCCAGCGAGTGGCTCTGGGGCAGGCAGCAGAGGAACGGCTCGGCCAGCAGCGGTTCGCTGTGGATGCCGGCGGCGAAGGTGCTGCCATGGACGAAACCGATGTCGATCTGGCCGCGTTGCAGGGCCTGGGTCTGGTCGGCACTGTTCATTTCCATCAGCACCACTTCGGTTTCCGGGTATTGCTGTTCGAAGGCCTTGACCGCCTCGGGCAGCCCGCGGTGCAGGATCGAGTTGACGAAACCCAGGCTCAGGCGCCCGGCAAAGCCTTCTGCCGAGCGCTGGGTCAGGTGCCGCGCCTGGTCGGCACGCAGCAGCAGGTAGCGGGCCTCGTCCAGCAGAACCTGTCCGGCGTTGGTCAGGCTCACCGACTTGTTGTTGCGATTGAGCAGTTGGACTTCCAGTTGCCCCTCAAGCTTCTTGATGTCGAAACTCAGGGCCGGCTGGGAAATGCACAGACGGTTCGCGGCCCGCCCGAAATGCAGTTCTTCGGCTACCGCGACGAAGTAGCGCAACTGTTTGAGGTCCATGGCGACTCCGGTTCTACGATATGGGTTTCTTATCGTAGTTGATTGATTTTGTATTAGATACTTATCGATGGCGGCTCTAGTCTCGGCCTACAAAAAACAGGAGACGCGCCATGACCGCCGAGCCCCGCCCCATTGAAGACAGCCTCAACATCCCCGACAGCCGCGGCATCAACCTGTTCGAGTGTGACGCCGGCCTGGCCGCGCTGCTCCAGGTCTACCTGCCCTCGGCGGTCTACCAGCAGTGGTTGCCCACCTTGCAGCACCTGGGCGCCCGGGCCGGTGGCGAGCTGGATGTGCTGGCCCTGAGCGCCGACAAGAATCCCCCGGTGCTGCAACCGCGTACCCGCCGCGGCGAGAACCTGCAAAGCATTGCCAAGCATCCGGACTACGTCACCCTGGAACGGGTGGCCTTTGCCGAACTGGGGCTGGCTGCCATGAGCCACCAGCCCGGAGGCCCGCCGCCGCTGATCAAGTACGCCCTGACCTACCTGTTCGTCCAGGCCGAGTTCGGCCTGTGCTGCCCGGTGAGCATGACCGACTCCCTGACCCGCACCCTGTGCAAGTTCGGTACGCCGGAACTGGTGGCGCGCTACCTGCCGCAGTTGCAGTCCCAGGATTTCGAGACGCTGTTCCAGGGGGCGATGTTCATGACCGAACAGGCCGCCGGTTCCGACGTTTCGCGCACCGAAACCCGGGCCCGGCTGGAAGATGGCCAATGGCGCCTGTTCGGAGAGAAGTGGTTCTGCTCCAACCCGGATGCCGACCTGGCCATGGTCCTGGCGCGCCCGGAAGACGCACCACCGGGCATGGCCGGGGTGACCCTGTTCCTGTTGCCCAAGGTGCTGCCCGACGGCTCGCGCAACCACTACCGGATCCAGCGCCTGAAGGACAAGCTGGGCAGCCGCTCCATGGCCAGTGGCGAGATCACCCTGGAAGGCGCCACGGCCTACCTGATCGGTGAGGTCGGCCGCGGTTTTCAGCAGATGGCCGACATGATCAACATGTCGCGCCTGTCCAATGGCGTGCGCGCGGCGGGGCTGATGCGCCGGGGGCTGAGCGAGGCGTTGTACATCGCCCGCCAGCGCCGGGCCTTCGGCAAGCACCTGATCGAAATGCCGCTGATGCAGCGCCAGTTGCTGAAGATGATGCTGCCCGCCGAACAGGCGCGCTCGGTGTTCATGCAGATCGCCAGCTTGCTGCCCCGGGCCGATGGCGGCGATGAGACGGCGCGCAAGTGCGTGCGGATCCTTACGCCGCTGATCAAGTTCCGCGCCTGCCGTGATGCCCGCCGGGTGACCGGCGATGCCATGGAAGTGCGCGGCGGGGTTGGCTATATCGAGGAGTGGAGCGATGCCCGGCTGGTGCGCGATGCGCACCTGGGGTCGATCTGGGAGGGCACCAGCAACATCGTCGCCCTGGACATTGCCCGGGCGGTGACTCGGGAGCAGGCGCTGGAGCCGTTGCAGGGCTATCTGGCCGGGCTGCTGGCCGAGGCCGATTTGCCACCGGCGAGCCGCCGGCTGTTCGATTCGGCCCTGTTGCGCACCGTGACCGGCTTCCATGCCGTGGCGCAGCAGCGCCGGGACGAGCAGGTGCGGCAGGTGGGCAGCGTTCTCTATCACCTGGCCAGCGCCATCTTCATGGCCTGGGAGGCCGCGCGCCAGGGTGCGGACCGTCGGCGCCTGGCCCTGGCTCACCTGGTGCTGGTGCACAAGGTATTGCCGCGCGATCCGTTGGGCCTGGAGCCGGTGATCGATGCCGAGCTGCTGGCGCGCCTGGCCAATGAAAGCCCGCTGTCCCAGGCCCAAGCCATGCAATTGCTGCCGGCCTGAATGGCCGTCCTTGTCCGATCTGCCGGAGTACATCCATGACGTTTGCCCAAGGCGCCCTGGCGGGCGTGAAAATCATCGATCTCAGCCGTGTGCTGGGCGGCCCCTACTGCTCCCAGGCCCTGGCCGACCACGGCGCCGAGGTGATCAAGCTGGAACCTTTGAGCGGTGATGAGACCCGGGGCTGGGGGCCGCCTTTCGAAGGTGATGACGCGGCGTATTTTCGCGGTATCAACCGTAACAAGCAGGGGATCGCCGTCGACCTGTCGCGCCCCGAAGGCCTGGAACTGCTGATGCAGTTGCTGGAAGGCGCCGACGTGCTGATCGAGAACTTCAAGCCGGGCACCCTGCAGCGTTGGGGCATCGGTTACCAGGAGGTGCTGAGCCAGCGTTTTCCGGCGTTGATCCACTGCGGGATTTCCGGCTTTGGCGCCGATGGCCCGCTGGGCGGGCTACCGGGTTACGACGCGGTGATCCAGGCCATGGCCGGGCTGATGAGCGTCAACGGCGAAGGCGACGGCGGGCCGTTGCGCATCGGCCTGCCGATTGTCGATATGGTCACAGGCCTGAATGCCCTGGCGGGGATTCTCCTGGCCCTCAACGAGCGCCAGCGCAGCGGCCTCGGGCAGTCACTGGACATCTCCCTGTACGACTGTGGCGTGTCCCTGCTGCACCCGCACCTGCCGAACTACTTCGCCGCCGGCAAGACGCCCAAACGCACGGGCAACGCCCATCCCAACATTGCTCCCTACGACAGCTACCGCACTGCTGGCGAGCCGATTTTCCTGGCGGTGGGCAACGACCGCCAGTTCACCCGGCTGTGCCAGGAACTGGGGGCCGGCGCGTTGCTGGAGGACCCGCGCTTTACCGACAACGGCCAGCGCTCGGTCAACCGCGAGGCCTTGAAGCAGCAACTGGAGCATTACCTGTCGGCACACGACGGCGCGTTGCTGGCCCCGCGGCTGATCGGCCTGGGGGTGCCTTGTGGTTCGATCGCCACCGTCGACCAGGTGGTGGCTCATCCCCACACCCGGCATCGCGGGCTGCTGGTGGAACTCGATGGCTACCGGGGCATAGGTTCGCCGGTGAAGTTGTCGCGCACGCCGGCCAGCTACCGTACGGCGCCGCCGAGCCTGGGGCAGGACACCCGGGCGGTATTGCAGGGGCTGGGCCTGGATGAACCGACCATCGCCGCACTGCTGGCCAGCGGCGTGGTGCACGGTTGAGGCTCAGGGGCGGCGGGCCCGCAGCAGAGTGAAGCTGATGGCCGGGCTCTGTTGCAGGACCTTGTCGCCAGCCAGCACCTGCACCGCCAACCGGTGCTGGCCACGGTCGATATTCACCAGTTGCAGCTCGGGCCCCTGGCCGGCCTGGCCATAGGGCTGGCCATCCAGCAGCAGGCGCAGACGGTGGCCGGGCCGCAGGCTGGGCTGCAACTCCACCTGCACGCTGAAACTGCCGTTGTTGGCGCGCAAGGCACCGTGCTCCGGTACGCCGCTCAGTTGCAGCCGTTCGTAGGCCAGAAGGGTGCTGGCAGGTTGTGCTGCCGGCGTATGTGGCGCCGGTGTGGCCGGGCTGGGGAGGCGATTCGGCGCGGGCGTTTCAATCTGCCGGTACGAGGTTCCCGGCGGCTGGTCGCTATAGGCGCGATTACCGGCCGAGTCGGTGTACTGGTAGATCTGCGCGCCGGCTGGCAATGCGCTGATCCACAGCAGGCAAGCAATGACGAGGTGCATCTCGCTGATCCTGGCGGGTGCCTGAAAGGCTCCAGCATAGGGTGCTGCTGCGCGTGGCACAGGCGTGGTTAACCTTTGAACACACATAACTCTGCCGTGGCACGAACCATCGCCAGTCGTCGCAGCGGGTCGCTGCTGCTGGCCTGATTGGCCCGGGCCAGCCATTGCGGGCATTGGCGGTCTGTGCGCTGCGGGCTGAAGTCGGCCAGTTGCTGCAGCAGGCGTTTTTGTAACTGATCAAGTTGGGGGCGGATCTGCCCGGCCAGGTCCTGGCGCGGAGTGTCCGGTGCCCGGCCTTGCAAGTGCCAGGTCGAGAGTCGGGCGTATTGCACCAGCTTGTTGGCTTCGATCTGGGCGGCGAAGAACTGCCCAACCGTTTCTTCGCTCAAGTGATAGGTTGCGGCCTGGGCGGTTGCCCCGGCGATCACCTGTTGTTCCCGCGGGCGGTCTTCCACGGCCTTGTGGCTGTCCCATTTGCTCAGGGCCACCTGATCGGCAATCGCCAGGCGTTCGCCGATGCTCTGCAGCAGCGGGGCGAGGGCGGGCGGGGCGTCACTGGCGCAGGCGGCGGTGGCGAACAGGCTGCAAGTCAGGGCGAGGCACAGGTTGAGGCGCGAAGTCATGGGCGGGCTCGGCTGCTGATGGGGAGACGGCGCCCATGATGCACGCAACCACCCCGGGCAGGGCAAATGCGCGGGCATAAAAAAAGGCCTCCCGAAGGAGGCCTCTTGATCACGCGGCTTGCGCCGGCGCTACCGGATCAGCAGCTGTAGTACAGCTCGTATTCCAGTGGGTGTACGAAGGTACGTACCTTGATTTCTTCTTCGCTTTTCAGGGCGATGTAGGCGTCGATGAAGTCGTCGCTGAAAACGCCGCCTTTGGTCAGGAACGCACGACCTTTGTCCAGCTCTTCCAGGGCTTCCTTCAGGCTGCCGCAAACTTGTGGGATCTCTTTGGCCTCTTCAGGCGGCAGGTCGTACAGGTTTTTGTCAGCAGCGTCGCCAGGGTGGATCTTGTTCTGGATGCCGTCCAGGCCGGCCATCAGCAGGGCAGCGAAGGCCAGGTACGGGTTGGCAGCCGGGTCCGGGAAACGGGCTTCGATACGGCGGGCCTTAGGGCTCGACACGTAAGGAATACGGATCGAAGCGGAGCGGTTGCGCGCCGAGTAGGCCAGCATGACCGGGGCTTCGAAGCCTGGCACCAGACGCTTGTAGGAGTTGGTCGCCGGGTTGGTGAAGCCGTTCAGGGCCTTACCGTGCTTGATGATGCCGCCGATGAAGTACAGGGCGGTATCGGACAGGCCGGCATAGCCTTCACCTGCGAAGGTGTTCTTGCCGTCTTTCCAGATCGACATGTGGACGTGCATGCCCGAGCCGTTGTCGCCGTACAGAGGCTTGGGCATGAAGGTGGCAGTGCGGCCGTAGGCGTCAGCCACGTTGTGCACCACGTACTTCAGGGTCTGGGTTTCGTCGGCCTTCTTCACCAGGGTGTTGAACTTGACGCCGATTTCGTTCTGGCCGGCAGTCGCCACTTCGTGGTGGTGAACTTCGACGGTCAGGCCCATTTCTTCCAGTGCGTTGCACATGGAGGTACGGATTTCGTGGTCGTGGTCGAACGGTGGAACCGGGAAGTAGCCGCCCTTGACGCCTGGACGGTGGCCCTTGTTACCGCCTTCGATGTCCTGGTCGGACATCCACGAACCTTGTTCGGAGTAGATCTTGAACATGGAGCCGGAGATGTCGGACTTGAATTTCACCTGGTCGAAGATGAAGAACTCTGGCTCTGGGCCGGCGAATACGGTGTCGCCGATACCGGTGGCTTTCAGGTGCTCTTCGGCGCGCTTGGCGATGGCACGTGGGTCACGATCGTAACCCTGCATGCTCGAAGGTTCGATGATGTCGCACACCAGGATCAGGGTCGGTTCTTCGGTGAACGGGTCCAGTACGGCGGTTTCGTCGTCCGGCATCAGGATCATGTCGGAGGCTTCGATGCCTTTCCAGCCAGCGATGGAGGAGCCGTCGAACATCTTGCCAGCTTCGAAGAAGTCTTCATCCAGCGCATCACGAGCCGGCATGGTCACGTGATGTTGAGTGCCCTTGGTGTCAGTGAAGCGCAGATCAATCCATTTGACGTCATGATCTTTGATGAGTTGAACCGACTTCGACATAGTGTCCTCCGGGTGGCTTCGGGCTTGGTGTTGGAGTGCCCTTAGAATGTGGGTGATGCCGGCGCGAATACTCTGCCATGGCAACCTGCCTCACAAGGGAGCAAATTGCATGCCAGTGCCCCGAGATGGGTTTTCTGCCCCAAAATCACGCTTTCTGCGACGTATTGGGTTGAATGCCGGCATTCGGCGCACTGCAATGTAGCGTCTTTGCCAATAAATGACCCGTTTTGGTGCATCGAAAACCTTCTGCACATAAACTGGTTAAACCTTGAGCAATTTCCGCTATAATCCGCGCCCCCCTTTTTCGGCTGGCCCAGCGCGCGCTGTTTTCATGAAACTAATCGTTAAAGTTTTCCCGGAAATCACCATCAAGAGCCGCCCGGTTCGGACGCGTTTCATCCGTCAGTTGGCGAAGAACATCCGTGCCGTGCTCCGCGACCTGGACCCGGCCGTGGTGGTCAATGGTGTGTGGGACAACCTCGAGCTGGAAACCGCCGTCAGCGAGCCCAAGGCCCTGAAGGACATGACCGAGCGCCTGAGCTGCATGCCCGGCATCGCGCATTTCCTGCAGGTCGACGAGTACCCTCTGGGCGACTTCGACGACATCGTCGCCAAGTGCAAGCAGCACTTTGGCGAAGCCCTCCCGGGGAAGGTTTTTGCCGTGCGCTGCAAGCGTGCCGGCAAGCATGAATTCAGCTCCATGGACGTGGAAAAATACGTCGGCAGCCAACTGCGTCGGCAGTGCGGCGCCGCCGGAATTTCCCTGAAAGAGCCTGAAATCGAAGTGCGGATGGAAATTCGCGACCAACGGTTGTTCGTGATCCACAGCCAGCACAACGGCATCGGCGGCTACCCGCTGGGCGCCCTGGAACAGACCCTGGTCCTGATGTCCGGCGGTTTCGATTCCACGGTGGCGGCCTACCAGATCATGCGCCGCGGCCTGATGGGGCATTTCTGCTTCTTCAACCTGGGCGGGCGTGCCCATGAACTGGGCGTGATGGAAGTCGCGCACTATATATGGAAGAAGTACGGCAGCTCCCAGCGCGTGCTGTTCGTCAGCGTGCCGTTCGAGGAAGTGCTCGGGGAAATCCTCGGCAAAGTCGACAACAGTCATATGGGCGTCATTTTGAAGCGTATGATGTTGCGTGCCGCGTCGAGCATCGCCGACCGCCTGCACATCGACGCGCTGGTGACCGGCGAGGCGATTTCCCAGGTATCCAGCCAGACCCTGCCGAACCTGTCGGTGATCGACTGCGTGACCGAGAAACTGGTACTGCGCCCCCTGATCGCCAGCCACAAGCAGGACATCATCGACCTGGCCGTGGAGATCGGCACCGCCGACTTCGCCAAGCACATGCCGGAGTACTGCGGGGTCATCTCGGTGAACCCCAAGACCCATGCCAAGCGCCATCGCGTCGAGCATGAAGAGAAAGAATTCGATATGGCGGTGCTCGAGCGTGCGATCGAGCGGGCCAAACTGGTGCCGATCGATCGAGTGATCGACGAGTTGGGCCAGGATGTGCAGATTGAAGAAGTCAGTGAGGCGCTGGCCGGTCAGATCGTCATCGACATCCGTCATCCGGATGCCGAGGAAGACCAGCCGCTGGAGCTCGCGGGCATCGAAGTAAAAGCGCTGCCGTTCTATGCATTGAACGCCCGCTTCAAGGAACTGGACCCTACGCGCCAGTACCTGCTGTATTGCGACAAAGGCGTCATGAGTCGCCTGCATGCTCACCATCTGCTCAGTGAGGGACATGCCAATGTGCGCGTTTATAGACCGAGCTAAGTGCCCGGGGATGTTCGCCTGTGGCTTGCGTCACCGGCCCCCCGACGCCGCCGTCCAGCTGTAACGGCCAGGCCTGAATCTATTGTTAATCGCTGCCAGCATTTGTCAGCACACCGAATCCTCTGATCGAGATACACAAGTGATCGAAAATCTACGCAACATCGCCATCATTGCCCACGTTGACCATGGTAAGACCACCCTGGTAGACAAACTCCTGCGTCAATCCGGCACCCTGGAGCGCAACGAGCTCAACGACGAGCGCGTGATGGACTCCAACGACCAGGAAAAAGAGCGCGGCATTACCATCCTGGCGAAAAACACCGCCATCAACTGGAACGGCTACCACATCAACATCGTGGACACCCCGGGCCACGCCGACTTCGGCGGCGAAGTTGAGCGCGTAATGTCCATGGTCGACTCCGTGCTGCTGCTGGTCGACGCTCAAGACGGCCCTATGCCGCAAACCCGTTTCGTGACCAAGAAGGCTTTCGAAGCCGGCCTGCGTCCAATCGTGGTGATCAACAAGGTCGACCGTCCGGGCGCGCGTCCTGACTGGGTTCTGGACCAGATCTTCGACCTGTTCGACAACCTGGGCGCCACCGAAGAACAGCTGGACTTCAAAGTCGTCTACGCCTCGGCCCTGAACGGCATCGCCGGTCTGGACCACACCGAAATGGCCGAAGACATGACCCCGCTGTACCAGTCGATCGTCGACAACGTGCCAGCGCCAAGCGTTGACCGTGACGGTCCGTTCCAGATGCAGATCTCCGCTCTGGACTACAACAGCTTCCTGGGTGTGATCGGCGTTGGCCGTATCGCTCGCGGTCGCGTCAAGCCCAACACCCCGGTAGTGGCCATCGACGTCGACGGCAAGCGCCGCAACGGTCGTATCCTCAAGCTGATGGGCCACCACGGTCTGCACCGCGTAGACGTTGAAGAAGCCGCTGCCGGCGACATCGTCTGCATCAGCGGTTTCGACGAGCTGTTCATCTCCGACACCCTGTGCGACCCGACCGCTGTTGAAGCGATGAAGCCGCTGACTGTCGACGAGCCAACCGTTTCCATGACCTTCCAGGTCAACGACTCGCCATTCTGCGGTAAAGAAGGCAAGTTCGTGACCTCCCGTAACATCAAGGAGCGTCTGGACAAGGAGCTGCTGTACAACGTTGCTCTGCGTGTCGAAGAAGGCGACTCGGCCGACAAGTTCAAGGTTTCCGGCCGTGGTGAGCTGCACCTGTCGGTACTGATCGAAACCATGCGTCGCGAAGGTTTCGAAATGGGCGTTGGCCGTCCTGAAGTGATCATCCGTGAAGTTGACGGCGTGAAGCAGGAACCGTTCGAAAACGTCACCATCGACATCCCTGAAGATTCCCAGGGCAAGGTCATGGAAGAAATGGGCCTGCGTAAGGGCGACCTGAGCAACATGGTTCCGGATGGCAAGGGCCGTGTACGCCTGGAATACAACATTCCAGCCCGTGGTCTGATCGGTTTCCGTAACCAGTTCCTGACCCTGACCAACGGTGCAGGCATCCTGACCTCGATCTTCGATCGCTACGCTCCGATGAAGTCCGGCCACATGTCCGGCCGTCAGAACGGCGTACTGGTATCGGTAGAAACCGGCAAGGCCCTGACCTACTCCCTGGAAACCCTGCAGGCGCGCGGCAAGCTGTTCGTCGAGCACGGCCAGGAAATCTACAACGGTCAGATCGTTGGTCTGAACAGCCGTGACAACGACCTGGGTGTGAACCCAACCAAAGGCAAGAAGCTCGACAACATGCGTGCTTCGGGCAAGGACGAAACCATCGCCCTGGTTCCACCGGTCCGTTTCACCCTGGAACAGGCTCTGGAATTCATCCAGGACGACGAGCTGTGTGAAGTGACGCCTAAGTCCATCCGTCTTCGCAAGAAGATCCTGGACGAAGGCGAGCGTACTCGCGCTGCCAAGAAAGCCAAGAACTGAGTCTTTAGTTCCGGCTGAATGAAAACGCCCCCGGCCTTGCGGCCGGGGGCGTTTTTTTTGATCTGTGAAAAAGCTCGGGTCCTGTCGCCGCTGCCGAGCCTGCGAGGCTGCGCTCGACCGCGTAGCGGTCGTAAAACGGTGTATCTGAAACTCTGCAGTGGCCCGTACTGCGGCGGCTTTGCAGCCGTTCGCAGCCTCGCCAAGGCTCGGCAGCGGCTACAGGGCGGCAGGGTTACATGGGGAACGGGGTTGCAGGCGCAGGCCGGGGCTCAGAAACGTTCCAGGGTCCGGCTGCTGGTATTGGTCGGGCGCACCTGGGGCTTGGGCTTGTAAGCGCAGTAACCCGGGCGCGGGCCGATCTTCGGATGGTTGCGGCAGGTGTCCGGGCGCTTGTCATAAATGGTGCACAGGCGGCTTTTACGATCCAGATACAGGCAGTCGTTGTTGCTCATGCGCTGCAGGGTGAAGATTTCCGACTTCTGGTTGTAGCGCTCGACGATGCCTTCCTTCTGCAGGCGCTTGGCGATGTTCTTCGCCGGCTCGCCGCGTTCGAACTCATCGACGATGCCGATGCGGATCAGGTCCTTGATCTTCACTTCCACCGGCAGTGTGCAGCAGCTGGACATGCAGGAGCCGCACATGGGGGCGGTGTACTTGGCCCAGGTATCGAGACGATCGATTTCCGCGGCGGCGATCAGGTTGGACTTCATCAAGGTCATTTCCGGCAGGTGTTCCAGGGCGCGCGATCATACCGGGACTGGTGGATTTTTGAACGACTTTAGGTCGGATTTTTCTTCATGTGGCGCCGAACAATACCTGGCGGCACGGCAACTGCATCCTTTTCTCCCGCTGGCGCAGAAGACTCCCTGTTTAGCCGAGCCATTTGAAATAGCGCCGAACCAGAGCCTTCGCCTCGTGTCAGACCGACTAGGCTCAGACAATTCCATGCTCACTGTGTATCTCGTCAGAGGTCGTATCGATGACTCAGGAACCCCTTGTTCGCGACGCTGAGGTGGCCGCTTTTCGCGAAGCCGTCTTGACCAAACTCACCTACGCGGTAGGCAAAGACCCGGATCACGCCTTCGACCACGACTGGTTCGAAGCCATTGCCCTGGCCGCGCGGGACCACATGGTCGACCACTGGATGGATCACACGCGGCAGATCTACCGCAAGGGCCAGAAGCGGGTGTACTACCTGTCCCTGGAGTTCCTTATCGGCCGCCTGCTGTTCGACAGCCTGAGCAACCTCGGGCTGCTGGAGGTGGCCCGCGAGGCCCTCACCGACCTGGGGGTGGACCTGGAGCGCATTCGCCTGCTGGAGCCCGATGCGGCCTTGGGCAACGGTGGCCTGGGGCGCCTGGCTGCATGCTTCATGGAAAGCATGTCGACCCTGGGCATCGCCGGCCACGGCTACGGCATCCGCTACGAACACGGCCTGTTCCGCCAGGCCATCGTCGATGGCTGGCAGCAGGAGCAGACCGAGCACTGGCTGGATTTCGGCAACCCCTGGGAGTTCGAGCGCCCCGAGGTGATCTACTCCATCGGCTTTGGCGGCAGTGTCGACACCGTGACCGACGAGGCGGGCAACACCCGGCAGGTCTGGTGGCCGGCGGAAACGGTGCGCGCGGTGGCCTACGACACCCCGGTGGTGGGCTGGCGCGGGGCCAGCGTCAACACCTTGCGCCTGTGGCGGGCACGGGCCATGGAAGACCTGCACCTGGAGCGCTTCAATGCCGGTGACCACCTGGGCGCGGTAGCCGAAGTGGCCCGGGCCGAGAGCATTTCCCGGGTGCTGTACCCGGCCGACAGCACCGAGGCCGGCCAGGAGCTGCGCCTGCGCCAGGAATATTTCTTCGTCTCGGCGTCGCTGCAGGACCTGCTGCGCCGCCACAAGAACATGCACGACTCGGTGCTCAGCCTCGGCGAGCACGCGGCGATCCAGCTCAATGACACCCACCCGTCGATCGCCGTGGCCGAGCTGATGCGCCAACTGGTCGACCTGCACGGCATCGCCTGGGACGCGGCGTGGCAGATCACCGTGGAAACCCTCTCCTACACCAACCACACCTTGCTGCCCGAGGCCCTGGAAACCTGGCCGGTGGGCCTGATGGAGCGCATGCTGCCGCGGCACATGCAGATCATCTACCTGATCAACGCCCAGCACATCGACTCGCTGCGGGCCAAGGGCCTGCACGATTTCGACGTGCTGCGGGCGGTGTCGCTGATCGAGGAAGACAACGGCCGCCGGGTGCGCATGGGCAACCTGGCGTTTCTCGGCTCCCACAGCGTCAACGGCGTGTCCGGGCTGCACACCCAGTTGATGCGCAGCACGGTGTTCTCCGAGCTGCACAAGCTGTACCCCGAGCGCATCAACAACAAGACCAACGGCATCACCTTCCGCCGCTGGCTGTACCAGGCCAACCCGCAACTCACTGAAATGCTGGTGGAGGCCCTGGGCCCCGAGCTGCTGGACAGCCCCGAGGAACTGCTCAGGGGGCTCGAACCCTTTGCCGAGAAACCGGCCTTTCGCAAACAATTCGCCGAGCAGCGCCTGCACAGCAAGCGCGCCCTCGCGGCGATCATCCATGAGCGCCTGGGAATCGCGATCAACCCGGCGGCAATGTTCGATGTGCAGGTCAAGCGCATCCACGAATACAAGCGCCAGTTGCTCAACCTGTTGCACACCGTGGCGTTGTACCAGGCGATCCGCGCCGAGCCGGAAACCGACTGGGTGCCGCGGGTGAAGATCTTCGCCGGCAAGGCTGCCGCCAGCTATCACCAGGCCAAGCTGATCATCAAGCTGACCAACGACATCGCCCGTACGGTGAACAATGACCCCACGGTGCGCGGTTTGCTCAAGGTGGTGTTCCTGCCCAACTACAACGTCAGCCTGGCGGAAAGCATCATTCCTGCCGCCGACCTGTCGGAGCAGATCTCCACCGCCGGGTTCGAGGCCTCGGGCACCAGCAACATGAAGTTCGGCCTCAATGGCGCGTTGACCATCGGCACCCTGGACGGCGCCAACGTGGAGATGTGCGAGCAGGTCGGCGCGGAGCACATGTTCATCTTCGGCCTCAGTGCCCAGCAGGTGGAGGCGCGCAAACGCAATGGCGAGTTCAGCGCGGTGCCGGACATCGCCGCCTCCCATCGGCTGAACGATGTGCTGCAGGCGATTCGCGGCGGGGTGTTCTCCCCGGACGATCCGTCGCGCTATACCGCGCTGATCGATTCGCTGATCGATTACGACCGGTTCCTGGTCTGCGCCGATTTCGACGCTTACTGGAACGCCCAGGCTCGGGTCGAGGAGCGCTGGCACGACTCCAAGGAATGGTGGCGTTCGGCAGTGCTCAACACTGCGCGCATGGGCTGGTTCTCTTCGGACCGGACCATCCGTGAATACGCTACGGAGATCTGGAAGGCCCTGGAATGAGGCCCCTGAGAAAATTCTAGAAGTGTGTACAAGGCCCAGCGTTTGTTGGGCCTTGCCGATATACTGGGCAGCGTTTTGCCTCCCCGGCGGTGTCTTTTGGCTGGTGTCCGGCTTCCAAGCGGGGAGGGGCCTTTACCGGTTTGCCGGCGCGGGCACCCATACGGTTGCACCCGTCCGTCAATGGACTGCTTAGGGATATCGACACATGCAATGGATATTCATGCTGCTGGGAGGGGGACTGGGCTGGCTCCTTGACGAGTCCTTCAGCGACGCCCTGATTGGCGCGGTCTCGGGCTTGGCCATCGGCCTGGCGATTCGTTCCGACGCCTTGCATCGACAAGTTGTCGACCAGCATCGTGAGCTGGAGAAGGCGAAGAAGGCCCTCGCTACCCTGGGCCAGCGCCTTGCCCTGCTGGAAAGCACCGGCGGCCCCGCTGCCGAACCCGCCTCAGAACCCCAGGCCAGCGCCCCGCTGGCCGAGGCAGGCAGCGGCATGAGCGCCGCGCCGGAACTTGCAGACCTTCCCGAATTCATTCTTGAGGAAGTCCAGCCTGTGGAGCCGGCGCCGGCTGCCCCCGAGCTGGTCTGGGAGTTGCCCGCGGCAGCGAGCCCTGCCGCCTCCGTGGAGGCCAGCCAGCCGGTGCCGGAGTCGGTATGGCAACCCCAGCCCCAGGCGCCGGCCCATGAGTCCGTAGCTGCGCCTCGGGAACCCAACCTGATCGAGCGCGCCCTGAGCGGCGCGCGCAACTGGCTGTTTGGCGGCAACACTGTGCTGCGGGTCGGCGTGGTGCTGTTGTTCCTTGGCCTGGCTTTCCTTCTGCGCTACGCCACCGAAGGCATGGTGGTGCCGCTGGAGCTGCGCTACGCCGGGGTTGCGGCCTGCTCCCTGGGCCTGCTGGGCCTGGGCTGGTGGTTGCGGCGGCGCAACAGCAACTACGCCCTGATGCTCCAGGGCACCGGTATCGCGGTGCTGTACCTGACGGTGTTCGCGGCGATGCGCCTGCATCCGTTGCTCGACCCTTCCGCGGCCCTTGGCCTGTTGGTGGCGGTCACGGTGTTTTCGGCGATCCTGGCCATTACCCAGGACGCCCTCAGTCTGGCGGCCGCTGCAGCCCTGGGCGGCTTTGCCGCACCGATCCTGACGTCCACCGGCGCCGGCAGCCATGTGGCACTGTTCAGTTACTTCGCCCTGCTCAATGCCGGCATCCTGGCCATTGCCTGGTTCAAGGCCTGGCGCCTGCTGAACCTGATCGGCTTTGTCGGCACCTTCGGTATCGGCTTTGCCTGGGGCCTGCGCTCCTACACGCCGGAGCTGCTGTGGAGCACCGAGCCCTTCCTGATCCTGTTCTTTGTCATGTACCTGGCCATCGGCCTGCTGTTCACCCGGCGCAAGCTGCTGGAAATGCCCGACGCACCGGCGGATGACAGCCGCCAGGCGCTGCTGCACTGGTCTGCGCGCAAGGGTGACTACGTCGACGGCAGCATGCTCTTCGGCCCGCCCCTGGTGGGCTTCGGCCTGCAACTGGCGCTGGTCCAGCACCTGGAGTTCGCCGCTTCCTTCAGTGCCCTGGCCCTGGGCCTGACCTACATGGTCCTGGCCCGGCTACTGATGGGCGGCCGCGCCCTGTTGCTGGGTGAAACCTGCCTGGCCCTGGGCGTGATCTTCGCCAGCCTGGCGATCCCTCTAGGCCTGGATGCGCGCTGGACCTGCGCCGCCTGGGCCGTGGAAGGGGCGGGAATCTTCTGGCTCGGCCTGCGCCAGCAACGGCCGCTGGCCCGGGCGTTCGCCCTGCTGCTGCAACTGGGGTCGGCCCTGGCCTTCCTCAGTAAGCTGCAGCCTGGCACTACCAGCCTGCTGGACGGCGCGCCGCTGGGGGCGTTGCTGCTGGGCGTCGCGCTGCTGTTCAGCTTCGACCAGTTGCGGCGGGCGCGGAAGACCCAGGTAGCGAGCTGGGAGCAGGGCATTGCGCCGATCCTGGCGGTGGCCGGGCTGGCTTTCCCGTACCTGCTGGCGCCGTTGTTCCTGTTCACCCAGGGCACCGCCATCAGCTGGGCGGTGGCCGGGTTGGCGACGCTGTTTGTCGGCCTTCGCCTGCAATCGCGGACGTTCCTGTTCACCGCCTTCGCCGTGCAGCTGTTGGGAGGTGCGCTGTTCCTGATGCGCCTGCAAGGTGCGGACGGCGATGCCGGTGCGGTGTTCAACGCCGGCTGGAGCGGGCTGATGAGCGCTTCGCTGATTGGCCTGGCGCTGATCGGCGGCATGCTCCTGGCAGCCCGCAATGACATGGTGCGCAGCGATCCGCGGCTGCTGCGGGGCTTGTCCCTGGTACTGCTGGCCGGCCTGATGATGATCAACCTGGCGGTGCTGTTCGTCCTGCCCTGGAGCACGGCCAGTGGCGTCTGGGCCGCCAGTGGCCTGCTGATCATCTGGCTCAGCCTGTATCTGCAGCAGCGGGCCAGCTTTGTCTTCGGCCTGGTGCTCCAGGTGATTGGCGGCAGCACTTTCCTGCTGGCCGGTTCGGGTTGGTATTTCGTGGCGGCGGACGCTGCGCGGCCTCTGGCCAATGGCGATTTCTGGACGCCGATGGTCCTGGCCCTGGCGGCCCTGGTGGGCGCCTGGCGCCTGCAGCGGGGCAACCATGGTTCGGCCTTCGATACCTTGAGCCTGGGCCATCTGTCCGATCTGTTGCTGGCCTGGGGCGCCTGCTGGTGGGCCTTTACCTGGCTCAAGGAAGTGCTGCGCTTCGCCCCGGCCCATTGGCAGGCCAGCCTGCTGTTGCTGATCAGCGCGGCTAGCGTGTTGCTCTGGGCGCTGCTGGCGGTACGTTTGAAATGGTCGTCCCTGGGCCTGTTGTGCAGCCTGTTGATACCAGCCGCGGGCCTGGTGCTCCTGGCTTCCTGGGCTCCGCGCTATCACCCGGCGGCGGATTTCGGCTGGCTGGCCTGGACCCTGTTGTTCGCCGTGCACTTCTTCAGCCAGCGGCGCCTCGCGTCGCAGCTGCCGGCACGGGTGGCGAGCATTGCCCATGTGCTGGGCTGCTGGTTGCTGATCGGCGTGCTGGCGCTGGAGCTGCGTTATGGCCTGCTGCTGTTGTCCGAGCAGTACAACGCCTGGCGCTGGCTGGGCTGGGCGATCCTGCCGAGCCTGTACCTGGTGGCGATGGCCGCGCCGCGCGCCTGGCCGTGGCCGGTTTCTGCCCACTCCCGCGAGTACCGCCTGTATGCCGCGCTGCCCCTGGCGGTGCTGATGCTCGGCTGGTTCTGGCTGGCGAATATCTTCAGCGATGGCCGGGCCGAACCACTGCCTTACCTGCCGCTGCTCAACCCGCTGGAACTGGGGCTGCTGTTCGCGCTGTTCGGCGTCTATGTCTGGTCGCGCAGCGCGGTGCGGGAACTGGCGATCCGTGCCGACTACGCCGAGCGTGCCACGCAACTGGTGGCGGGGCTGTCGCTGTTCGCCTTCTTCACCGTGCTGGTGATGCGGGCGGCCCACCATTGGAGCGGCGTGCCGTTCCAGGCGGATGCGTTGCTGGAATCGATGATGGTCCAGGCCGGGCTGTCCATCGTCTGGACCCTGATTGCCCTGAGCCTGATGATCGGCGGCCACCTGCGTCATCGCCGTGAAGTCTGGCTGATCGGCGCAGTGCTGATTGCCGTGGTGGTGGCCAAGCTGTTCCTGGTGGAGTTGAGCAACCGTGGCGGGCTGGCGCGGATCGTCTCGTTCATCGGGGTGGGAGTATTGCTGCTGGTGGTGGGCTATTTCGCCCCATTGCCGCCCAAGCGCGCCGAGGCGCAAGCCGAGCCCGGCAAACCGTTGAATGAAGGAGTGTCATCGTGAGTGTGAAGCTGAGCCTGGGCTGGTTGGGGGCTGTGGGCCTGTGTGTGGCGTTGTCCGCCGTGGCCCAGGACAAACCGGGGGACTTCAAGTCCCTGGCACCCCTGAGCCTGAGCGGCGAGGGGCCCTGGTATCGCCTGGAATTGCCGTTGGCGGTGCAACTGCACGCCAGCCAGACCGACCTGCGGGATATCCGTGTGTTCAACGCTGCCGGTGAGCCCCAGGCCTATGCCCTGGCGCGCCAGCAGGCGCAGACCACCGAGCAGCACACGCTCAGCGATGTGAAGTGGTTCCCGTTGTACAGCTCGGCAGATGCCGCCGACAGCACCCCCAGCGTGCGGGTGCAATCCACCACCAATGGCACGCTGGTGGAGGTTCAGCCCTCCACTCAACTGGAGGCCGGCGAGGAGGTCCTGCGTGGCTGGTTGCTGGATGCCAGCGCAATCAAGGCACCGTTGCAGCAACTGGTGCTGGACTGGACCAGCGAACGCGACGGCTTCCAGCGGTTCAGCATCGAAGCCAGCGACGACCTGCAGCACTGGCAGCCCTGGGGCGAAGGCCAGGTGGCGCGCCTGTCGTTCGCCGACGAACGGGTCGAACAGCATGAAGTGGCGTTGCCCGGGCAGACGGCGCGCTACCTGCGCCTCTTGTGGAACACCCCGCAAACGGCGCCGGTGCTGACTTCGGCGCAATTGCAAAGCAGTACCACCAGCAGCCTGCCCTCGCCGCTGGTGTGGTCGCAGCCCCTGGGAGGCAGCAGTGCCAAGGCCGGCGAGTACACCTGGCAGTTGCCCATGGGTTTGAACCTGGAGCGAGTGCGCATTGCCCTGACCCAGGCCAACAGCCTGGCTCCGGCCACGCTTTATGGGCGCCGAGAAAGCAGCCTGCCGTGGCAGCCCCTGGGCAATGGCCTGCTGTACCGCCTGACCCAGAATGGCCAGGACGTACAGCAGAACGAACTGCAACTGCCGGGGCAGACCGTGCAGCAACTCAGGCTGGTGGTGGATGAACGTGGTGGCGGCCTGGGCGCCGAGGCCCCGAGCCTGGAGTTCGCCGTGCGTGGCACCCAACTGGTGTTCCTGGCTCGGGGAGCCGGCCCTTACACCCTGGCCCTGGGCAACCCCACCGCGAGCGCGGCCAACCTGCCGCTGGCGACCCTGATCCCCGACTACAGTGCGCAACGCCTCAAGCAGTTGGGCCAGGCCAAGGTCGAGGGCGCGGCGCAACTGGCCTCGGCCACTGTCGCTCCTGCCGCTGCCGTGGCGGCAGGCGGGCCGGACTGGAAGAAGATCGGCCTGTGGGCCGTATTGCTTCTCGGGGTGCTGGCCCTGGCCGGCATGGCCTTCAGCATGTTGCGCAAACCCGCGGCCTGAGGCGGGCAGGTGTGGCGAGGGACCAAGCTCCCTCGCCACCAAGGTCCATCGTGCCCGGGGTTTTTGACTACGCTGGAACCGGCGCCTGAACTCTAACTGGCGGTTCCCTGTCTGAGAGGAGGAAATGCGCCTCGACTCGCGTTAAACTGCGCGGGTTTTTAGCCCCCCATTCCTCCGGAGCCTTCCATGTCCCGCGTTACCCTGAGTCGCTATTTGATTGAGCAGACCCGCAGCAACAACACTCCTGCCGATCTGCGCTTCCTGATCGAAGTGGTGGCGCGTGCTTGCAAGGAGATCAGCCACGCCGTTTCCAAGGGCGCCCTGGGCGGTGTCCTGGGCAGCATGGGCACGGAAAACGTGCAGGGCGAAGTGCAGAAGAAGCTCGACGTGATCTCCAACGAGATCCTGCTCGAAGCCAACGAATGGGGCGGCCACCTGGCCGGCATGGCGTCCGAGGAAATGGACAATGCCTACCAGATCCCGGGCAAGTACCCCAAAGGCGCCTACCTGCTGGTATTCGACCCGCTGGACGGCTCCTCGAACATCGATATCAACGCACCGGTCGGCACCATTTTCTCGGTACTGCGCTGCCCGAACGAGTACCTGAGCCAGAACGAAGCCCTGAATGAAAAGGCCTTCCTGCAGCCGGGCACCCAGCAGGTCGCCGCCGGTTACGCCATCTACGGCCCGCAGACCATGCTGGTGCTGACCCTGGGCGACGGCGTCAAAGGCTTCACCCTGGACCGCGAAATGGGCAGCTTCGTCCTGACCCACGAAGACATCAAGATTCCGGAATCCACCCAGGAATTCGCCATCAACATGTCCAACGAGCGTCACTGGGAAGCCCCGGTCAAGCGCTACGTGGAAGAACTGCTGGCGGGCGACACCGGCCCGCTGAAAAAGAACTACAACATGCGCTGGGTCGCGGCGATGGTGGCTGACGTGCACCGTATCCTGACCCGTGGCGGCCTGTTCATGTACCCACGGGACAGCCGCGAGCCGGAAAAACCGGGCAAGCTGCGCCTGATGTACGAAGCCAACCCGATGTCGTTCCTGGTGGAACAGGCCGGCGGCGCGTCCACCGATGGTCACAAGCGCATTCTCGACATTCAGCCTGAAGGCCTGCACCAGCGTGTGGCGGTGTTCCTCGGCTCGAAGGAAGAAGTGGCCCGCGTGACCGGCTACCACAAGGAATAAATCATGAGCGCGCCCTGGCAGCCTCTGCTTGATTGGTGGTTCGGTTCAGCCGAAAAGCCGGCGGAGATTGTCGCTGCCAAGGGCCGGTTGTGGTTTGGCAAGCGCGACAGCCAGGACCTCGAAGCGCGTCAGCGTTTCGCCGGCCTGGTGGAGCAGGCCCTGGCTGGCGGTTTGACCGAATGGGCGCAAAGCCCCCAAGGTTGGCTGGCCATGGTGCTGTTGCTCGACCAACTGCCACGGATGATCTATCGCGACACTCCCAAGGCATTTGCCGGCGACCTGCGTGCCCAGGCACTGGTGGCCCAGGGTATCGCCGCGGATTTTGACCGGCGCCTGCCGGCCATGCAGCGCTGCTTCATCTACCTGGTGTTCGAGCACTGCGAAAACCTGGCGGTGCAGAACGAGAGCGTTTCACGCTTTACCGCCCTGCATGATGAACAGCCAGCGGACGAGCGTGCAGTGTTTGCCGACAACCTGGACTACGCCGAACGGCACCAGAAAGTCATTGCCCGCTTTGGGCGCTTCCCCCATCGCAATGCCATCCTGGGCCGCGAATCCACGGCCGAGGAACTGGCTTTCCTGCGCGAGCCCGGTTCGCGTTTTTAAGGGCACTTTCGTCGGCAAGCCGGCGAGGCTGTTCCTTTAAATACGGAAACTGCCCACCAGATGCTGCAGGCGCTTGGCCTGCTGCTCCAGGTCGGCGCAGGCGCGCAAGGTGGCCTGGAGGTTTTCCACGCCTTCCTGGTTGAGGGTGTTGATCTCGGTGATGTCGACGTTGATCGACTCCACCACGGCGGTCTGCTCCTCGGTGGCGGTGGCCACCGACTGGTTCATGCCGTCGATCTCGCCGATGCGCTGGGTCACGCTGCCCAGGCGCTCGCCGGCCTGGTTGGCAATGCCCACGCTGTTCTCGCTCTCGCGTTGGCTTTCGGTCATGGTGCCCACCGCTTCACGGGCGCCTACCTGCAGTTCCTCGATCATCTTCTGCACTTGCTGCGCCGAATCCTGGGTGCGGTGGGCGAGGTTGCGCACCTCGTCCGCTACCACTGCGAAGCCGCGCCCGGCTTCACCGGCGCGGGCGGCTTCGATGGCGGCGTTGAGGGCCAGCAGGTTGGTCTGCTGGGAGATGCTGGTGATCACTTCCAGAATCTGCCCGATGTTCACCGTGCTGCTGTTGAGGGTTTCGATGTTGTCGCAGGAGCTGCTGATCTTGGCCGACAGCTGGTGCATCGCGGCGATGGTCTTGTCCACTACCTGCTGGCCGTCTTCCGCCAGGCTGCGGGCGTCGCTGGAGTGCTGCGAGGCCAGGGCTGCGTTCTGGGCGATTTCCTGGGCGGCGGCGCCCAGCTGGTTGATGGCTGCGGCCACGCTGCTGGTGCGCGAGGCCTGCTGGTCGGAGTTGAACATCGACGAATTGGAGGCAGCCACGACCCGCAGGGCCACTTCGTTGACCTGGCCGGTGGCCGAGGACACTTCGCGGATCGAGCTGTGGATGCGTTCGACGAAACGGTTGAACGACACTCCCAGGGTGCCGAATTCGTCGTGGCCGTGGATCACCAGGCGTTTGGTCAGGTCGCCTTCACCTTCGGCGATATCGTGCATGGCCCGGCCCATCAGGTGCAGGGGCTGCATCAGCATGCGGATCAGCATGCCCAGCAGGCTGATGATGATCACCACGGCAATGGCCATGGCGATGATGGCCGAGGTGCGGAACTCGCTGAGCATGGCGAAGGCGGTGTCCTGGTCCAGGACCAGGGCCACGTACCAATCGGCCGAGGGCACGCCATTGACGTGGGTGAAGGAAATGAACTGGGTCTTGCCGCCCTGCTGCACTTCTTTCAGGCCCGGGCTGACGTTCGGCGCTGCGTTGGGGTAGGCCTCGCTCAGGTTCTTGAGCACCAGCTTGCTGTCAGGGTGGATGAGGATCTTGCCCTCGGCACTGACGATGAAGGCATGGCCGTGGCCGCCGAAGTTCAGTGAGTTGATGATGGCGCTGACGCTCGACAGGTCGATGTCGGCACCGGCCACGCCGATCATCTGGTTCTGGTGCTGTACCGGGGTGGCGACGGTGATCACCAGCTTGCCCGACGAGGCGGCGATGTAGGGTTCGGTGACGATGGTCCGCTGGGCGCCGGTGGCTGCCTTGTACCAGCCGCGGGCGCGGGGGTCGTAATCGGCGGCGCGGTTGCCGGCCGGTACCGAGAACATCACGCCGTCCTGGCCCCCGAAGTAGCTGAGCTGGAAGTTGCCGGTGTAGGCGGGCAGGCCGACGCTGCGTTTCAGGCTATCGGCGCCGCTGCCGTCCACGGCGATCTGCTGGGCCAGGGATTGCAGGAGCTGGATGCGGCTCTCCAGCCAGGTCTGGATGTTGCTGGTGGTCAGGCTGCCCAGTTCCTGCATCGAGGCTTCGGTGCTGCTGCGCAGGGCCTCTCGCTGTCGATAGTCGTTGAACAGAATAAAACAGGCGAACGCAACGGCAACCACAAGGGCGGCGGCGAGCAGGATCTTGTGGCTGAACTTCATATTTCTGGTCATTAAATGAACTACCGCGAGGGGCTGGTCAACGAGGGGCGTCAATTTGCCACAGTGGAGGGCTTTGCGCTGCATCTTATGTCGACTGGCCACCACTGAAAATGAGGGGCAGATGCACAAAGCCGACGAACTGTCAGGTGCGGCAAAAAGGTCCTTGATTTACGAGGCAATTGCCCGGTTTGCCAGGCAAGAAATACCCGTCTCCCCGGGGAACCAGAAGGGGGTTTTCTCTTCTAAGCTTCTGGTTGGCTGACAGGCCTTCCCCCTTTTGTTCAGGAGTTCACCATGTCCCTGCGTTCTCTCGCTCTGTTGTCGTTCTGCGTGCTGCTGGCCGCGTGCAGCAAGGTCAATCAGGAAAACTATTCCAAGCTGTCGGCGGGTATGCCCAAGGCCGAGGTCGAACAACTCCTGGGCAAGCCGACTGACTGTTCGGGCGCGCTGGGCATGTCCAGCTGCACCTGGGGTGACAAGAACAGCTTTATCAGCGTGCAGTACGCCGGTGACAAGGTTCTGATGTTTTCCGGGCAAGGCCTGAAGTAAAAAAAACCGGGGCTTCGGGCCCACGGGAGAAAAATAATGATGCGTTTTGCTGTCACTCTTCTGGTCGGCCTGCTCTTGGCCGGCTGCGCCACGTCCCGGGACGATTCGCTGGCGCCCAAGACCGTCAACCACGTCGATCTCAAGCGTTATCAGGGCACCTGGTACGAGCTGGCGCGGTTGCCCATGTACTTCCAGCGCAACTGTGCGCAATCCGAGGCTCGCTATACCCTGCTGCCGGAGGGCAACGTGGCGGTGCTCAATCGCTGCCTGACGCCGGAATGGAAATGGGAAGAGGCCCGTGGTACGGCCACGCCTCAAGTGCCGGGCAAGACCGACAAGCTGTGGGTGGAGTTCGATAACTGGTTCTCGCGGCTGCTGCCGGGCGCTACCAAGGGCGACTACTGGGTGTTGTACGTCAGCGATGACTACAAGACCGCGATTGTCGGCAACCCGAACCGCCGTTACCTGTGGCTGCTGTCGCGGACCAAGGAGGTCAACGAAACGGTGCGCGAGGAGCTGCTGAGCAAGGCTCGCCAGCAGGGGTATGACACCACGCGGCTGATCTGGCGGGTGTCGGACTCGGCCATGGCCAAGACCTCGAAATAAGCTCATCCGCAGGAGCCGGCTGGCCGGCGAAGGCGCTCGTGAGAATGCTTTCGCCGGCCAGCGGGCTCCTACAGGTCGGGGTTAGTTGAGCAGGTCACGCAGGACCTGGGTGAAGGCCCGGCTGCTGTCTTCTTCGGCGGCGTGACGCCCGTCGCGCACGACCCACTGCCCACCCACCATCACATCGCGCACCTGACGGTCGCCGCCGGCGAACAGCCAGCGGTTGAGAATCCCGTCGCCGTCGGCGGTGGCCAGGTAGGGGTCGTTGCCATCCAGCACCAGCCAGTCGGCGCGGGTACCCACGGCCAGGGCGCCAATGCCTTGTCCCAGGGCCTGGGCCCCGCCATCCAGCGCGGCGTCGTACAGGGTCCGGCCGACCATGGGCTGGTCGGCGCGGTACAGGCGGTTGCGGCGCTGGTCCCGCAGGCGCTGGCCGTACTCCAGCCAGCGCAGTTCTTCCACCACGCTCAAGGACACATGGCTGTCGGAGCCGATGCCCAGGCGCCCGCCCTGGGCCAGGAAGTCCACCGCCGGGAAAATACCGTCGCCCAGGTTGGCCTCGGTGGTCAGGCACAGGCCGGCGATGGCCCGGCTTCTGGCCATGAGGCTGACTTCCTCGGGGTTGGCGTGGGTGGCGTGGACCAGGCACCAGCGCTGATCCACCGCGACGTTTTCATACAGCCACTGCAATGGACGCCGGCCGCTCCAGCTCAGGCAGTCGTCGACTTCCTTCTGCTGCTCGGCGATGTGGATATGCACCGGGCAATGGCGATCACTGGCAGCCAGCACTTCGCTGATCTGCTGTGGCGTGACCGCTCGCAACGAGTGAAAGCACAGGCCCAGTTGCTGGTTGGCCTGCTGCGCCAGCAGCGGCTGCAAGTGCTGTTGCAGCTTGAGGTAGTTTTCCGTGCTGTTGATGAAGCGGCGCTGGCCGTCATTCGGTGCCTGGCCACCAAAGCCTGCGTGGCTGTAGAGCACTGGCAGCAGGGTCAGGCCGATACCGCTGCCGGCGGCGGCCTGGCTGATGCGTCGGGACAGTTCGGCGGGGTCGGCGTAGGGCTTGCCGTCGCTGTCGTGATGCACGTAGTGGAATTCAGCTACCGAGGTGTAGCCGGCCTTGAGCATTTCGATATACAGCTGCCGGGCGATGACTTCCAACTGCTCGGGATTGATCTTGCCCACCAGGCGGTACATCAGGTCGCGCCAGGTCCAGAAGCTGTCATTGGGGTTGCCGGCCACTTCCGCCAGCCCGGCCATGGCCCGCTGGAATGCATGGGAGTGCAGGTTGGGCATGCCCGGCAGCAGCGGGCCCTTGAGCCGTTCCGCGCCGTCTGCGCTGGCGTTGGCCTGGATCTGTGTCAGTTGGCCGTTAGCGCTGACTTCAAGGCGTACATGGTTGGCCCAGCCATCAGGCAGCAGTGCACGTTCGGCGAAAAAGGCGGACATGGTTCAAGCACCCTATCGTTTGTTATTTGTATATACATATACAGACGTTTGCCTGCCCGGTAAACTCCGGCAAGCTAGCCACCTTTATCGATCAACAAGGATTTCCTGTGCCGACTCCGCCTGCCAAATCGCCGCTGGCTGCCCACTTGGGCGATAGTCCGGCGCCCTTGTACGCCCGCGTCAAACAGATGATCACCCAGCAGATCGAGAGCGGAAACTGGCCGCCGCACTACCGTGTTCCCTCGGAAAGCGAGCTGGTCAATCAGCTGGGTTTCAGCCGCATGACCATCAACCGCGCGCTGCGCGAGATGACGGCCGAAGGCATGCTGGTGCGGATGCAGGGCGTGGGCACTTTCGTCGCCGAACCCAAGAGCCAGTCCGCCCTGTTCGAAGTGCACAACATTGCCGACGAGATCGCGTCCCGCGGTCATCGCCACACCTGCCAGGTGATCACCCTGGGCGAGGAAGCCGCCGGTTCCGAGCGTGCCCTGGCCCTGGACATGCGTGAAGGGCAGAAGGTCTTCCACTCGCTGATCGTGCATTTCGAGAACGACATCCCGGTGCAGATCGAGGACCGTTTCGTCAACGCCCTGGTGGCGCCGGAGTACCTCAAGCAGGACTTCACCCTGCAGACTCCCTACGCCTATCTGTCCCAGGTCGCGCCCCTGACCGAGGGCGAGCATGTGGTGGAGGCGATTCTCGCCGAAGCCGAAGAATGCCGGCTGCTGCAGATCGAGCGGGGCGAGCCTTGCCTGCTGATTCGCCGTCGCACCTGGTCCGGGCGCCAGCCGGTGACCGCCGCGCGGCTGATCCACCCCGGTTCCCGTCATCGTCTGGAAGGGCGCTTTCACAAATGATCCAGCTCACCCATCTGCGTGCCGCCGACTACCCACGCATGCCCTGGAAAAACGGTGGAGGCAGCACCGAAGAGATTGCCCGGGATACCGGTGACGGCCTGGACGGTTTCGGCTGGCGCCTGTCGATTGCCGATATCGCCGAGTCCGGCGGGTTTTCCAGTTTTGCCGGTTACCAGCGGGTCATCACCGTGCTCCAGGGCGCGGGCATGCAACTGACCATCGATGGCGAGGATGTGCGGCCGCTGTTGCCTCTGGACGCCTTTGCCTTCAGCGGCGCCAGCCAGGTCGATTGCACACTGCTGGAGGGGGCGATCCGCGACTTCAACCTGATCTATTGCCCACAGCGCTACGTCGCCCGTTTGCAGTGGCTCGATGGCCAGCAGCGGTTTTTCACCCAGGCGCACACCTTGTTGCTGTTCAGTGCTGCCGAGCAAGCCTGGGTGGATACCGGTAGCGCACCGGTGCAAGCACTGGGGCGTTATGACTGCCTGCGCCTGGAAGGCAATCGCGGGCTGCTGGAAGTCGCCCTGGACGGGCTGTGCTGCGTGATCGAACTCACCGCCCGCTGATTCATCGCGTCTTGCCGCAGGCCGGGATACGGCCTGCGGATGCTGCAAACCTCCTTTCTTTATTCGTGCTTGGTTGCCCTCGGCTTCGTGCGGGGTCCTGCGTGCCTGCGCCGGCGCGCCTGCTGTTTCTTGCGCGCACTCATTTGTTACCGAACGCCCCAGCTCGGCGCAAAAGCCCATCCTGGTAACAGCCGCGCGCGTGGCAAAAAACCTTCGCTGAAAATTTATCTTTGGTTGAAAGCCCCGTTCTACAAGGCCTGCGATGTGTTCGTCAGGTTTATGAGAATGATCTCAAGGGAGTTGGCCGCTTGATTGCATATGCTTGTATGTACAAGTAAATATGTGTGCGTAAGAGTCGATGGAATCCTCTTCGCACCTTGGACTCATCGCCGAGGAGTTTTTCCGTGACCGACAGCAAGCCAACTAAATACCGTAACGTCGAAATCCGTGCTGCACGCGGCAACAAGCTGACCGCCAAGAGCTGGCTGACCGAAGCGCCGCTGCGCATGTTGATGAACAACCTCGACCCGGAAGTTGCCGAGAACCCCAAGGAGCTGGTGGTGTACGGCGGCATCGGCCGCGCGGCGCGCAACTGGGAGTGCTACGACAAGATCGTCGAGGCCCTGACCCATCTGAATGACGACGAAACCCTGCTGGTGCAGTCCGGCAAGCCGGTGGGCGTGTTCAAGACCCACAGCAACGCCCCGCGGGTACTGATCGCCAACTCCAACCTGGTGCCGCACTGGGCCAGCTGGGAACACTTCAACGAACTGGATGCCAAGGGCCTGGCCATGTACGGCCAGATGACCGCCGGCAGCTGGATCTACATCGGCAGCCAGGGCATCGTCCAGGGCACCTATGAAACCTTCGTCGAAGCCGGCCGCCAGCATTACGATTCCAACCTCAAGGGCCGTTGGGTGCTGACTGCGGGTCTGGGCGGCATGGGCGGTGCCCAGCCACTGGCCGCGACCCTGGCCGGAGCCTGCTCGCTGAACATCGAGTGCCAGCAGACCAGCATCGACTTCCGCCTCAAGACCCGCTACGTCGACGAGCAGGCCACCGACCTGGACGACGCCCTGGCGCGGATCAAGAAATACACCGCCGAAGGCCGTGCCATCTCCATTGCCCTGTGCGGCAACGCTGCCGAGATCCTGCCGGAACTGGTACGCCGCGGCGTGCGCCCGGACATGGTCACCGACCAGACCAGCGCCCACGACCCGCTGAACGGCTACCTGCCCAAGGGCTGGACCTGGGAGCAGTACCGTGACCGCGCCCAGACCGAGCCGGCGGCGGTGATCAAGGCGGCCAAGCAGTCCATGGCCGTGCACGTCCAAGCCATGCTGGACTTCCAGAAAATGGGGGTTCCGACCTTCGACTACGGCAACAACATTCGCCAGATGGCCCAGGAAGAGGGCGTGGAAAACGCTTTCGACTTCCCCGGCTTCGTCCCGGCCTATATCCGTCCGCTGTTCTGCCGTGGCATCGGCCCGTTCCGCTGGGCGGCGCTGTCCGGCGATCCGCAGGACATCTACAAGACCGACGCCAAGGTCAAGGAACTGATCCCCGACGACGCCCACCTGCACAACTGGCTGGACATGGCGCGCGAGCGCATCAGCTTCCAGGGCTTGCCGGCACGGATCTGCTGGGTTGGCCTGGGCCTGCGCGCCAAGCTCGGCCTGGCCTTCAACGAAATGGTCCGCAGCGGCGAGCTGTCGGCACCGATCGTCATCGGTCGCGACCACCTGGACTCCGGTTCCGTGGCCAGCCCGAACCGTGAAACCGAATCCATGCAGGACGGTTCCGATGCCGTGTCCGACTGGCCGCTGCTCAATGCCCTGTTGAACACCGCCAGTGGCGCGACCTGGGTTTCCCTGCACCACGGCGGCGGCGTCGGCATGGGCTTCTCCCAGCATTCGGGGATGGTGATCGTCTGCGACGGCACCGATGAAGCGGCCGAGCGTATTGCCCGGGTGCTGCACAACGACCCGGCCACCGGGGTGATGCGTCACGCCGATGCCGGCTACCAGATCGCCATCGATTGCGCCAAGGAACAGGGCCTGAATCTGCCGATGATCACCGGCAAGTAACCACCGCCCTCTGTAGGAGCCAGCTTGCTGGCCAAGCATGCACCGCCTCGCGAGCCCGCTCGCTCCTACAGGGGAAATCGTCTGCAGTGCCCACTAGAGGTTCGACGTCCATGGCTTTAGCGAATGATCGTGCAAGCAACAAACCGTTGATCGAAAGGCGTTCGATCGACTACATCCCGGAAGCGGAAAGACACGGTCGTCTCTTGAGTCAATTCACCCTGTGGTTGGGCGCCAACCTGCAGATCACCGCCATTGTCACCGGCGCCCTGGCAGTGGTCCTGGGCGGTGATGTGTTCTGGTCGCTGATCGGCTTGCTGGTCGGTCAGTTGCTGGGTGGCGGGGTCATGGCCCTGCATGCCGCCCAGGGCCCGCAACTGGGGCTGCCGCAGATGATCTCCAGCCGCGTGCAGTTCGGCGTGTACGGTGCGGTGATTCCCCTGGTGCTGGTGTGCCTGATGTACGTCGGCTTTTCCGCCAGCGGTTCGCTGCTGGCGGGGCAGGCGGTGGCGCAACTGCTGCACGTCGAAGACTGGGCCGGCATCCTGCTGTTCGCCGGCTCGATCATGGTCTTCACCATTTTCGGCTACCGGGTCATCCACGGCATCGGGCGGATCGCCAGCGTGCTTGGCGTGGTGGCCTTCATCTACCTGTTCTACAAGCTGCTGGCAGGCAACGACATCGCGGCCCTGCTCGGCAACAAGCATTTTTCCCTGGCCAGCTTCCTGCTGGCGGTATCGCTGTCGGCTTCCTGGCAGATCGCCTTCGGTCCTTATGTGGCGGACTACTCGCGCTACCTGCCGCGCAGCACCTCGGCGGCGAAAACCTTCTGGGCCGTAGGCCTGGGTTCGGTGATCGGGGCCCAGGCCGCGATGGTCTTCGGGGTCTTCGCGGCGGCCCTGGCCGGGTCCCAGTTCGCCCACCACGAGGTGTCGTTCATCGTCAGCCTCGGCGGTACCGGTATCGTCGCCGGCCTGCTGTATTTCGCCGTGGCCTTCGGCAAGGTCACGGTGACCACGCTGAATGCCTACGGCAGCTTCATGTCGATCGCCACCATCATCAGCGGCTTTCGCGGCAGCCGGCATATCGGCAGCGGTGTGCGCCTGTTCTACATCTTCATCATGGTCTCGCTTGCCGCCACCCTGGCACTGTTGGGCAAGGATTCGTTCCTCAAGGATTTCTCCGCCTTCATCCTGTTCCTGCTGGCGTTCTTCACGCCCTGGAGTGCGATCAACCTGGTGGATTTCTACTGCATTACCAAGGAGCGCTATGACATCCCCGCGCTGTCCAATCCGGACGGTCGCTACGGTCGCTGGAATGTCATGGGCATCAGTATCTATGTGTTCGGCGTGCTGATTCAGATGCCGTTCATTTCCACCCACTTCTACACCGGCCCCCTGGTGGCGAGCCTCGGAGATACCGACATCTCCTGGATCATCGGCCTGGTGGTGCCCGCGGCGTTGTACTACGCCTGTGCGAAGAAGTGGCATGGCGCGGTGCCCGAGCACCTGATCCTGCCAGTAGAGCAGGGCGCGCCCACCGAACAAAAAACGAGTGGGACCACCCGCGCTGCAGCGGTATGAGTCTTGATTGGACGTGGACAGGGCTGGATGCCTCTTAACTGCCGTAAGCCAACTCATGATTAGGAGCGTCACACAATGAAAATGCATAAGACCCTGCTGACCACGTTGCTGTCCATGGGCCTGCTGGCCGCTTCCGGCGCCCAGGCCGCGGGCTGGTGCGAGTCGGGCAAGGCGGTGAAGTTCGCCGGCCTGAACTGGGAAAGCGGCATGTTGCTGACCGACGTGCTGCAGCTGGTCCTGGAGAAGGGCTACGGCTGCAAGACCGACAGCCTGCCGGGCAACTCCATCACCATGGAAAACGCCCTGGGCAGCAATGACATCCAGATCTTCGCCGAAGAGTGGGTGGGCCGCAGCGAGGTGTGGAACAAGGCCGAGAAGGCCGGCAAGGTGGTGGGCGTCGGCGCGCCGGTGGTGGGTGCTGTCGAAGGCTGGTACGTCCCGCGCTACGTGATCGAAGGCGACGCCAAGCGCAAGCTCGAAGCCAAGGCCCCGGACCTGAAGAACATTGCCGACCTGGGCAAGTACGCCAGCGTGTTCAAGGACCCGGAAGAACCGAGCAAGGGGCGTTTCTACAACTGCCCGGCGGGCTGGACCTGCGAGCTGGACAACAGCGAGATGCTCAAGAGCTACGACCTGGAAAGCAGCTACACCAACTTCCGCCCGGGCACCGGCCCGGCCCTGGATGCGGCGGTACTGTCGAGCTACAAGCGCGGCGAGCCGATCCTCTTCTACTACTGGTCGCCGACCCCGCTGATGGGCCAGGTGGACCTGGTCAAGCTCGATGAGAAACCTGGCGTCGACAAGAGCGTGAGCATCAAGGTCGGCTTGTCCAGAGTCTTCCACGACGAGGCCCCGGAGCTGGTGGCGGTACTGGAAAAGGTCAACCTGCCGATCGACCTGCTCAACCAGAATCTGGCGCGCATGAGCCGCGAGCGCATCGAGTCGCCGAAACTGGCGAAACTCTTTCTCAAGGAACATCCTGAAGTCTGGCACCCATGGGTCAGTGAAGAGGCCGCCGGGAAAATCGACGCGGCCCTGTAGCCCGGGCTTTTCCTGCGGCTCCAAGGGCCGTCGGGAACCGGACAGCAACCTCCTTTGAGCGAGAGTTTCCTATGTTTCCAGAAAGCTTCACGTTTTCCATCGCCGATTGGGTCAATGGCTGGGTCGACGCCCTGGTGACCCATTATGGCGATGTGTTCCGGCACATTTCCGACACCCTGCTGTGGGCCATCGTCAACCTCGAAGGCCTGCTGCGCATGGCGCCCTGGTGGCTGATGCTGGCGATTGTCGGCGGTATCGCCTGGCACGCCACCCGCAAGCTGCTGACCACCGCGGTGATCGTCGGCCTGCTGTTCCTGGTGGGCGCGGTGGGGCTGTGGGACAAGCTGATGCAGACCCTGGCGCTGATGCTGGTGGCGACCCTGATCTCGGTGCTGATCGGCATCCCCCTGGGGATCCTCTCGGCCCGCAGCAACCGCCTGCGCTCAGTGCTGATGCCGCTCTTGGACATCATGCAGACCATGCCCAGCTTCGTGTACCTGATCCCGGTGCTGATGCTGTTCGGCCTGGGCAAGGTGCCGGCGATCTTCGCTACGGTGATCTACGCCGCGCCGCCCTTGATCCGCCTCACCGACCTGGGGATCCGCCAGGTGGACGGCGAGGTGATGGAGGCGATCAACGCCTTCGGCGCCAACCGCTGGCAGCAGCTGTTCGGTGTGCAACTGCCCCTGGCCCTGCCGAGCATCATGGCCGGGATCAACCAGACCACGATGATGGCCCTGTCGATGGTGGTGATCGCCTCGATGATCGGTGCCCGTGGCCTGGGCGAGGATGTGCTGGTGGGGATCCAGACCCTCAACGTCGGGCGCGGCCTGGAAGCGGGGCTGGCGATCGTGATTCTGGCGGTGGTGATCGACCGCATTACCCAGGCCTACGGTCGTCCGCGCCATGAGGTGAGCAAATGAGCAGCGCTGCCATCAGCAAGATCGAAGTGAGGAACGTCTTCAAGATTTTCGGCAGTCGCCCTGCCGATGCCCTGGCGATGATCCGCCAAGGCAAGGGCAAGGACCAGGTGCTGGCCGAGACCGGCTGTGTGGTCGGGGTCAACGACCTGTCCCTGAGCATCGGCACCGGCGAGATCTTCGTCATCATGGGCCTGTCCGGCTCTGGCAAGTCGACCCTGGTGCGCCACTTCAACCGCCTGATCGACCCCACCAGCGGCGCGATCCTGGTGGACGGCGAGGACATCCTGCAATACGACATGGAGGCCCTGCGCCAGTTTCGCCGGCACAAGATCAGCATGGTGTTCCAGAGCTTCGGCCTGCTGCCCCACCGCAATGTGCAGGACAATGTTGCCTACGGCCTCAAGGTGCGCGGCGAGAGCAAGGCACTGTGTGCCGAGCGTGCCTTGCACTGGATCAACACCGTGGGCCTCAAGGGCTACGAGAACAAGTACCCGCACCAGCTGTCCGGCGGCATGCGCCAGCGGGTCGGCCTGGCCCGGGCCTTGGCGGCGGACACCGACATCATTCTCATGGACGAAGCCTTCAGCGCCCTCGACCCGCTGATCCGCGCAGAAATGCAGGACCAGTTGCTGGAGCTGCAGAAGACGCTGCACAAGACCATCGTCTTCATCACCCATGACCTGGACGAGGCCGTGCGCATCGGCAACCGCATCGCGATCCTCAAGGACGGCCGCCTGATCCAGGTGGGCACGCCCAGGGAGATCCTGCATTCACCGGCGGATGAGTACGTCGATCGTTTCGTCCAGCGTCGTGCCGCGACGGTGTAGTTCAACAGCCCACAAGCCCCGGGCCCGTAGGAGCTGGCTTGCCAGCGAAGAGGCCCCCGGATTTCACCACGAGGTTAACGATGTTCCAGGCTGAAAAGATCGTAATCGCCGACGCCCCCCTGGGTTGGCAGGATGTTGTCGCCGTCGCCCGCCACGGTGCTGAGCTCGAACTCTCGGAGCAGGCCTGGGCGCGGATCGACAATGCCCAGGCCATCGTGCGCAAAGTGGTGGACAGCGGCGAGCGCGCCTATGGCATCAGCACCGGCCTTGGGGCCTTGTGCAATGTGTTGCTGGCCGGCGAGCAGCTCAGCCAGCTGTCGCGCAATACCCTGCTCAGCCATGCCTGCGGAGTTGGCCCGGTGCTGGCCGACGAACAGACCCGGGCGATCATCTGTGCGGCCATCATCAACTACAGCCACGGCAACTCCGGGATCCACCGGCAGGTGGTCCAGGCGCTGCTGGCGCTGCTCAATCGCGGGATCACCCCGCAGGTGCCGTCGCAGGGTTCGGTGGGCTACCTGACCCACATGGCCCATATCGGCGTGGCGCTGCTCGGCGTCGGTCAGGTCAGCTATCGCGGGCACATCGTCAGCGCCGAGCAGGCCCTGGCCGAGGAAGGGCTGCAAGCGGTGCAACTGGGGGCCAAGGATGGTCTGTGCCTGGTCAACGGCACGCCGTGCATGACCGGCCTCGGTTGCCTGGCCCTGGCCGATGCCAGCCGCCTGTTGCAGTGGGCCGACGTGATCGGCGCCATGAGCTTCGAGGCCCTGCGCGGCCAGATCGCCGCCTTTGATGCCGAGATCATCGCCCTCAAGGCGCACCCCGGCATGCAGGTGGTGGGCAGCAACCTGCGGGCCTTGCTCGACCGCAGCGAGGTGATCGCTTCCAGCAAGGGCATCCGTACCCAGGACGCCCTGAGCATCCGCTCGATTCCCCAGGTGCACGGTGCTGCCCGGGATCAACTGGCCCACGCGGCCAGGCAGGTGGAAACCGAGCTCAATGCCGCCACCGACAATCCGTTGCTGCTGGGCACCCCGGACAACTATCGGGTGGTGTCCCAGGCCAACCCCCACGGCCAATCGGTGGCCCTGGCGGCGGACGTGCTGGCGATTGCCATGGCCGAGATAGGCTCCATCGCCGAGCGCCGCCTGGACCGCCTGATCAACCCCCATGTCAGTGGCCTGCCGGCGTTCCTGGTGGCCGAGCCCGGGGTCAACTCCGGGATGATGATCGTGCAGTACGTGGCGGCCTCGCTGTGCGCGCAGAACCGCCAGCTGGCACAGCCGGCGGTGCTCGACAACTTCGTCACCTCGGGCCTGCAGGAAGACCACCTGAGCCTGGGCACCAACGCCGCCCTGAAGCTGCTGCAGGTGCTGGAAAACTGCACCCAGATCCTCGCCATCGAGTACCTGCTGGCGGCCCAGGCATTCGAATTTCTCAAGGAGCAGCGCTTCGGCACCGGCACCGGCATTGCCTGGTGCCTGCTGCGCGAGCGGGTTCCGGCCTACGACCAGGACCGCTGGCTGGCCCCGGATATCGCCAGCGTGGCGGCCTTGCTCAAGGACCCGCGATTGCTCAACAAACGCTTTTCCAAGGTGCAATAAAACGGATTTCCCCATCGCCAGCGTGCCAAGGCGCCACCTGCTCAAGCTGCGGGTGGCGACGGACAACGGAAGCTTCCGGAGCGACTGGCTAGTTATTACAAAACTCTCAAAAGGAGCATGAATGTGACTGCGCTAAACCTGATTCCCGGCCAACTGACCCTGGCCCAACTGCGGGCCATCTATCAGCAGCCGTTGACCCTGACCCTGGATGGCAGCGCCTCGGCGCAGATCGACGCCAGCGTCGCCTGTGTCGAGCAGATCCTCGCCGAGAATCGTACTGCCTATGGCATCAACACCGGTTTTGGCCTGCTGGCCTCGACCCGCATTGCCAGCGCCGACCTGGAAAACCTCCAGCGCTCGCTGGTGCTGTCCCACGCCGCCGGTGTTGGCGAGCCTATCAGCGATGACCTGGTACGCCTGATCATGGTGCTCAAGGTCAACAGCCTGAGCCGTGGCTTCTCCGGGATCCGCCGCCAGGTGATCGACGCCTTGATCGCCCTGATCAACGCCGAGGTCTACCCGCACATCCCGCTCAAGGGGTCGGTGGGTGCTTCCGGCGACCTGGCGCCTTTGGCCCACATGTCCCTGGTGCTGCTGGGCGAGGGCAAGGCGCGCTACAAGGGGCAGTGGCTGGAAGCGACAGCGGCCCTGGAAGTGGCCGGCCTCAAGCCGTTGACCCTGGCCGCCAAGGAAGGCCTGGCGCTGCTCAACGGCACCCAGGTTTCCACCGCATACGCCTTGCGCGGTCTGTTCGAGGGCGAAGATCTGTTCGCCGGCGCCCTGGTGTGCGGCGGCCTGACCGTGGAAGCGGTGCTGGGTTCGCGCTCGCCATTCGACCCGCGGATTCACGCCGCTCGTGGTCAGCGCGGGCAGATCGATACCGCCGCGGCCTATCGCGCGTTGCTGGGGGACAGCACCGAGGTATCCGCGTCGCACAAGAATTGCGACAAGGTCCAGGACCCGTATTCCCTGCGTTGCCAGCCACAAGTGATGGGCGCCTGCCTGACCCAGTTGCGCCAGGCTGCCGAAGTGCTGGTGGTGGAAGCCAACGCCGTGTCGGACAACCCGCTGGTGTTCGCCGCCGAAGGTGACGTGATTTCCGGTGGCAACTTCCACGCCGAGCCGGTGGCCATGGCCGCCGACAACATGGCCCTGGCCATCGCCGAGATCGCCTCCCTGAGCGAACGGCGGATCTCGCTGATGATGGACAAGCACATGTCCCAGCTGCCGCCGTTCCTGGTGGCCAATGGCGGGGTCAACTCCGGCTTCATGATCGCCCAGGTCACCGCCGCGGCCCTGGCCAGCGAGAACAAGGCCCTGGCCCACCCGCACTCGGTGGACAGCATCCCTACCTCTGCCAACCAGGAAGACCACGTCTCCATGGCCCCGGCCGCCGGCAAGCGCTTGTGGGAAATGGCCGAGAACACCCGTGGTGTCCTGGCTGTGGAATGGCTGGCGGCCTGCCAGGGGCTGGACCTGCGCGAAGGCCTGAAAACCTCGCCGACCCTGGAAAAGGCCCGTGCCACCTTGCGCGAGAAAGTGGCGTACTACGAGAAGGACCGCTTCTTTGCACCGGACATCAACGCCGCCAGTGAGTTGCTGGCTTCGCGTTGCCTGAACGGGCTGCTGCCAGCCCGGTTGTTGCCGAGCCTGTAATGCACGCCGGGCCGCCAGGCAGCTTCGCGCTCGGCGTGGAGCTGCGGCCCGTGCTGGTTGGCTTTACCTGCAAGACAGGCGCGGAGCGTCTGCTTCCTCCGCCCCGCACCCCTGCGCGGGGCGGACTTGTCCGATAACAATAAAAGGGACGATGACATGCAATCGCAAGACAGTGGACTACGCCGAGGGCTGACAGCCCGCCATATACGCTTCATGGCCTTGGGGTCGGCCATCGGTACAGGATTGTTCTACGGTTCGGCCTCGGCCATCCAGATGGCCGGGCCCGCCGTGTTGCTGGCCTACCTGATCGGTGGCGCGGCGGTTTTCATGGTGATGCGCGCCCTCGGGGAGATGGCCGTGCACAACCCGGTGTCCGGTTCGTTCGGGCATTACGCCAGCCAGTACCTGGGGCCGTTGCCGGGCTTCATCCTGGGGTGGACCTACGCCTTCGAGATGTTGATCGTGTGCCTGGCGGACGTGACTGCCTTTGGCATCTACATGGGCTTCTGGTTTCCCGAAGTGGCGCGCTGGATCTGGGTGCTGGGCATCGTGCTGTTCATCGGTGGCCTGAACCTGTGCAACGTCAAGGTGTTCGGCGAGATGGAGTTCTGGCTGTCGCTGCTCAAGGTCGGGGCGATCGTCGCGATGATCCTGGGGGGCTTGGGCATCATGCTCTTCGGTATCAGCAGCGCCGCGCAGGACCAGGCCACTGGCGCCGCCAACCTCTGGGCCCACGGCGGCTTCATGCCCAATGGCATCAGTGGGGTGATCGCCTCGTTTGCCGTGGTGATGTTTGCCTTTGGCGGCATCGAGATCATCGGGGTCACTGCGGGCGAGGCCCAGGATCCGAAGCGGGTCATTCCCAAGGCGATCAATGCCGTGCCGCTGCGTATCCTGCTGTTCTACGTGCTGACCCTGTTCGTGCTGATGTCGATTTTCCCCTGGCCGCAGATCGGTACCCAGGGCAGCCCGTTCGTGCAGATCTTTGACAGCCTGGGCATCAGCTCGGCCGCCACTATCCTCAATATCGTGGTGATTTCGGCGGCGGTATCGGCCATCAACAGCGACATCTTCGGCGCCGGCCGGATGATGTATGGCCTGGCCCGGCAAGGGCAGGCGCCCAAGGGCTTTGCCCAGGTGTCCAAGCACGGGGTGCCGTGGATGACCGTGGTGGTGATGGCCGTGACTCTGTTGATCGGGGTGGTGCTGAACTACCTGATCCCGGAAAACATCTTCCTGCTGATCGCTTCCCTGGCCACGTTCGCCACGGTCTGGGTGTGGCTGATGATTCTCCTGACTCACGTGGCCATGCGCCGTTCGATGACCGCCGAGCAGGTGGCCCAGTTGCAGTTCAAGGTGCCATTCTGGCCTTGGGCCCCGGCGGCGGCCATTGCCTTCATGCTGTTCATCTTCGGCGTGCTGGGCTATTTCCCGAAAACCCAGGGAGCGCTGATCGTCGGCGTAGTGTGGATCGCTCTACTGATCGTGGCCTATATGCTGTGGGTCAAGCCCATGGCGGGGCAGGCCCAGGCGATCATGAGCGACGCTCCTTTACCTACTGACCATTAATGGAGGTTGGATGAAAACTCTTTGGCAACACTGCAACGTCGCCAGCATGGCCTCGGGTGTTTACTCGATCATCGAGGATGCGGCCATGGTGACGTCAGGGGCGCACATCGAGTGGATCGGCCGGCGCTCGGAGGCGCCGGCCGGCGACTACGCCCAGGTCAATGACCTGGCTGGAGCCTGGGTAACCCCGGGCTTTATCGATTGCCACACCCACACGGTATTTGGCGGCAACCGCAGTGGTGAGTTCGAGCAGCGCCTGCAAGGGGTGAGCTATGCCGAGATCGCCGCTGCCGGCGGTGGTATCGCCAGTACCGTACGGGCTACTCGGGCCGCCACCGAGGAGGAGCTGTTCGGCAGCGCCCGCAAGCGTCTGCTGAGCCTGTTGCGCGATGGCGTGACCAGCGTCGAGATCAAGTCCGGCTACGGCCTGGACCTGGCCAGCGAGCGCAAGATCCTGCGGGTGATCCGTCGCCTGGGCGAAGAGTTGCCGGTCAGCGTGCGCAGCACCTGCCTGGCGGCCCACGCCCTGCCGCCGGAATACGCCGAGCGCAGCGATGCCTACATCGAGCATATCTGCAGCGAGATGCTCCCGGCCCTCGCGGCCGAGGGGCTGGTGGACGCGGTGGATGCCTTCTGTGAATACCTGGCGTTCTCCCCGGAGCAGGTGGAGCGGGTGTTCATTGCCGCGCAACAGCTCGGCCTGCCGGTCAAGCTGCACGCCGAGCAACTGTCGTCGCTGCATGGTTCGAGCCTGGCGGCCCGCTACCATGCGCTGTCCGCCGATCACCTGGAGTTCATGACCGAGGAGGATGCAATAGCCATGGCGGCGTCCGGGACCGTGGCGGTGTTGCTGCCGGGGGCCTTCTATTTCCTCCGGGAAACCCAGCTGCCGCCAATGGAAGCCCTGCGCAAGCACGGGGTGAAGATCGCCGTGGCCAGCGACCTCAATCCCGGTACGTCACCGGCGTTGTCGCTGCGGCTGATGCTGAACATGGCCTGTACCTGTTTCCGTATGACCCCCGAGGAGGCCCTGGCCGGGGTTACCCTGCATGCGGCCCAGGCCCTGGGCATGGAAAAGACCCATGGTTCGCTGGAGGTGGGCAAGGTGGCGGACTTCGTCGCCTGGCAGATCGATCGTCCTGCCGACCTGGCCTACTGGCTGGGCGGCGATCTGGAAAAGCGCGTCGTGCGACACGGCGTTGAAGTGACTGTGTAGGAGAAGGGTTGTGGATAAGGTTCTGAATTTCAAACAAGGCCGGGTGCCGCTGCTGATCAGCATGCCCCACGCCGGTACGCGCCTGACCCCGGCGGTGGCGGCCGGGCTGGTGCCCCAGGCGCAGAGCCTGCCGGACACCGACTGGCACATTCCACGGCTGTACCAGTTCGCCCAGGAGCTGGGGGCCAGTACCCTGGCGGCCGAATATTCGCGTTTTGTCATCGACCTGAACCGCCCGTCCGATGACAAGCCCCTGTACGTGGGGGCCACCACTGGCCTGTACCCGGCCACCCTGTTCGACGGCGAGCCCTTGTTCGTCGAAGGTCAGGCGCCGTCCAGTGAGGAGCGCGAGCAGTACCTGCACGAGGTGTGGGGGCCTTACCACCGCACCCTCCAGGAAGAGCTGGCGCGGCTGAAGGCCGAATTCGGCTATGCCCTGCTGTTCGATGCCCACTCCATCCGCTCGCTGATCCCGCACCTGTTCGAAGGCAAGCTGCCGGACTTCAACCTCGGCACTTTCAATGGCGCCAGCTGTGATCCGCAACTGGCCAGCCGGCTGGAGGCGATCTGCGCCGGCCACGGCGGCTACACCCATGTGCTCAACGGGCGCTTCAAGGGCGGGCATATCACCCGCCACTACGGCAACCCGGCCGAGCATATCCATGCCGTGCAACTGGAGCTGGCGCAGAGCGCCTACATGGAAGAGTTCGAACCGTTCCGCTATCGCGAGGACCTGGCAGCACCGACCCAGGTGGTGCTCAAGGAATTGCTCCAGGGGCTGCTGGCCTGGGGGCAGGAACGTTACGCCTGACAGCAAGCGCTCCTACAGCGGGTACACGCCTTTGTGTAGGAGCGCGCTTGCTCGCGAAGCGCCTTCGACCCCCGCGCAAAACCTGAAACAACCCTGTTTTCTCCAAGGACATGCTCATTGCGTAATTCGGGTTTATGATGCCGGACGGCAGAATAAATGTAGTCCCCGCCAGGGATGAACCCGACCTCCACGGAGCGCGTAATGCAGACTTTGTACCCGCAGATCAAACCCTATGCCCGGCACGATCTGGCCGTCGACGAGCCGCACGTGCTGTATGTCGACGAAAGTGGTTCACCGGAAGGTTTGCCGGTGGTGTTCATTCATGGCGGGCCGGGGGCGGGCTGCGATGGGGCCAGCCGCTGCTACTTCGACCCGAATCTGTATCGCATCGTCACGTTCGACCAGCGCGGTTGCGGGCGTTCCACCCCCCACGCCAGCCTGGAAAACAACACCACCTGGGACCTGGTGGCGGACCTTGAGCGCATTCGCCAGCACCTGGGCATCGACAAGTGGGTGCTGTTTGGCGGCTCCTGGGGTTCGACCCTGGCCCTGGCCTATGCCCAGACCCACCCGGAGCGCGTGCTCGGCCTGATCGTGCGGGGCATCTTCCTTGCCCGGCCCCAGGAGATCCAGTGGTACTACCAGTGTGGCGCCAGCCGCCTGTTCCCCGACTACTGGCAGGACTATGTGGCGCCGATTCCCCTGGAAGAGCGGCATGACCTGGTCAGCGCCTTCCACAAGCGCCTGACCGGCACCGACCAGATCGCCCAGATGCATGCGGCCAAGGCCTGGTCGGGCTGGGAAGGGCGCACCGCGACCCTGCGCCCCAACCCGTTGGTGGTGGACCGTTTCTCCGAGCCGCAGCGGGCGCTGTCGATTGCCCGGATCGAATGCCATTACTTCACCAACAACGCCTTCCTCGAACCTGACCAGCTGATCCGTGACATGGGCAAGATCGCCCATCTGCCCGGGGTCATCGTCCATGGCCGCTACGATGTGATCTGCCCGCTGGACAACGCCTGGGAGCTGCATCAGGCCTGGCCCAACAGCGAGCTGCAGGTGATCCGCGACGCTGGCCACGCCGCCTCCGAGCCGGGTATCACCGATGCTCTGGTACGCGCCACCGACCAGATGGCGCGCCGTCTGCTCGACCTGCCGCCCGAAGAAGCATGAAGGGCCTGTTGCAGCGCGTGCGTGGCGCGCGGGTGGAAGTCGCCGGGGAAATAGTCGGCGCGGTGGACCAGGGATTGCTGGTACTGGTGGCGGTGGAGCCCGAGGACACTCGGGCCAGTGCCGACAAACTCCTGCATAAGCTGCTTAACTATCGGGTGTTCAGTGATGCCGAGGGCAAGATGAACCTGTCCCTGGCGGATGTGCAGGGCGGCTTGCTGCTGGTGTCGCAATTCACCCTGGCGGCGGACACCAAGAGCGGGCTGCGCCCGAGCTTTTCCACAGCCGCGCCGCCGGCCCTTGGCGAAGAGCTTTTTGACTACCTGGTAGTGAAGGCGCAACAGTTGCATGGCAAAGTGGCATCAGGGCGTTTTGGCGCGGACATGCAGGTGCACCTGGTCAATGATGGCCCGGTAACCTTCCTGTTACAGACCTGAAAACGCCTGAAACAGCTTTTTCCACCGATTTGGGCCGGAAACTGCTGTTTTTCGCGATAAATACTTTGTTACCCCTGATGCGTTGTAACGCGGGCTACTAGATAATCGCGCGCTACGGGGATCAGCGTTCGTTGGTCCATTTTGACTTAAGTAGAGACTTGTCCACGGCCGTTTGGGGAATCATTTAGCCCCATCGGAGTCGGAACAATGCTCGCCAACCTGGCATATAGATAGCTGGCCGTTGGTTTTTTGATCTGTTTTCGGCGAGGGTTGCTCGTGATTGTTAGTCCCTGTAATGCACCAAACTTGTTTGCCAAACGGTTACGAAACGCACTGGTGACGGGCTCTGCGCTGGTCTGCCTGCTCGGCGCCGGTCAACTCATGGCATTCAATCTGGATGATGTATCGGTCAAGGCCAAGGACCTGGCCGGGCAGAAGTACGAGGCCCCGCGCAGTAACCTGCCGAACGAGTTCCGTGAGATGAAGTTCGCGGATTACCAAAAAATCCGCTTCCTCACCGAAAAAGCCGAATGGGCCGACCAGAAGACCCCGTTCAAGCTGTCGTTCTACCACCAGGGCATGCACTTCGACACGCCGGTGAAGATCAACGAGATCAGCGCCAACACCGTTACCGAGATCAAGTACGACCCGAACCGTTTCGATTTCGGCGACGTGAAGTTCGATCCCAAGGCCACCGAGAAGCTCGGCTACGCCGGTTTCCGCGTTCTGTACCCGATCAACAAGGCTGACAAGCAAGACGAGATCATGACCATGCTCGGCGCGAGCTATTTCCGCGTCGTTGGCAAGGGCCATACCTATGGCCTGTCCGCCCGGGGCCTGGCAATCGACACCGCCCTGCCATCCGGCGAGGAATTCCCGCGTTTCAGCGAGTTCTGGATCCAGCAGCCCAAGGCTACCGACAAGCACCTGGTGATCTACGCCCTGCTGGATTCGCCACGGGCCACCGGCGCCTATCGCCTGACCCTGCGGCCGGGCGCCGACACCATTGTCGACGTCAAGGCCCGGGTGTTCCTGCGTGACAAGGTCGGCAAGCTGGGCCTGGCCCCGCTGACCAGCATGTACCTGTTCGGCGCCAACCAGCCGTCGAAGGTCCTCAACTACCGTCGCGAACTGCACGACTCCAGCGGCCTGTCGATCCACGCCGGCAATGGCGAGTGGATCTGGCGCCCGCTGAACAACCCGAAACATCTGGCCGTGAGCAACTTCTCGGTGGAGAACCCGCGTGGTTTCGGCCTGCTCCAGCGTGGCCGCGACTTCAGCCACTATGAAGACCTCGACGACCGCTACGACAAGCGCCCAAGCGCCTGGATCGAGCCCAAGGGCGACTGGGGCAAGGGCACCGTCGACCTGGTAGAGATCCCGACCGCGGACGAAACCAACGACAACATCGTGGCGTTCTGGAACCCGGAAAAGCAGCCTGAGCCAGGCCAGCCGCTGGATTTCGCCTATCGCCTGCACTGGACCATCGACGAAGCCGCCCTGCATTCCCCTGACAGCGCCTGGGTACAGCAGACCCTGCGCTCCACCGGTGACGTCAAGCAGTCCAACCTGATCCGTCAGCCCGACGGCAGCGTGGCCTACCTGGTGGACTTCGAAGGCCCGTCCCTGGCGGCATTGCCGGAAAACGCCGACGTTCGCAGCCAGGTCAGCGTGGGTGACAACGCCGAGCTGGTGGAAAACAGCGTTCGCTACAACCCGGAAACCAAGGGCTGGCGCCTGACCCTGCGGATGAAGATCAAGGACGCGAGCAAGTCCACCGAGATGCGTGCCGCTCTGGTCCGCGACATTGCGCAGCCCGAGCCGGCCAAGGCCTCGACGCCGAACTCCAACTCCTCCATCGCCAAGGCCGACAAGATCGCCGCCAAGCAGCAGGAGAAGAAAGAGAAGGAAGCCGCAGCGGCAGCCGCCAAGCAGGCGCAAGCCCAGCCGGGCAAAGAGGCTAAAGACGCCAAGAACGCCAAGGACAAGGACCACAAAGACGCCAAGCAGCCTGCTGCTGCGGACGCGGCCCCAGCCACACCGGAACCGGTTAAAACGGAGCAAGTCCTGACCGAGACCTGGAGCTATCAGTTGCCTGCCGATGAGTAACTCTCAACTACAGCCAGAGTCTCTTGCCGAGTACCTGGCGCATTTGCCGATGTCGGACCAGCAGCGCGCGGAACTCGCGGGCTGCCAGTCCTTCAGCGAATTGCACCAACGCCTGTCGTCCAGCACCTTCGATGGCCCCACCGATGCCGCCCAGGCCTCGGTGGGCCAGCGCCTGACCCTGAGCACCGCCGCTGAGCTGGAAGAAGCGGAAATGCTCGCGGTGGACGCCGAGGGCCGGGTCTGCCTCAAGGCCACGCCGCCGATCCGCCGCACCAAGGTGGTCCCGGAGCCGTGGCGCACCAATATCCTGGTGCGCGGCTGGCGGCGCCTGACCGGGCGTACCAACCCGCCAGCGCCGAAGAAGGACGAACGGGTACTGCCGGCCGCTCGCTGGCGTACCGTCGGTTCTATCCGCCGCTACATCCTGCTGGTGCTGATGCTCGGCCAGACCATCGTCGCCGGCTGGTACATGAAAGGCATCATGCCGTACCAGGGCTGGTCCTTCGTCGACCTGGAAGAGGTCATGCACCAGCCGCTGATGCAGACCGCCCAGCAAGTGCTGCCCTATGCCCTGCAGACCAGCATCCTGATTCTGTTCGGAATCCTGTTCTGCTGGGTCTCGGCAGGTTTCTGGACCGCGCTGATGGGCTTCCTGGAACTGCTGACCGGCCACGACAAGTACCGCATCTCTGGGGCCAGCGCCGGCAACGAGCCGATTCCCAAGGATGCGCGCACCGCACTGGTAATGCCGATCTGCAATGAAGACGTGCCCCGGGTGTTTGCCGGCCTGCGCGCGACCTTCGAGTCGGTGGCGGCCACCGGTGACCTGGACCGCTTCGACTTCTTCGTCCTCAGCGACAGCAACGACAGCGATATCTGCGTGGCCGAGCAGCAGGCCTGGCTGGATGTCTGCCGCGAAGCCAAGGGCTTCGGCAAGATCTTCTATCGCCGCCGTCGCCGCCGAGTGAAGCGCAAGAGCGGCAACCTCGACGACTTCTGCCGTCGCTGGGGCGGTGACTACAAGTACATGGTCGTGCTCGACGCTGACAGCGTGATGAGCGGCGAATGCCTGACCAGCCTGGTACGCCTGATGGAAGCCACGCCGGACGCGGGGATCATCCAGACCGCGCCACGGGCCTCGGGCATGGACACCCTGTATGCGCGCATGCAGCAGTTCGCCACCCGGGTCTACGGCCCGCTGTTCACCGCCGGCCTGCACTTCTGGCAGTTGGGGGAATCCCACTACTGGGGGCACAACGCGATCATCCGCATGCAGCCGTTCATCGAGCACTGTGCCCTGGCGCCGTTGCCGGGCAAGGGTGCCTTCGCCGGTGCGATTCTCTCCCACGACTTCGTCGAAGCCGCGCTGATGCGCCGTGCCGGCTGGGGCGTGTGGATTGCCTACGACCTGCCGGGCAGCTACGAAGAGCTGCCGCCGAACCTGCTGGACGAACTCAAGCGTGACCGGCGCTGGTGCCACGGCAACCTGATGAACTTCCGCCTGTTCCTGGTCAAGGGCATGCACCCGGTGCACCGCGCGGTGTTCCTCACCGGGGTGATGTCCTACCTGTCGGCGCCGCTGTGGTTCTTCTTCCTGGTGCTGTCCACGGCCCTGCTGGCGGTCAACACCCTGATGGAGCCGCAGTACTTCCTCGAGCCGCGGCAGCTGTATCCGCTGTGGCCGCAGTGGCATCCGGACAAGGCCATCGCGCTGTTCTCCACCACCATCGTGCTGCTGTTCCTGCCCAAGCTCTTGAGCATCATCCTGATCTGGGCCAAGGGTGCGAAAGAGTTCGGTGGCAAGTTCAAGGTGACCCTGTCGATGCTCCTGGAGATGCTGTTCTCCATGCTACTGGCGCCGGTGCGGATGATTTTCCACACACGTTTCGTACTGGCCGCATTCCTGGGCTGGGCCGCGACCTGGAACTCGCCACAGCGTGACGACGACTCCACGCCGTGGAGCGAAGCGGTCAAGCGCCACGGTCCGCAGACCCTGCTGGGCTTCTGCTGGGCGCTGCTGGTGATCTGGTTGAACCCGAGCTTCCTCTGGTGGCTGGTACCGATCGTCGGTTCGTTGATGCTGTCGATCCCGGTGTCGGTGATCTCCAGCCGCGTGGGCCTGGGCCTGAAGTCCCGTGACGAAAGCCTGTTCCTGATCCCTGAGGAATACGCTCCGCCACAGGCGCTGCTGGCAACCGACCAGTACACCCATGAAAATCGCTGGCATGCGCTCAACGACGGCTTTGTCCGGGCCGTGGTGGATCCGCAGCAGAACGCCCTGGCCTGTGCCCTGGCGACCTCGCGCCACACCCAGGCCGAGCCCATCGAATGGCTGCGCCAGGAGCGTGTACGGCATGCCCTGAAAGTCGGCCCGGCGGCCCTGAACAACAGCGAGCGGCTGGCGCTGTTGAGCGACCCGGTAGCCCTGGGGCGCCTGCACGAGCAGGTCTGGAGCGAGGGGCACAGCGAATGGCTGAGCGCCTGGCGCCAGTCGGTGGATGCCGATCCCCATGCACCGCTGCTGCCGTTGCAGCCGTTGAACGCGGTGCCGCAACCGGCCTGAAGCCAACGCCCTTGAGCTCTTGCTCAAGGGCGTTTTGCTTTATGGCGCCAATGGCCGCCTACGCCTTGCCGGAGGCTGTGGCAGCGGCCGCCGGTCGCTCCCCCTGAAACAACAAAAATCCTTGTGCAAATGGCCGAGTGCGTTAGCATCGCACCCGCAAATTTCTGCGCGCAATCGACAACGGCCTGCCATTCGAAGCACTCAAGCAGATGACCGCCGTGCGCAGACACCACAATAAAATGGCTTCAGGGGACTTGAGATGAAGAAGTATCTTTCGCTGCTGCTGGCGGGTGCCGCAGCCCTGCTGGCGGTCAACACGGCCCAGGCCGGCGCTATCGACGACGCGGTCAAGCGCGGCACGCTGAAAGTCGGCATGGACCCGACCTACATGCCGTTCGAGATGACCAACAAGCGTGGCGAAATCATCGGTTTCGAAGTCGACCTGCTCAAGGCCATGGCCAAGTCCATGGGGGTCAAGCTGGAGATGGTTTCCACTGGCTACGACGGCATCATCCCGGCCCTGCTGACCGACAAGTTCGACATGATCGGCAGCGGCATGACCCTGACCCAGGAACGCAACCTGCGCCTGAACTTCAGCGAACCCTTCATCGTGGTCGGCCAGACCCTGCTGATCCGCAAGGACCTGGAAGGCACCATCAAGTCCTACAAGGACCTGAACAGCGCCGACTACCGCATCACCTCCAAGCTGGGCACCACCGGTGAGATGGTCGCCAAGAAGCTGATCGCCAAGGCCAAGTACCACGGCTACGACAACGAGCAGGAAGCGGTGCTGGACGTGGTCAACGGCAAGGCCGACGCCTTCATCTACGACGCCCCGTACAACGTGGTGGCCGTCAACAAAGTGGGCAATGGCAAGCTGGTATTCCTCGACAAGCCGTTCACCTATGAGCCCCTGGCCTTCGGTTTGAAGAAGGGCGATTACGACAGCATCAACTTCATCAACAACTTCCTGCACCAGATCCACGAAGACGGCACCTACGATCGCATCCATGACAAGTGGTTCAAGAGCACCGAGTGGCTCAAGGACATGGAATAGGTGTCAGGCAACTGACTTCTGGTTGATCGCGAGCAAGCTCGCTCCTACAGGGCGCATAGCGTTTTTGTAGGAGCGAGCCTGCTCGCGAGGATGCCCACCCGGGCTCTGCCGAACCTCCCCGCTGCAAACCGCTGGAACCTGCAAAGTGAACAAACACAAGAAAGCCCAATGGCCCTGGCACGTGCTGACCGTGCTGGTGCTGATCGGTCTGGCCGGCGCGCTGTACTACGCCACCTCGTTGATGTCCTACGAGTGGCGCTGGAACCGTGTCCCCCAGTACTTCGCCTATCAGGCCGAAGAGTCCCAGCGGGCGGCGGAAATCTCCACCGTCGCCGAGGTGGTGCGCCAGGGCGGCAAGGCACAAGTCACGCTGCGCGGTGACTCGGGTGCCGAGCAGCATCTGAGCGTCGATGAAAGCAGCTTGCAGGTGGCTAGCGGCGATGACGTGGCCGAAGGCGATGTCATCGGCGTGACCCGGCACTGGGCCGCGGGCCCGCTGTTGTGGGGCCTGTGGACCACCTTGTGGCTGTCGGTGGTGTCCGGCGTGCTGGGGCTGCTGATCGGCCTGGGTACCGGCCTGTGCCGGTTGTCCAGCAACCCGACCCTGCGCGACCTGTCGACGATCTATGTCGAACTGGTGCGGGGCACGCCGCTGCTGGTGCAGATCTTCATCTTCTATTTCTTTATTGGCACGGTGCTCAATCTGTCCCGGGAGTTCGCCGGGATCGCCGCGCTGTCGCTGTTTACCGGGGCCTATGTGGCGGAAATCGTTCGCGCCGGGGTGCAGTCCATCGCCCGCGGGCAGAACGAAGCCGCTCGCTCCCTGGGGCTCAGCGCCGGCCAGTCGATGCGCCATGTGGTGCTGCCCCAGGCCTTCAAGCGGGTGCTGCCGCCGCTGGCCGGGCAGTTCATCAGCCTGGTCAAGGACACCTCCCTGGTGTCGGTGATCGCCATTACCGAACTGCTCAAGAGCGGCCGGGAAGTCATCACCACGTCGTTCTCGCCATTCGAGATCCTGTTCTGTGTGGCGGGCCTGTATTTGTTGATCAACCTGCCGCTGTCGAAGATGGCCAGCCGGCTTGAACGGAGGCTCGCGCAAAGTGATTGAAGTCCGCGATCTGGTAAAAGTCTTCGACACCCGCGGCCAGGTGGTGCGCGCGGTGGATAACGTCACCACCCAGGTGGCCAAGGGCGAGGTGCTGGTGGTGATCGGCCCGTCCGGCTCCGGCAAGTCGACCTTCCTGCGTTGCCTCAATGGCCTTGAAGAGTTCGATTCCGGCTCGGTGAGCATCGACGGTCTGCAACTGGCCGACCCGAGGACCGATGTGAACGCCTACCGCCGGGAAGTCGGCATGGTGTTCCAGCACTTCAACCTGTTCCCGCACATGACCGTGCTGGAAAACCTCTGCCTGGCGCAGAAGGTGGTACGCAAGCGCGGCAAGCAGGAGCGCGAGGCCAAGGCCCTGGCGTTGCTGGAAAAGGTCGGGATCGCCCAGAAGGCCCACGAGTTTCCTTCGCGGCTTTCCGGTGGCCAGCAGCAGCGTGTGGCCATCGCCCGGGCCCTGGCCATGGAACCCAAGGTGATGCTGTTCGACGAGCCGACCTCGGCCCTGGACCCGGAAATGGTCGGCGAGGTGCTGGATGTGATGAAGACCCTGGCCCTGGAAGGCATGACCATGGTCTGCGTGACCCACGAGATGGGCTTTGCCCGGGAAGTGGCGGATCGGGTGCTGTTCTTCGATCACGGCAAATTGCTGGAAGACGCGGCGCCGCAGGTGTTCTTCGACGCGCCGCAAGACCCGCGGGCCCAGGCTTTCCTGCGCCAGGTGCTGTAAGGCCGGCTCCTGCATTTCCCGGTAGGAGCCGGCTTGCCGGCGAAGTGGCTCAGACCCGGAAACGCCCCACCAGGCTTTGCAGGTGAATCCCCAGCCGCGCCAGCTCGGCGCTGGACGCGGCGGTTTCCTCGCTGGCCGATGACGTCTGTTCAGACACATCCCGCACATTCAACACGCTGCGGTTGATCTCTTCCGCCACCGCGCTCTGCTGCTCTGCTGCCGCGGCGATCTGCTGGTTCATCGCCTGGATCGCCGACACGGTACGGGTGATGTTTTCCAGGGAACCACCAGCCCGGCGTGTCAGCTCGACACTGCTGTCGGTCAGGCTGCGGCTGGTATCCAGGGTGCTGGCCACCTGCTGGGTGCCGCTTTGCAGGCCAACGATGAGTTCAGCGATTTCTTCGGTGGATTGCTGGGTACGTTGCGCCAGGCTGCGGACTTCATCTGCCACCACGGCAAAGCCCCGCCCGGCTTCACCGGCCCGGGCGGCCTCGATGGCGGCGTTCAGGGCCAGCAGGTTGGTCTGCTGGGCCACCGACTTGATCACATCCAGGACGCTGCCGATCTTGTCGCTTTCCTGCTTGAGATGGCCCATGGCCTCGGTGGAATGGCCCACCTCGCTGGCCAGGCGCTCGATCTGGGCGATGGCTTCGTTCACCACCCGGTCACCCTCGCGGGCCTGCTGGTCGGCCGCCACAGCGGCCTCGGAGGCCTCCTCGGCGTTGCGCGCCACTTCCTGCACGGTGGCGGCCATTTCGTTCATGGCCGTGGCCACCTGGTCGGTCTCGACTTTCTGGCTGTTGACCCCGGCGCTGGTCTGCTCGGTCACCGCGGACAGTTGCTCGGCGGCGCTGGCGATCTGGGTCACCCCGTCGCTGATGCCGCCGATCAGTTCCCGCAGGCTCACCGTCATGCGCTGCATGGCTTTCTGCAGTTGGCCCAGTTCGTCGCGGCGCTCCACGGCGAGGTTCTGGCTCAGGTCCCCGGAAGCCACGCGCTCGGCGGCCTTGAGGGTCTGCTGCAGCGGCTGGGTGATCTGCCGGGTGATGGCCCAGGCGGCGATCAGGCCGAACAGCATGGCCAGCAAGGTGGCGATCAGCAGGGTGCTCTTGGCCTGCGCGGCGTCGCTATCACGCTTGGTGGTCTGGGCCACGGTCAGCTGCTTGCTCAGGTCCATCAGCCGGTCGCCCTGGGCGGCCATGCGCTTGAGCGCAGCCGCGCTGGCTTCTTCGGCGTCGCTGTAGGCGCTGACGGCCATCCGGTAGGCCTTCAGCGAGTCGCTGGCCTGTTGCAGGTTGGCAACGTGCTGCTCGGGCAGGCGCGAAGGCAGGCTGGTTAGGTTGTTCAGGGCGTTGTCGATGGCGTCCAGCGCCGGCTGCTTGGCCTCGGGCTTGGCGCTGTAGGTGTAGCCGCGTACCTGGAAGCGTGCCTGCTGGATCAGCTTGGACAGGTCGATCACGCTATTGAACTGCGCCACGCTGTCGCCTTGCAGCAGTGAGTTCTCAACCTCCGCGACCCGGGCCACGGCATTGTCCGCGGTGGCGCCAAGCTGGGACCTCGCGGCCTCGCGGTTGGCGGTGGCGCGAGTCATGTCGGCAAAGGCTTTCTGGTATTCGGCTACGGCGTCCAGTTGCTGGTCGACCATGGTGATGCTTTCCGGTTGCTGCAGTTGCGCGCGAGCGTCCTGCAGGCCGTCGTTGAGTTGCTTGAGGAAGTCGTTGACCGCTGCCGGGCCGTGTTCACCGCGGCTCATCTCGTAGTTGAGGCGGGCGATGCGCAGGTCCTTGGTCAGGGCGTAGATAACGGAAATATTGCCCAGTTTGTCGCCCCGGTCGATCACCCGGCCCAGGCCGGTCCAGCCGGTGGCGGTGATCAGCAGGGTGAGGAGCAGTACCAGGCCGAAGCCGATACCCAGCTTGAGGCTGACGCTTACGTTTCCCAGGTTTCTGGCTAGCCAACGGTACATTCTGCGAACTCCCTTTTAGCAATGTGCGCTTAACCATAGGCTATCGGCGGGAGTGGGGGATTCTGTAGCTTGACTGGCTAGTTGCCATTACGACCGTGAGGTCCGGCTGGCCACTTGGCCAGCACGCACATGGGGGCTCAGAACAGGCGCGAAAGCAGTGCGGTGACCGCGGTTTCGACCCGCAGGATGCGTTCGCCCAGTTGCACCGGTTGCAGGCCGGCCTTGCCCAGAAGATCGATCTCGTAGGGAATCCAGCCGCCTTCCGGGCCAATGGCCAGGGTGACGGCCTGGTCCAGCCCGCGAGGGCAGGGCGGATATGGGCCAGGGTGGCCCACCAGCCCCAGGGTGCCAGCGCTGAGGGCCGGCAGGCGGTCTTCGACGAAGGGCTTGAAGCGTTTTTCGATCAGGACGTCGGGCAGCACGGTGTCACGGGCCTGTTCCAGGCCGAGCACCAGGTGTTCGCGAATCGTTTCGGGTTCCAGGAACGGGGTCTGCCAGAAGCTCTTTTCTACCCGGTAGCTGTTCACCAGCACCAGCCGCGGCACGCCCATGGTCGCTATGGTCTGGAACACCCGGCGAAGCATTTTCGGGCGCGGCAGGGCCAGCACCAGGGTCAACGGCAGCTTGGCCGGTGGCGGCTGATCGAGGGTCACTTGCAGTTCGGCTTCAGCAGGCTCCAGGCGCAGTACCTGGGCACTGCCCATCAAGCCGCCAATGCGCCCGACCCGCAGGCTGTCGCCGACCGCCACCCGATGCACGTCCTGCATGTGGGTCAGGCGTCGGTCGCGCAGCACTACGCGGTCGGCCGCAATGAAGTCGGCCTCTTCCAGAAGCAGCAGGTTCACGCTTGAGTCGCTGGCGGCTGGTCGTTGTGGTCGTCGGCCGGTTCATCGTCCGGGTGCTCGCCACGCTTGCTGATCAGCCCGCCGAACAGCACGCCGATCTCGAACAGCAGCCACATGGGCACGGCCAGCAGGGTCTGGGAGAAAATGTCCGGCGGGGTGAGGATCATGCCCACCACGAAGCAGCCGATGATCACGTAAGGGCGGATCTTGCGCAGGTACGCCACGTTGACCACGCCTATCCACACCAGCAGGACCACGGCCACCGGGATCTCGAAGGCCACGCCGAAGGCGAAGAACAGGGTCATGACGAAATCGAGGTAGCTGGTGATATCGGTCATCATCTCCACGCCGGCCGGAGTGGCGGCGGCGAAGAACTTGAAGATCAGCGGGAACACCAGGAAGTAGGCGAACGCCATGCCGATGTAGAACAGCAGGATGCTCGACACCAGCAAGGGCACGGCAATGCGCTTTTCATGCTTGTACAGGCCGGGTGCGATAAAGCCCCAGATCTGGTGCAGGATCACCGGGATCGCCAGGAACAGCGAGACCATCATGGTCAGCTTCAGCGGCGTGAGGAACGGCGAGGCGACGTCGGTGGCGATCATCGTCGCGCCGACCGGCAGGTACTGGCGCAGCGGTGTGGAGACGATGGTGTAGATCTGCTGGGTGAAGGCGAACAGCCCGGCGAAGATGATGAAGATCGCCGCTACGCAGCGCAGCAGGCGGGTGCGCAGCTCGGTGAGGTGCGACACCAGCGGCATGTGTTGGTCGTTCTCTGGGATATCGCTCATGGTGCTCGCGGCGGCAAGGTGGAGTCGTGGGGGGCCGTGGTGGCGGGTGTTGCCACTGGGGCTGCGGGCTCTGCGGTCGGTGCCGGTGCTGGTGTCGATGGCAGAGGCGCGGGCACTTCGCTGGCTGGCGGCGCTTCGGCGACCGTAGCGGCGCCTGGCGCGTGAATCGTCTGCTCGGCCACAGGCTCTACCGGAGTCGGTTGCTGCTGGGTCGGGGCGAGGATTTTCCGCGCTTCCTGCTCCAGGGACAGAATGTGCTCGTTGTGCAGTTGCCGGCGGATTTCGTCGGCACCGATTTCACGTTCAACTTCCTGTTTTATCGCGTTGAAGCTGCGCTTGAGGCGCCCGACCCACAGGCCGGCGGTGCGCGCAGCGCCGGGCAGGCGCTCGGGGCCGAGCACCAGCAGGGCCACCAGGCCCACCAGCAGCAGTTCAGAGAAGCTGATACCAAACATTAGTCAGTGCTCACGAGTCTTTGCGGGTCGGCTCTTCGACTTTCTGCGCCTGCACATCGATGGTGTGCGGCTGGTTCAACGGCGCGCTCTGCTGCGGCTGAACCGGTGGCACAGGCTGCGCTGCTGGCGGGACCACGGGTTCGGCAGGCTTTTCGTCGTCATTCATGGCCTTGCGAAAGCCCTTGATCGATTCGCCGACGTCGGTGCCCAGGTTCTTGAGCTTCTTGGTGCCGAATACCAGTACCACGACCACCAGGATGACGATCCAGTGTTTCCAGTCAAAAATGCCCATGCTGCGTTTCCTCTTAGAAAGTTGTTCAGGCGGACGGACGCGAGGCTTTCTCGGCGTGTCCGGACAAACCGAAGCGGCGGTCCAGCTCATCGAGCACGGCCTGGGGATGCTGCCCCAGCTGCGCCAGCATGACCAGGGTGTGGAACCACAGGTCCGCGGTTTCGTAGATCACATCGCTGCAGTCGCCGCTGATGGCGGCGTCCTTGGCGGCGATGATGGTTTCCACCGATTCTTCGCCGACTTTTTCCAGAATCTTGTTCAGGCCCTTGTGGTACAGGCTGGCGACGTAGGAGCTGTCGGCTGCGGCGTCTTTACGCTCTTCCAGCACCTGGGCCAGACGGGTGAGGGTATCGCTCATGTCAGTGTCCTGCAGAATAGATCGCGTGCGGGTCCTTGAGGACCGGTTCGACGGTTTTCCACTCGCCATCTTCATAGACGCGGTAGAAACAGCTGTGGCGGCCGGTATGGCAGGCGATGTCGCCGATCTGCTCAACCATCAGGATGATCACATCGGCGTCGCAGTCCAGGCGCATTTCATGAAGCTTCTGCACGTGCCCGGATTCTTCGCCCTTGCGCCACAGCTTGCCACGGGAACGTGACCAGTAGATGGCGCGATTCTCGGCAGCGGTCAGGCTCAGGGCCTCGCGGTTCATCCAGGCCATCATCAGTACGCGCCCGGTCTTGTGATCCTGGGCGATGGCCGGCACCAGGCCGTCCGCATCCCATTTGATCTGGTCCAGCCAATCTTTCATTTTCGACTCCGACAACCGGGCTCTACCCGCTGGTGACGCCTCGGCGATTTCGACAGTTTGCCAGCAGGTCGCGCCACTGGCTATCGGCGAACGATCAGATACAAACCGACCGCAATCATGATGCCAGCAGGCCAGTGCCCCAGCTCATGCAATGGACCGCCGGCGGCCAGGACCGCGCCACCGCCCAGGTGGGCAGTGCCCAGCAGGCGCAGGAACCAGTCGTCCTTGCGCTTGTGCCAGGGCGCCGGCGGATCGGCGGCATGGGGCTGGGACATGCGCTCCAGCAGGTCGCGGGTCATGTTGGCCAGGTGCGGCAACTGTTCGATCTGGCTGTGGATGTTGCCGAGCACGGCCTTGGGGCTGACCCGTTCGCGCATCCAGCGTTCGAGGAAGGGTTGCGCGGTGTTCCACAGGTCCAAGTCCGGGTACAGCTGGCGGCCCAGGCCCTCGATGTTGAGCAGGGTCTTCTGCAGCAGCACCAGTTGCGGCTGCACTTCCATGTTGAAGCGCCGAGCGGTCTGGAACAGGCGCATCAGCACCTGGCCGAAGGAAATGTCCTTCAGCGGTTTTTCGAAGATCGGCTCGCACACGGTGCGAATCGCCGCCTCGAATTCGTTGAGCTTGGTTTCCGCCGGGACCCAGCCGGAATCAATGTGCAACTGGGCCACGCGGCGGTAGTCGCGCTTGAAGAAGGCAAACAGGTTGCGGGCCAGGTAGTCCTGGTCTTCCGGGGTCAGGCTGCCGACGATGCCGCAGTCGATGGCGATGTACTGCGGGCTCCAGGGCTGCACGGTGCTGACGAAGATGTTGCCCGGGTGCATGTCGGCGTGGAAGAAGCTGTCGCGGAACACCTGGGTGAAGAAGATCTCCACGCCACGCTCGGCGAGCATCTTCATGTCGGTACGCTGGTCGGCCAGGGTGGCCAGGTCGGTGACCTGAATGCCGTAGATGCGCTCCATCACCAGCACTTTGGGCCGGCACCAGTCCCAGTAGACCTGGGGTACATAGAGCAGCGGCGAGCCTTCGAAGTTGCGCTTGAGCTGGCTGGCGTTGGCCGCCTCGCGCAGCAGGTCGAGCTCGTCGTAGATGGTTTTCTCGTAGTCGCTGACCACGTCCACCGGGTGCAGCAGGCGCGCGTCGGCTGAGAGCTTTTCCGCGGCCCGGGCGAGGATGAACAGCCACGCCAGGTCCTGGGCGATGATCGGCTTGAGCCCGGGGCGGATCACCTTGACCACCACTTCTTCGCCGGTCTTGAGCTTGGCGGCGTGCACCTGGGCCACCGACGCCGACGCCAGGGGCTCGATGTCGAAGCGGCTGAACACGTCGCTGATCTTCTTGCCCAACTGCGCTTCGATCAGGGCCACGGACTTTTGCGAGTCGAACGGCGGCACCCGGTCCTGCAGCAGCATCAGCTCGTCGGCAATGTCTTCCGGCAGCAGGTCGCGGCGGGTCGAGAGGATCTGCCCGAACTTGATGAAGATCGGCCCCAGGTCCTGCAACGCCAGGCGCAGGCGTGCACCGCGGCTCAGGTCCAGCGGCTTGCGCGGGAACCAGCGCCAGGGCAGGGCGAAGCGCAGGGCCAGGAGGAACCAGGGCAGGGGCAGGTCGAACAGCAGGTCATCGAGGCGGTAGCGGATCACGACGCGCTGGATGCGCAACAGACGGCGGACGGCAAGCAGCTTCATGCGTTATCGCTTGGGTCAAGGGATCGGGAAAGGCGCTCCAAGCGCGCCTCGAGACGTTCCAGGTCGAGTTTGGCCTGATCCAGCTCGCGAAAGCGCGCTTCGGCTTCGCGCTGACCCACCAGGGTCCGCGATTCTTCGGCGAGGAATTCGGCGAGGTTCTGGTTGAGGCTGGCAAATCCTTGCTGATACCAGCGGGCGCGGCTGCGCACATGGCCACTGAACAGCTGGGTGGCCACGGGGCCCAGCCAGCGCGAGAGCTCGTACTCCCAGTCCAGCTCCAGGTCCTGAAGGGTTGCTGCCAGGTCCAGCAGCACGCCGCTATCGCCTTCCAGCTCCACTTCGGGGCCGTGCAGGACCGCGGTCTTGTCCTTGCTCAGGGCCAGGCGCAGCAGGCTCGAGGCCGGTGCGCGCAGGGTGCAGTCCGGGTCCGCGGCCCACTGGCTGGCGAGCATCAGGCCTTCATCGCTGGGCAGGATGAACAGCTGCAGCGCCGGGTTGCGGCATTCCACGGCGATCACCTTGCCATTGAGGTGCTGCAGGCGCGGCAGCGCCGTGCTGTCCAGACGCAGCACCCGATTGATGCCGGTCTCGACGCTGGCGAGCAGGCCGCTGAGCAACATCAGGGCTTGATGCCGCGGTGCAGGGCGACGATGCCTGCGGTCATGTTGTGATAGGTCACGCGGTCGAAACCGGCCTCGACCATCATCGACTTCAGGGTTTCCTGGTTGGGGTGCATGCGGATCGATTCGGCCAGGTAGCGGTAGCTTTCCGAGTCGTTGGTGATCAGCTTGCCGGCCAGGGGCATGAAGGCGAACGAGTAGGCGTCGTAGACCTTGGACATCAGCGCGTTGGTGGGCTTGGAGAACTCCAGCACCAGCAGGCGACCGCCGGGCTTGAGCACCCGCAGCATGGAGCGCAGGGCGTCTTCCTTGTGGGTCACGTTGCGCAGGCCGAAGGCAATGGTCACGCAGTCGAAATGGTTGTCCGGGAACGGCAGTTTTTCCGCATCGGCCTGGACGAACTCGACGTTGCCGGCCACACCCAGGTCCAGCAGGCGGTCACGACCGACCTTGAGCATGGATTCGTTGATGTCGGCCAGTACCACTTGGCCGGTCGGGCCCACCAGGTGGGAGAAACGCTTGGTCAAGTCACCCGTGCCGCCGGCGATGTCCAGTACGCGATTGCCGGCGCGCACGCCGGACAGCTCGATCGTGAAGCGTTTCCACAGGCGGTGCATGCCACCGGACAGCACGTCGTTCATCAAGTCGTACTTGGCCGCTACCGAGTGGAACACCTCAGCGACTTTTTCCGCTTTCTGGCTTTCAGGAACATTCTTGAAGCCGAAGTGAGTGGTGGGTTCGGCATCGCTGCCTTTGCGCTGATCAGTCATATCGCTGTCACCAAAAGAGAATGCGGGACATTCTAATGCCGGTGGCGGTCTTTGTCTTGGCAAGGCTGAATGTAAGATAGCGATCCGCCGGGACGTTTTGACGCACGCAGGGTCAAGATGCTTCAGGCAAGTCCCGAAACAGCAGGAGACCTTCAATGGCCCGTATTAGTGTTGAACGTGCCCATGTCCTGGGCAAGCAGGCAGCCCGTGAAAAGGCCGACAAACTGGCGCAGAAACTCGCCGATCAATATGGCCTGGAGCCACAGTGGGCAGGCGATACCCTGAACCTCAAGCGCTCGGGCGTCAAAGGCGCGGTGCATGTGGGTGAAGAGTCGATCCGCATCGACGTGGAACTGGGGATGTTGATGTCGGCCATGAGCGGCACCATCAAGTCGGAAATCGAAAAGGCTCTGGACAAGGCTCTGGTCTGAACCGGCTCCTACATGAATTCATGACAGTCGTTAGGGTGCCGATTCTAATTTTTCTCTCTAGGTTGTGCCTCAGGTCCTCTTTCCGAGGGCAGTTCCTCAAACCTTCTGCGCGTGAGGTGCACCATGGCCAAAGTAATTCTGAAGAAAAAAGTTGATGCCCAATCGACTGCTCTGAGTGAAGTCAAATCCTATGCCCGCAAGATCTGGCTGGCAGGCCTGGGGGCCTACGCCAAAGTCGGTCAGGAAGGCAGCGAGTACTTCCAGGAGTTGATCAAGGCTGGTCAATCCGTTGAAAAGAAAGGCAAAAAAGTTGTCACTGAACAACTTGAAGCAGCCAACAGTCAGATAGATGGCGTTAAAGGGGATGTCAGCACTCTTAAAGGCAAAGTCGAAGTGCAACTGGACAAGGTCGAGAAGGCTTTTGACACGCGCGTCGCCAGTGCCTTGAATCGTATCGGCATTCCGTCTAAACATGACGTTGAGACACTCTCTGCTAAGCTCGATGAGCTGACGGCGTTGCTCGAACGTGTCGCGCGTAAACATTAAGGAGAACGGGATGGCTGGTAAAAAGAATACTGAAAAAGAAGGCAGCTCGTGGATCGGGAAAGTCGAAGAGTACTCCCGTAAAATTTGGCTTGCTGGTTTAGGCGTGTACTCGAAAATCGACTCTGACGGCAGCAAGCTTTTCGAGACATTGGTCAAAGATGGTGAGAAAGCCGAGAAACTGACTAAGAGCGTAGTCGGCAAGAAAGTTGATGCGGCCAAAGATTCCGCAACTTCGGCCAAGTCGCGTATCAGCGACGTCAAGGATCGCGCCCTGGGTAAGTGGGATGAACTGGAAGGCGCTTTCGACAAGCGCTTGAACAGCGCCATCTCGCGTCTGGGCGTGCCTAGCCGCAACGAAGTCAAGGCCCTGCACGACAAGGTCGATACCCTGACCAAGCAGATTGAAAAACTCACAGGTGCCAAGGTTGCGCCGGTTGCAGCCAAAACTGCAGCTGCCAAGCCTGCTGCAAAACCCGCAGCCAAGCCTCTGGCCAAGCCTGCCGCTAAGCCTGTCGCCAAGGCCGCCGCTAAACCCGCAGCCAAGCCGGCCGCGAAAACCGCAGCCGCCAAACCAGCGGCCAGACCGGCTGCCAAGCCTGTAGCGGCCAAGCCCGCTGCCAAGCCAGCAGCCAAGCCCGCGGCGAAAACCGCAGCGGCCAAGCCAGCGGCCAAACCGGCCGCCAAGCCTGCAGTGGCGAAAAAGCCTGTGGCCAAGAAGCCTGTGGCTGCCAAGCCAGCGGCCAAACCAGCAGCCAAGCCCGCTGTTGCGGCCAAGCCTGCAGCCCCGGCCCCGGCCAGCTCGGCGAACTCCGCCGCAGCCCCGAGCCCGGCTGCAACCCCGACTGCCGCGCCAGCTCCAGCGACGCCAAGCAGCCAGTCCTGATCGCATCAGGAACAAAAAAACGCCCGGCCTGGGAAGGCCGGGCGTTTTTTATTGAGGCGTTCTAGCCCTGCTCATCCAGGTAGCGCAGCGCCATCTGTTCGGTGGCCATCTTTGCCGGCGGCAGCAGGTGTGGCGCCACCAGCATCATGATCTGGTAGACCACCAGCCGGACTTCGCCTTCGCGATCGAGAATCCGCTGGTAATCCAGAGAGAACAGCAGGGTCATGGTGATCTGTTCCACCAGCTGCCCCAGGGCCTGGGTGCCGCTGACCAGTTGCCCCTGAGCCTTGAGCCGGGCCAGCAACGAGGCCAGGGTGCGTTTCAAGGCATTGAGCAGGTTGCGAATGCCCTTGGCCAGTTTTGGCAGGCGCCCGGCCAGGTTGGACAGGTCCTGAAACAGAAAGCGGTAGTGGGCCAGGCGCTCGACGATCAGGTGCAGGAACAACCAGTAGTCTTCCGCCGCCAGCTGGACGTCGGACGGTGGGTCCAGCAACGGCGTCAGTTCGTTCTGAAAGCGCTCGAACAGGCCGAGCACCAGCGGCTCCTTGCCATGGAAGTGGTAGTAGAGGTTGCCGGGGCTGATCCCCATTTCATTGGCCACCTCCATGGTGGAGACATTGGGCTCGCCCTTTTGATTGAACAGTTGCAGGGCACATTCGAGTATCCGGTCGCGGGTCTTCATCCTGACTTCTTGTCGGTCCATTGAAGGGGCACGGCTCCGGCGTGGAACCGTGGTGCAAAGTGTCTTCAGCGCACGCGCACGTAGGTGCCGGGCGCAGCCTCCATCGGCGGATAGTTCTGGTTGCCCAGGGTGGTGAGGGTTTCCCGCTGCGCCCCCGAACGCTCCTGGACCCAGGTCAGCCACTGGCTCCACCAGCTGCCGTCCACATGCTCGGCATCGTAGTACCAGGCCCGCGGGTCGCTGCTGAGTTTGCGGTTCTCCACGTAGTTGGCCTTGGGATTGCTCGGCGGGTTGAGGATGCTCTGCACGTGGCCGCTGTTGGACAGCACGAAGCGCCGTTCGCCGCCCAGCAGCAGGGTCGAGCGGTAGACCGCGTCCCAGGGCGTGATGTGGTCGTTGATCCCGGCCACGCTGAAGCTGTCCACCGTGACCTTCTGCAGGTCGATCGGCGTGCCGCAGACTTCCAGCCCGCCGACATGGCTCAGGGGGTTGTGCTTGAAGAAGTCCAGCAGATCGCCGTGCAGCGCGGCCGGCAACCGGGTGCTGTCGTTGTTCCAGTAGAGAATGTCGAAGACCGGCGGCTCCTTGCCCAGCAGGTAGTTGTTGACCCAGTAGTTCCAGATCAGGTCGTTGGGGCGCATCCAGGCGAACACCTTGGCCATGTCGCGACCGTCCAGTACCCCTTGCTGATAGGAGCGACGCTTGGCCGCTTCGAGGGTCTTCTCGTCGGCGAACAGCGTTGCCGGGCTGTCCATCTGGCTGTCCAGCAGGCTCACCATGTAGGTCGCGCTGGATACCCGGCGCAGCTGGCGCTTGGCCTGCAGATGGCCTTGCAGGGCGGCGATGGTCAGCCCTCCGGCACAGGCTCCCACCAGGTTGACTTCGCGACTGCCGGTAATCGCCCGGGTGACGTTCAGCGCTTCTTCGGCCGCCTCGACGTAGGTCGACAGGCCCCACTCGCGGTGCCGCACATCCGGGTTGCGCCAGCTGACCATGAACACCTGCAGGCCGTTTTTCAGCGCGTACTGGACGAAGCTGTTGGTCGGGCTCAGGTCGAAAATGTAGTACTTGTTGATTTGTGGCGGCACGATCAGCAGCGGCTTGGCGTACTGTTTTTCGCTCATGGGGCTGTACTGGATCAGCTCCAGCAATTCATTGCGAAACACCACTGAGCCCGGGGTGACCGCCAGGTTCTTGCCCACTTCGAAGGCGTGCTTGGTCACCTGGCTGGGCAACCCGTTGTTGTGCAGCAGGTCATCCAGCAGGTTGCCGATGCCCCGCACCACGCTGTTGCCCCCGGTGTTGAAGATCTCCTTGAGGGCCAGGGGGTTGAGCAGGGTATTGGAAGGCGCAACGGCATCATTGAGCAGGGAAAAGGCAAAGTGTGCCCGGGCCCGGTCGTCTTCGCTCATGCCACTGTCGTCGATCCAGTGGCGCACCTGCTTCTGCCAGCTCAGGTAGGCCTGCAGGCCGCGCCGGTAGAAGGGGTTGAGGCTCCAGGCCGGGTCGGCGAAGCGGTTGTCCTTGGGGTTGGTCTTGTGCAGGGTTTCCCCCAGCAGCACACGCCCCAGCTGGCCGCCCAGGGCCAGGGTATGCCGGGCACTGTGCAACGGATTGCGCAGGCTGTGGGCCGCCAGGCTGCGCAAGGTGGAGAACAGATCCCGGCCGCGCAGGCCGGTGATCGCGCTCTGCGCATTGATATACGCGGCGGGTGACGGCAATGAGCCCGTCGCAGGTTTGTCTTGCATGAGTCAACACTCCTTCGTCAAACCACTAACAAGCAGACCAATCCAAGACAGACAACATAGTCGGTCCTGGCCCTTCTTGCGCGCGACGATCCTGTCGACAGGTATCTTTTACTTGGTAGGGCGCACAGGTTCGGGATGCGGGTGCATCACCGCCCTTTGGCGTTCTTCCTGGAGGAACTTCATGATGATCGGGGCGACGGCCTCGGCCCGGGTGATCAGGAACAGGTGGCCATCATCGATGATGTGCAACTGGGCATTGGGTATGCGCCAGGCCAGCATGCGCATGTTGATCAGGGGAATCAGCGGGTCGTCATCGCCGGCCAGCACCAGGGTCGGCTGATGGATCTTGTGCAGCCAGTGAATGCTGGTCCAGCCCAGGCCCGCGAACAGCTGCCAGTAATAGCCGAGCTTGCCGGCCGAGCGCACCTTGGCTGCGTGTTCCGCTGCCAGGCTCGGGTCGCGGCGGAAGGAGCCGCCATAGATCAGCGGCGCGATGCGCATCACATGGGAGGGCTGCACGTAGCGCCGTGGGCTGGCCATCATCCACAGCACCTTGGGTTTGCCCGGGACCATGAACGCCCCGGCCGCGGTGGCGGCCAGCACCAGCTTCTTGCAGCGCTCGGGGTAGTCGTAGGCGAACTGCTGGGCCAGCGCGCCGCCCCAGGACACACCCACTGCATTGACCTGGCCGTAGTCCAGGTAGTCGAGCATCCGCGCGGTCAGCTTGGCCAGCCCGGGAAAGCGGTAGGGCCGGCTCGGCGTGGAGGAGCCGCCGACACCGGGGACATCGAAGGCGATCACCTCGAGGTCCGGATCCAGGGCCTGGACAAAGGGAAACACCAGCTCCAGGTTGGCGCCGATGCCGTTGAAGATCAGCAGCGGCGTCAAGTGCGGCTTGCCTGGGCGTACCGCGGTGCGGATGGTCTGGCCATCCAGGTCGACGGTGCGGAATATGAATGAGTGTGGCATGCCGTAGCCCTGTGAATTAAACCGTCGCAGCCGCCATCCCGGGCGTCCTGCGGATTTCCTGAGGCCGAGCCTCTTGTCAAGAATAGGGCTTGGCGGAGCCTCCTGGCGCCGCCGTGTCGATGGCCGGGGCTCAGCGCTCGTGGACGTAGGTCCCGGGCGCCGCCTCGGCGGCTGCGAACTTCTTGTTACCCAGGCTGGTGGGCGCCGGCTTCAGGTCACCTGAGCGTTCCGCCTGCCAGGCCTGCCAATGCAGCCACCAGGAATCGGTGTGCTTGATCGAGTTTTCCTGCCACTGGTCGGGGCAGGCCGGAATGTCGGTGCTGGTCATGTAGCGCGCCTTGGGGTTGCCAGGCGGGTTGAGGATGCTCTGGATATGGCCGCTGCTGGAGAGCACGAACTCGACGTTGCCGCCAAACAGCTGCGCCGACTTGTAGCAGGACTTCCACGGGGTGATGTGGTCGTTGGTGCCGGCCAGGGAGAAGATATCGGCGGTCACCTGCTTGAGGTCGATCGGCGTGCCGCACACTTCCAGTGCATTGGCGCGCACCAGCGGGTTGTTCTTGAACATTTCGATCAGGTCGCCGTGGAAGGCGGCGGGCAGGCGGGTGGTGTCGTTGTTCCAGAACAGGATGTCGAACACCGGCGGCTCGTTGCCCAGCAGGTAGTTGTTGACCCAGTAGTTCCAGATCAGGTCGTTGGGGCGCATCCAGGCGAACACCTTGGCCATGTCGCGGCCTTCCAGGACTCCGGCCTGATAGGAGTGGCGCTTGGCCGCTTCCAGGGTCTGCTCGTCGACGAACAGCGCTACCTGGGTGTCCAGGGTGGTGTCCAGTACGCTGACCAGCAGGGTCAGGGCGTTGACCTTCTTCTGCCCCAGCGCCGCGTAGTGGCCCAGCAGCGCGGTGCAGGTGATGCCGCCGGAGCAGGCACCGAGCATGTTCACGTCCTTGCTGCCGGTGATCGCGGTCACTACGTCGACCGCTTCTTTCAGGGCTTCGATGTAGGTGGACAGGCCCCATTCGCGCTGGGCCTTGGTGGGGTTGCGCCAGCTGACGATAAAGGTCTGCACGTTGTTGCGCAGGCAGAAGCGCGCCAGGCTCTTGTCCGGGCTGAGGTCGAAGACATAGAACTTGTTGATCTGCGGTGGCACCACCAGCAGCGGGCGCTCATGCACCTGCTCGGTGATCGGCCGGTACTGGATCAGCTCCAGCACGTCATTGCGAAACACCACCGCGCCTTCACTGGTGCCCAGGTTCTTGCCCACTTCGAAGGCGTCCATGTTGACCTGGCTGGGCATGCCGCCGTTGTGCACCAGGTCCTTGGCCAGATGGGACAGGCCGTCCAGCAGGCTCTTGCCGCCGGTTTCGAAGAAGCGCTTGACCGCTGCGGGGTTGGCCGCGCTGTTGGTCGGGGCCATGGCTTCGGTCATCAGGTTGATCACGAAGTGGCCGCGGCTGATGTCCTGCTCGGACAGGCTGCTGTCGTCGATCCAGTCGTGGAGTTCCTTGCGCCACGCCAGGTAGGTTTGCAGGTAGCGTTTGTACAACGGGTTCTGGCTCCACGCGGGGTCGTTGAAGCGACGGTCGTCGCTCTCCGGCTGCAGGGTGGATTTGCCGAACATCACGTTCTTAAGTTCGATGCCGAAATGGGCGACGTGCTTGACGCTGTGGATGGGTTGTTTGATGGCCTGGGCAAGCACCATTCGAGCGGAAGTAAGCAGGTCCTTTCTACGCAAGCCAATGACCGGATTGAGCCCCAGGGTGTTTTCCGAGGCTTGGCGTTTCAGGTCATCGTTATTCTTGTTACTCATCTACGACGCTCCATTGTCCTGAGACGAGTACCGGACCTGCTGTGCAGTCACACAGCACGATGCCAGGTACTACTGCTCGGGTGACCGTTGATTGCGCACCGCTGCTTTTTTGTTCCGAAAGCTCTGCAGGGAACTTGCCAGCTCCATTGGTTACCCGAGTTTAATTTTTTCCGCAAGCAGGCCATTCATTGGCCATACAGCCAAGCATTCAAACAGATGAAATTAGAAAATGCCCTCTAAACCATCGGAGCCTTGAGCTAGAGCATCAGCTTGACGATGGACTCGTTCGGATCGCGGGATTTTCCGGCAGCCTTGAGCTCCGCCAGGTAGTCGTTCCACAGCTCGTCCTGGCGCAGCGCCAGTTGGTAGAGGTAGTCCCAGGTGAACAATCCGCTGTCATGACCGTCGTCGAAGGTCAATTTCAGTGCGTACTGGCCCGCCGGTTCAACCTTGGTCAGGCCGACGCCGAGCTTGCCGAATTGCAGGATGGGTTTGCCGTGGCCCTGGACCTCGGCGGAGGGAGAATGCACCCGCAGGAGTTCTGCAGGCAGGTGATAGACCTCGTCCGGCCCGTAAGTCAGGGTCAGGGTTTTCGAGGCTTTGTGCAGGTTGATACCGGTGGGAAGTTTGCTCATGACCTGTAGTCCTTCCGGCAGGAGCCGGCTTGCCGGCGATCGGGGGAGGCCCTATCGCTGGCAAGCCAGTCCCTGCATGGGTGGCGAAGGTTTACAGGATATAACGGGAAAGGTCTTCGTTCTGCGCCAATTCGCCCAGGTGGCTGTTGACGTAGGCGGCGTCGATGCGGATCGGCTCTTCGCTGTGGGCGCTGGCCAGGTCACCGGCACTGAACGACACCTCTTCCAGCAGGCGCTCGAGCAGGGTATGCAGGCGACGGGCACCGATGTTCTCGGTCTTCTCGTTGACCTGCCAGGCGATTTCCGCCAGGCGCTTGATGCCTTCGGGCAGGAACTCGATGTTCAGGCCTTCGGTCTTCAGCAGCTCGCGATATTGCTCGGTCAGCGAAGCGTGCGGCTCGCTGAGGATGCGCTCGAAGTCTTGCGGCGACAGCGCCTTGAGTTCCACGCGGATCGGCAGACGGCCTTGCAGCTCCGGTACCAGGTCGCTGGGCTTGCTCAGGTGGAAGGCACCGGAGGCGATGAACAGGATGTGGTCGGTCTTGACCATGCCCAGCTTGGTGTTGACGGTGCAGCCTTCGATCAGCGGCAGCAGGTCACGCTGCACGCCCTCGCGGGAGACGTCCACACCGCCGGCGTTGCCGCGCTTGGCCACCTTGTCGATCTCGTCGATGAACACGATGCCGTGCTGCTCGACGGCTTCCAGGGCCTTGGCCTTGAGTTCTTCGTCGTTGACCAGGCGGCTGGCTTCTTCGTCGCGTACCAGTTTCAGCGCTTCCTTGACCTTGAGCTTGCGGTTCTTGCGCTTGCCCTTGCCCATGTTGGCGAACAGGCTCTGCAGCTGGTTGGTCATTTCTTCCATGCCCGGTGGCGCGGAAATGTCGACGCCTGCAGCTTCCGCCACTTCGATCTCGATTTCCTTGTCATCCAGCTGGCCTTCGCGCAGGCGCTTGCGGAACAGCTGGCGGGTGTTGGAGTCCTGGGCCGGAGCCGCTTCGTCGCTGTTGAAACCGGTGCGTGCCTGGGGCAGCAGGGCATCGAGGATGCGTTCTTCGGCGGCGTCTTCGGCGCGATGGCGAACCCGGATCATTTCCTGTTCGCGGAACATCTTGATCGCCGCGTCGGCCAGGTCGCGGATGATGGATTCAACGTCGCGGCCCACATAGCCGACTTCGGTGAACTTGGTGGCCTCGACCTTGATGAAGGGCGCATTGGCCAGCTTGGCCAGGCGGCGGGCGATCTCGGTCTTGCCGACGCCGGTCGGGCCGATCATCAGGATGTTCTTGGGGGTCACTTCAACGCGCAGCTCGGCCGGCAGTTGCATGCGGCGCCAGCGGTTGCGCAGGGCGATAGCGACGGCGCGCTTGGCATCGTCCTGGCCGATGATATGGCGATTGAGTTCGTGGACGATTTCGCGGGGTGTCATGGACATAGTAGTTGGCGGTCCTCAAGCAAGAATGAATGCCGTGGCGCAAGCGCCGCAACAGGCTTATTCCGCGAGATCCTGCTCCTCGATGGTTTGAGTGTGGTTGGTGAATACACAGATGTCGCCGGCGATGCCGAGTGCGGTCTCGACGATTTCACGGGCCGACAGGTCGGTCTTTTTCAGCAGGGCGCTGGCAGCGGCCTGGGCGTAGGCGCCACCGGAGCCCATGGCGATCAGCCCGTCCTCGGGTTCAACCACGTCGCCATTGCCGGTGATGATCAAGGACGCATCCTTGTTGGCCACGGCCAGCATGGCTTCCAGGCGGCTCAGGGAGCGATCGGTGCGCCATTCCTTGGCCAGCTCTACGGCGGCACGGACCAGATGGCCCTGGTGTTTCTCCAGTTGGCCTTCAAAGCGCTCGAACAGGGTGAAGGCGTCGGCGGTGGCCCCGGCAAAGCCGGCGATGACCTGGCCGTGATAGAGGCGGCGGACTTTTTTCGCGTTGCCTTTCATCACGGTGTTGCCGAGAGAAACCTGGCCGTCGCCGCCCATGACGACTTTGCCGTGGCGGCGGACTGAAACGATGGTGGTCAAGGGGGGAGTCTCCACACAGCGGGGCGAAAGTGCCCTGATGGAAACTCATATGGGGGTGGTCGGGCGTTTTTCAACCGGAGGCTGCAGCGAGGGACCGGCGGTCATTGTTGCATGCTGCAAGCGCTTCGCGGGCAGGCCCGCTCCTACGGGGGGCCATGTAGGAGTGGGCTTGCCCGCGATCAATCGCGTAGCGGTCGGCTTAGCGGCTCTGGCGCTGTTGTAACAGCAGGTTGCTGAAGCCGGCGCCGGCCAGTTGCTTCTGCGCCACGGTCAGCTGTTCGCGGTTGCTGAACGGGCCTACCAATACCCGGTACCAGGTTTCATCCTTCACCGTGCCGGATTCCACCGAGACCGACTGGCCCAGCAGGATGATCTGCGCCCGGACCTTGTCGGCATCGGCTTCCTTGCGGAACGAACCGGCCTGGAGGAAGAACTTGGTCACCGGCGCCGCCTTGGCCACGGGTGGCGCTGGTGGCGGGGTGATCCCGGCCAGGGCTGCCTGGGCACGGGCGGTGTCGATCTTGGCCGCTTCCGCCGGGGTTACCGGGGTGGTCGGCACTGGTGGCACCTGTGGCGTCGGCAGGGTTTTTTCCGGCACCGCTTCCGGCGGCACGATGACCTCCGATTCCGGCAACAGGGTGTAGAAGTCGTATTTCGGCTTCACCGGTTGCTGGGGGCTCGGCGGGGTCTTGTTGGCCTCGGCGATCTTGGTGGCTTTCTGCTGTTCGATCTTCTCGCGCTTGACGCTGTCGCCGCCCTTGCCGGGCTCGAGCTTCATCAGGAACACGATGAAGGCACCGATGGTCAGGCCGATGGCCAGCCACAACCAGCCCGGAATCGGCTTCTTGGCCGGGGCCTGGTAACGGCTGGCGCCACGCTTGGGTGCAGGTTTTTTCTTGGCAGCCAACTTACATTTGCTCCAGGACTTTGAGGCCCAGCAGTTCCAGACCTTGCTTGAGGGTGCGCCGGGTCAGCTCGGTGAGGCGCAGACGGCTGTGCATCTGGGTCGGCGTCTCGGCTGCCAGGATCGGGCAGTTTTCATAGAAGCTGGAGAACAGCCCGGCCACGTCGTACAGGTAGGTGCAGAGGATGTGTGGCGTGCCCTTCTCGGCGACGTTGTTGAGAATCTCGCCGAACTGCGCCAGCTTGGCCGCCAGCTCCAGTTCCTGGGCCGCGTGCAGTTCGATCTGCCCGCCGACTTCGCTGAAGTCCTTGCCCAGCTTGCGGAACACACCGGCGGCGCGGGTGTAGGCGTACAGCAGGTACGGCGCGGTGTTGCCTTCGAAGTTGAGCATCAGGTCGAAGTTGAAGCTGTAGTCGCTGGTGCGGTGCTTGGACAGGTCGGCGTACTTCACCGAGTCGATGCCCACCACCTTGGCGATGCTGCGCAGGTCGGCTTCCGGCAGTTGCGGGTTCTTTTCCTTCACCAGGGCGTAGGCACGTTCTTCGGCTTCGGTCAGCAGGTCGATGAGCTTCACGGTGCCGCCGTCGCGGGTCTTGAACGGACGGCCATCGGCGCCGTTCATGGTGCCGAAGCCCATGTGCTCCATTTCCATCGGATGGGTCACGAAACCGGCCTTGCGGGCCACGGCGAACACTTGCTGGAAGTGCAGGGCCTGGCGCTGGTCGACGAAGTACAGGGCGCGATCGGCCTTGAGCTTGCCACTGCGGTAGCGCACGGCCGCCAGGTCGGTGGTGGCGTACAGGTAGCCGCCGTCAGCCTTGACGATGATCACCGGCAGCGGCTCGCCTTCGGCGTTCTTGAACTCGTCGAGGAACACGCACTGGGCGCCGTTGCTCTCCACCAGCAGGCCCTGGGCCTTGAGGTCGTTGACCACGTTGATCAGGTCGTCGTTATAGGCGCTCTCGCCCATCACGTCGGCCATGGTCAGCTTGACGTTGAGCAGCTCGTAGATCTTCTGGCAGTGGGACAGGGAGATGTCCTTGAACTTGGTCCACAGCTCCAGGCAGTCCGGGTCGCCGGCCTGCAGCTTGACCACCAGGCCGCGGGCGCGGTCGGCGAAGGCTTCGGACTCGTCGAAGCGCTGCTTGGCGGCGCGGTAGAAGTTCTCCAGGTCCGACAGCTCGTCACTGGTGATGGGGTTTTCTTCCAGGTAGGCCATCAGCATGCCGAACTGGGTGCCCCAGTCGCCCACGTGGTTCTGGCGGATCACGGTGTCGCCGAGGAACTCCAGGACCCGGGCCACGCCGTCGCCAATGATGGTGGAGCGCAGGTGGCCAACGTGCATTTCCTTGGCCAGGTTGGGCGCCGACATGTCGATCACGGTGCGCTGCGCCGGGCCGGCCTTGCGTACGCCCAGGTGGTCGTCGCCAAGAGCGGCGTCCAGGCGCGCGGCCAGGGCCTGGGTGTTCTGGAAGAAGTTGATGAAGCCGGGGCCGGCGATTTCCGCCTTGCTCAGGTCTTCATGGGCCGGCAGGGCGGCGATGATTTTCTCCGCCAGGTCGCGCGGCTTCATGCCGGCTGGCTTGGCCAGCATCATGGCGATGTTGCTGGCGAAGTCGCCGTGGGTCTTGTCGCGGGTGTTTTCGACCTGGATCGCCGGCGTCAGGCCTTCTGGCAACACACCTTCGGTGACGAGTTGGGTGATGGCTTGCTGGATGAGCTGGCGAATGGTGTCTTTCATGGTCTTCTCTTTCGACCGCTGGTGCGGCGGCGCTTCGGTGCGCAGGTGGAAAAACTGGGCATTATCCGTTGCTGGAACGGGCTTGCCAACTATAGAGGACTGCTTGGGGATCGATGGCGGCATTCGATTGCCTTCGCCGGCGAGCCGGCTCTTGCGGGTTTGATGCTGCCCATTGTAGGAGCGGGCTTGCCCGCGAAAGCACGACCTCGATCAATACAGATCCACGGGATCCACATCCAGCGACCAGCGGACCTGCCGCCCGCTGGGCATCTGTTCCAGCACCAGCAGCCAACTGCTGAGCAAACGATGCAAGGGCGCTCGGGCATTGGCCTGCAGCAGCAATTGCGCGCGATAACGTCCGGCGCGCCGCTCCATCGGAGCCGGCACCGGGCCCAATAGTTCGATGCCCCCCAGGTTCTGTTCCGCCAGCAGGCGCTCGGCCTCGCTGCAGGCTTCATCGAGGAACGCCTCGGCCTGGCCCGGTTTGTGGGCTTCGGCCCGCAGCAGCGCCAGGTGGGCGAAAGGTGGCAGGCCGGCGGCGCGGCGCTCGCTCAGGGCCTGTTCGGCGAAGGCGAAGTAGCCCTGCTCGGTCAACTGCACCAGCAACGGGTGGTCGGCGAGGTGGGTCTGGATGATCACCTTGCCCGGCTCTTCGGCCCGGCCAGCCCGCCCGGCGACCTGGACGATCAGTTGCGCCATGCGCTCGCTGGCGCGGAAGTCGCCGGAGAACAGGCCGCCATCGGCATCGAGGATCGACACCAGGGTCACCCGGGGAAAGTGATGACCCTTGGCCAGCATCTGGGTGCCCACGAGGATGCACGGCTGGCCTTTCTGGATAGTGGCGAACAGCTGGTTCATTGCATCCTTGCGCGAGGTGCTGTCGCGGTCCACCCGCAGCACCGGGTAGTCGGGAAACAAGATGCCCAGGCGCTCTTCCGCCCGCTCGGTGCCGGCGCCCACGGGGCGCAGGTCGACCTTGCCGCATTGCGGACAATGGCGCGGAACCCGCTCCACATGGCCGCAATGATGGCAGCGCAGTTCGCCGGAACGCTGGTGCACGGTCATGCGTGCGTCGCAGCGCTGGCACTCGGACATCCAGCCGCAGTCGTGGCAGAGCAGGGTCGGGGCGAAGCCGCGGCGGTTGAGGAACACCAGGACCTGCTGGCCGGCGGCCAGGGTCTGGCCGATGGCTTGCTGCATGGGGCCGGAAATGCCGCTGTCCAGCGGGCGGCTCTTCACGTCCAGGCGCAGGAAACGCGGCTGCTTGGCGCCGCCGGCCCGCTCGTTCAGGCGCAGCAGGCCGTAGCGGCCGGTGTAGGCGTTGTGCAGGCTTTCCAGGGACGGCGTGGCCGAGCCCAGGACGATGGGAATGTTTTCCTGGCGCGCACGCACCAAAGCCAGGTCGCGGGCGTGGTAACGCAGGCCTTCCTGCTGTTTATAGGACCCGTCGTGCTCCTCGTCGATGATGATCAGGCCAGGGTTCTTCATCGGCGTGAACAGGGCCGAGCGGGTGCCGATGATGATGTCGGCCTCGCCGTCCCGGGCAGCCAGCCAGGCGTCCAGGCGTTCGCGGTCATTGACCGCCGAGTGCAGCAGGGCGATGCGGGCGTTGAAGCGTTGCTCGAAGCGCGCCAGGGTCTGCGGGCCGAGGTTGATCTCCGGAATCAGCACCAGGGCCTGCTTGCCGGCTTCCAGGGTTTCGCGGATCAGTTGCAGGTAGACCTCGGTCTTGCCGCTGCCGGTGACCCCGGCCAGGAGAAACGCGTGATAGCTGTCGAACCCGGCGCGGATGGCTTCATAGGCGGCGCGCTGCTCGCTGTTGAGCGGCAGTTCGGGCTGGGCCAGCCAGTGTTCGTGGCGCACGCCCGGCGCGTGCTTGCGCACCTCCACCTGCACCAGGTCCTTGGCCAGCAGCAGGTCGAGGCTGTCCTTGCTCAGCATCAACTTGCTCAGCAGGGTATGGGGCACGCCGTGTGGGTGCTGGGCCAGGGTTGCCAGGGCTTCGCGCTGGCGTGGGGCGCGAGCGATGCGCGGGTCGTCGAGCCGGGCCCCGGGGGCGATCGACCAGAAGCGTTCCTGGCGGGCCTCGGCCAGCTCGCCCTGGCGCAACAGCACTGGCAATGCCCAGCTCAGGGTGTCTCCCAGGCTGTGCTGGTAGTACTGGGCGGTCCACAGGCACAGCTTGAACAGGGCCGGCGGTAGCGGAGGCGTTGGATCCAGCAGGGCCAGGGCCGGCTTGAGTTTTTCCGCCGGGACCTCGCTGTGATCCGCCACCTCCACCAGGATGCCGATCATTTCCCGGCGGCCGAATGGCACCCGCAGGCGCATGCCGGGGTGCAACTGGGCACGCAGCACCCCGGCCGGAGCACGGTAGTCGAACAGGCGGCGCAGGGGCGAGGGCAGGGCGAGGCGCAGGATGGCGTCGGGCACGCGGGACAATCTCGTTGAGCAGAGGGTAAATAGGCCCCGGAGCCTAACAGAGCAGCGGTGGAGTGTCCTGTATAAGCGTGCGTGGCCCCTGTACCTGCGGGGTCTGCCCGGGCATGGAGCCGGTTTTTAAGTTCAGGGGGTGGCAAAGCCTGGGCTGTCAAGGTTGCACCGGCTTTTTCTGATGGGCTGCACTCAGGATCGCTTGCGCGTTTGACGCGGTCTGGTAGAATTCGCGCCCTAATTCGTGCGGTATTCAACAATAGTGTTGGGTGGCGGCACGCTAGCCTGAGGAATACACCATGAAAGCCGATATCCATCCAGTATACGAAGCCATTACCGCTACCTGCAGCTGCGGTAACGTCATCGAAACTCGCTCCACCCTGGCCAAGCCTCTGAGCCTGGACGTGTGCAACGAGTGCCACCCGTTCTACACCGGCAAGCAAAAGACTCTGGACGTTGGCGGTCGTGTCGACAAGTTCAAGTCGCGCTTCGGTGCTTTCGGCGCAACGAAGAAGGCCTGAGGCTGATCGTTCTGGAAAGCCGATACCGACTTTCCTCGCTGATGAAAAAGGCGTCCCTAGTGGGCGCCTTTTTTGTGGGCGCGATTTGGCTGACAGCGGCCGAGGCGTTTTGCCCGGCGCCCAAGGGGCTGTTGCCGGCAACGGTGCTCCGGGTGGTGGACGGCGACACCCTGCACCTCAAGGATGGCCGCAGGTTGCGCATGATCGGCCTCAATGCCCCGGAGCTGGCGGGCAAGGGGCGCCCTGCCGAGCCCTTCGCCGAGGCGGCGCGGCAGCGCCTGCGACAACTGGTGGCACAGAGTGGTGGGCGGGTCGGCCTGCTGCCGGGGCGTGAAAGGCAGGATCGCTACGGTCGTGTCCTGGCCCATGTCTATGGCGTCACTGGTATCAACTTCGAAGCCCGGTTGATCGCGGAAGGCTTGGCCTATCGGATTGCCGTGCTGCCAAACGTCGCCCTGGCGAGCTGCCAGAAGGCTGCCGAGAACCATGCGCGCCGAGCCGGGCTGGGGCTTTGGCGACGTTCACCTGTACTCAAGGCGCAGCAGATCCATCGCGCGGGCTTTGCCCTGTTCGAAGGGCGAGTGAGCAGGGTGCAGCGCAATCGCGGTGGTCTTTGGATCACATTGCAGGGGCAGGTTGTATTGCGCATTGCACCCAATGTCCTGCGGCGCTTCGATCGCCGGCTGCTCAGTGGCCTTTCAGGGCGCCGGATCGAGGCTCGGGGCTGGGTTGTCGATCGCTCGCGTCAGCCTGGCCGGCAATCTGCACATCCGCGCTGGATGTTGTCCGTGACAGACCCTTCCATGCTCGGACTTATCTGATAAAGAAAAATTGTAGACATTTTTTTAATGGATTGTGAACAGTTGAAAGCCTTGTACCCCGCGGCTCTTGGCCCAAAGTCGTACGCTAGGGGCCTTGACAGGGGTGACTGGGCAGTCTTGTGGGGACTATGCGACACGAGTATCCTCGGCGGTCCGTCTGTCCAACAGCAAAAAGCGGAATGCCCACATGTCTGATTTGAAAACTGCCGCTCTCGAATACCATGCCAATCCTCGTCCAGGAAAGCTGAGTGTCGAGCTCACCAAGGCCACTGCTACCGCTCGTGATCTGGCGTTGGCCTACAGCCCCGGCGTAGCCGAGCCGGTACGCGAAATCGCTCGCGATCCGGAACTGGCCTACAAGTACACCGGCAAAGGCAACCTGGTTGCCGTCATTTCCGATGGCACCGCGATTCTCGGCCTGGGTAACCTCGGCCCACTGGCCTCCAAGCCAGTGATGGAAGGCAAGGGCGTGCTGTTCAAGCGTTTCGCCGGCATCGATGTATTCGACATCGAAGTCGACTCCGAAAGCCCGCAGGCTTTCATCGACACCGTCAAGCGCATTTCCATCACCTTCGGTGGCATCAACCTGGAAGACATCAAGGCACCCGAGTGCTTTGAGATCGAGCGCGCTCTGATCGAGCAGTGCGACATTCCGGTGTTCCACGATGACCAGCACGGCACCGCGATCGTTACCGCCGCCGGCATGATCAACGCCCTGGAAATCGCTGGCAAAACCCTGGCCGACGCCAAGATCGTCTGCCTGGGTGCCGGTGCTGCCGCCATCTCCTGCATGAAGTTGCTGGTGAGCATGGGTGCACAGATCGAAAACATCTTCATGGTCGACCGTACCGGCGTGATCCACTCCGGCCGCGATGACCTGAACCAGTACAAGGCGGTGTTCGCCCACGCCACCGACAAGCGCACCCTGGCCGACGCCCTGCAAGGCGCCGACGTGTTCGTCGGTCTGTCCGGCCCGAACCTGCTGAGTGCTGAAGGCCTGAAATCCATGGCGCCGAACCCGATCGTGTTCGCCTGCTCCAACCCTGATCCGGAAATCGCCCCGGAACTGGCGCACGCCACCCGCGACGACGTGATCATGGCTACCGGCCGTTCGGACTACCCGAACCAGGTGAACAACGTCCTGGGCTTCCCGTTCATCTTCCGTGGTGCCCTGGACGTACGCGCCAAGCGCATCAACGAAGAAATGAAGATCGCCGCGGCCAACGCCCTGCGTGACCTGGCCAAGCTGCCGGTTCCTCAGGAAGTGTGCGACGCCTACGGTGGCATCAAGCTGGAATTCGGTCGTGAGTACATCATTCCCAAGCCAATGGATGCCCGCCTGATCACCGTGATCTCCGATGCCGTGGCCAAGGCCGCCATCGAGACCGGCGTGGCTACCTTGCCGTACCCGAAGAACTACCCGCTCAAGAGCGTGGATGATGTGTTCAACGGTTAAGCGTTCGTAGCGTCATGCAAAAAGCCCCGGCTCGCGAGAGCCGGGGCTTTTTTGTGGGCGCTTGCCCGCTGTAGGAGCGGGCACGCCGGCGAAGGTTGCCGCGTTCGCGGCTCCCCTGGCGCTAGAACAGATCGATCGGCGCCGCTTCGTCCGCCGGCAGCGGGCTGCCTGGTACGGCGCCATTGCCCAGTTCATTGACCGAGGGCGGAGTGTCTTCGCTCTTGAACAGTTCGAAGTAGGCATTGGGCGTGCCGGGTGTGGCGGCGCGGCCGCTGACCGGGTCTACCCGCAGGCTGAGAATGCCTTCCGGCTCTGGCTGGGTGTGTGGCGGCTTGTCCTTGAGGGCGGCGCCCATGAAGCTCATCCAGATCGGCAGTGCCACGGTGCCGCCGTATTCGCGGCGCCCGAGGCTTTCCGGCTGGTCGAAACCGGTCCATACGGTGGTCACGTAGTCGGCGTTGTAGCCGGAGAACCAGGCATCCTTGGACTCGTTGGTGGTACCGGTCTTGCCCGCCAGGTCGGTACGGCCCAAGGCCAGTGCGCGGCGTCCGGTACCCAGCTTGATCACGTCCTGGAGCATGCTGTTGAGGATGTAGGTGGTACGGCCATCGATGATCCGCTCGGCAACCGCCGGGGCTTGCGTCGCTGCCGGAGCTGAGGTTTCACCGGCCACGTTGTTGATCGTGAAGTTGTGCTCAGGGGCGGCGATGCCGCTGGTGGCCGTATTGCCGGTGGGGGCGCTTGGCGGGTTGGCGCTGAACAGCAGCTCGCCGTTGCGGCTTTCGATCTTGTCGATGATGTACGGGGTGATCTTGTAGCCGCCGTTGGCAAAGGTGCTCCAGCCGGTGGCGATTTCCATCGGCGTCAGGGTTGCGGTACCCAGGGCCAGGGACAGGTTGCGCGGCAGGTCCTGCTTGTTGAAGCCGAACTTGCTGATGTAGTCGATGGTGCGGTCCACGCCCATGCTCTGCAGCAGGCGGATCGACACCAGGTTGCGCGACTTGTACAGCGCCTCGCGCATGCGGATCGGGCCGAGGAAGGTGTTGGTGTCGTTCTTCGGGCGCCAGACCTTGTCCAGGTATTCGTCGACGAACACGATAGGTGCGTCGTTCACCAGGCTGGCCGGGGTGTAGCCGTTATCCAGGGCGGCGCTATAGATGAACGGCTTGAAGCTGGAGCCGGGCTGGCGCTTGGCCTGCATCGCACGGTTGTAGTTGCTCTGCTCGAAGGCGAAGCCGCCCACCAGGGCGCGGATCGCACCGTTCTGCGGGTCCAGCGTCACCAGGGCGCCCTGGGCGACCGGGATCTGGCTGAACTTCAACGAGTTGTCCGCCTGGCGCTGCACGCGGATCAGGTCGCCGACCTGGGCCACGTCCGCCGGTTGGCGCGGGACCGGGCCCATGCTGTTGGTATTGAGGAACGGCCGGGCCCATTTCATGCTGTCCCAGGCCACATGTTCTTCGCCGTTGCGGGTCAGCACCTGGAGGCCATTCTTCTCTACCAGGGTGACGATCGCCGGTTCCAGGCCGCTGATGGTCCGCTGCTTGGTCAGTTCGCTGGCCCAGGCCGCCTGGGTCTTGCCTGGCAGGCGCGATTCCGGGCCGCGATAGCCGTGGCGCTGGTCGTAGGTCATCAGGCCTTCATGGACCGCGGTGTTGGCCATTTCCTGCAGATCGCTGGGCACCGTGGTGGTGACCCGGAAACCTTCGGTGTAGGCATCGCTGCCATAGCGGCCGACCATTTCGGCCCGGGCCATCTCGGCGATGTACGGGGCGTTCACTTCCGGAGTCGGTACGTGATAGCTGGCGTTCAACGGTTCGTTGATTGCCTCGGTGTAGGCCGCTTCGGTGATCTTGCCGAGCTTGTACATGCGCCCCAGGATCCAGTCGCGACGTTCCTTGCTGCGTGCCGGGTTGGCCAGGGGGTTGAAGCGCGAAGGTGCCTTGGGCAGGCCGGCGATCATCGCCATCTGCGCCAGGCTCACGTCACGGATGGACTTGCCGTAATACACCTGGGCCGCTGCCTCGATTCCGTAGGCACGGTTGCCCAGGTAGATCTTGTTGACGTACAGCTCGAGGATCTCGTCCTTGGTCAACTGCCGTTCGATCTGCAGAGCCAGGAGGATCTCGGTGGTCTTGCGCGAGAAGCTGCGCTCGCTGGTCAGGAAGAAGTTCTTCGCCACTTGCATGGTGATGGTACTGCCGCCGGACTGGATGTGTCCGCTCTTGACCAGCTGGGTTGCGGCACGCATCAGGCTGCTGGGGTCAACCCCGTAATGGTTAGCGAAGTTGTCGTCTTCAGCACTTAGTAACGCATTGATGAAGTTGGGCGGAATGTCGGCGAAACGTATGGGAGTACGGCGCATTTCACCGAATTCAGCGATCAGTTTGCCGTCGCTGCTGTACACCCGCAGGGGAATCTGCAACTGGATGCTTCTCAGGGCCTCAACCGACGGCAAGCCGGGACTAAGATAGAGAAACGCACCGGAGAGGGCGAGGAGGAGCCCGCAGAACACCGCGACGATGGACCACCCGAAAAACTTCAGCAGACGAATCAAGGCTTTTGGATTTCCAGAGAAAGGAATGAATTAGGCGTCAGGGCATTCACGGACATCAGGGGCCGGCCCACGCAGCAGGTAAAAGCGGAAAAAAAACGCTGGGCATTATAAGCATTTTCCGCCGAGAGCGTCATTTGCCCGTCTGTCAAGACGTGACCATTGAACGCAATGCAGCTTAAGCAGTCCGTAAGTCACGGATAGTCATAGGGAATTGGTCGTGCTTGGACTCTTCAGCAAAAAGCCGAGTTCCCTTATGGGGATCGATATCAATGCGACATCGGTCACGCTTCTGGCCCTGGGGCGCCAGGGGCAGGGGTACCGGGTCGAGGCCTACGCCAGGGAGCCCCTGGCGCCCAATACTGTGCTTGACCAGCACATTGCCGACCCCGAGGCCCTGGCCACGGCCCTGTCCCGCGCCTGGCTCAAGACGGGCAGCCGGCTCAAGGGGGCGGCGGTAGCGGTGGCCGGCGAGGCGGTGATCAGCAAACTGATCGAGATGCCGGCGGGCCTGCACACCGACGAACTGGAGCAGCAGGTCCGGCTGGAAGCCGGCCAGTACATTCCCTATCCCCTGGAAGACGTGGCCCTGGATTTTGAAGTGCAGGGGCCGGTGCCCGGTAATCCGCAGCGGGTTCAGGTGCTGCTGGTGGCCTGTCGCAACGAGCGGGTAGAAGCCCTGGAAACGGTATTGGGCCTGGCCGGCCTGACAGCCCGGGTGGTGGATACCCAGCCCCTGGCTCTGGAGCGCTGCCTGTTGCTGCTGGCGGCGCACCTGCCGCTGGCGACTCCTGGCGCCGTGGCGTTGCTGGATATAGGCCCGGCCCTCAGCCGTTTCAGCGTCCTGCACGGCCAGCGAGTGATCTATAGCCGTGAGCAGCTTTTCGGTAGCGGGCTGCTGATGGAAGCGCTCCAGCGTCGATACGGGCTGACACTGGAGCAGGCATTGCTGGCGCAGAGCCAGGGCCGTTTGCCACAGGGTTGCGCCGAAGAGTTGCTGCAACCCTTCGAGCAGGAGGTGCTGCATCAGGTCAGCCGTTCCCTGCAGCAGTTCGCCACCTCGCCTCAGCAACAGCCCCTGGTGCAACTGCTGCTGGCCGGAGACGGTAGCGGCCTGGCCGGCCTGGAGCGGCGGGTGGAGGGCGAGACAGGCATCGATACGTCGCTGGCCAATCCTTTCCGGGCCATGCCGATGGGGCCTCGAGTCGACCCCCAGGTATTGAATGAACAGGCGCCGAACCTGCTCCTGGCCTGTGGCTTGGCCCTGCGAGGGTTCGACTGATGGCGCGGATCAACCTGTTGCCCTGGCGCGAGGCCTCGCGCGAACTGAGGCGTCGGCGTTTCCTGCAGATGCTGGCGATGATGGTCGTGCTCGGGGCCGGGGTCATTCTGTTGGCCGACGCCTATATAAGCCGGGTGATCGAGCGCCAGCATTTGCGCAACCAGTATCTGGGCCAGGCGACGGCACGCCTGGATGAGCAGATCGCCAGCATCCAGGGGCTCAAGGCGCAACGACAGCAGTTGCTCGAACGCATGGGCATCATCGAAGAGCTGCAGGGCAACCGCTCCAACAGTGTGCGGATTTTTCAGCAGTTGGCCCGCAGCCTGCCTCATGGCGTGTACTTCACCGAGGTGGATCTGCAGGGGCAGAACCTTGGAATCAGCGGTGCAGCCGAGTCAAATAACAGGGTGTCCGACCTGATGCGCAATCTGCAGGCTGCCGAGGGTTTTGCTGCCCCCAGCCTGACCGAGGTGAAGAACGCGGTGGACGCCCAGCAAGGGCTGAACAACCTGTTCCGGCTGAATGTCGGGCAGACGCCCGGACCAACCGGGGAGCTTCGGCAATGACCCCCCGACAATGGCTGGCAGAGTTGCGGCGTATCGATCTGCGGGAGTTGGAGCTGGCCAACCTGGGCTCCTGGCCCGGGCCGGCCAGGAGTCTGGTGGCGGCCCTGCTTCTGCTGCTGGTTCTGCTAGTGGGCTACGGCTTTTACCTGAGCCCGCACCTGGAGCAACTGGAGCGCCAGCGCCAGGAGGAAACTCGTCTCCGGCAGGAGTTTGCCGGCAAGGCGCGCCAGGGAGCCAATTTGCCGCGCTACCAGGAGCAGTTGGTCGTCATACGCAACAGCTTCGACCTGCTGTTGCGTCAGTTGCCCAGCGACACCGAGGTCCCCGGCCTGTTGGAGGACATCAGTCGCGTGGGGCTGGGCAGTGGCCTGGCTTTCGAGGAAATCAGGCTGCAACCGGAGGTGGCCAGGCAGTTCTACGTCGAGTTGCCGATCCAGATTACTGTCACCGGGGCCTATCACGACCTGGCGAGCTTCGTCAGTGGCGTCGCCGGCCTGCCGCGCATCGTCACCTTGCATGATTTTCGCATTCAGCCTGTGGCGGTGGGCAATCCGGCGCTGTTGCGCATGAGCATCGAGGCGCGCACCTACAGGTACGACGCTCCGGAGCCGCACTCATGAGGCGCCTGCGCTGGGCGGTGCTTGGCTGCCTTTGTGCCGGGCTGTGGGGGTGTGGTGGCGCCGATGACGACTTTGCCGACCTGGACGCCTACATGAACCAGATGCGCCTGCAAGCGCCCGGGCCGATTGAACCAATGCCGGTAATCCGGTCTTACCCCTCGTTCACCTATGACGCCAGCGCATTGCGTAGTCCGTTCCAGCCGCCGCAAAGGCTTGACCTGGCGGCCCGTCGGCAAGGGGCCAGTGCGGTCCGGCCCGACCCGCAGCGAGCCCGGCAATACCTGGAGGGGTTCGATATCGAGCAGTTGCAAATGGTCGGGACCCTGTCCAACGCCTCCGGGAGCTTTGCCCTGTTGCGCGGCGCAGGTGGCATCCACCGCTTGCAGGTGGGCGACTACCTGGGGCGCAACGAAGGCCGGGTTGTGACCATCAGCGAATCGCAGATCGAGGTGGTGGAAATTGTTCCCGATGGAGCGGGAGCCTGGCTGGAGCGGCCGCGAACACTGGCGCTGAAAAAACACTCTTAAGTGGAATCTGGAAAATGAACAGGACTGTTTCAGCCCTCGGTGTAGCGCTATGGATAGCGCTGCTGGCACCGCTGGTCGGCGCCGCCGAGCCCAAGCCCGCTGCTCCGGGGACGGCAGCTCGGGCGCCTGCAAAGCCGCAGGCAGTGGCCGGGTCGATACGCGGCGTGGATTTTCAGCGCGGCGAGGAGGGCGAAGGCAATGTGCTGATCGACCTGTCCGACCCGCGCATCGCTGTCGATGTCCAGCGGCGCGAGGGCCGGATCGTCCTCGATTTCGCCCGCACCCAACTGCCCGAGGCGCTGCGGGTTCGCCTGGACGTCAAGGATTTCGCCACCCCGGTGCAGTACATCACTGCGGATACGGCTGCCGGGCGTACCACCGTCACCCTGGAGCCCAAGGGTGCCTTCGACTATTCCACCTTCCAGACCGACAACCGCCTGACGGTCAGTGTCCGCCCCCTGGCCGAGACCAGCAGCAGGGCGGCTGCGGCCCGACCTGCCTACAAGGGGGAAAAGCTCTCGCTGAACTTTCAGGACATCGAGGTGCGCTCGGTGCTGCAACTGATCGCCGATTTCACGGGCCTCAACCTGGTGGCCAGCGACACGGTGCAGGGCGGCATCACCCTGCGCCTGCAGAACGTGCCCTGGGATCAGGCCCTGGATCTGGTGCTACGGACCAAGGGCCTTGATTCACGCAAGATCGGCAATGTGCTGCTGGTGGCTCCGGCGGATGAGATTGCCGCCCGGGAGCGTCAGGAGCTGGAGTCACAGAAGCAGCTGGAGGACCTGGCGCCGTTGCGTCGGGAGCTGCTGCAGGTCAACTACGCCAAGGCAGCGGACATCGCCAAGCTGTTCCAGTCGGTGACCCGCGCCGAGGAAAAAGCCGATGAGCGTGGCTCGATCACCGTGGATGAGCGCACCAACAGCATCATTGCCTACCAGAGCCAGGAGCGCCTCGACGAACTTCGGCGCATCGTCGCCCAGCTGGATGTTCCGGTGCGCCAGGTGATGATCGAAGCGCGCATCGTCGAGGCCAACGTTGACTACGACAAGAGCCTGGGCGTGCGCTGGGGCGGCTCGGTGCAGAACCAGGGCAACTGGAGCGCCAGCGGGGTGCAGAACGCTGCCGGCGCTTCCAGCAGCATCGGCGCTCCGGGCAGCGGCGGCAGCAACTCGCCCTTTGTCGATCTGGGGGCTAGTGCCCATACCTCGGGCATCGGTATCGCCTACATCACCGACAACGTGCTGCTGGACCTGGAGTTGACCGCCATGGAGAAGACCGGCAACGGCGAGATCGTTTCCCAGCCCAAGGTGGTCACCTCCGACAAGGAAACCGCAAAGATCCTCAAGGGCACCGAGATCCCCTACCAGGAAGCGAGCTCCAGCGGCGCTACCTCGGTGTCCTTCAAGGAGGCATCGCTGTCGCTTGAAGTGACGCCGCAGATCACCCCGGACAACCGCATCATCATGGAGGTCAAGGTCACCAAGGATGAGCCGGACTACCTGAACAAGGTCCAGGATGTACCGCCGATCAAGAAGAACGAGGTCAATGCCAAGGTACTGGTCAACGACGGGGCGACCATCGTCATCGGCGGGGTTTTCTCGAATACCCAGAGCAAGGTTGTAGATAAAGTGCCATTTCTTGGCGATGTGCCGTATCTTGGCCGCCTTTTCCGGCGTGACGTGGTGTCGGAGAAAAAATCCGAGCTGCTGGTATTTCTCACTCCGCGTATCATGAACAACCAGGCGATTGCTGTGAGTCGTTGATTCTGTGCGAAATTTGATTCTTGTTGGGCCGATGGGGGCTGGAAAAAGCACCATCGGTCGCTTACTGGCCAAAGAGCTGCGCCTGCCATTCAAAGATTCCGATAAGGAAATTGAACTGCGCACAGGCGCGAATATCCCGTGGATCTTCGATAAGGAAGGCGAACCGGGCTTTCGTGATCGCGAACAGGCGATGATCGCCGAGCTCTGTGGCACTGACGGCGTGGTCCTGGCCACTGGCGGTGGTGCAGTGATGCGCGAGGCCAATCGTCGGGCGCTGCACGCTGGCGGACGAGTGGTCTATCTGCACGCCTCGGTCGAGCAACAGGTGGGGCGCACCGCCCGGGACCGCAATCGTCCCCTGCTGCGCACCGCCGATCCGGCCAAGACCCTGCGCGACCTGCTGGAAATCCGCGACCCGCTTTATCGGGAAATCGCCGATCTGGTGGTGGAAACCGATGAGCGGCCGCCACGAATGGTGGTGCTGGACATACTGGAGCGCCTGCAGCAGCTGCCACCCCGTTAATGCGTCGAGCGAAATGCGCTATTCTCGGCGTCGCGCCAGACCGCCAAGGTGTGGCGCAGAGCTATCGGGCCGCGTCAGAAGACCAGACGAGGCCCATCGTCAATGCAGGGCACAATGCCTGCTTCCATCTTCACTGTGGGGACACATGCAGACACTTAAGGTCGATCTAGGCGAGCGCAGCTACCCGATTCACATTGGTGAAGGTCTGTTGGACCAGCCCGAGCTGCTGGTGCCGCATATCGCCGGGCGGCAAGTGGCGATCATTTCCAATGAGACCGTCGCGCCGCTTTACCTTGAGCGTCTGACCCGCAGCCTGGGGCAGTTCTCGGTGATCTCGGTGGTCCTGCCCGATGGCGAGGCCTACAAGAACTGGGAAACCCTGCAGTTGATCTTCGATGGCCTGCTTACTGCGCGCCACGATCGACGCACTACCATCATCGCCCTCGGTGGCGGCGTGATCGGTGATATGGCCGGCTTTGCCGCGGCCTGCTACCAGCGGGGCGTGGATTTCATCCAGATTCCTACCACCCTCCTGTCCCAGGTGGACTCTTCGGTGGGTGGCAAGACCGGTATCAACCACCCGCTGGGCAAGAACATGGTCGGCGCCTTCTACCAGCCGAACGTGGTGCTGATCGATACCACCAGCCTTAACACCCTGCCCAGCCGCGAGCTGTCGGCAGGTCTGGCGGAAGTGATCAAGTACGGCCTGATCTGCGACGAGCCCTTCCTTACCTGGCTGGAAGAGAACGTCGACCGCCTGCGGGCCCTGGACCAGCAGGCCCTGACTTACGCCATCGAGCGCTCCTGTGCGGCCAAGGCCGCGGTGGTGGGTGCCGACGAACGTGAATCGGGAGTGCGGGCCACTCTCAACCTGGGGCATACCTTCGGCCACGCCATCGAAACCCACATGGGGTACGGTGTGTGGCTGCACGGTGAGGCGGTGGCTGCTGGCACCGTAATGGCCCTGGAAATGTCCGCGCGCCTGGGCTGGATCACCAGCCAGGAGCGTGACCGCGGTATTCGCCTGTTCCAGCGCGCGGGCTTGCCGGTCATCCCGCCAGAGGAAATGAGCGAAGCGGATTTTCTCGAACACATGGCAATTGACAAGAAAGTGATCGACGGTCGTTTGCGTCTGGTGCTGTTGCGCCGCATGGGCGAAGCCGTAGTGACCGACGATTATCCGAAAGAGGTTTTACAGGCCACGCTGGGAGCGGACTACCGCGCCCTGGCTCAGCTTAAAGGTTAATAAGATCCCGATGACTAGTTTGCACGCCGACGAGGCTTTCCTCGGCCATTACCAGTTGAGCCACGATCCTTTCGCTCCCCGGGTCCCTGGCTTCAAGTTCTTTCCTGCCCAGCGCAAGCCCGTGCTGGGGCAACTGCATCACCTGGCCCGCTACAGCCAGTTGCTGCTGGTGGTCACCGGGCCTCAGGGCAGCGGCAAGACCCTGCTGCGCCAGGCGCTGGTAGCCAGTACCAACAAGCAATCGGTGCAGAGCGTGGTGGTGTCGGCCCGCGGCGCCGGCGACGCTGCCGGCGTGCTGCGCCAGGTGGCCCAGGCGCTGAACGTGGCCGAGGCTGAAATCGGCGCGATCCTCGCCCAGATAGTGCAGCTGGCCCTGACCGGTCAGGAAGTCTATCTGCTGGTGGATGACGCCGAGCAGCTCGACGAGTCCGCCCTCGAGGCCCTGCTGGCCCTGGCGGCCGGCGCTCCGGAAGGGCGCCCCCATGTGTTCCTGTTCGGCGAGTCGTCGCTGATCGCCGCACTGGACCAGCTCAATACCGAGGAAGAGCGCTTCCACGTCATCGAGTTGCAGCCTTATACCGAAGAGGAAACCCGCGAATATCTGGCCCAGCGGCTTGAAGGTGCGGGGCAGGGCATCGAACTTTTCTCCGCAGATCAGATCAGTGATATTCACGAAGGCTCCGATGGCTGGCCGGGCAACATCAACCAGGTCGCCAGGGATGCAATGATCGAAGCAATGATCGCCAGCCGCTCTGCGGTCAAGCGTCCAAGTATGGGGTTCAACATGCCGAAGAAACACGTATTGGCCATCTCCGCTGTCGTGGTGGTGGCCGTGGCCGCGGCCTGGTTGATGCCGGGCCGCAGCAAGGCTCCAACCACCGGCGCTCCGGCCAATGAGCAAGCGCAACTGCCTTTGGGGCAAACACCGACACCCAATGCCAATGGCAGCCCGTCAGTAGAGTTCGCCGGTTCGTCACAGCCAATGCCGCTGCCGTTGGTCGGCCAGTCGCAGCCCGTGATGCGCGGTCCTCTGGCCGAAGCCGCAGGGGGTATCAGCGAGGGTGACGACGGGGTACCGGTTGAAGGCTCCAGCGCCGTTCCACCGACCGTGACCACCACCGCGCCGCCTGCTGGGGCTACGGCTGGCCCGACGCCGACTCCGGCAGCGCGTCCAGCCCCGGCACCGACCCAGGTGGCCACGGCCAAGCCTGCGCCTGCCGCCAAGCCGGCAGAGAAGCCAGTGGCAGCCAAGCCTGCTCCGGCCAAGCCGGCCGAGAAGCCGGTCACCGTGGCCAAGGCCGCCGGTGGCAGCTGGTACGCTGGCCAGGCGCCAGGCAACTACGTGGTGCAGATCCTCGGCACCAGCTCGGAAGCCACCGCGCAGAACTTCGTCAAGGAACAGGGCGGCGAATACCGCTACTTCAAGAAAGTCCTCAACGGCAAGCCGCTGTATGTGATCACCTACGGCAACTTCGCAAGCCGCGATGCAGCGGTCAGCGCCATCAAATCCTTGCCAGCGAAGGTTCAGGCTGGTAAACCTTGGCCTCGCACTGTCGCTAGCGTTCAACAAGAACTGGCAACAACTCGCTGAAGATTCGGCGGCCTTACCCAGGCCGCCTCTCCCGGCAACCTCAAATTTCCGCATCGGCATGCTGCCTTACAGGCCGCGTGCCTTGTGGTGTCTGCGTCACAGTAGTTTTTGAGTCGCGGCAGTCAAAAGCAAAACTTTTTGACTAGCACAGCATATCGCTTTAAAACGTTCATAAATGCGACATGAATTTACGACAGATCGTCGCTAAATTTGTGGGGCTTTGTGTCGGTGTGTACAATGACCTCCCTTTTGCCCCCGCAAAGCTGGCGTACGTTCGGCGCGGAATGCAAGTGGTTGAATTGAAAAGAAATTTGCCTCTAAAAGAGGCAGCCTGGTGAGAAAGTGTCTATGAAAGCAGGTCTGTACCAACCAGATGAATTTAAGGATAACTGTGGTTTCGGCCTGATAGCCCACATGCAGGGCGAACCCAGTCATACCCTGTTGAAAACGGCCATTGAGGCCCTGACCTGCATGACCCACCGCGGTGGGATCAACGCGGACGGCAAGACCGGCGACGGTTGCGGTCTGCTGATGCAAAAGCCCGACCTGTTCCTGCGCGCAGTCGCCACGGAGCACTTCGGCATCGAGCTGCCCAAGCAATATGCGGTGGGCATGGTGTTCTTCAACCAGGACCCGGTGAAAGCCGAAGCCGCTCGCGAAAACATGAACCGCGAGATCCTCGCCGCCGGCCTGCAACTGGTGGGCTGGCGCAAAGTACCGATCGATACCAGTGTGCTCGGGCGTCTGGCCCTGGAGCGCCTGCCACAGATCGAACAAGTGTTCATCGGCGGCCAGGGTCTGAGCGACCAGGATTTCGCCATCAAGCTGTTCAGTTCCCGTCGCCGCTCCTCGGTGGCCAACGCCGCCGACACCGACCACTACATCTGCAGCTTTTCCCACAAGACCATCATCTATAAGGGCCTGATGATGCCGGCGGACCTCGCCGCCTTCTATCCGGACCTGGGTGACGAGCGCCTGCAAACCGCGATCTGCGTGTTTCACCAGCGCTTCTCCACCAACACCCTGCCGAAATGGCCGCTGGCCCAGCCATTCCGCTTCCTCGCCCACAACGGCGAGATCAACACCATCACCGGCAACCGCAACTGGGCCGTGGCCCGGCGCACCAAGTTCGCCAACGACCTGATCCCGGACCTGGAAGAGCTCGGCCCGCTGGTCAACCGCGTGGGTTCCGACTCTTCGAGCATGGACAACATGCTGGAGCTGATGGTCACCGGCGGCATCGACCTGTTCCGCGGCGTGCGCATGATCATTCCGCCAGCGTGGCAGAACGTCGAGACCATGGACGCCGACCTGCGCGCGTTCTACGAATACAACTCGATGCACATGGAGCCGTGGGACGGCCCGGCCGGCGTGGTCATGACCGACGGCCGCTACGCCGTCTGCCTGCTGGACCGCAACGGCCTGCGCCCGGCGCGCTGGGTCACCACCCAGAACGGCTTCATCACCCTGGCTTCGGAAATCGGCGTGTGGAACTACCAGCCCGAGGACGTGATCGCCAAGGGCCGGGTCGGCCCGGGCCAGATCTTTGCCGTGGACACCGAGACCGGGCAGATCCTCGACACCGACGCCATCGACAACCGTCTGAAGTCCCGTCATCCGTACAAGCAATGGCTGCGCAAGAATGCCCTGCGCATCCAGGCCACCATGGAAGACAACGACCACGGTTCGGCCTTCTACGACGTCGACCAGCTCAAGCAGTACATGAAGATGTACCAGGTCACCTTCGAAGAGCGTGACCAGGTGCTGCGCCCACTGGGCGAGCAGGGCTACGAAGCGGTGGGTTCGATGGGCGACGACACGCCGATGGCGGTGCTGTCCCAGCGCGTGCGTACCCCCTACGACTATTTCCGCCAGCAGTTCGCCCAGGTCACCAACCCGCCGATCGACCCGCTGCGCGAAGCCATCGTCATGTCCCTGGAGATCTGCCTCGGTGCCGAGCGCAACATCTTCCAGGAGTCGCCCGAGCACGCTTCGCGAGTGATCCTCAGCTCGCCAGTGATCTCCCCGGCCAAGTGGCGTTCGCTGATGAACCTCGACCGCCCGGGTTTCGAGCGCCAGGTCATCGACCTCAACTACGACGAGAGCGTCGGCCTGGAAGCCGCGATCCGCAATGTCGCCGACCAGGCTGAAGAAGCCGCTCGCGCCGGCCGCACCCAGATCGTCCTCAGCGACCGTCATATTGCGCCGGGCAAGTTGCCGATCCACGCCTCCCTGGCCACCGGCGCGGTGCACCACCGCCTGACTGAAAAGGGCCTGCGCTGCGACTCCAACATTCTCGTGGAAACCGCCACCGCCCGCGATCCGCACCACTTCGCGGTGCTGATCGGGTTCGGCGCCTCGGCGGTCTATCCGTTCCTGGCCTACGAAGTGCTGGGCGACCTGATCCGTACCGGTGAAGTGCTGGGCGACCTCTACGAGGTGTTCAAGAACTACCGCAAGGGCATCACCAAGGGCCTGCTGAAGATCCTGTCGAAGATGGGCATCTCCACCATCGCCTCTTACCGTGGCGCGCAGCTGTTCGAAGCCATCGGCCTGTCCGAGGAGGTCTGCAACCTGAGCTTCCGTGGCGTGCCGAGCCGGATCAAGGGCGCACGTTTCGTCGACATCGAAGCCGAGCAGAAAGCCCTGGCGACCGAAGCCTGGAGCCCGCGCAAGCCGATCCAGCAAGGCGGCCTGCTGAAGTTCGTCCACGGTGGCGAGTACCACGCCTACAACCCGGACGTGGTCAACACCCTGCAAGCCGCCGTGCAGCAGGGCGACTACGCCAAGTTCAAGGAATACACCGCGTTGGTGGACAACCGCCCGGTGTCGATGATCCGCGACCTGTTCCAGGTGAAGACCCTGGACACGCCGATGGACATCAGCGAAGTCGAGCCCCTGGAGTCGATCCTCAAGCGCTTCGACTCTGCCGGTATCTCCCTGGGCGCCCTGTCGCCGGAGGCTCACGAAGCCCTGGCCGAAGCCATGAACCGCCTCGGCGCGCGTTCCAACTCCGGTGAGGGCGGCGAAGACCCGGCGCGCTACGGCACCATCAAGAGCTCGAAGATCAAGCAAGTGGCCACTGGCCGTTTCGGCGTGACCCCGGAGTACCTGGTCAACGCCGAAGTGCTGCAGATCAAGGTGGCCCAGGGCGCCAAGCCCGGCGAGGGCGGCCAGCTGCCTGGTGGCAAGGTCAACGGCCTGATCGCCAAGCTGCGCTACGCAGTCCCCGGCGTGACCTTGATTTCGCCTCCGCCGCACCACGACATCTATTCGATCGAAGACTTGTCGCAGCTGATCTTCGACCTCAAGCAGGTCAACCCTCAGGCGCTGGTGTCGGTGAAGCTGGTGGCCGAAGCCGGCGTTGGTACCATCGCCGCCGGTGTGGCCAAGGCCTATGCTGACCTGATCACCATCTCCGGCTACGACGGCGGTACCGGCGCTTCGCCGCTGACCTCCATCAAGTACGCCGGTGCGCCGTGGGAACTGGGCCTGGCGGAAACCCACCAGACCCTGCGCGGCAACGACCTGCGCGGCAAGGTCCGGGTGCAGACCGACGGCGGCCTGAAAACCGGCCTCGACGTGATCAAGGCAGCCATCCTCGGCGCCGAGAGCTTCGGCTTCGGCACCGCGCCGATGATCGCCCTGGGCTGCAAGTACCTGCGCATCTGCCACCTGAACAACTGCGCCACCGGTGTGGCGACCCAGAACGAGAAACTGCGCAAGGATCACTACATCGGCACCGTCGACATGGTGGTGAACTTCTTCACCTACGTCGCCGAGGAAACCCGTGAGTGGCTGGCCAAGCTTGGCGTGCGTTCCCTGGAGCAACTGATCGGCCGGACCGACCTGCTGGAGGTGCTGGAAGGCCAGACCGCCAAGCAGCATCACCTGGACCTGACCCCGTTGCTGGGCAGTGACCACATTCCGGCGGACAAGCCGCAGTTCTGCCAGGTGGACCGTAACCCGCCGTTCGACAAGGGCCTGCTGGCCGAGAAAATGGTCGAGATGGCCCGCTCGGCGATCAATGACAAGAGCGGCGCCGATTTCGCCCTGGATATCTGCAACTGCGACCGCTCCATCGGCGCACGGATCTCCGGCGAGATCGCCAGGCTCCACGGCAACCAGGGCATGGCCCAGGCGCCTATCACGTTCCGTTTCAAGGGCACTGCGGGGCAGAGCTTCGGCGTGTGGAACGCCGGCGGCCTGAACCTCTACCTGGAAGGCGACGCCAACGACTACGTGGGCAAGGGCATGACCGGCGGCAAGCTGGTGATCGTTCCGCCCAAGGGCAGCGTCTACAAGACCCAGGACAGCGCCATTATCGGCAACACCTGCCTGTACGGCGCCACCGGCGGCAAGCTGTTCGCCGCTGGCACCGCGGGTGAGCGTTTCGCCGTGCGCAACTCCGGTGCCCACACCGTGGTGGAAGGCACTGGCGATCACTGCTGCGAGTACATGACCGGTGGTTTCGTCTGCGTCCTGGGCAAGACCGGTTACAACTTCGGCTCAGGCATGACCGGCGGTTTCGCCTATGTGCTGGACCAGGACAACACCTTCGTTGACCGGGTCAACCACGAACTGGTGGAAATCCAACGGATCAGCGGCGAAGCGATGGAAGCCTATCGCAGCCACCTGCAGCGCGTGCTGAACGAGTACGTCGAGGAAACCGACAGCGAATGGGGCCGTAACCTCGCCGAGAACCTCGACGACTACCTGCGCCGTTTCTGGCTGGTCAAGCCCAAGGCTGCCAGCTTGAAGTCGTTGCTTTCCAGCACCCGTGCCAACCCGCAGTGATATGCGCCTGAAGAGTGTGATGAGGTTTTGATAATGGCTGAACGTCTGAATAACGACTTCCAGTTCATCGATGTCGGGCGCAAGGATCCGAAGAAGAAACTGTTGCGTCAACGCAAGAAAGAGTTCGTGGAAATCTACGAACCCTTCAAACCCCAGCAGTCGGCCGACCAGGCCCACCGCTGCCTGGGTTGTGGTAACCCGTACTGTGAATGGAAGTGCCCGGTGCACAACTTCATTCCCAACTGGCTCAAGCTGGTGGCCGAGGGCAACATCCTCGCCGCCGCCGAGCTGTCGCACCAGACCAACACCCTGCCGGAAGTCTGCGGCCGGGTGTGCCCGCAGGATCGCCTGTGCGAGGGTGCCTGCACCCTCAACGACGGGTTTGGCGCGGTGACCATCGGTTCGGTGGAGAAGTACATCACCGACACCGCCTTCGCCATGGGCTGGCGCCCGGACATGTCCAAGGTCAAGCCTACCGGAAAACGCGTGGCGATCATTGGCGCGGGCCCGGCAGGCCTGGGCTGTGCCGACGTGCTGGTGCGTGGCGGCGTGACCCCGGTGGTGTTCGACAAGAACCCGGAAATCGGCGGTCTGCTGACCTTCGGTATCCCCGAGTTCAAGCTGGAAAAGACCGTGCTGAGCAATCGTCGCGAAGTCTTCAGCGGCATGGGCATCGAGTTCCGCCTGAACACCGAGGTGGGCAAGGACGTGACCATGGAGCAACTGCTCGCCGAATACGATGCGGTGTTCATGGGCATGGGCACCTACACCTACATGAAGGGCGGCTTTGCCGGTGAGGACCTGCCGGGCGTCTATGACGCGCTGGATTTCCTGATCGCCAACGTCAACCGCAACCTGGGCTTTGAAAAGTCGCCGGAAGACTTCGTCGACATGAAAGGCAAGAAGGTGGTGGTGCTGGGCGGTGGCGACACCGCGATGGACTGCAACCGCACCTCGATCCGCCAGGGCGCCAAGTCGGTGACCTGCGCCTATCGTCGTGACGAAGCCAACATGCCCGGCTCGCGCAAAGAGGTGAAGAACGCCAAGGAAGAAGGCGTGAAATTCCTCTACAACCGCCAGCCGATCGCCATCGTCGGTGAAGACCGCGTCGAAGGCGTGAAGGTGGTCGAGACCCGTCTCGGCGAGCCGGACGCCCGTGGCCGCCGCAGCCCCGAGCCGATCCCGGGTTCTGAAGAGATCATCCCGGCCGACGCCGTGGTCATCGCCTTCGGTTTCCGTCCAAGCCCGGCGCCATGGTTCGAGCAGTTCAGCATCCAGACCGACAGCCAGGGCCGTGTCGTGGCCCCGGAACAGGGCCAGTTCAAGCACCAGACCAGCAACCCGAAGATCTTTGCCGGTGGTGACATGGTGCGCGGTTCTGATCTTGTGGTGACGGCGATCTTCGAAGGGCGTAACGCCGCCGAAGGCATCCTCGACTACCTGGGCGTCTGACCCACCTTGCAGGAGCCGGCTGGCCGGCGAACAACGATAACGCGGTGCTGTTGATGCACCGCGTCGATCGCTTCGCCAGCAAGCTGGCTCCTACGGGATCTGTGCCCGTCCCGTGACAAATTGCCCCCATAGACATAAAGAAACGGCTCTTGCCGTGCCTTTTGTGTCGCGCTCTGAGAAAATGCCCCCACTTTTTTTCCGGATGCCGACATGACTGCCCTGAAGAACGACCGTTTCCTTCGTGCCCTGCTCAAGCAACCCGTAGACGTCACCCCGGTGTGGATGATGCGTCAGGCTGGGCGCTACTTGCCTGAATACCGTGCCAGCCGCGCCAACGCCGGTGACTTCATGAGCCTGTGCATGAACCCGGCGTTCGCTTGCGAAGTCACTCTGCAGCCTCTGGACCGCTATCCACAGCTGGATGCGGCGATCCTCTTCTCCGACATCCTGACCATCCCCGATGCCATGGGCCAAGGCCTGTACTTTGAAACCGGCGAAGGCCCGCGCTTCAAGAAAGTGGTCAGCACCCTGGCCGACATCGAAGCCCTGCCGATCCCCGATCCGCAAAAGGACCTGGGCTATGTGATGGATGCGGTCAGCACCATTCGTCGCGAACTCAATGGCCGGGTGCCGCTGATCGGTTTTGCCGGCAGCCCCTGGACCCTGGCCACCTACATGGTCGAAGGCGGCTCCTCCAAGGACTTCCGCAAGTCCAAGGCCATGCTCTACGACAACCCGCAAGCCATGCACCTGCTGCTGGACAAGCTGGCCCAGTCGGTCACCGCGTACCTGAACGGGCAGATCCGTGCCGGCGCGCAGGCGGTGCAGATCTTCGACAGCTGGGGCGGCAGCCTCTCGGCGGCGGCCTACCAGGAGTTCTCCCTGGCCTACATGCGCAAGATCGTCAGTGGCCTGATCCGCGAACACGACGGGCGCAAGGTTCCGGTGATCCTCTTCACCAAGGGCGGCGGCCTGTGGCTGGAAAGCATTGCCGATGCCGGCGCGGACAGCCTGGGCCTGGACTGGACCTGTGACATCGGCGAAGCCCGCCGCCGGGTCGGCAGCAAGGTATCGCTGCAAGGCAACATGGACCCTACCGTGCTCTACGCCAACCCGCAGGCGATCCGCAGCGAAGTTGCGCGCATCCTCGCCAGCTACGGCAAGGGCAGCGGCCACGTGTTCAACCTGGGCCACGGCATCACTCCGGAAGTGAAACCGGAGCACGCCGGAGCCTTCCTGGAAGCGGTGCACGAGTTGTCGGCGCAATACCACGAATAAGCGCCCCCCTAAAAAACGCCCGGCACCTGCCGGGCGTTTTCATTGGCGGACACTTTTTGCAGGAGCCAGCTTGCTGGCGAGAGGGCCCTCAAGACCTGCGCCTGCCTGGCGCACGCCTTCGCTGGCAAGCCAGCTCCTACAGGGGGCGGCCAGCCAGATTCGCTCGGTGTAGGAGCCAGCTTGCTGGCGAAAGGGCCTTCAAGACCTGCGCCTGCCTGGCGCACGCCTTCGCTGGCAAGCCAGCTCCTACAGGGGGCCGGCCAGTCAGGTTCGCTCGGTGTAGGAGCCAGCTTGCTGGCGAATGGGCCCTCAAGGCTTGCACCTGCCTGGCGCACGCCTTCGCTGGCAAGCCAGCTCCTACAGGGGGCGGCCAGTCAGGTTCGCTCGGTGTAGGAGCCAGCTTGCTGGCGAAAGGGCCCTCAAGACCTGCGCCTGCCTGGCGGAGCACTTCGCCGGCAAGCCTGCTCCTACAAAGGGGGGAGTTTGGCGAGTTTCATGGCGATCAACAGGGCTCCGATCAGCAAGGCGCCGATAAACAGGCCGATGCCGTTCCAACCCGCCAGGTGCCAGAACACCCCGCCGGCGGTGCCGGCAATGCTCGAGCCGGCGTAGTAGCTGAACAGGTACAGCGACGACGCCTGGCCCTTGGCCTTGGTGGCGCGACGGCCGATCCAGCTGCTGGCCACCGAGTGGGCACCGAAGAAGCCGAAGGTGAACAGCAGCATGCCGATCAGCACCAGGGACAGCGGGGTCAGCAGGGTCAGGGCGATCCCCGCCAGCATCAGCACGATGGTGCCCCAGAGCACCCGGCGCCGGCCCAGCTGGTCGGCCAGGGCGCCGATCTTTGCCGAGCTGTAGATGCCCGAGAGGTACACCACCGACAGCATCCCGACCCAGGCCTGGCTCAGTTGATAGGGCTCGGCCAGCAGGCGGTAGCCGATGTAGTTGAACAGGGTGACGAAAGCCCCCATCAGCAGGAACCCTTCGAGGAACAGCCAGGGCAGGCCGGCATCGCGAAAGTGCATGGCAAAGCCGTCCAGCAGGCTGCGCGGGTGCAGCGAACGGGGGCGGAAATTGCGTGATTCGGGAAGGATGCGCCAGAACACCGCGGCAGCGATCAGTGCCAGGCCGCCGATCACCAGCATCGCCGTGTGCCAGCTGACGAAGTCGATCAGCACCCCGGTGATCAGTCGCCCGCTCATGCCGCCGATGGCGTTGCCACCGATGTACAGGCCCATGGCCAGGCCGATGTGCTGGGGGTGGATCTCCTCGCTCAGGTAAGTCATGGCCACCGCTGCCAGCCCGCTCAGGGACAGGCCCACCAGCGCGCGCATCAGCAGCACCCCGTGCCAGCTCGGCATCAGCGCACTGGCGATGGTGCACAGGGCGGCGGCCAGCAAGGCGGCGACCATCACCGGCTTGCGACCGATGCGGTCGGAAACCGGCCCGGTGATCAACAACCCGATGGCCAGCATGCCGGTGGCGACCGAGAGGATCAGGCTGCTCTGGGCGGCATTGATGGAAAAGTCCCGGGACAGCAGCGGCATCATCGGCTGTACGCAATACAGCAGGGCGAAGGTGGCAAAACCGCCGGAGAACAGCGCCAGCACGGTGCGCATGAACATCGGCGTGCCTTTTTCGATGTAGGCCTCGTTGAGCTGGGCGACCACCTCGTCCAGGGGCGTGGCAGGGGGTTCGTGGGCGGAGGGGGCAACAGCGGCAACAGCGGATTTCACGGGGGACCTCGGGGGAACGCAGCCGGTCAGGCAATGGAAAAAGCATATAGCTGGCTAATGATTCTTTCCAATATATTGTTCGACCTGTTTGATAGGTTTTAAGACTTAATGAGGCCCTCATGGAACTGCGTCACCTGCGCTACTTCATCGCTGTCGCCGAAGAACTGCATTTTGGCCGTGCAGCCCAGGTGCTGGGCATCTCCCAACCGCCCCTGAGCCAGCAGATCCAGGCGCTGGAGCAGGAGGTGGGGGCGCGCCTGTTCGAACGCACCAATCGTCGGGTCGAGCTCAGCGAGGCCGGGCGCCTGTTCCTGGAAGAGGCGCGGCTGGTACTGGCCCAGGTGGACAAGGCCGCGGACGTGGCGCGGCGTGCGCAGCTGGGCGAGCTGGGGGAACTGAAGATCGGCTTCACCTCGTCGGCGCCCTTCAATTCGACCATTCCCCAGGCGATCTTCGCCTTTCGCCAGCGCTTTCCCGCGGTACACCTCAAGCTCAAGGAGATGAGCAGCACCCAGGTGGCCGAGGCCCTGGTGGACCAGGCGATCCAGGTCGGCATCATGCGGCCCTTGCCCCTGCCGGATTCGCTGTCGGTGGTGGAGCTGCTGCGCGAGCCGCTGGTGGCGGTGCTCAGTTCCAAGCACCCGCTGGCCAGTGGCAGTGAAGAGGGGCTGCACCTGGCGGAGCTGGCCCATGAGCCCTTTGTGTTTTTCCCCCGCAGCTATGGCAGCGGCCTGTATGCGCAGTTGCTGAGCCTGTCCCGGGATGCCGGCTTTACCCCGCATTTCGCTCAGGAGGCGGCGGAAGCCATGACCATCATCGGCCTGGTGGCGGCGGGGTTGGGGGTGTCGGTGCTGCCGGCGTCCTACCAGCGCATGCGCATCGACGGCGTGGTCTATCGCCGACTGCTGGACCCGGCGGCGATGTCGGCGGTGTGGCTGGTGCAGCGCAAGGATCAGGCTTCGCCCATGGCCAAGGCCTTTGTCGAGCTACTGACGCGCAAGACCGGGGCTACGCCCTGAGGGGCTGTTGGGTCGCACCGGGGCCTGCAGGTTCACCAGGTCGCCGCGCAGGGCCACTCCGGCCATCAGTACCCCGGCATGGCATTCGTAGGTGTTGAGGTCCTTGCGCACGTGGTGCTTGTAGTAGCTGACGATATTGGTCACCGCGTTGGCGCCGACCCGCTTGGCCGCGGCTTGCAGGGTGATCAGGGCCGACTGCAAAGCCCATTCGCAGGCGGCGATATCGCTCTTGTTGAAGGCATTGGTCTTCTTGTGGGTGGTGACTTCGGTGAGCCGTACCTGGAGCACCGGCGCGAGCGGGTTGCCGGCCAGGTGGAAGCTCACGCTGCCATCCAGGCGCCCGGCGCGCTCGGCGTCGGCCACGACTTTTTCGAAGGGCATGTACATCAGGTTGGTGGCCTGGCTGGTGGGGCTCAGGACCGCTAGCAGGGCCAGGGCAATCAGCGCTTTCACTTGCATGGTCGGCTCCTTGACGGACGTGAAAGAAGAGCCGCTGTCACGCCGGCCGAGGTCCGGTCGCACCGCTTGGCTCCCGCAGGCGGCGTTGGCCCGGCCTGCTGTTGCGAGTGTAGACGGCGCTGGCCGGGCTCCGGAAAAAATCCCGGAAACGCAAAGGGCGCCTCAGGCGCCCTTTTCGTTGTCAGCCGCAGCTCACTGGACCTTGGACAAGTCTCCGCGCAGCGCTACGCCAGCCATGATGGCGCCGGCATGGCACTCATAGGTGGTGGCGTCCTTGCGCTCGTGGCTCTTGTAGAAGCTGGCAATGTCGGTCACGGCGTTGGCGCCGACTTTCTTCGCCGCTTCATGCAGGGTGATCAGTGCCGACTGCAAGGCCCACTCGCAGGCCACCTGGTCGGCCTTGCCGAAGGCATTGGTCTTCTTGTTGGTCACGGCGCCGGGGCTCAGCACGCTGACCTTGCCGGCCGGCTTGTTTCCCGCCAGGTAGAACTTCACGCTGCCGTCGATCTTGCCGGTGCTGATGGCCTCGGCCACGACCTTGTCGAAGGGCAGGTACAGGGCCGTATCGCGGGCCTGGCTGACGCCGGGCAGGGTGCACAGCAGCAGGGTGGCGGTGGCCGCCAGTGTCTTCAAACGCATCGCATTCTCCATGACATCAAAGGGGGTGAAGCAGCCCTGTGACCAGGGTCACAGGGAAGGGCTCATTGTGCGGCCGGGAAGCTCTTGGCCGCGGCATCCGACAGCTGTTGCGCGGCCCGCTCGTTCTGGTTGTCCCGCAGTTCGCGCAGGATTCCCTTGTCCAGCAGGCGCACCCAGCGGATGTAGTTCTTGTGGATCTTGCCGTCCTTGTAGTCCATGTCGCGGCTGTCGCGGTAGACGATCTTGTAGTAGCTGGCGGAGTACTGGATATCGATCTCCGCGTGGAACTGTTGACGCACGGTGATCTCGGCCTGGATCAGCTCCGGGCTGATGCGCTGCACGGTCCACTTGCGGGCTACGAGGTTCTTCAGGATCGCCTGCTTGACCTGCTCCTGGTCGGCCTGGATGGTGGCCGGGAGCACCCGGTTGGGGGTGTACATGCGCTTGCTGGTACAGGCGGTGACGCTCAGCAGGGCAAGGACGATGAGGGTGGCGCGAAACAGGGAAGACATTCCATTTCTCCAGTGAGGTGGGGCATCAGGACCAGCGGCGGAAGATCAACGAGGTGTTGACGCCGCCAAAGGCAAAGTTGTTGTTCATCACGTATTCGTGGCTCATGGCGCGAAAGCCTCCCTGCAGGTAGTCCAGCTCGCCGCAGCGGGGGTCGACCTGATCCAGGTTGCAGGTGTGCACATAGAGGTCGCGGTTGAGCATCTCGATGCTGAACCAGGATTCCAGCGCGCCGCAGGCGCCCAGGGTGTGGCCGAGGAAACTCTTCTGCGAACTGATGGGCATGCGGCTGCCGAACAGGCTGCTGGTGGCCAGGGTCTCGGCGATGTCGCCTTGCTCGGTGGCGGTGCCATGGCCGTTGACGTAGCCGATGGCCTCCGGGGCCAGGGCCCCATCCTCCAGCGCCAGCTCCATGGCCCGGCGCATGGTGCTCTGTTCGGGGCGGGTGGTGTGCTGGCCGTCGGCGTTGCTGCCGAAGCCGACGATTTCCGCGTGGATGCGCGCGCCACGGGCCAGGGCGTGCTCCAGCTCCTCGAGCACCAGCATGCCGCCACCTTCGCCGATCACCAGGCCGTCACGGCCGCTGTCGTAGGGGCGCGGGCTGGTGTGCGGCGCATCGTTCTTCAGGCTGGTGGCATACAGCGCGTCGAACACCATGGCTTCGGTGGGGCACAGTTCCTCGGCGCCGCCGGCGAGCATCAGCGGCAGGCGGCCGAACTTGATCGCCTCATAGGCGTAGCCGATGCCCTGGCTACCGCTGGTGCAGGCGCTGGAGGTAGGGATCAGGCGCCCGGTCAGGCCGAAGAAGATGCTGATATTGGCGGCGGTGGTGTGGGGCATCATGCGCACGTAGGAGTTGGCGTTGAGCCCCTCGGCCACCGAGTTGAGCAGCATGTTGCCGAAGGCCTTGATCTCGTCGGTGCTGCCGGTGGAAGAACCACAGGCCACGCCCATGCGCCCGTCCTTGATCGACGGGTCGCCCAGCAGCCCGGCGTCGGCCAGGGCCTGCTCGGCGGCGCCCACGGCCAGGCGCGAAACCCGGCCCATGCTGCGCAGCTGCTTGCGGGTCCAGTGCCCGGGCACCTGGAAGTCATCGATGGGGCCGGCCAGGCGGGTGTTGAGTTCGCTGAACCTGTCCCACTCGTCCATGCGCCGGATGCCGCTGCGGTTGGCGGCAAAGCGCTCGGCGATGCTGGCCCAGTCGCTGCCCAGGGAGGTGATGCCGGCCATGCCGGTGACGACCACACGTTTCATCAGCACAGGCCCCCGTTCACCGACAGCACCTGGCGAGTGATGTAGGACGCTTCGGCGGACATCAGGAAATTCACCGCGCCGGCCACCTCTTCCGGGGTGCCCATGCGCTGCGCGGGAATCATTTTCAGCAGTTCTTCCACCGGCACGTTTTCATCCAGCATGGCGGTGTCGATCAGCCCCGGGGCCACGCAGTTGACGGTGATCTTGCGCTTGCCCAGCTCGATGGCCAGGGCCTTGGCGGCGCCGATCACGCCGGCCTTGGAGGCGCTGTAGTTGACCTGGCCACGGTTGCCGATCAGCCCCGAGACCGAGGTGATGCAGACGATGCGCCCGGCTGCGCGGCGGCGGATCATGGGCATCATCACCGGGTGCAGGACATTGTAGAAACCGTCGAGGTTGGTGCGCAGCACCTGGTCCCAGTCCTCTTCGCTGAGGGCCGGGAAGGCGCCGTCGCGGGTCAGGCCGGCGTTGAGCACCACGCCGTAATAGGCGCCATGGGCTTCGACATCGGCCTCCAGGGCAGCCCGGCAGGCCTCCCGGTCCGATACATCGAATTGCAGGACGCGGGCGCTGCGGCCCAGGGCCTGGACTTCGCCCCTGACGGCTTCGGCTTCGGTGCGGCCGCTGCGGCAGTGCAGCACCAGGTCATACCCGGCCCGGGCCAGACGCAGGGCGATGGCACGGCCGATGCCACGGCTGGAGCCGGTGACCAGTACGGAGTCAGTCATGACGGTGTTCCTGTAGAAGAGGCAGGTGTTTCATGCAAGTAGTCGGCGGCCTGTGGCGGACGGAACACGTTCAGGCGCGCGCTGGCGATGATGCCGGGGCCACTGAGGTGGCACTCGAACACGCCCATGCCGTTGTCGTCTTCCAGAGAGCGCAGGGCATGGATTTCCAGGGTGCTGCCGAGGGGGAAGTGCTCGACATTGCATTCGAATTTGCGGGTGCCCAGAAGAAAGCCCAGCTCCACCGGCAAGCCTTGCTGGCGGGCGCGGCAACCGGCGTAGGCGGCCACGCTCTGGGCCATCAGCTCGACGCCGACCCAGGCCGGCAGGCTGCCGTCGGGGCGGTTGAACAGGCCACCGGGGCGAACTTCGAGGCGGGTGCGGATCTGTTCTTCATCAAAGGCCAGGACCTGATCGATGAGGATCATGTCCCCGGCGTGGGGCAGCAACTCGGCGAGCGGCCAGTCAATCATGGGGCGTCTCCGATAATCAGGCTGACGTTGTTGCCGCCGAAGGCGAAGGAATTGCTCATCAGGCGGCGCGGTGCGTGGGGGGCCAGGCGATCGTCCGGGGTGACCCAGCGCAGTGGCGGCAAAGACGGGTCGGCCTGGGCATCCCAGACATGGGGCGGCAGCGCCAGGCCGGGGTTGTCGGTACTCAGGGCCAGCCAGCAGAACGCCGCCTCCAGGGCCCCGGCGGCCCCCAGGGTATGGCCGCTCATGGGTTTGGTCGAAGAGCAGGGCACGCCTTCGGGGAACAGCTGGGCAACGGCCAGGCTTTCCATCGCGTCGTTGTGCTGGGTGGCGGTGCCGTGCAGGTTCAGGTAGCCGATCTGCTGTGGCTGCAGGCCGGCGCCGCGCAAGGCCAGGCTCATGGCCTGCAGGGCGCCGCGGCCATCGGGGGCCGGGGCGGAAATGTGGTAGGCGTCGGAGCTGGCGCCACCGCCCAGCAGGGCAACAGGGGCGTCGCCGGCAGGCTCCCGGCTCATGAGGAACAGCACCGCCGCTTCACCGATGTTGATCCCGTCGCGGTTGCGGGAAAACGGGTTGCAGCGTTGCCCGGAGACCGCCTCCAGGGCTGTGAAACCATTGAGGGTCAGCTTGCACAGGCTGTCGACCCCGCCGCATAGCACGGCGTCGCACAGGCCCAGGTCGAGCAGGCGCCGGGCACTGATCAGGGCCCGGGCGCTGGAGGTGCAGGCGGTGGAAATCACATAGGCCGGGCCGCAGAGTTGCAGCCATTGGGCGAGGAAGTTCGCCGGGGCGCTGAGCTCCTGCTGACGGTAGTCGTAGCCCGCCGGGAATTGCCGGTCCTGCAGGTAACGGGCGATGCCCCGGCTGGCTTCGTCGATGCCCGACGTGCTGGTGCCCAGGACGATGCCGATGCGGCCATGGCCGTAGCGCTGGATGGCCTGCTGGATGTCGCCTTCGATCTGCCGGGTGGCCTCCAGCAACAGCTGGTTGTTGCGGCTGTTCTGGGCTTCGAGGCCCGCCGGCATGCCCGCCAGCGGGCTGCGCACTGCCGCCACCGGCAAGGTACGCTCGGGCACCCAGTGGCTTTCGTCGCGCATGCCCGAGCAGTCGCCGGCAAACAGGCTGCGGGCGACTTCCTGGCGATTGCGGCCCAGGGCGCAGATCACCCCGAGGGCGTTGAGGTAAGCCGTCATGGCGTGGCCTCGGTGCTCAGAGCCGTGATGTGGTAGTGCGGGCCTTGGGGCAGGTTCAAGGTGAAATCCAGAGCGTGTTGATAGTCGACTCGCCAGCGCGGGCCGAGGGTACGTTGGGCGCCCTGTTGCCGGGCGTGCGGATAATTGGCCTGCAGTTCGGCCACAGGCGTCAGGGCGAACAGCAGGGCCGCGAACAGCTCCCGGGCCTCCGGGTTGGGTGGCAGCAGGCCGTCGGCCTGCCAGTGTCCGCCCACCAGGCGCTGACGGGCCTGGGGAATGCCCAGCGGGTCCATCAGCGACCAGCGCAGGTCCGGGCCTTCGGCCTGGATCACCAGCAGCCAGTCCTGGCGCTGGTCCTGAAGCTGGCGCTGTACGTGGAGCTGCAACGGCAGCACCAGCGAGGGCGTGCGCTCGGGCAGCGGAGCCTGACTGACGCAAGCGCTCAGCAACAGGACACAACCGAGCAGCAGGGCACGGATCATTCGGACGGACCTTCCTCGGCAACAGGGGGAGCGAGCGGCTTGCGGGCCACCACATTGACCAGGGTTTCCTCGCGCTGGCCCACCGGCGGCGGCTGGCGCAGGCCGAAGCGCTCCAGCAGGCCGAAGTCCTTGGCGCGACTCCACCACAGGTAGGGATAAGACACGTTCTGCGGGCCGAATTCAAAGCCCTGCTGACGAATCATCTGCAGGTACTGGGCGGCGCTTTTCTGCACATGCATCGGATGGCGGAACAGCCAGCGGATCACCCAGGTGTCGATATAGGCCTCGGTGGATTCGGCAAACAGCAGGTAACCCCCGGGCTTGAGCACCCGGTAGAACTCGGCCAGGGCTTTTTCCTGTTCCACCAGGTGGTGGAAGGTCTGGTGGCAGAACAGCAGGTCGACGCTGGCGTCGGCCAGTTCCAGGGTCGCGCAGTCGCTGCCGATCAACTCCACCTGCATCTGCTGGCGCCGGGCTTCCTCGGCGCTGAGCTTGAGGCTGTGGGGGTCGGCGTCCAGGCCGATCAGGCGCTGCGGGGCGAACACCTGGCGCAGGTACTGGAACGACTTGCCCTGGCCGCAACCGGCGTCCAGCAACACCGGATGCCGGGGCAGCTCGCCATCGAACAGCGAGCGCAGGTCATTGATCGCCACCCGCAGCACATGGTGCTGCCAGGTGTGGCTGCGCAGGAACCAGAAGCCGAAGCGGGTTTCCTCGACGTAGCTGTCACTCAGGTACTGGCTGGTTTGCTCACTCATGCGCGGTCCCTCGCACAGACTTCCGAGAGGGCCTTGAGCCGGCGCTTGGGCTCGCTGACGAAAGGGTTGCGTTCATCCCAGGCATAACCGGCGAGGATCGAGCTGATCATGCGGCGGATTTCCGGGGAGCTGCCCGGATGGTAGATCACGTCCTGGAAAGTACCGGCGTACCAGCCCTCGACGTAGCAGCGGAAGGTGTCCACGCCGCGTTTCAGCGGTTCGGCGAACTCCGTCGCCCAGTCGACGCCCTGGCCCTGCAACTGCCGGTGCAACACGGCGGCGGCCATGCTCGCGGAACGCATGGCGATGGTCACCCCGGAAGAGAACACCGGGTCGAGGAATTCCGCGGCGTTGCCCAGCAGGGCGAAGCCCGGGCCATGCAGGGTGCTGACGTTGGCCGAGTAGCCGCCGATGGTCCGTGCCGGGGTGTCCCACTCGGCGTATTGCAGCACCTTGGCCAGGCTCGGGGTTTCGCTGATGAAGCCCCGCAGGCAGGCGTCCAGGTCGCCATCGCGCCCGGCGAAATGCTCTTGGGCGGCCACCACCCCTACCGAGCAGCGGCCGTTGCTGAAGGGGATGCTCCAGAACCAGATGTCGCGGTGCTCGGGGTGGGTGGTGATGAGGATCTTGTTGCGGTCGAAGTGCTCGCAGTCGATGCGGTCTTCGACATGAGTGAACACCGCTCGGCGTACCGGAAAGTTCGACGGCGCTTCCAGTTCCAGCAGGCGCGGCAGGACCCGGCCGTAGCCGCTGGCGTCGAGGATGAAGTCGGCTTCGATGCGGTACTGGCTGCCGTCTTCACGGCGGCAGTCGAGCTGCGGCAAGGGCCGCTCCACTTCCACCGCGACAATCTCTTCGCCGTAGCGGATCTCCACCCCTTGCAGGGCGGCCTGGTCGGCCAGCAGCTTGTCGAAGTCGGCGCGCTGCACCTGGAAGGTGGTGGGCTTGCCATTGCTGAAGGTTTCGCCGAAATCGAAGGTGCTGTAGTGCTCGCCCCAGGCGAAGGCCGCGCCGTTCTTGAGCTGGAAGCCGGCGGCTTGCACGGCCTCCAGCATCCCGGCTTCCTCGACGAAATCCAGGCAGTGGGACAGCAGGCTTTCACCGATGGAGAAACGCGGGAAATGTTGCCGCTCGACGATCAGCACGTCGTGGCCCTGGCGCTTGAGCAGCGCGGCCGCGATGGCCCCCGAGGGGCCGGCACCGATCACCACGACTTGGCGACGTTCCATTTCAACTGTTGGCACTGGGGCTCCTTGCCGGTTTGGCGATGTTCAGGTTCAAGGGGGCAGCGTGGGGCGCCGCCTGGGGAGTTCGGTGCATTCCGGCCAGGGCCGGCAGCAGGGTGGCGATCAGGCCCATGAGCATCAGCGCGAAGTACAGCGCCGGGCTGATCAACTGTTGTTGCAGCAGCAGGTTGAGAAAGACGATCTCGCTCAAGCCGCGAATGTTCAGCAGCAGGCTTTCCCGCCAGCGGCTGGCGCCGGTAAAGGAAGCGCCGGCCCAGCCCAGGCCCAGCCAGTTGCCCAGCAGCTTGCTGGCAATCGGCAACAGCAGCAGGGCCGCCAGTTGCACCCAGCCGAGGCTGCCCATGGCGCTGTGCACATCGATCTGCACGATGCCGAAGGTCAGGATCAGCGGGATGGCGATGTAGGTCTGCAAGCGGTTCATCCAGGCAGCCTGTAACGGCAGCACCAGCGCCAGCTTGAGGGCGGCCATGCACAGCAGGTAGCCGATGCCGAAGATCAGCGCATTGAGCCGGTAATGCTCGGCCACCACCAGCAGGCCGAAAAAGCCCAGGCTGTAGAGCAGCGGCTGGCGCAGGCCCAGGCCGCGCAGCACCAGGGGCAGGCAGGCGCCGGCCAGGGGCAGCAGCAGGCTGCTCAGGTGCAGGCTGCCCTGGGCCAGGGCGAACAGGCTCCAGCAGGCCAGGTCGATGAGGATCGCGGTCTGCACCAGGCGCCGGGTGGCGGCGGGCGGGTACTGGATGTGCCGCAGGTACAGGTAGAGCACCGGGATCGCGGTGATGGCGAACAGCAGGCCGATCGCCAGGGAGCTGATCCAGGGTTGCGCCGGCAGCAGCCAGAAGGCGGTGGCCAGGCCGCAGGCGAAGGGAATGCCAAAGCTCGGCACGGCGATCTTCAGGCTCTGGCGGTCCAGGCGCAGGTCGATCACGTCACTGAGGATATGCCCCAGCAGCAAGGCAAAGCTCAGGCTGTACAGATGCTTGAGCCACTGCGGCGAAACCAGCTGCGCACCACTTAGCTGCCAGTGCGGTTCGATCCACAGCAGCATCAGCAGCGGCAGGCCGAAGGTCGCCAGCAGCAGCTGGCTGACAATCGGGATCAGGCCCAGGCGCCGGCCGATGTGGGTGGCCAGGGCAAACAGCGCCAGGGCCAGTAGCCAGAACAGCAGGGTCAGCATGCTGCACGCTCTGTGTCGGGCGCCGGGTGCGGCCTGTGGCCGGCCCAGGGCGCAAGGATGAAGCTGAAGGCCAGCCCCAGGCTGACCGCCAGGCCGAAGTTGCTCACCGCCGGGGTGCTGGAAATGGCCAGCAGGCCGAACGACAGCCAGGTGGTCAGGGCCGCCAGCAGCGTGCCCAGCAGGCTCACCGCGGCGCCGCCGATCTGCTCGCGCATGAGGATCGCGTAGTCGACGCTGATGGCCGTCACCAGCAGCAGGCCGAACAGGCTGAACAGGGTCAGGGGCTGGCCCAGCCAGCCGAGGCTGGCCAGGCTGCACAGGGCTGCCAGCAGGGGCAGGGCCACCAGGCGCAAGGCGCCGCCGAGGCCGAAGGGCAGGATCAACAGCAGCACGATCAGCACGCAGGAGGCCAGCTTGAGTTCGGCGGCGCTGACCTGGGTGGCGGCGAATACCCGGTTCAGCTCACCCAGGCGGTCCACCAGTTGCACCCCTGGCAGATCATCGGCCTGGATTCGCAGCAGGGCGGCGTCGTTCAGCCCCTGCAGGCTGACCATGGCGGCCACGCCGTTGGCGTTGGCTCCCAGCCACAGCGGGCGATAGGGCTCGGCCAGCGGCCCGGAAAGCGCGGCGTCGAGGTCTTCCACCGGCAATTGCTGCAGCTGTTCCAGCTCCGCTTGCAGGGCGGCCAGGGGCACCCCCAGGTCCAGCAGCGGCTGCCAGAAACGCGGCAACTGCTTGAGGGCTTCGCGCACCTGCTGTTGTTCGGTCGGTTGGCTGAGCAACTGGTTCAGCGACAGGTAGCCCTTGAGCTTGCCCAGGTTCACCAGCTGTTGCAGGCGCAGGTCCAGGGCCTCCAGGCGCTCCAGCAGTTGCTGCTGATCGGTGGCGCGCACCAGGAAGAACTGGCTGGTGGGCTGATAGCCGGTGATCCGCGCAATGGCCTGGGCTTCCTGCAGCAACTGCGGCGGTGCACCGACCCATTGGCGGATGTCGTTCTTGCTCTCGAGTTGCCACAGGCCGGCGGCGCAGAACAGCGCCAGCAATACCAGCAGCACCGGGCTGGGCACCCGCTTGAGCAAGGCCGCGCGGGCCTGCAGCAGGGCTTGGGCCACTTGCAGCGGCCATTGCGCCGGGCGCAGTTGCACCCCCTTGAGCAGTGCCGGCAGCAGGCACACCGCCGCCAGGTAGGCGCCCACCAGGCCGGCGGCGGAGAACACGGCGATCTGGGTCAGGGCCGGGAACGGGGTCCAGGCCAGGGCCAGGTAGCCGATGCAACTGGTGGCCAGGCTCAGGCTCAGCCCCGGCAGGGTCAGGCGCAGGGCCGGCCAGCTGCGCCAGGGTTTCAGGCTCCAGCTCTTGGACAGGTAGTGCAGGGGGTAGTCGACGGCCACGCCGATCAGGCTCGACCCCAGCACCAGGGTCATTACGTGCATGCGGCCGAACAGCGCCACGCAGGCCACGGCGCCGAACAGCATGCCCACCAGCACCGGGACGAAGGCCAGCAGGGCACGCCAGCGGCGGAAGGCCAGCAGCAACAGCAAAAGGATGCCCAGGGTGGCGCCGCCGCCGACCCAGGTGATTTCCCGGGTAGCCTGTTGCTGGCCGTTGGCGGCGTACAGCAAACCGCTGGCGGCCAACAGTTGTACCTGTTGCTGGCTGGCCTGCTCACGGCTGTGGCGCAGCAGGTCAGCCACTTGCAGAGGCAGTTGCATGTCGAAGGCGTTGCCGCCGGTGCGGGCCCGCAGCAATACCCAGTGCTGGCCGTCGGCCTCGGCCACCAGGGCGCCGCTGCCGATGTCCAGCTGCACCGCGCCGTGTTGCGGCTGGCTGTTCTGGATGCGTCCGGTCAGGCCCAGCCAGTCATCCTGGCTGGGCACCAGGGTAAAGCCGCCGAACGGGTCGAACAGGCTCTGCACCCGTTGCTGGATAAACGCCTGGGGCTGCTGGGCCAGTTGCTCGCGATCCTTGGCCCCGAGCATCGCCAGGCGGCCCTGCAACAGTTGCTGGCGCAGCGCCGGCAGGTCGGCCTGGAGGTTCCACTGGACCTTCTCGAACAACCCGCTGGCCTGCCATTGCTCGGCCAGTTGCCGGGCCATGGCCACTGCCTGCTGACGTTCGGCATGCCCCACCAGCACCAGGATTTCCCGGTTCAGCGGTTCCTGCATGCGTTGCTCGGCCTGTTGCTCCAGGGCATCCGGGGCGGTGCCGGGCACCAGTTCCATGAGGTTGGCCGATAGCGGCGCGCCATGGCGCCATTGCCAGGCACCGAGGGCCAGGACCAGGGTCAGCAGAATCAGGAAAAAACGCGGCAGCCAGCGTTCACTCGGCAAAGTCATGTTGCTCCGTTTCACTGAGCGGCTGGGCGCTGCTGCTGTCCTGCATGATCAGCAAGGTGCGGTCGCCCTGGGCTTCCAGCAGTTCGATGCGCTGCACCAGCTCGCCGCCGTCGATGTTGATCTGGTTGAAGATCTGTTTCAGCAGCAGGGAGCGGGGGATCAGTTGCAACTGCCAGTTCTGCGCACTGCCTTGCAGCTTGAGTTCGAAGTCCCGCTGCAGGCCGCTGCTGTCGCCTTGCAGCACGGCGAGGAACAGGCGGTTCTGCTCGGCCCCGGCGCTTTTGCCGGGAAGCATCTGCCAGCCGCTGCCATCGCGCCGGGCGATGCCCTGGGCAGTGATGCGGTAGTCCTGTTGCAACGGGGTCTGCAGCAGCCACAGCAGGCCGTGGTTTTTCGCCAGGACAAACTGGCCCTTGCTGGTCAGCGGCTGGGGCAGGGCCCGCAGGTGTTTTTCCTGGATGAAGCGGCCGTGGATCACCTCCGGCCGCGACAGCTGATCGCTCAACTGTTGCAGGTCGAAGGCCTGGGCCAGCCCCGGCACCCACCAGAGCACCAAGAGCGTAGGCGCGAGCTTGCTCGCGAACCGCCGCACCACGGTGCGCAGCGCCATGCACTGGGCAGACAGACCGACCCTCTTCGCGAGCAAGCTCGCTCCTACCTTCATGGCAAGGCCCTCGCGACGGCATCGGTGAAGACCTTGGGCGAGGCCAGTTGCATTTCCCGGCTGGCGATCTCCACGGCCACCTGCACCGAGCTGGCGCGGGTCATGCGCTCGCCCGTGGCCTGGTCGGTGATCAGGTAATTGATCTTCAGCCGGCTTTCCCACTCCACCAGGCTGGCGCGCACGTTCAGGGTCTGGCCGAACACCGCGCCGCGCACGTAGCGCAGTTGCAGGTCGATCACCGGCCAGGCGTAGCCGGATTCGAGCATCTGCTGGTAGTTGTGGCCGAGCTTGTCCAGCAGGGCGCAGCGGGCGACCTCCAGGTATTTGACGTAATGCCCGTGCCAGACGACGTGCATGGTGTCGACGTCGAAGAAGGGCACCTGGATCTGGGTGTCGGCGTGGATCACTCCCTTGCTACGCATGCAGCCTCCAGTGTTGTTCGGCGATGCGTTGCAGGCACAGGCGCAGTTCGCGCTCCAGGGCGCGGTCTTCGATCACCGGTGCGAAGTCTTCGGCCAGTTGCCGGTGCATGGCATCCAGGGCGGGCGGCAAAGGCCGGGCATCGGCTTCCTGGCTGCGCAGCCAGACCCCCTGGTTGGCCGCCAGCAAGGTGGCGGCGGCCACTTGCTCGGTGAGCTCCAGCACGCGGATCGCGTCCCGGGCGGCGATGGTGCCCATGCTCACCTTGTCCTGGTTGTGGCACTCGGTGGAGCGCGAGAACACGCTGGCCGGCAGGGTGTTTTTCAGGGCCTCGGCGGTCCAGGCGCTGGCGCCGATCTGCACCGCCTTGAAGCCGTGGTTGAGCATGGCGCGCTCGGCGCTGGCGCCGGAAAGGTTGCTCGGCAGGCCGTGGTTGTAGCGCACGTCCACCAGCAGGGCCAGTTGCCGGTCCAGCAGGTCGGCGACGTTGGCCACCAGGTTCTTCAGGCTGTCCATGGCGAAGGCGATGTGCCCGCCATAGAAGTGCCCGCCGTGCAGCACGCGCTCGGCCTCGGCGTCGATGATGGGGTTGTCGTTGGCGCTGTTGAGCTCGGTCTCGATGAAACCGCGCAGCCAGTTCAGGCTGTCGGCCAGCACCCCCAGCACATGGGGGGCGCAGCGCAGCGAGTAGCGGTCCTGCAGGCGATGCAGGGGCGCGGTTGGCGCGTCGATGGCCAGGTCCTGGCGTAGCCAGGCGGCCACTTGCATCTGCCCCGGGTGCGGCTTGGCGGCGAACAGGCGTTCGTCGAAATGTTCCGGATTGCCCTGCAGGGCCACCACGTTGAGGGCGGTGATGCGGGTCGCCAGGCGCAGCAGGTAGTCGGCCCGGGCAAAGGCCAGGCAGGCCAGCCCGGTCATTACCGCGGTGCCGTTCATCAGCGCCAGGGCTTCCTTGGGCCGCAGCACCAGCGGTTCCCAGCCCAGCTCGCGGTGCACGTCGGCGGACTCACGCCGCTCGCCGCGGAACATCACCTCGCGTTCCCCGGACAGGGTTGCCGCCACATAGGACAGCGGCGTCAGGTCGCCGCTGGCGCCCACCGAGCCCTCTTCCGGGATCAGCGGCAGGATGTCCTGGTCGAGGAAGGCCTGCAGGCGCTCCAGCAGTTCCACGCGCACCCCGGAAACCCCGTGGCACAGCGACTGCAAGCGCGCCGCCAGCACCGCGCGGGTAGCCTGGGCGTCCAGCAGCTTGCCCAGGCCGCAACCGTGGAAGGTGTACAGATGGCGCGGCAGCGCCTCGACGTGCTGCAGCGGCACCGCCACCACGCAAGAGTCGCCGTAGCCGGTGGTCACGCCGTAGATCACCCCTTCCTTGTCCAGCAGGGAATCGAGGAACTGCGCGCCCTTGGCGATCCGCTGGCGCCAGGCGGCGTCGCCTTGCAGGCGCGTCGGCACCTGGCGGTTGGCCAGGGCCAGCACGTCTTCGATGCGCAGGGGGTGTTCGCCGAAGGTTACCGGCTCATGGGTCGAGGTCGTCATCGGTCTTCCAGAATGGGTAAAAGTTGAACCATTGTTGCGGGGCTTGCAGGCAGTACTGGCCCAGGCGCTCGGCGTAGCGGGCGGTCCACTGGGCGATCACCTGCTGGCGGTCATTGCGTTTCCACTGCACGGCGTCGGCGAAGGGCTCGAGGATCACCTGGTAGCGGCCTTGCTGTTTCAGGCACAGCAGCAGGTTGACCGGGCACTTGAGCAGCCCGGCCAGCAACCAGGGGCCCTGGGGGAAGGCGGCCGGGTGGCCGAGGAAATCCACCCGCACGTTGCGCCCGCCGTGCAGCGGCACGCGGTCCCCGGCAATCGCCAGCCATTCGCCGCGATCCAGGCGCTGGCTCAGTTGCAGCATGATCGCCGGGTCCAGCTCGCTGACCTGGATCAGCCGCAGGTTGCTGGCCCCGGCTTCGCCCAGCAGGCGGTTGAAGCGTTCGGCGTGCTTGGTGTGCACCAGCACGTTCATGGTCACCTGCTCCCCCAGCTCGGCCAGGGCCCGGCACACTTCCAGGTTGCCCAGGTGCGCGCCCACCAGCATCTGCCCGCGTTCGCCGCGCAGCTGGTGGCGCAGTTGCGCCGGGTCGACGATCTCGATCTGTTCGATGCGCAGTTTGCCGTTCCACACGTCGAGCTTGTCCAGCAGGGCATCGGCAAAGGCCATGAACTGGCCGAACACCCGCCAGTGGCTGGGGCGCAACTCGTCGCGCCCGCTCCATTGGGCCAGGTGCTGCTGGTACTGCCAGATGCTGCGCCGGGCCCGGCGGCCGAACAGGAAGAAGTAGAACACGATGGCGTACAGCACCGGGCTCAGCAGCCGGCGCCCCAGCACCCGCACGCCCAGGGCGGTGAGCTTCATCAGCCAGAAGCTGCCGCGCTCCTGATGGCCGGCCCAGTGTTCGTTGCCGGGCTCCTTGGGTTGCTCCTGGCTCATGGACGCCACCGGCGCCAGAGGATCAGCGGCAGGCGCGCCAACATGCCGAAGAACAGCTTGGCGTGCATCTTCGAGATCAGCGCGTTGTCATGGAACAGGCGAAAGTGCGAGAGGCCGTCCTGGGGATAGTGGACCCGGGTCGGCAGCCAGCGCATGGGCTGGTTGCGCCAGGCCAGGCGCACCAGGATCTCCGGATCGAAGTCCATGCGCCGGCCCAGTTGCACCGAGTCCAGCAGGGCCAGGGTCGGTGGCAAGGGGTAGACCCGGAAGCCGCACATGGAATCGGGAATCTGCAGTGACAGGCTGTTGATCCAGACCCACACGTGGGTCAGGTAGCGGGCATACAGGCGCCCCTTGGGCACGCTGGCGTCGTACTGTGGATAACCGCAGACCAGCGCCTCGGGGTGGGCCTGGGAGTGCTGGATGAAGTTATCCACATCCGTGAGGTCGTGCTGGCCATCGGCATCGACTTGCAGGGCATGGCTGAAGCCCAGCTGCGCGGCTTCGCGCAGGCCGGCCATGACCGCGCCGCCCTTGCCCTGGTTGATCGCCAGGCGGATCAGGAACACCTGGTCTCGGCCGGCCAGTTGCTCCAGCACCGCCGCGCATTGGGGGCTGCTGGCGTCGTCCACCAGGACACAGGGCAGGCCGCGGGCCAGGAGCGCCTCGACCACCGCCGGCACGGCGGTTTCATGGTTGTAGACCGGTATCACCGCGCAAGGCTTATGCATGGCAGCGGGCCCCTTCAGCGTAAGCGCTGGCTTGCCAGTGAATCCCGGGCGCGACGCCGTACAACTTATCCACAGCTGGCCTCCAGGACGATCCGCCCGCTGGAGCAGGGAGCCCCGTCATTGAGGTAGGCGAAATACAGTTTCTGGCGCTGGGCATCGAAACGCAGGTTCAGCTGGATGCGGTCGCCGGGGCGTACCAGTTGCTGGAACTTCAGCACTTCCATGCCGGCGAAGCGGCCCGGCAGCTCCAGCAGTTGCTGGCCCAGGGCCAGGGCCCAGTCCACCTGCACCACCCCCGGCAGCACCGGGGTCTGGGGGAAGTGCCCGCTGAAGTACGCCAGGTCCGGCGGAATGGCCAGTTGCAGCTGCCACTCCTCCTCGTGCTGCCGTTGCTCCAGCACTTCCGGGGCTTGCGGGCGTGGAGCCAGCAGCAGGGCCTGGACTTGCGCCTGGGGCAGCTTGCCCTGGCTGTTCAGCGGCAGTTGCCGCACCAGGCGCCAGCGCCGGGGCAGGGCCAGGGCTTCGCAATGCCCGGCCAGATGCTGGCGCAAGGCCTGGGTCAGGTGGCGCCGGCCCTGGTTGCGCAGGGCATGCAGGCCGGGCTCGCTGAGCACCAGCAGGGCGCCGAGGTAGGCGCGGTTGTCTTCGATCACCCCGAGCCGCGCTTCCGCCACCCATTCGTGGCTGGCCAGGGCCTGCTCAAGCATGGGCAGGGAAATGCGTTTTTCTTCCAGCTTGACGATGCGATCCAGGCGCCCCAGCAGTTCGAAGCGCCCGTCGGCGGCGATCCGCGCGGCGTCGGCCGTGTGTTCCACATGCCCGGCCGGCAGGTAGGGCGAGGCGATCAACAGCGCGCCGTCGGCATCCTGGCTCAGCCGTACATCGGCGAAGGGCTGCCACAGGCCTGGCCCCTGGCGCCAGGCGATGCCGCCGGTTTCCGAGCTGCCGAGGATTTCCGTCGGCCATTGCTGCAGGCGCTGGTGCAGGCCGCTGGCCGCTTCGGCGGGCAAGGCTCCGCCGGAGGAAAATACCCGCCGTACCTGGCTCAGGGCCGGCCAGTCGAGGTTGTCGCCCATGCGCTTGAGCAGGGCCGGGCTCGCCACCCAGGCAAACGCCGGGCACTCGCGGCTGGCCCGTTGCAGGTCTTCGGGAAATGGCAGCTGGCGGCGTACAAAAGGCCGCCCGGCGCACAGTGGCCAGAGCACGCGGAACAGCAGGCCGTAGATGTGCTGGGTGGCGACGCTGCCGATGATCCAGGCCTGGCCCAGGTCGGCGCCCCACAGGTGTTCCAGGGCGACGACCTCGTTGGCCAGTTGCCGCAGGTTCTTCTCGATGCGCTTGGGTTCGCCGCTGGAGCCGGAGGTGCACAGGCTCAACTGGCAGGTGTCCAGGTCCAGCTCGGCCGGGGCCAGGGGGCTGGCCTGCAACTGGTGCAGGGGCGTGTCCTGGTCGGTCAGCCACAGGTCGACTTCGCTCGACCAGCGCTGGCGGGTCTGGGCTTGCAGGTCAGCGGGCAACAGCACGCTGGCCCCGGCACGCCAGGCGCCGAGCAGGGCCACCGCCAGTTCCACGGCGTCTTCCAGGTGCACCGCCAGGCGCCGTACGCCACGGGCTTGCAGGGCAGCGGCCAGGCTCAGGGCCTGTTCCTGCACGGCCCCCAGGTCGATGGCCGGCGCGGCGCTGACCGCTCGCGGCGTATGTAGCTTGAGCAACAGCTGCTCAAGGGGAATCCAGTTCATCTACGGCCTCTTACCCGTTGTCGTAACAGCCATTCAATGGCAAACAGCAGGCCCATCAGCCCATAGGCGATCAGGCCGTTGTACAACGTCCACCAGCTCAGCGGCGCCCACAGGGTCAGGGCCGCGGCGAGCATTCCGTTACAGAGGAAAAACACGCTCCAGGCGACGGTCACCTGGCGCGTATAACGTATGGCCTTTTCCGGCAATTGCGGCTCGCTGATGCGGGCCAGGCGCTCTGCCACCGGGGGGCCGTATTTCAGGCTCAGGCCGAACAGGCCGAGCATGAAGGCGCTGATCAGCACCGGGTACCAGCGCAGCAGCGCCGGGTTGTCGAACCAGGCCAGCAGCAGGCAGAACGCGATCGCCGCAATGGCCATCCACAGGCTGCCGGGGCGGCGTTCGCCGGTCAGCGCCCGGGCCAGCCACAGGCCGCCCAGCAGCAGGCCGAACTGCCACGGAGCGAAATGCTCCATGCCGAAGTACACCGCGAAGGGGTAGAGCAGGCCGGCCAGCAACAAGCCCAGGCCGATCAGCCGGCTCATGCGGCCGGCTGGACCAGACGGTAGACCGCCTCGACCACGTCGTTGACGGTGCGCACCGACTTGAATTCCTCGGCGGCGATTTTCTTGCCGGTCTGGCGCTTGATGTGGTCGATCAGGTCGACCGCATCGATGCTGTCGATTTCCAGGTCTTCGTACAGGTTGGACTCGAGGCTGACGCGCTCGGGCTCCAGTTCGAAGAGCTCGACCAGGGCATCGCGCAGGGTGTTGAAGATATCGTCACGGGTTTGCATGGTCGGTTCTCAAGCTGCCTGTTTTGCAGTGACGAACGCCGCAAGGCTCGCCACGTTGCTGAAGTGGTTGCGGGTGTCCTTGGCGTCGGCGTCGATCTTGATGCCGTACTTCTTTTGGATCGCCAGGCCCAGCTCCAGGGCATCCACCGAGTCCAGGCCGAGGCCTTCGCCGAACAGCGTCTGGTCGTTGCCGATGTCCTGGGCACTGATGTCTTCGAGGCCCAGGGCGTCGATGATCAGCAGTTTGATTTCAAGCATCAGGTCCGGGTGTGTATCGCTCATCTCTGGCGAGCTCCTTAATGAAAAAATGGTGCAAGTGCTCATTGAGCTTGCGCGAAGCCTGGGGCGCCGGGCCCTGGGCTGCAAAGGTCTGTGGGTCTATATCGGCACCGACGTGAAAACTGAAGTGCACACGGCGTTGCGGGATGCGGTACCAGGGTTCGGCCTTGGTCAGGGTGCTGGGGCTGACCCGGATCACCACCGGGGTGATGATCTTCGCACCGCGCAGGGCAATGGCCGCCGCTCCCCGATGAAAGGCCGGAGCGGCCCCCGGCTGGGTGCGGGTGCCCTCGGGGAAGACGATCAGGGTCTGGCCTGCTTGCAGCGCCCCGCAGGCACTGTCGAGCATGTCCATGCTGCCGTCGTTGCTGATGTACTGGGTGGCGCGCACCGGGCCGCGGGTGAAGGGGTTGTTCCACAGGCTCTGCTTCACCACGCAGTTGGCGTCGCGGACCAGGCCGATGAGGAACACCACGTCGATCAGCGAGGGGTGGTTGGCGATGATCATCTGCCCCGGTCGCCCGAGCCGCTCGGCGCCCTGGACCTCATAGGTGAGCACGCCGCTCCTGGCCATGAAGCGGATAAACAGCCAGAACAGCCGGCTGACGGTCTTGCGCGCCCGCTGGCGCTGGCGCTGGGCGTCGCCGGGCAGGCAGGCGAGCAGGGGGAAAATCACCAGGCGCAGGCACAAACCACCTATTCCGAACAGTGCAAAGCTCAGCGCCGTGGCCGTCAGGCGCCAGTAGTAGGCATTGCGGCCCTTGGCGCTCAGTGGTTGCGTTGCCAGGTCCATACACGATTCATCCAGGCATGTTGGCAAAAGGTCTGCGCGCCCAGCAGGGTACGCAGCAGATTCAGGGCGTGGGGCCATTGGGCCCTGGGCGTTTGACCGTCATGGCTGCCCAGGGACAACTGCCAGTCGTCGCCGGGGGTCAGCAGCAGGCCCAGGGCATAGGGGAACGGCACGTCGTCGATCCAGCTGGCATAGGCCTCGGGCGGTTGTTCCTCGGTGATCACCAGCAGTACATGGGGGGCGCCGTCGGCCAGCAGCGTGGCCGCCTCCAGCAGGCCATGCTCAAGGCCATCGCCGGCAGCGGCCAGGGCCGTCATTTCGCTGGTTTCGCCGCGCATGATCGACCACAGGCCGATCACTGCGTTGTGTACCGAGAGGCTGAACTGGGTGGGCGACAACGGTTGCTCGGCGGCCAGGTCGCTGAGAATCTCGAAGGTGCGCGGGGTTTCGCCATGCCGGGAGATGAACACCAGCGGCAGTTGTTCCAGGCCCTCGGCCAGGGGCCAGCCGACGCTGAACGCCATGCGCGCCAGGCGGCTGAGACGGCGTCGCTGCATGGCGGGGAGAAAGGACACATCGGGGGCGGCATCGCTGTTTTCAGGCAGGGCCGGTTGACGGCTCCAGGCCTGCCAGGCGTCCACGCTTTCGAGCCCAGGGGCCCACGCACGCCATTGAGCGATGTTGAACTTGATCACTTGATTTCATCCCGCCCCTGCGGGCTTCCTTGACGCGGCATATCGCTTCGATCGGCGATTGGCCTGAGTGACGCGAAGGCGTCAGTGGCGCGCATTATCCCGGTGCGACTGGCTTGTAGCAAATGCTCCTTGGCCTGTTGGTCGCAAAAGCGAAAAATCCGACGCGATGCGAGGTGTCTTTTTGCCACTATCTGAAGTCTTTCAGTCCCAGGTCGGCCTCGGGGCCGACATTGCCCGGTGTTTGTGCCAGGGCTGCGGGTAAGGAAAATCTGTGTGACAGCAAGGTAGCTAAGGGGCCGCGTGGCCTACTACACTCGGTGATCTTTGATACAGGGAGGTCTAGACATGCGGCGTGTGGTGTTCAATCAGAAAGGTGGCGTGGGCAAATCCAGTATTGCCTGCAATCTGGCGGCGGTCAGCGCCAGCGAGGGCTATCGCACCTTGCTGGTGGACCTGGATGCCCAGGCCAACTCGACCCAGTACCTCACCGGCCTGACCGGCGAGGACATTCCCATGGGCATTGCCGATTTTTTCAAGCAAACCCTGTCGTCCGGACCATTCGCCAAGAAAAACCAGGTGGATATCTACGAGACCCCCTTCGACAACCTGCACGTGATCACGGCCACCGCCGAGCTGGCGGACCTGCAGCCCAAGCTTGAGGCCAAGCACAAGATCAACAAGCTGCGCAAATTGCTGGACGAACTGGCCGAGGATTACGACCGGATCTACCTCGATACCCCGCCGGCCCTGAATTTCTACGCGGTATCGGCGCTGATCGCCGCTGATCGTGTGCTGATCCCCTTCGACTGCGACAGTTTTTCCCGTCAGGCCCTGTACGGCCTGCTGGCGGAGATCGAAGAGCTGAAGGAAGACCACAACGAGGGGCTGGAGGTCGAGGGCATCGTGGTCAATCAGTTCCAGGCCCGGGCCAGCCTGCCGCAGCAGATGCTCGACGAACTGATCAGCGAGGGCCTGCCAGTGCTGCCGGTGTACCTGGGCAGCTCGGTGCGCATGCGTGAATCCCACCAGGCCAGCATGCCGCTGATCCACCTGGACCCACGACACAAGCTGACCCAGCAATTCGTCGACCTGCACAACCTGCTGGAAAACACCTGACCCTCAAGAGGCCATGAGCGCAGGGTTTGGCCTGCGGCTCTTGGCGCTGCGTCAAATCCCCTGGCTGCGCAGCCAGCTCAACAATTGCGGCAGTGGCAAGGCGCCGCTTTGCCGGGCTACTTCCCGACCGTTCTTGAACAGAATCAGGCTGGGGATCGAGCGAATCCCCAATTGCCCCGCCAGCTGCGGGTTGGCTTCACTGTCCAGCTTGGCCAGGCGGCACTTGCCGCTGAGCTGCGCGGCGGCTTGCTGGAAGACCGGCGCAAAGGATTTGCACGGCCCGCACCAGTCTGCCCATACATCCACCAGCAACGGCAGGTCGCCCTTGATCTGGCTGGCGTAGTCGCCCTGTTTCAAGTCAAAGGGTTTGCTCAGCAAGACCTCGGCCTTGCAGCGCCCGCACTTGGGGTGGTCCCCCAGGCGCTCGGCGGGAATGCGGTTGAGGCCGTTGCAGTGCGGGCAGGGGATCAGCAGTGGGTCGGACATGGTCGGGCTCCGCAAACAGGGTAGAGCGCCTTAGATGGCGGCGCCCGGGGGCAATATCAAGTCGCAGCGGTCGGCCTGGAGCCGTTGCGGCTCCAGGGCTCATGCGCTGGGCGGGGCCAGTTCGACGCTGATCAGGCGGTCCATGGAGCGGCCGATGTAGAAGGTAAAGGGCCGCCCCAGCGCCATGGCCATGCCCTCGCACCTGCCCATGAAGCCGATGTGTTGCAACGGGGAAATCTCCCCGTCCTCGTGGTACTGCAGGCCCAGGGAGCCGACGCTGAAACCGACGCGGTCGGCCCGGCGGTCCGCTCGCGTGTCCCAGGAGGTCTTGATCGCGGACAGCTGGATGCGGTTGTCGAACAGCATCTGGTTGAGCGTGGGGTTGGCGAAAGTGATGTTGCCGAACAAGTATTGCGCCGGTTCGCGCTTGCCGTCTTTCCACTCCAGATACACGTTGTAATCCCCTGTGCCGCTACCGGCCTTGCTGCCCATCTGGCTGAACGGCATGCCCGGCGCCTGGAGGGTGGCCTGGTATTGGCAGAACGCCTCGTTGGGCGTGCCGGTGGCCGCGAGCTTGCCGCTGATCAACTCCTCCATCGAGTAATGAAACAGCACGTCGGCGTATTTCACCGGCTCCAGCGCCAGGGAGAAGCGTCGCGGCAAGGCCATGGCCCTTTTGCGGTACTCGGGGGTGGTGTATCTCCCGGTTTGCGGGGCGATCTCCAGAACGGCTTCGAAGGTGGCGGCTGCGCGTGCCTCGACAATTTCGCTGAACAGCGCTTGCAGGCGCAGGCGCTGGGGTTCGGGCACGCTGCTGTCCAGGCTGATATGCAGGGTCTTGTCGTCCTTGCGGTCCATTTCCAGGCCGATGGCGTCGGGTTCGATGCCGATCCCGGCGGCCATCTGAGTGATGGCCTCTGCGAAGTACGGCACTATCCGGGCCTGCTGGGGGTTACCCACTTCTTCCTGGAAATGCAGGGTGAGGTAGGTCTGCTTGCAGCCGGTCAGCAGCATCAGCAACAGGGCGGCAGTGGAGAGGCGTCGGTTCAATGGAAATCCTCGTCGCATAGTGGCTGTTAGCGGTAGTCGACGCTGCTCAGGCGATCCAGGGTCCGGCCCATGTGAAAGGTGAACGGCCGGCCCAGGGTCTGCATCTTCTGGTCGCACAGTGCTTGCAGCTCGTCCTTGCGGGTGTCGAAGGCCAGGGCCGAGGTCAGGGTCTGGACGCCGATGGAGCCGATGACGATGGCGAATTCGTCAAGGGGCACCGGGGCGGGCCGGGTGATCTTCGAGCTGGATGGCCAGGCCTGGACGGTTTTGTGCTGCAGGAGCCGGTTCAGGTCCGGGTCATCGAAATGCACCTTGAGTGGCACCTTGGCAATGCTGCCGCCGCGGGTCAGCAAGGAGATCAGGCCGCGCTCGCTGTTGTCCTGTTCAAGGGCTTCGTAGGCGATCAGTTTCAAGGGCCTGGGCATGGCCAGGCGCGCGGTGATCTTGCAACTGACCGGGCCTTCGATTTCGCTCGCGTTGACGATGGCCTGCATGCTGTCTTCGTAGCTGCGGTCCAGCAGCATGCCGAACTCCGGCTCGAACGCCAGGGTGGCGTCGATGTTGTCCGGCAGGTCACTGGTGCCGGAAGGGGTGACCTTGGCATGGGCGTTGTCCAGCTCCAGGCGCAGGTTCATCGAGCTGGCATTTCGCGCGCTGACGACCTGTTCGAGGATGGCCTTGAGGCTGCCCCGTTGTTCCGGGCTCAGGGAGTAGTCCACCAGGCGCAGGTGAATGACCTTGTCGTCCTCCTGGTCCCGCTCCAGGGCGATGGCGTCCGGGTCCAGGCCCTGGGCGCCGAGCGCGGTGTAAATGCTGTGTTTGTACGCCTCGTGCACCAACTGGTCGGAGTATTGCGGGCCGGCCTTGGGGTCGGAGCGCACCGACTCCTGGAAGTGCAGGGTGGCGAAGTCTTCCTTGCACCCGGCCAGCGACAGCAGCAGGGGCAACAGCAGCAGGTAGCGAGGTTTCATGGCGGACTCTTGCAGGGCAGCGATGGTGGCAGGGCTCGGGGCATGGGCGAGCGGTGAAGGTGGCAGCCAGGCCGCCAGTGCGTCATTGGGCCAGGCGATGCCCGTTGAGGCCGATGACCACGGCGAACTTCTTGGCGATCACCACTTCGGCCTGGTTGTTGTCGGCCAGGAAGCTTTCCATCGGGAAGGGAAATTCCACGGGAATACCGGCGATCGACATGTGTTTCACCGACTGGACCTGCAGTTCCAGACCGTCGCTCGCGGTGCCGCCGCTAATCAGATAGACGCTGTCGCTGATCGGCTTGTAGGACATGCCGCCGCTGCCCTGGATGCGTTGCAGGCTGGCGGTCTGTTTGGCCAGCTCGTCCAGTTCGGCCTGGGTAATGCTGCGGTGCGCCTTACCGTGCAGGTGCAGGTCCTGCAGGTTCATGCGGTACTTGGCGCGGCGGCTCAGGTAGATGACGACCGACACCAGGCTGAAGACGGCCAGGGCGAGGGTGGCCAGGGTGAAGAACAGGTTCATGTGCATCCTTGCAGGTACTGGAAATCAGGGCGCGCATTATCCCTGCCCGTCAGTGGCGGGTCCATGCGCAATCCCAGGTTGAGCCAGTGCTGGACGGCAAGCGCCTGCTCAACCTGCGGCAGGTCCGCAGGTTGGCCTAGGGCTTGAAGGTATCGATGGACAGCTTCGCCCGACTCAGGACGAACAGCTGATTTCCAGGTGCTTGCCCCACTCCGGCGGGCGTTCGGCGTAGCTGTCCATGCCGGCCTGTTCCTCGAAAGGCCGGCTCAGCACCTGATGCAGGCGGCGCACTTCGCTGTAGTCCCCGGCTTCTGCGGCGTCGATGGCTTTCTGCGCTAAATAGTTGCGCAGGATGTACAGCGGGTTGACCGCGTGCATGCGCGCGCGGCGCAGGTCCTGGCCCTGGATCGGATCGCGGGCGACCCGTTCCCGGTACAGCCCGGCCCAGGCGTCGAAGCCGTTGCGGTCGACGAAGTCGTCCCGCAGCCGTGCCAGCGCCTGCTCCGGGGCGTGCTCCCCCAGCCGGCGGAAGAACAGGCTGTAGTCGACGCCGCTGTTCTGCATCAGTTGCAGCAGGCGTTCCACGAGCTTCTGGTCGTCGTCCTCGGCCTGGGTGAAGCCCAGGCGCCGGCGCATCAGGTCCAGGTAGTGGGCCTGGTACAGCGGCAGGAACAGGCCCAGGCTTTCGCGCAGCGCCTCGACACTGATGAACGGGGTCAGGGCCTGGGCCAGGGCGCTGAGGTTCCACTGGCCGATGGGTACCTGGTTGCTGAAGGAGTAGCGCCCCTGATCGTCCGAGTGGTTGCAGATGAAGTGGGCGTCGAAATCGTCGAGGAAGGCGAAGGGGCCGAAGTCGAAGGTGATGCCCAGGATCGACATGTTGTCGGTGTTCATCACCCCGTGGCAGAAACCATAGGCCTGCCATTTGGCAATCAGCTCGGCATTGCGCTCGACGATCTCGCGGAACATCGCCAGGTAGGGTTCAGGCAGCTCTTGGCACTCGGGGAAATGCAGGGCCAGCACATGCTCCCCCAACTGCTTCTGCTGCTCGGGTTTCTTGGTGTAGTAGAAATACTCGAAATGGCCGAAGCGGATATGGCTCGGTGCCAGGCGCAGGACCATGGCCCCGCGCTCCTGCTTCTCGCGCCATACCGGAGTGTCCGAGCCGATCACGCACAGTGCGCGGCTGCTGGGAATGCCCAGGGCATGCAGGGCCTCGGAGGCAAGGAATTCGCGGATCGACGAGCGCAGCACCGCGCGGCCATCGCCCATGCGCGAATAGGGCGTCTGGCCGGCGCCCTTCAGGTGCAGGTCCCAGTGTTCTCCCGCCTGGTTGTAGACCTCGCCCAGCAGCAGCCCGCGGCCGTCCCCCAATTGCGGGTTGTAGGAGCCGAACTGATGCCCGGAATAGACCATCGCCCGGGGCTCGGCCTCGGCCCACAGCTTGTGCCCGCCGAACAGTTCGGCGAACACCGGGGTTTCGGCCACGGCCGGGTCCAGGTCCAGCAGCGCCATGGCGCCAGGGCTGGCGGCCACCAGCCGCGGGTTGTCGAGGGGTTCGGGCAGTACGTGGGTCGAGAAGGCGTCGCCCAGGCGGGCGAAGCGGTTGTCGAAGGTCAGTTCGTCGAGGGCTTTCAACGGCCATCTCCCAGCAGAATGTCCGAGTATTCTGCTGGGGAAAGAGGCCTTAGTCGAGTTTGCTGGCCGGCGGTTCCTGCAGCGGCTTGCCCTCGGCCACCGGGACTATGGTCTTGGCCTCGGGTTCGATGGGCACCATCTTGTATTCCTGGCCGTGGAGGTTCTTCAGGTAGACCTCCATCTGCCGGAACGAGATGTTGATGTGCTGTTTCTTGAACTCGCGGTTGATGAAGCGGTTGACCTCGTCGACCACCGGGTTGCGGTCCCCCAGCTCGCGCACGTGCATGCGCAGCTCATGGTCCAGGGTGCTTTCACCGAAGTTCAGGAAGTATACATGGGGTTCCGGTTCCTTGAGTACCCGCGGGTTCTCCCGGGCAGCCTTGAGCAGCAGTTCCTTGACCAGGTCCAGGTCCGAACCGTAGTCGACACCGAGCTTGAGGGTCACCCGGGTGATGGTGTCGGTCAGCGACCAGTTGATCAACTGCCCGGTGATGAAGGTCTGGTTGGGGACGATGATGTCCTTGCGGTCGAAGTCGGTGATGGTGGTGGCGCGGATGCGGATCTTGCTCACGGTGCCCGACAGGTTGCCGATGGTGATGGTGTCGCCGATCCGTACCGGGCGCTCGAACAGGATGATGATGCCGGAGATGAAGTTGGCGAAGATCGCCTGCATGCCGAAGCCCAGGCCCACGGACAAGGCGGCCACCAGCCATTGCAGCTTGTCCCAGCTGACCCCCAGGGTCGACAGGGTGGCGACGAAACCTATCCCGGCGATGGCGTAGGACAGCAGGGTGGTGGTGGCATAGGCGCTGCCCTGGGCCAGGTCCAGCTTGGACAGCACCAGTACCTCCAGCAGGCCAGGCAGGTTGCGCGCCAGGGCGAAGGTGATGCCGACGATGATCAGCGCGCCGATGACGTCGCCGATGCTGATGGGCACCATGCTCATGTTGGCGCCGGTGCCGCTGGTGTATTCGTAGAGGGTGACGTTGTCCAGGTAGGAGAACACCGTGATCAGGTCTGCCCATACCCAGTACAGCGCCGCCATGAAGCCGCCCAGCAGGGCCAGGCGGATCAGGCGCAGGGATTGCTCGTTGACCTTCTCGATATCCAGGGTCGGCTCTTCCACCACCGCCTCGCCGCTTTCCCCGGCTTCCTTGGCGGCCTGGCGCTTGCTCAGCGCGCGCTGGTAGGCCAGGCGCCGGGCCGCCACGCTCAGGCCGCGGACGAAGGTGGCCTCGATCACCAGCCAGAACATCAGCAGGTACAGGGTATTGATCAGCCGGTCGCTGAGTTTCAGGGCGGTGTAGTAGTAGCCGAAGCACACGGCGATGAACAGGGCGATCGGCAGCAGGGTGAAAAGCACGCCCACGGCCTTGCGGAACAGCGAGGTGTTCTGGTGGGTCGGGCTGCTCAGCAGCAGGCGGCTCAGCAGCCAGGCCATCAGTGCATAGCAGGTCAGCACCACGGCGATGCCCAGCACGTCCTCGGCCAGGGCCGCGGGTTGGTGCTCGGCCACCGCCACCACGGCCACCAGTGCCAGGACCACCAGCCCCAGGCGGCGGACCCAGCCCTGGAGGAATTCCACCTGGGGTTTTTCCCAGCGGAAATGCAGTTCCGCCACGCCGCCGGGGGCGAGGATCCGATAGGCGGTATAGAACACCAGCCAGGCCTGGGCGATCTGCAGCAGCGCGGCGCCGAGGTTGGCGTTCTGCCCACGGGCGTCGATCTGCAGGGCGTAGCCGCACAGGGCCAGGACCAGGGTCACCGGCATCGCCAGGAGGATGTTCACCAGGATCGCCAGCGGTGTGTGCCACTGGCTGTCGCGTTTGAAATGGCCGATGTCCTTGTGCACCTTGTTCAGGCGCGCATACAGGGCCTTGCGCCGCCACAGCAGGGCGCCGAACAGCAGCGCCAGGGGCAGGAACAGCAGTGGCCGCTGGGCCAGGCCGTCAGTCAGTTCGCTGAGGCTGGAGGCCCAGGGCAGGGTAGTGACCTGGCGCTCCAGGCGCACGGGGACGCTTTGCAGCCACTCGGCGTCCAGCGGCTTGTTGCTGGGGATCCAGAACATCTGCTCGTCGAGGGTCGCTCGCAGGCTCTGGGAAGTGCTGAGCAGTTGCTTCTGGTTCAACTGCAGGGTGATGGATTCATTGAGCAGCGCGCTCAGCTCGCGGTTCAGGCGCTCCAGCAGGTCGGCGCGGGTGATGGCGAGATCGATCAGGGTCCGGCGCAGTTGTGGCGTGACCTGTTCCGGGGGTTGATTCTTGAGCAGGTTGTCGACGTAGGTGCTGGGGCTGCCCAGCAGCTCGCGCTGTTGATTGACTTCGAACTGATAGAGGCGGATGTCGGCGATTTCGTCCGCCAGGTCGCGGTCCAGTTTCAGGCGCGGCAGGGCCTGCTTCTGTTTATAGAGGATCTTCGACAGCAGCAGGCTGCCCTTGAGCACGTTGATCTGCTCGTCCAGGGCCGCATCGCTCTGGGTCACGCTGTCCAGCTGCTGCTTGGTCAGCAGGTTCTGCTGGGTCAGTTCGTTGAGGCGGTCGGTGCTTTTGAGCAGGTAGTCGGAGAGCCTGAGGTTGCTGGCGCTCTCGGTGGCCAGCAGGCTGCTGCTCCCGGCCTTCTGCGCCTCGATGGACTGCTGGGTCACGGTTTCCTGGGACTGGGCCAGGCGCTTCTGGTTGATCAGGGTCTGCAGGTCCTGGATTTCCTGCTCCAGGCGCGCGGTCTTTTCCATCAGCAGGTCATGCTGGCTACTGCCCAGATCCTGCAATTGGCTGTTGCCGGCCAGCTCCTGGCGGCGCAGGGGGATCAGCGCGTTGATCGCTGCCAGTTCGGCGTTGAGCAGGTTGCGCTGGTCGGCGCTGAGCAGCTTGCCGCCGTCCTTGCCGGATTTGAGTGCGGCGTTGATCTGCAGGATGCGCGTCTGGCTGCTGCTGATCTCCGCCTGGGCGCGTTCGGGGCGGGTCTGGGCGGTGATGTCCAGGGTATTGGCGTCGGCCAGGGCCTTTTGCAGGTCGCCCTGCAGGCTGGTGCGCTCGGTCAGCAGCTGTTCGAGCTGCGATACCGGCAATGAGCCGTAGCGCTGGATCACCGGGACCACTTTGCTGGCTTTCAGGCGGGCCAGTTCGCGCTGGTTTTCCGATGTCTGGCGCGGGGCATTGCTCAATTGCTGCTTGAGATCGCTCAGGCGCTGCTCATAGTTCTGCTTGTTGGCCAGCTGGTTCAGGGTGTTCTGCAGCAGGGTCTGCAGGGCCTTCTGGTCGGCCTCCGGCAGTTTGCGCTCGGCGATCTTGTCCAGGCTCTGCTGGACCGCCTCGGCGCTGGGCGGGTCACCGCCCTGTACCGCGCCGACAGAGAGGCTCAGGCCCAGCAGGGCAACAGCGAAAAATTTACGCAGGATAGGCATAGAGGTCGGTCAAGCAAGTAGGAATAGGGGGCGCCATGCCGGGGGCTGACGCGTTCCGCAGTTTAGAGGAAGAGTCCGGGGCCGGGGCGACTTCCTTCGGGGAATCTGACGCCGACCTTGCCGATCTTGTTCCCGTCCATCACGGCCACGGTCCAGATGGTGTTGTTCCATTCCACCTGGTCGCCGACCACCGGTGCACCACCGACCTTCTGGGCGATGAAGGCGCCCAGCGGCATGTCTGCGTCCTGGCCGTCGAGCTTGAGCCCGTAGAGCGCCGAGACCGCGCCCAGCTGGGCATCGCCCTCGAGCACGAAGTCACCGAAGAAGCGCAGGTCCAGGCCGCGTTCCGGAGCCTGGCTGAAGAGTTTGCCCAGGGCCGGGAGGTTGTGTTCATGGCCGATCACGCACAGCAGATCGTCGGCTTCGAGCACCGTACTACCCGACGGATGGAGCAGTTGCTGGCCACGAAACAGTGCGGCGATGCGCGTGCCCTCGGGCATTTTCAGCTCCCGCAGGGCGGCGCCGATGCACCATTTCTCCGCCCCCAGGCGGTAGACGAACAGCTCCCACTCGCTGGTGACGTGGACTTCCAGGGCCGCCCGGGAGATCGGTGCCGGCTCCGGTGGAACCGTCACCTTCAGCCACTTGGCCACCCACGGCAGGCTGGTGCCCTGCACCAGCAGCGAGATCAGGACGATGAAGAACGCCAGGTTGAAGTACAGCTGGGCATTGGGCAGCCCGGCCATCAGCGGGAACACCGCGAGAATGATCGGTACCGCACCGCGCAGCCCGACCCAGGAAATGAAGGCCTTTTCCCGGCCATGGAAGGCCTTGAACGGCGCCAGGCCCACCAGCACCGACAGCGGTCGGGCGAACAGGATCATCCACAGCGCCAGGCCCAGGGCCGGCAGGGCGATGGGCAGCAGGTCGTGGGGGGTGACCAGCAGCCCCAGCACCAGGAACATGCCGATCTGTGCCAGCCAGGCCATGCCGTCGAGCATGTGCAGGATGCCGTGGCGGCTGCGTACCGGGCGGTTGCCGATTACCAGGCCGCACAGGTACACGGCGAGGAAGCCGCTGCCGTGCAGGGCGTTGGTCAGGGCGAACACCACCAGGCCGCCGGCCACCACCAGGATCGGGTACAGGCCGGTGGCCAGGTGGATGCGGTTGACCAGTTGCAACATCAGCCAGCCACCGCCCAGGCCGATCACCGCGCCGATGCCGAACTCGCGGATCAGGTCCGTCAGCAGGCTCCAGTGCAGGCCGGTGTGGCCGCTGGCGAGCATGTCGATCAGGGTCACGGTGAGGAACACCGCCATCGGGTCGTTGCTGCCGGATTCGATCTCCAGGCTGGCGGTGACCCGCTCGTTGAGGCCCTTGCCCCCCAGCAGCGAGAACACCGCGGCGGCGTCGGTGGAGCCGACGATGGCGCCGATCAGCAGGCCCTGGATCAGGTTGAGGTCGAACAGCCAGGCGGCTGCCATGCCGGTCAGGCCAGTGGTGATCAGCACCCCCACCGTGGCCAGGGACAGCGCCGGCCACAGGGCCACGCGGAAACTCGCGACCCGGGTACGCAGGCCGCCGTCCAGCAGGATCACGGCCAGGGCCAGGTTGCCCACCAGGTAGGCGGTCGGGTAGTTGTCGAAGATGATGCCGCCGCCGTCCACCCCGGCGGTCATGCCCACGGCCAGGATGATCACCAGGATCGGGATGCCCAGGCGCGATGAAAGTGAACTCACCAGAATGCTCGCACCTACCAGCAACGCGCCGATCAAGAACAGGCTGTTGATGGTCGTCGCATTCAAAGGCAGTACTCCAGGGCGAAAAAGGCGGGCGCAGGCTGACCATGCAGTCTGCGTGCCAGCGATTCTAACCTGTTGAAATACGCCACTGTCAAAAAGCTTTTGGCGACAGTGGCGGATTCCCCAGGTGCGAATTCCGGCGCCGTTTTACCGGCGCCATCCAGGGCTGGCGGGGTGTTTCAGAGGCGGAAGCGGGCAACCATGCCGTTGAGGTCCACGGCCAGGCGCGACAGCTCGTTGCTGGCTGCACTGGTCTGGTTGGCACCGGTGGAGGACTGCACCGACAAGTCGCGGATGTTCACCAGGTTGCGGTCCACTTCCCGGGCCACCTGGGCCTGTTCTTCAGCGGCGCTGGCGATCACCAGGTTGCGTTCGTTGATCTCGATGATGGCGCTGTTGATGGTGTCCAGGGACAGGCCGGCACCCCGGGCGATATTCAGGGTCGATTCGGCGCGTTCGGTGCTGTTGCGCATGGAATCCACGGCGTGCTCGGTGCCGCTCTGGATGCTGCCGATCATGCGTTCGATTTCGCTGGTGGACTGCTGGGTGCGGTGGGCCAGGGCGCGGACTTCGTCGGCGACCACGGCAAAACCGCGACCGGCCTCACCGGCACGGGCGGCCTCGATAGCGGCATTGAGGGCCAGCAGGTTGGTCTGGTCGGCCAGGCCGCGAATCACGTCCAGCACCTTGCCGATGTCCCGGGACTCGTTGGCCAGGTCGCCGATCAGGCTGGCGGTGCCTTGCACGTCGGAGCTCATGCGCTCGATGGCCGACACGGTTTCCTGCACCAGGTCGCGGCCGTCGCCGGCGGAGGCGGTGGCATTCTTCGAGGCTTCGGAGGTGCTCACCGCATTGCGTGCCACTTCTTCCACGGCGCTGGTCATTTCGTTGACCGCGGTGGCGGCCTGTTCGATCTCGTTGTTCTGCTGGGTCAGGCCGCGGGCGCTTTCCTCGGTGACGCTGTTGAGCTCTTCGGCCGCCGAAGCCAACTGGGTGGCGGAACCGGAGATGCGCTGCAGGGTGTCGCGCAGTTTTTCCTGCATCTTGGCCATGGCCTGCAACAGGCGCCCGGCCTCGTCACTGCCATCGACCTTGATCGGCCGGGTCAGGTTGCCCTCGGCGATTTCCTCGGCGGCGCCCAGGGCGTTGGCGATGGGCTGGGTGATGCTGCGGGTCAGCAGCCAGGCGAAGAGGAAGGTCAGGCCAGTAGCCAGCACCAGCAGCGCCACCACCAGGTTGAAGGCCGAGGAGTACTGCTCGGCGGCTTGCTGGTTGGTGTCCACGGTCTGCTGGGTGTTGATCTCCAGCAAGCGGTTGAGCACGGTGTTCATGGCTTCGGAGTTGTTCAGCAGTTCGGTGTTGAGCAAGTTGCGCAGCTCATCCACCTGATTGTTGCGCGACAGGCTCTTCATCCGCTCTTCGATCTGCCGGTACTGGCCCAGTAGTTGGAGGTACTGCTCGTAGGCGGATTTTTCTTCCGGGCTGGTGATGAATTTTTCGTAGATGACCTGGGCGGCGCGGATCTGCTGGTTGCGCATTTCCAGCAGTTCGATGGTCTTTTGCTGCACGTCCGGCTCACGGTTCACCAGCAAGCGGTAGGACAGCACCCGCAGGCGCAGGGTCAACTGGGTGAATTCGTCGAGGCTCTTGATGCTTGGCACGCTGCTCGACGTGATGTCTTCGGCGGCGCCGCGGATCTTGCTCATCTGGTTCAGGGCGAACACCCCGAGGATCAGCATCAAGCCGCCGATCATGGCGAAGCCGAGGAAGGCCCGCGGAGCGATATTCATATTACGAAGGGACATGGTAGGTACCAAAAAGGGCGCATCCGTGCGGGGCTTGAGACTGACTCTACCGTGACTTATCGGTCGTACGACTAAAGTCTTGAGTCTCGCCGTGGATTAAGCCTGTCCGGTACCTGCCTGCTGGGGTGCCTTGAACGCCACCCTCACCAGCCCCCACCGCTCAACGGCGGGAGCTGGAGCAGGGCGCAAGGGCTTCAGAGCTTGAATCGGGTGACCAGGTTGTTCAGGTCGACCGCCAGGCGTGACAGCTCGCTGCTGGCGGCTTGGGTCTGGTTGGCACCGGTGGTGGACTGTACCGACAGGTCGCGGATGTTCACCAGGTTGCGGTCCACTTCACGGGCCACCTGGGCCTGTTCTTCAGCGGCGCTGGCGATCACCAGGTTGCGTTCGTTGATTTCGCTGATGGCGCTGTTGATGGTGTCCAGGGACTGGCCGGCCCCCCGGGCGATGCTCAGGGTCGATTCGGCGCGTTCGGTGCTGTTGCGCATGGAGTCCACGGCGTGCTCGGTGCCGCTCTGGATGCTGCCGATCATGCGTTCGATTTCGCTGGTGGACTGCTGGGTGCGGTGGGCCAGGGCGCGGACTTCGTCGGCGACCACGGCAAAACCTCGACCGGCCTCACCGGCACGGGCAGCCTCGATGGCGGCATTGAGGGCCAGCAGGTTGGTCTGGTCGGCCAGGCCGCGAATCACGTCCAGCACCTTGCCGATGTCCCGGGACTCGTTGGCCAGGTCGCCGATCAGGCTGGCGGTGCCTTGCACGTCGGAGCTCATGCGCTCGATGGCCGACACGGTTTCGCGCACCAGGTCGCGGCCGTCGCCGGCGGAAGTGGTGGCGCTCTTCGAGGCTTCGGAGGTGCTCACCGCATTGCGCGCCACTTCTTCCACGGCGCTGGTCATTTCATTGACCGCGGTGGCGGCCTGTTCGATCTCGTTGTTCTGCTGGGTCAGGCCGCGGGCGCCTTCCTCGGTGACGCTGTTGAGCTCTTCGGCCGCCGACGCCAACTGATGGGCGGAGCCGGAAATACTCTGCAGGGTGTCGCGCAGCTTTTCCTGCATCGTGACCATGGCTTGCAGCAGGCGCCCGGCTTCGTCGCTGCCATCGACCGTGATGGGGCGGGTCAGGTTGCCTTCGGCGATCTCTTCGGCGGCCCTCAGGGCATTGGCGATGGGCTGGGTGATGCTGCGGATCAGGCGCCAGGCGAACAGCAGGGTCAGGGCGCTGGCCAGCACCAGCAGCCCCACCACCAGATTGAAGGCTCTGCGGAACTGAGCGGCAGCATCATCGTCGGCGACGGTGGCGTAATGGCTGTTGATCTCCACCAGTTGGTTGAGGACCGCGTTGATCTTTTCGGCGCTGTCCATCAGGTCGGTATTGAGCAGTTGTTGCATGGCCTCAAGCTGGTTGTTGTGCGACAGCTCGATCAGTTGGCTCTCCAACTGCCGGTGGTGGCTCAGCAGCGTGCCGTATTGCTCGTAGGCAAGGCGCTCCTCGGGGCTGCTGATGAGCTTCAGGTACTGGGCCCGGGCTTCTTCGATCTTCTGGTTGCGCTGGTCGATGGCATCCAGGGTCTGCTGCTGGGCCTGGGGTTCGCGGTTGAGCAGCAGCCGGTAGGCCTGGACCCGTTGGCGCAGGCTGAGCTGGGTGAATTCATCGACGCTCTTGATGCTCGGGATGGTGTCCTGGCTCATGCGCTCGGTGGCTGAGCGGATCTTGCCCATCTGATTCAGGGCGAACACCCCGAGAAACAGCATCAGGCAACCGATCAGGGCAAATCCGAGGAAGGCCCTCGGGGCAATATTCAGGGAACGCAGGGACATGGACATTACCTCGGGTGAGCGCTTTATTGCGCTGGCAGGATCAGGGACGTACCTGTCTATCGCGTTGAACAATGGCTTCTTGAACCGGCGGATGCAGTTTCAGAAAATTCTTATGCGTAACTGGGAAAGTTCATAAAAGTCCGAGACTCCGACGAGGCGTCAGGAACCGGAGCGCAGAATGACAGTCTCTAACAGCTCTCGCGGAAGGGTCATCGCCAGTAAAATCAAGGCTTTGCGCCTGGATAACCCTGGCATCCAGGGTGACTTTTCTTTATCGTACGCGCCCTTTGCAAAAAGCCCGGAAGATCAAAATGTTGGAAGCATCCCTCAGCCAATTGGAACAGCTGGTCAGCGACCTGGTGGTACAGAACCAGGAACTGCTCGGTACGAACGCAGCCCTCAAGGAACAACTGGACCAGGCCAAGGATGAAAACGAAAGCCTGCAACTGAGCCTGATGGAGCAGGAAGAAAAGCAAGGCGCCACCGCTGCCCGGATCCAGGCGCTGGTTGAGCGTGTCAGCGCGAGCCCGGCCAATCCATGAGACATCACATCGATGGAGTGAAGGTCGTTTCGATCCTGGGGGAGGATTACTCGATCAAGGCGCCGGCCGGGGAAGAACAGACCCTGATGGACGCTGCGCTGATGCTCAAGGCGGCCCTGGCCGACACCAAGAAGAAGTACCCGACGCTGATCGGCGAGCGCCTGCTGGTGCTCGCGGCGATGAACCTGTGCTCGCAGCAGATCGAGATGCAGAAGCGCCACGCCCAGGAACTGGAGCGCTATCAGGAGCAAGTGAGCGCCACCGTCGAGGTCATTGCCAAGACCATTCAACAGAACTGACGGAACTGCACACAGCCGCAGGGTTATAGGTTGGACAAACATAACTAATGTTTGTATACAACCTTCCGCGGCTGGCGCGACATTTCAGCCTCTTATACCAATAAGAAAGAGGTGTTCCATGCAATTCTGGCGACGCAGTATTCAATGGCAACTGGTCCTCAGCATGGGCTCGGCCCTGCTGGTCAGCCTGCTGGTGGTGGTGGCGGTCTACACCGTGGTGATCAACCACCTGACCCAGAACTACCTGGTGGACAAGGCGCTGCCTTCGAGCATCGAAGCCATGCGCAACGATATCGAACGCATCCTCGCCCAGCCGCTGACGGTCGCCCGGGACATTGCCAGCAACGGCATGCTGCGCGATTGGCTGGCTGGCGGCGAGGATCCGGCCCAGGCCCAGGTGTTCGTCGACTACCTGGAAGGCATCCGCGCCGAAAATCAGGCCTTCACCACCTTGATGGTGGGCACCGCGACCAACCACTACTACAACGAGAAGGGGCTGGATCGCACCCTCAGCCGTTCCAATCCCAAGGACGCCTGGTTCTACAGCTTCATCGACAGCGACAAGCCGCGGCTGCTCAACATCGACACCGATGTGGCCACCGGCGAGTTGGCGATGTTCATCGACATGCGGGTCAAGAAGGACGGCAAGCTGGTGGGGGTGGCCGGGCTCGGGCTGAAGATGCAGGCGCTGTCGCAACTGATCCATGACTTCAGCTTCGGCGAGCACGGCAAGGTCTATCTGGTGCGCGCCGACGGCTTGATCCAAGTTCACCCCGAGGCGCAGTTCAGCGGCAAGCGGCACCTTTCCGAGCAGATCGGCGAGTCGGCCGCCCAGGCGGTTATGGGGCACGAGGGGCTGGCCAGCAGCCGGTTCGTGCGCGACGGCGAAGACTTTGTGGCCCTGAGCCTGCCACTGCGGGGCATGGGGTGGTCGCTGGTGGCCGAGGTGCCCGAAGCGCAGATCTACGCCGATGCCCGGCAAACCTTGTGGCTGACCACCGGCATCGGCCTGGCTATCGCCCTGGTCTGCCTGTTGCTGGTGATCTGGCTGGCTCGCGGCCTGGTGCGGCCGGTACGCCAGGTGACCGCCGGGCTGGTAGCCATCGGCAGCGGTGGTGGCGACCTGACCCTGCGCCTGGATGCCAGCCGGGCCGACGAGCTGGGGGACCTGGCCCGGGGTTTCAATCGTTTTCTCGACAGCCAGCACGGCATGATCGGCGAAGTACTGGCCACCACCGAGCGTCTGCGCTCATCTGTGGGGCAGGTGGCGGCGGTGGTGGAGAACACTGCCGAGCGCTCGGGGCGGCAGCAGGAAATGACCGACATGGTGGCCACGGCCGTGCACCAGATGGGCCTGACCGTCCAGGACATCGCGCGCAATGCCGGGCAGGCGGCCGATGCGTCCCAGGCGGCCCGGGATGAGGCCCAGCTGGCCCAGGGGGTCGTGGACGGCTCGATCCGGCACATCGAAAGCATGTCCGGGGAAATTGCTCTGGCCGCCAGCGCTGTCAGTGAGCTGGCGCATCAGGTGGCCTCCATCGATCAGGTATTGGCGGTGATCCGCGGTGTCTCCGAGCAGACCAACCTGCTGGCCCTCAATGCGGCTATCGAGGCAGCCCGTGCCGGGGAAATGGGCCGAGGCTTTGCCGTGGTGGCGGACGAAGTGCGGACCCTGGCCCAGCGCACCCAGGCTTCCACCGACGAGATCCAGCAGATGATCCAGAGCCTCAAGCAGGGCGCGGAGAATGCCGTGGCCTCCATGCATGCCGGGCAGTCGGCCACGGGTACCGGGGTGCAGTCCAGCCAGCAGACCGGGGCTTCGCTGACAGCGATTACCGGGCAGGTTGAGCACATCAGCGACATGAACCAGCAAGTGGCCACCGCCACCGAGGAGCAGTCGGCGGTGACCGAAGAGATCAACCGCAATGTCCAGGGCATCTCCGATCTGGCCCGGGCCACCGCGGCCGAAGTCCAGGCCTGTCGTGAAGACTGCCGGACCCTGCAGCGCCTCTCCGAGGACCTGGCCCGACAGGTGGGCGGCTTCAAGCTGCACTGACCACCCGCCGCGGTGCGTCAGGCCGGGCGCCTTCGCCGGCAAGCCGGCTCCTGGGTGGCCTCAGAACCAGGCGTCCTGCATGCTCAGGCAGGTATCGTCCCGCGCTTCCAGCAGTGCCAGCTCGTGCTGGCAGCCTGGCACTTCCCAGGTCAGGAAGTAGCGCGCGGCCTGCAACTTGCCCAGGTAGAAATCCCGATCCGCCGCCACTGCCCGCGCCAGTCCTTCCTCGGCCCGGATGGCCTGTTCCAGCCAGCGCCAGCCGATCACCGCATGGCCGAAGGCCTTCAGGTACAGCGCCGAGTTGGCCAGGGTGCCGGTGACCTTGCCGCTGGCCAGGTCACCCAGCAACCCCAGCGTCACGTTTTGCAGGCGCGTTACCAGTTGTTCCAGGGGCAGGCGCAGGGCGTCCAGTGATTGATGGGCGCGGGCCCGCTCGCCGGTCTCGGCAATCAGGCGTACCAGGCGCTTGAGCCCGGCGCCGCCGTTCTGCGCCAGCTTGCGTCCCAGCAGGTCCAGGGACTGGATGCCGTGGGTGCCTTCGTGAATCGGGTTCAGGCGGTTGTCGCGGTAGTACTGCTCCACCGGGTACTCCCGGGTATAGCCGTGGCCGCCGAGAATCTGGATCGCCAGTTCGTTGGCCTTCAGGCAGAACTCTGAAGGCCAGGACTTGACGATCGGGGTCAGCAGGTCCAGCAGTTCGTGGGCCTGCTGGCGCTCGGCCGCATCGGCCAGGGTGGTGGTGTCGTCAAACAGCCGCGCCGCGTACAGCCCCAGGTCGAAGGCGCCTTCGACGTAGGCCTTCTGGGTCAGCAACATGCGCCGCACATCGGCGTGCTGGATGATCGCCACCGGCGCGGTGCTCGGGTCCTTGCTGTCCGGCAGGCGACCTTGCGGGCGTTCGCGGGCGTATTCCAGGGAGTACAGGTAGCCGGCGTAGCCGAGCATCACCGCACCCATGCCGACGCCGATCCGTGCCTCGTTCATCATCTGGAACATGTAGCTCAGGCCGTGATGGGGCTTGCCCACCAGATACCCCACGCACTGGCCGTTATCGCCGAAGTTCAGCGCGGTGGAGGTGGTGCCGCGCCAGCCCATCTTGTGGAACAGCCCGGCCAGTAGCACATCATTGCGCGGCCCCAGGCTGCCGTCGTCGTTGACCAGGAACTTGGGCACGATAAACAGCGAAATGCCCTTCACTCCGGGCGGCGCGTCCGGCAGCTTGGCCAGGACCATGTGCACGATGTTTTCCGACAGCGGGTGGTCGCCGCCGGAAATGAAGATCTTGTTGCCCTTGAGCCGGTAGCTGCCGTCGGCGGCCGGTTCGGCACGGGTGCGGATATCCGATAGCGAAGAGCCGGCATGGGGCTCGGTCAGGGCCATGGTGCCGAAGAAGCGACCGTCGATCATCGGCTGCAGGAAGCGTTGTTTCTGTTCTTCGGTACCGAAGCTCTCGATCAGGTTGGCGGCGCCCATGGTCAGGAACGGGTAGGAGGTCGAGGCCGCGTTGGCCGCCTGGAAGTGGGCGAAGCAGGCCTGGGACAGCAGGGTTGGCAGTTGCATGCCGCCGGCCTCGAAACTGCGGGCGGCATTCAGGAAGCCGGCTTCGAGGAACGCATCCACCGCCGGTTTCACTTCGGGGATCAGCACCGCCTGGCCGTCTTCGTAGCGTGGCTCGTGTTCATCGCCCTTGCGGTTGTGCGGGGCGAAGAACTTCTCGGCGATGCTGCGGGCGGTGCCCAGGGCGGCGTCGAAGGTTTCCCGGTTGTGCTCGGCAAACCGCTCGCGCTGGGTCAGGCCCTCGGCGTCGAGTACCTCATACAGTTCGAAGGCCAGATTGCGGGAACTGAGCAGCGTCTCGGACATGGCGGCATACCTGTGGGATAGGGAATGGGCCGAGTCTAGGTGCGTGAATGAAGGCTGGATAGCAAGATTGATGTGGGTGATAAAGATGCCAAACAGGCACAGCCCCTGTCGCCGCTGCCGAAGGCTGCGATAAGTCCCGCAGGAACTTCGGCGGCAATGAAATCGCTACGGCCGTTCCGGCCGATCGCAGCCTGCGGCAGCGGCTACAGGAAATGGCGTCGGGCAAAAAAAAAGAGCGCCGCTGAGGGCGCTCTTTTCCATGGTGCCGACTATCGGCTTCAGCCGATGGTCATCAGGCTGGCGTTGCCGCCGGCCGCTGCGGTGTTGACGCTCAAGGCGCGCTCGATCACCAGGCGCTCCAGGGCAATCGCGGTCTCGCCCTGGGACAGGCCCTGGACGCCGACGATGGCACCGGCACGCTGGGCCACCTGCTGGCAGACGCTGCGCAGCTGGTCGGAATCACCGTGGTGCAGGACGGCGTCGAATACCACTTCGTCCTTGCTCCAGTCGGCCACGCGCTGGATGCGTGCCTGGACTTCCTTCGGCAAGCGGGCGAACAGCGCCTTGCTGATCTCGCTTTCCGGCCACACCGCCGAGCCACCGACGGCCAGCACGGCTGCCAGTTGGGTCAGCAGGTCACCCTCGACCTCCGCCAGGCACAGGACGTGCTCGCGGGGCAGGATGGCGTAGCTGTTGCGCTCGCCGGTAGGGCCGGTCAACTGCCGGGTGATGCCGCTCTGGGACTGGCCGGCGAACTGTTTGCACAGGATCGCCAGTTCCGCCAGCTTGCTGCTCTCGGCCCAGGCTTGCAGGGCGTTCAACGGCTTGCTGAGGACTTCGCGCAGGCGCAGGTCCGGGGCGTTCTCGGCGTCGCCACGGGCAAAGGACTGCTCGATGGCATCCACCGGGCGGGTCGACAGCAGGCGGTACAGGTACAGCGGGCCGCCGGCTTTCGGGCCGGTGCCCGACAGGCCTTCGCCGCCGAACGGTTGCACGCCGACCACGGCACCGACGATGTTGCGGTTGACGTAGACGTTACCGGCGTGGACGTTGTCCACCACCTTGGCGATGGTCTCGTCGATCCGGGTGTGCACGCCCAGGGTCAGGCCGTAGCCGGAAGCGTTGATCTGGGCGATCAGCTGGTCGATTTCCTTGCGCTTGTAGCGCACCACGTGCAGCACCGGACCGAAGATCTCGCGCTGCAGCTCGTCAAAGCTTTCCAGCTCGATCAGGGTCGGCATGACAAAGGTGCCGCGCTTGCATTCTTCGCCGTCGGCGATGGCCATCTGGTACACGTTGCGACCTTTGTCGCGCATGGCCTGGATGTGCTTCTCGATGCCGGCCTTGGCTTCGGCATCGATCACCGGGCCGATGTCCACCGACAGGCGCTCAGGGTTGCCCAGGCGGTTTTCGGCCATGGCGCCCTTGAGCATTTCGATCACGCGGTCGGCGGAATCTTCCTGCAGGCACAGCACGCGCAGGGCCGAGCAACGCTGGCCGGCACTGTCGAAGGCCGAGGACACCACGTCGATGACCACCTGTTCGGTCAGGGCCGAGGAGTCGACGATCATCGCGTTCTGGCCGCCGGTTTCGGCGATCAGCGGGATCGGCCGGCCCTGGTTGTCCAGGCGCCCGGCGATGTTGCGTTGCAGCAGGCGCGCAACTTCAGTGGAGCCGGTGAACATCACGCCCTTGACGCGCTCGTCACCCACCAGGCGGGCACCGACGCTTTCGCCCTGGCCCGGCAGCAGTTGCAGCACGCCTTCGGGAATCCCGGCTTCGAGCAGCAGGCGTACGGCCTGGGCGGCTACCAGCGGAGTCTGTTCGGCCGGCTTGGCCAGGACCGGGTTGCCGGCAGCCAAGGCTGCGGCGACCTGGCCACTGAAGATCGCCAGCGGGAAGTTCCATGGGCTGATGCACACCACAGGACCCAGCGGACGGTGGGCGTCGTTGCTGAAGTCGTTGCGGGCCTGCACCGCGTAGTAACGCAGGAAGTCCACGGCTTCACGCACTTCGGCGATGGCGTTGGCGAAGGTCTTGCCGGCTTCGCGGGCCAGCAGGCCCATCAGCGGCTGGATCTCGCCTTCCATCAGGTCGGCGGCGCGTTCCAGGATTGCAGCGCGTTCGGCCGGCGGCGTGGCCTGCCAGATCGGTGCGGCGTTGAGGGCGCACTGGATGGCGTTGTCGACGTCTTCCACCGTGGCTTCCTGGACATGGCCCACCACATCGCGATGATCCGACGGGTTGAGTACCGGCGCCGGGGTTTCGCTGCTGGCGGCGCAACCGAGCATCGGTGCGGCTTTCCAGTTGTTGTGGGCGGTGGCCAGCAGTGCGCAGGACAGCGACGCCAGGCGGTGTTCGTTGGCCATGTCGATGCCGGCGGAGTTGGCCCGCTCGGCGCCATACAGGTCACGCGGCAATGGAATGCGCGGGTGCGGCAGGCCGAAGCCGCCTTCCAGGGTGGCCATCTGTTCGATCTGGGTCACCGGATCGGCCACCAGTTCCTGGATCGAGATCGACTGGTCGGCGATACGGTTGACGAACGAGGTGTTGGCGCCGTTTTCCAGCAGCCGGCGTACCAGGTAGGCCAGCAGGGTTTCGTGAGTGCCGACGGGTGCGTACACGCGGCACGGACGGTTCAGCTTGCCCTCGGCAACCTTGCCCACCACTTGCTCGTACAGCGGTTCGCCCATGCCGTGCAGGCACTGGAACTCGTACTGGCCGGGGTAATAGTTCTGACCGGCAATGTGGTAGATCGCCGACAGGGTGTGGGCGTTGTGGGTAGCAAATTGCGGGTAGATGACTTCCGGCACCGACAGCAGCTTGCGTGCGCAGGCGATGTAGGAAACGTCGGTGTACACCTTGCGGGTGTAGACCGGATAGCCTTCCAGGCCTTCGACCTGGGCGCGCTTGATCTCGCTGTCCCAGTAGGCGCCTTTCACCAGGCGGATCATCAGGCGGTGACGGCTGCGACGGGCCAGATCGATGACATAGTCGATCACGTACGGGCAGCGCTTCTGGTAGGCCTGGATCACGAAGCCGATACCGTTCCAGCCGGTCAGTTGCGGCTCGAAGCACAGGCGCTCCAGCAGGTCCAGGGACAGCTCCAGGCGGTCGGCTTCCTCGGCGTCGATGTTCAGGCCGATGTCGTACTGCTTGGCCAGCAGGGTCAGGGACAGCAGGCGCGGGTACAGCTCTTCCATCACGCGCTCGTACTGGGCGCGGCTGTAGCGCGGGTGCAGGGCCGAGAGCTTGATGGAGATGCCCGGGCCTTCATAGATGCCGCGACCGTGGGAGGCCTTGCCGATGGAGTGGATGGCCTGCTCGTAGGACGCGAGGTACTTCTGTGCGTCGTGCTCGGTCAGTGCGGCTTCGCCGAGCATGTCGTAGGAATAGCGGAAGCCCTTGGCTTCGAACTTGCTGGCGTTGGCCAGGGCTTCGGCGATGGTTTCGCCGGTGACGAACTGTTCGCCCATCAAGCGCATGGCCATGTCCACGCCCTTGCGGATCATCGGCTCGCCGCTCTTGCCGATGATGCGGCTCAGGGAGGAGGTCAGGCCGGCCTCGTTGTGGGTCGACACCAGCTTGCCGGTGAGCAGCAGGCCCCAGGTGGCGGCGTTGACGAACAGCGATGGGCTGTTGCCCAGGTGCGGCTGCCAGTTGCCGGTGCTGATCTTGTCGCGGATCAGCGCGTCACGGGTGCCCTTGTCGGGGATGCGCAGCAGGGCTTCGGCCAGGCACATCAGCGCCACGCCTTCCTGGGACGACAGGGAGAACTCCTGCAGCAGGCCCTGGACGATACCGGCACGGCCGCCGGCGCTCTTCTGGTTGCGCAGCTTCTCGGCGATCGAGGCGGCCAGCTTGTTTGCGGCTTCGGCGGTGGCGGCCGGCAAGCGCGCCTGCTCCAGCAGCATCGGCACCACTTCCGGTTCCGGGCGGCGGTAGGCGGCGGTGATCGAGGCGCGCAGCACCGACTGCGGGAGAATGCTTTCGGCGAACTCCAGGAAGCATTGGTGAGCGTGATCGGTCTGTACCTCGCCGGCATCCTCGCCGTCTTTGGCGGTGGCACTGCTCAGCTCGGTCAGGGTTGCACCACCCTCGAGTTTTTCCAGGTAATTGAAAATCGCCTGCTTGATCAGCCAGTGCGGCGTACGATCGATCGAGGCCGCGGCGGCCTTGAGGCGCTCGCGGGTAGGGTCGTCGAGTTTGACCCCGAGGGTGGTGGTAGCCATATTTTTATCCTCATGTTTGCCACGCACGTGTGGCATCAGCTGGCGGCAAGATTATCCGTGCACTGCAATAGGTGCAACCGGGTGCAACCCATTTTTAGCTGGAAAAAGAAGCAGCTTGTCAGGAATAAAATTCCTGCACGGAGTGGCTTGCCTCCTACTGGTGCCTTTACTTCTGAAAACGCCATTTTTTGCTCCAAAAAGGAGCAAAAGCGTCGTCAACGACCAGTTTTTGGACAAGGTGCAACTGATTCGGCGCAAATTGGTTGCACCTTGTTCGTCTTGTTGCATAGGATTCGCGGCCAAGGTGCAACCGTCCTGCAGGACTGGTTCATCGGCTGATGGCTTTCCTGGGGAAACATCAGTCATAAATGCGCGGCCCGCCTGATCGTCTCCCAAGCGTCATCGTTTGGCGGCGGGTGGCAGTGGCCGCCGCACCATAAAAACAAAGCCAGGGCGTAACTCAATGAGTGCAAGCAATCCAACCTTGATCACCTTCGTGATCTACATCGCGGCAATGGTGCTGATCGGCTTCATGGCCTATCGCTCCACCAACAACCTTTCCGACTACATTCTTGGCGGCCGCAGCCTCGGCAGCGTGGTCACCGCGCTTTCCGCCGGTGCTTCCGACATGAGTGGCTGGCTGCTGATGGGCCTGCCGGGCGCCATCTACATGTCCGGTCTTTCGGAAAGCTGGATCGCCATCGGCCTGATCGTCGGTGCCTACCTCAACTGGCTGTTCGTGGCCGGCCGCCTGCGGGTGCAGACCGAACACAACGGTGACGCGCTGACCCTGCCGGACTACTTCTCCAGCCGCTTTGAAGACAAGAGCGGCCTGCTGCGGATCATCTCTGCGGTGGTGATCCTGGTGTTCTTCACCATCTACTGCGCCTCCGGCATCGTCGCCGGTGCCCGCCTGTTCGAAAGCACTTTCGGCATGCCCTACGAGACAGCGCTGTGGGCCGGTGCGGCGGCAACCATTGCCTACACCTTCGTGGGTGGTTTCCTGGCAGTGAGCTGGACCGATACCGTCCAGGCCACGCTGATGATCTTCGCTCTGATCCTGACGCCGATCATCGTGCTGCTGGCGACCGGTGGTGTGGACACCACCTTCCTGGCCATCGAAGCCAAGGACCCGACCAATTTCGACATGCTCAAGAACACCACCTTCATCGGCGTCATCTCGCTGATGGGCTGGGGCCTGGGCTACTTCGGCCAGCCGCATATCCTGGCGCGCTTCATGGCCGCCGATTCGGTGAAGTCGATTGCCAAGGCCCGTCGCATCTCCATGACCTGGATGATCCTGTGCCTGGGCGGCACCGTGGCGGTGGGCTTCTTCGGTATCGCCTATTTCTCGGCGCACCCTGAGGTGGCCGGCCCTGTGACCGAAAACCCTGAGCGGGTGTTCATCGAACTGGCCAAGCTGCTGTTCAACCCATGGATCGCGGGTGTGCTGCTGTCGGCCATCCTGGCGGCAGTCATGAGTACCCTGAGCTGCCAGTTGCTGGTGTGCTCCAGTGCCCTGACCGAAGACTTCTACAAAGCCTTCCTGCGCAAGCACGCTTCCCAGCTGGAACTGGTGTGGGTCGGCCGCGCCATGGTGCTGGTGGTGGCGCTGATCGCCATTGCCATGGCCGCCAACCCGGAAAACCGCGTGCTGGGCCTGGTGAGCTATGCCTGGGCCGGGTTCGGCGCGGCCTTCGGGCCCGTGGTACTGATTTCGGTGATCTGGAAAGGCATGACCCGTGACGGCGCGCTGGCCGGCATCATCGTCGGTGCCGTCACTGTGATCCTGTGGAAGCATTTCGCTCTGCTGGGCCTGTACGAAATCATCCCGGGCTTCATCTTCGCCAGCCTGGCGATCCTGCTGGTGAGCAAGATGGGCACGCCGAGCGCCGGCATGGTCCAGCGCTTCGAAGCGGCCGAGAAGGATTTCAAGCTCAACCACTGAGTGCGCAAATCCTGCCCTGATTCCCCGGGGCGATGAAGAACGGCCCGCTGCGTCACCGCAGCGGGCCGTTTTTTTTTGCGTCCCGTAGCCGTTGCCGCAGGCTGCTAACGAGGGGCGCTCGGAGGGACCGCAAGGCCCTGCGGGCCTTTGCGCAGCCTCGCCATGGCTCGGCTGCGGCTACAGGGTCAGTGCAGCTCGGTGTCGGGCTGGTTGAGGAATATCAGTACGCCCAGGATCGCCATGTAGAACTTGAACGCCGCGTCCTGGCCGTTCCAGGCCTTGGACTGCCACATCATGAACCACTCGCCGCCGACCACCATGAAACCGAAGAACCAGACGCAGAAGCCCAGGCAGAAGCCGGCAATGGCCCAGCGCTTGGCGCGGTTGAAGTCGCTGGCGACACCGTGCCGGGCCAGCCACAGGCGCAGGGCGCCAAACACCAGCAGCGCGCCGGTCAGGGCTTCGCCGGCGATGATCAGCCAGTAACCGGCATTCCACAGCAGCGGCAAGGTCAGGGCGCGGTCGGTGGCGCTGTTGCCAGGGAAGACGCTGTCCATGCTCAGCACGTGCTGGACAAAGGCGAAGTTGGAACCGTAGTCGCTGATGTTGTTGTAGGCCACCAGCAGGGCGAAGGCCGCCACTGCCAGGGTCATGGTGATCTTGACGTAACGCACAATCATGTCGGGTTCCTTTGCGGGTGATCAAGGGTCCTGGGGGCTGGAGAGGGGAGAGGCGTGGGTGCCAACGCGCTAGGCAATGGCCCTGGCGCAGAACGCCAGGGCCGGGGATCAGGCTTGTTGCAGTGCCTGGTCCAGGTCTTCGAGCAGGTCTTCGATGGCCTCGATGCCCACCGAGAGACGGATCATCTCCGGCTTGACCCCGGCCTTGGCCTGCTCTTCTTCGTTCATCTGCCGGTGAGTGGTGGACGCCGGGTGGCAAGCCAGGGACTTGGCGTCGCCGATGTTCACCAGGCGCTTGAAGATCTGCAGCGCATCGTAGAAGCGCACGCCCGCGGCATAGCCGCCCTTGAGGCCGAAGGAGAGGATCGCCGATGGCTTGCCCTGCATGTATTTGCGCGCCAGTTCATGGTGCGGGTGGTCGGGCAGGCCGGCGTAGCTGACCCAGGCCACCAGCGGGTGGGCCTTGAGGAACTGCGCCACCTTGAGGGCGTTGTCGGTGTGGCGTTCCATGCGCAGGGCCAGGGTTTCCAGGCCTTGCAGCAACAGGAAGGCGTTCATCGGCGCCAATGCTGCGCCGGTGTTGCGCAGCGGCACGGTGCGGGCCCGGGCGATAAAGGCGGCGGGGCCGAACTTCTCGGTGTAGACCACGCCGTGGTAGGCCGGCTCCGGGGTGTTGAGGCTGGCGAACTTCTGCGGGTGGTCGGCCCAGGGGAAGTTGCCGCTGTCGACGATCACCCCGCCCAGGGAGTTGCCGTGGCCGCCGACGTACTTGGTCACCGAGTGCACCACGATGTCGGCGCCGAACTGGATCGGCTTGCACAGGATCGGCGTGGCCACGGTGTTGTCCACCATCAGTGGCACGTTACGGGCGTGGGCGGCCTGGGCCAGGCCCTCGATATCGACGATGTTGCCCGCGGGGTTGCCGATGCTCTCGCAGTACACCAGCTTGGTCTTGTCGTCGATCAGCTCGGCAATGGCCTCGGCCGAGTCGTCCCGGGCGAAACGCACTTCGACCCCGAAGCTGGGCAGCAGGTGGGCGAACAGGGTGTAGGTGCCGCCGTACAGCTGGGGCGTAGAGACGATATTGTCCCCGGCCTGGGTCAGGGTCTGGATCGCGTAGTGGATGGCGGCACTGCCGGCGGCCACCGCCAGCCCGGCGATCCCGCCTTCCAGGGCGGCCATGCGCTGTTCCAGCACATCGTTGGTGGGGTTCATGATGCGGGTGTAGATGTTGCCGGGCACATCGAGGTTGAACAGGTCAGCGCCGTGCTGGGCATTGTCGAACTCGAAGGCGACGTTCTGGTAGATGGGCACGGCCACGGCCTTGGTGGTCGGGTCCGACTTGAATCCATGGTGCAGCGCAATCGTTGCGTCTTTCATAAATCCTCGACTAAGGGCTTGTCACCAAGCGGTAACAGACCCTGGCTAATCCATTAATGAGCACAGCCAGGCAGGTCGTGTGCCCGCGCAGCAGTCAGTGGTCCCGTGTGTCTGAGTCGCCAGCAACCGTTTGATGTGCCCGCCGCTTGGCCGCGGGCAGGCGCGTCAGTGTCCAATAGGCGCGGCGGATGGGCAAGGGTCCCGAGGTGCGGCAGGAAAGGGCCGGCCATCCATAGCCGGCGGGCGGTTTCAGCGCGGCTGGGACCAGCCCTGGGAGCGCTTGACCGCGGTGCTGAAGGTGCAGCGCCAGGCGTCTGCCGTGGCCCGGTCGATACGCGGCCGGTAGTCGGTGCGGGTGTTGTCCAGCTCTGGCAACTCCAGCCCCAGGCCGCGGGCGGCGAGGGCGGCGCAGCCCAGGGCGGTGAGTTCGTCGAAGCGCTGGGTGACTATGGTGCGTTGCAGGATATCGGCCAGGAACTGGGCGAAATACGGGCTGCGGGCCAGGCCGCCGTCAATCGACAACTGGTCGGTGACGTTGAGGTGATCGTCCATCGCCGTGATCACTTCCGCGCTGCGCAGGGCCACGCCTTCCAGTACCGCCTGGCACAGGTCCTGGCGAGTGGTGGCGGCGTTCATGCCGATCCATACCGCCCCGGCACTGCGATCCCAGTGCGGGCAGGCAAGCCCGGACAAGGCCGGGACAAACGCCAGCTCGCGGGAAATCGCCGGTGGCTGATCGAAGGCTGCCAGTTCCGAGAAATCGCTGAACAGGCCCAGGCGCCCGGCCCATTCCACTGCGGCGCTGGCGTCGTACACGCCACCGTCCATGGCATACACCGGTTTGCCGTCGGCCTGCCAGGCGACGGTGGCCAGCAGGCCTTTCTCCGGGGCGCGAATGATCTGTTCGCCTGTGACTGTCAGGGCGAAGGCGCCGGTGCCGAAGGTGATCTTGGCGTCCCCCGGCTCCCGGCAGCCGTGACCGTACAGCGAGGCTTGCTGGTCGACCACCGAGGCGCTGATGGGGGTCTGGCCGATGCGTCCGAAGTCGCCGACCGTGGCGCGGATTTCCGGCAGGGCCTGCAGGGGCACGCCGAACAGCTGGCACAACTGCGGGTCCCACTGGCCGGTGGCGAGATTCATCAGCGAGGTGCGCGAGGCGGTGGTGATGTCAGTGGCGTAGACCCCGGTCAGGCGATCGAGAAAGTAGGCATCGGTGGTGCCCAGGCGCAGGCGGCCGGCACTCAGGGCGGCCTGTGCCGCCGGCAGGTTGTCGACGATCCAGGCCAGCTTGCTGGCGGAGAAGTAGGCATCCAGGGGCAGCCCGGCCCGTTCCAGGGTCAGGGCTTCGGCGCCGCTGGCGCGCAGTTCTTCGATGCGCGCGGCGCTGCGGTTGTCCTGCCAGACGATCACCGGCGACAGCGGCGCGCCACTGACGGCGTCCCAGGCCAGGCAACTTTCACCCTGGTTGGCCAGGCCGATGGCGTCGACCCGGCCGGTGGCTTCCAGGCAGCGTTGCAGGTTGGCCAGCAGCTCCAGCGGGTCGTGTTCGACCCAGCCCGGGCGCGGGTGATGCTGCTGGTGGCGCAGCGCCAGTTGGATATCGGCACGGCCTTGCATGTCCACGACCAGTACGCGGGTGCTGGTGGTGCCCTGGTCAAGTGCGGCTATTCGCATGGTCATTTCTCTTGTTGTGGGACGGCCGGGTCGATGCAGATGTCCAGTTGGTCGAAATGTTCCGGCAGGTGCAGGTCCTTGATGGGGATCAGCACGCGCCGTTCCGGCAGTGCCGAGACCGGTCGGCTCCAGAGCTCCAGGCCCTGGGCGCGGACCCGCAGGGTGCCACTGACCGCCTGGCTGACCCGCAACTGGATGTGCGCCAGGCCCGCCAGTTCGCCGCGCACCAGGCGGCCCGGCACGCCGAGCTTGATCGGGGCGGCGTACTTCAGGGTCAGGGCGTCATTGGCATCGGGTAGCTGGCCGCTCAGGGCCAGGGCCATCAGGCTGCCGATGCGCCGCCCTTCGCGGTAGGACCAGCCGGCCGTCTCGATTGGCCGCAGCAGGTTGCCGGCGGCAAAGTAGGCCGGGTCCGAACAGCGGCCGTACTGGTCGATCTTCGGCCCCCCGCTGCCATTGTCCAGTTGCAGGTGGCTCAGGCGCACCAGGCTCGACTCCGGGGTGAACTGGCCGGTGAGCAGCACGCCGTCGCAGGAAATGTCGCGAACCTGGCCGTCGGCCAGGCGCACCCGGGCCGACTCCACCCGGCCACACCCATTGATCGCCAGCAGCTCGGCGCCAAAGTGCATGGGGATGCCCAGCAACCTTGGGAACACCGACAGCGGCCAGCGGGCGGTGGCTCGTTTATTGGCTTCCAGCACCGCCACCGGACGGATACCGGCGCGTCGGCAACTGAGCACGGCAGACAGGCTGACCAGTTCGGTGCCGATGATCAGGGGCCGCTCGAAAGGCTTGAGGTGCTGCACATAGAGGAAGTTCTGCAAGGCCCCGGTGTTGATCACCCCCACCGGGCGGTCGCCGGACAGCAGGCGTGCCGAGCGCGGGGTTTCCCGGGCGCCGGTGGCGATCAGCACCTTCTGTGCCTGGATCTGCCGTGGCCCGTCTGGAGTGGCCAGGTGCAACAGGCCGCCGGGTTCCAGGCTGACCACCGTGTGTCGCAGCAGCAGGATCACGCCGGCTTTCAGCGCGGCTTCGACATTGCGCCGGGCATAGGCCGGGCCGCTGAGAAGGCGCTGGTACTCGCGCATGCCGAAGGGCGGGTGGGCACAGTGCCGGGGAATGCCGCCGGCTTCGCTTTCACGTTCGATGACAATCACCGGGCCGATACCCTGGCGCCGCAGTTCGATGGCCGCGGCCAGGCCCGCCGGGCCGCTGCCGATAATGGCCGCTTCGGCCTGAAGAAGTTCAGTGCTGTTCATGGCAACGACCTGTGGCAAGAGGGACGGCCAGTTGGCTGGCGCTGAGTTCGGCGACCTGGGCCGAGCAATAGAAACCCTGGCAGCGGCCCATGCAGGCGCGGGTGCGGCGCTTGAGCCCGCCCAGGTCGCCAGGGGGCAGGGGGCTGTGCAGGGCGCTTTCTATTTCGCGCCGGGTCACCAGTTCGCAATGGCAGACGATTTCGCCATAGCCGGGGCGCTGCCAGTCGCGGGGCAAGTGCTCCGCCAGATTGGGCATCTGTGGCCAGACCGGTTCGCGCACCGGCTGGTGCTGGCGGCGCTGGCTGTACAGGCCGTAGACATGCCGGGCAATACCCAGGGCGGCGGTGAGCCCGGTGGAGCGGATGCCGCCGACGGTGATCCAGTGCCGGGCGTGGTCGGCCTGGATCCGGTACTCCTTCTTTTCGCTGGCGGGGCGCAGCCCGGCGTAGGTGGCGGTGACCGGCATCCCGGCGAGGGCGGGAATCCGCTCCACGGCGGCATCGATCAGGCTTTGCAGGGTCGGGCCGTCGAGCCCTGCATGCACGCGGTCCTCCTGCTCTTCGGCGGTGGGGCCCACCAGCAGGTTGCCGTACACCGTGCGGGTCAGGACTATGCCCTTGGTGCGCTCGTTGGGTACCGGCAGGACGATGCGCTCCAGCAGTGTGGCCGCGGCCTTGTCGAAGACCACGAACTGGCCCTTGCGCGGCATGATGCGAAATTCGCTGTGGCCCAGCAGGTTGTGTTCCAGGGTGTCGCCGAACAGCCCGGCGCAGTTGATCACCTGGGCGCTGCGCAGGGTGCCCCGGTTGGTGTGCAGGGTCCAGGCGTCGCCATCGAACTGGCCTTGCTGCACCTCGCATTGCAACTGTACGCGGGCGCCATGGGCCATGGCCTGCTGCAGGTAACCCAGGGGGGCGGACCAGGGGTCGATCAGGTGCTCGTCGGGCACCAGTACCGCGCCCACGGCGTGATTGGCCAGGTGCGGCTCCAGGGCGAGGATCTCGCTGCGTTCCAGCAGGCGAACGTTGTCTACCCCATTGGCCTGGGCCTGGGCGAGGATCCCCGGCAGCCTGGCCTGGTCCTCGGCGTTCCAGGCCACTACCAGCGCGCCACTCTTGAGCAGTGGCAGGTTCATGGCCGAGTGGATTTCCAGGTATTCCTGGTAGCCGGCCTGCATGCACTGCAGTTCCAGGCTGCCACTGGGGGCGTCGAAGCCGGTGTGCAGGATGGCGCTGTTGGCCTTGCTGGCGCCGGAGAGAATGTCGCTGCCCTTTTCCAGCAGCACCACCCGTGCGCCTTCGAGGGCGAAGCGCCGGGCCATGGCGCAACCGACGACCCCGCCACCGACGATGGCCACATCGAAAGTCACATTGTTCGGATAAAGTTCGGTCATATAAATGCCTATTTCCTGCGGTAACACCCAAGGATCTGTGCAGGAATCAAAGCATAATGCGGGCCATGATTGTTGTTTTTATTTTCTATTCGGTCATATATCGGTCATTTGGTTGTGGTTTTCGGTGGTAGCCATTACCTGTGGCAACGGCCCTGGTTCAGGGCTGTGGCACCAGATGCACCTCCACGCCCGCTTTCTCCAGGGCCGCCAGCAGCTCCGGGCCGGGCTGGCGGTCGATTACCAGGCGGTCTATGCGCTCCAGCGGGAACACCTTGAACAGGCCGCGGCGTTCCAGCTTCGAGGAATCGGCGATCACCGTCAGCTGGCGGGCCTGGGCAATCATGGCGCGGGCCACTTCGGCTTCTTCGATGGAGAAGTCCATGGCGCCGTCTTCATTCAGTGCGCCAATGGTGATCACCGCGTGCTCGGCGTTGAAACGGGTGATCTGTTCCAGGGCCAGGGTGCCGACGTTCTGTGTCGAGTCGGGGCGATATTCACCACCGATCATGAACACCCGATTGCCCGACTCGCCAATGCAGCCGGCAATCGGCAGGGAGTTGGTGATCACCGTCAGGCGGGTGTGCTGCGCCAGTTCCCGAGCGAAGAACAGGGTGGTGGTGCCGGTATCGATGAAGATGCTGTCGCCCGCGCAGAACAGGCCGGCGGCGTAGCGGCCGATGGCGCGCTTCTCCTGGGCGTGTTCGTTCATGCGGGTCTGGAAGGTGTTTTCGTGCTCGCCGGTAGGGGGCAGGGCCGCGCCACCGTGGAACTTGGTGACCAGGCCGCTTTCCGCCAGGTCGCTGAGGTCGCGGCGGATGGTTTCCTGGGACGTGGCAGTGATGCGCGCCAGCTCTTCCACAGAAATCCGCTCCCGTTGCCGCAGGAGTTCGAGAATGTGCTGTCGTCGTTCGTTGGGGCGCATGGTGTTTTCCGTTTAGTGGTACTTCGCCACACAAATGGGCATTTTTTGTTACTTACGCACACTCCTGGTTCAGGAATGTGCTGATTCGGTCAAATTCGATGGAAAAGTTAAGCATTTACTTGCACGTTTCACAATGGCCTGCAGTCATGGGGTTGGCACAGGAACCACGGCAGGTCGGGCCAATGTTGCGAAGACGAATTGACCGAAATATGGTTGTTTTAAAGTAAAAACCACAACTAATACACATTGTGGCACGGGATGTGCCCTGTGTTTCATCACCTGGTTCATCGTTCTCCTTGGCGATGAGTGACCAGAGCTGGCCTCGACAAGAACTTCCCCGGCGGGGGAAACCTATAAATGACGCTCAGAGAGATGAACCCACATGGCTGAATTTGGAAACTACGTCATTTACCTGATCATGCTCGGCGCCGTGATCGGCGCCCTGTCATCCATCATCAAGCCCGAGAGCGGGCTGGGTAAGGAGTTCGTCAACGGTATCCACTCCATCGGCCCGGTGTTCCTGGCCCAGGCCGGGATCATGGTGGCGATTCCCTACCTGTCCCAGGGCATTTCCCACGCCCTGGGGCCGTTCTTCAACGCCCTGGGTTCGGATGTCTCCATCGCGGCGCTGTCGATCATTGCCGTGGACATGGGCGGCTACCAGCTGGCCAACGCCCTGACCGCCAACCGTGACCTGTGGATTACCGCAATGCTGGTGGGCTACACCTCCGGGGCGACCATCGTCTACCTGATCCCGGTGGGCCTGACCATGCTCGAGCGCAAGGACCACAAGTACCTGGCCCTGGGTGCCATGGCCGGGCTGATCAGCATTCCGTTCGCGGTGCTGATGTCGCTGCTGATCATCACCGCTACCCACTTGCCGGTGCGGGACATCGTTTCCACCAACTCCGAGGCGTTGTACTACCTGTCCCTGGGCTTCGTCGACATGCTCAAGCTGCTGGCGCCGCTGTTCGTGTTCTGCTTCCTGCTGGCGGCGGGGCTGCGCTACCGGCCGCAGATGATGGTCAGGGGCTTCCTGGTGTTCGGCAAGATCATGGACGCGGCGATCAAGCTGATCCTGGCCCTGAGCATCGTCGAGCACTTCACCAAGTTCTTCAGCATCAACTTCGGCGGCTGGGGCTTCGACCCGATGTTCGCCGACGAAAAGGAGCTGTTCCGGGCGATCGAGATCGCCGGCTACATCGGCATCATGCTCGCCGGTACCTTCCCCATCTGCTACCTGTTCCAGCGCTACTGCAAGAAGCCCATGGAACTGCTGGGACGCCATCTGAACCTGTCCAGCACCGGTGCCGCGGGGTTCATCATGGTGTTTGCCAACATCATCGCCACCTTCCACCTGTTCAAGCACATGACCGCCCGCGACAAGGTGCTGTGCGTGGCCCTGGGGGTCTGCGCCCAGGCGCTGATCGGCGACCACCTGGCGTTCACTGCGAACTTCCAGCCAAGCCTGATCCTGCCGATTCTGCTCGGCAAACTGTTCGGCGGCCTGCTGGCGGTGGCGATCGCCATCCGCATCTCGGTGCCGGCTGCCCAGCGCTATGAGCTGCAAGAGCAGGAACAGGCGGCCGCCTTTGCCCTGCAACCTGCGCGGGCCTGACGGCCCGCATCACCTATCCCTGAAATCGAGGTAACGATGCGCAAGATTTTCCTGGCCTGCCCCTACAGCCATTCCGAGCCGGCCGTCATCAACGAGCGTTTTCTCCAATGCAACCAGGTCGCGGCGCAGATACTGGAAGCCGGCCATGCGGTGTTCAGCCAGGTGAGCATGTCCCACCCGATCAACCTGTGCCTGGCGGGCAAGGACAATGCCGCCATCGGCAAGCTCTGGGCGCCGGTGGATGCGCTGTACATGGCGATGATGGAGGAGCTGATCGTGCTCGACCTGCCGGGCTGGAAGGACAGTGGCGGGATCAAGCGCGAGATCGAGGTGTTCGAAACGTCCGGGCGGCGGGTCAGCCTGTGGTCGCAAGTCAGCCACGAGTTCGTCTGAAACCCTGGCCGTGCCCGTCGTCGCCTGCGCCGGGTACGGCCCCGCTCTGAACTGACGACAGCCTGCGCACAGGGTAAACTTGCCCCCCTGCGCAGGAGCAACCATGAACTATCGTCACGCCTTCCACGCCGGCAATCACGCCGACGTCTTCAAACACCTGACCCTGACCCGCCTCATCGCCCTGATGTCGCGCAAGGAGCAGCCGTTCGCCTACCTCGACAGCCACGCCGGTATCGGCCTGTATGACCTCAAGGGCGACCAGGCCACGCGCACCGGCGAGTACCTGGAAGGCATCGCCCGCCTGTGGGGCGACGAGGACCTGCCGGCGCTGACCGCCGATTACATGCAGGTGCTGCACAAGATGAACCCCGATGGCGAGTTGCGTTACTACCCGGGCTCGCCGGAACTGGCTCGGCGCCTGACCCGTTCCCAGGATCGGGTGCTGCTCAACGAGAAACACCCGGAAGACGGCCTGCTGCTCAAGGACAACATGAAGGGTGACCGGCGGGTAGCGGTGCACCTGGGCGAGGGCTGGCACGTGGCCCGGGCCCTGCTGCCGGTGGCGGAAAAACGCGCGGTGATGCTCATCGACCCGCCTTTCGAGCAACTGGACGAGATGCAGCGCTGTGCGGCCTCGCTGAAGGAAGCCATTGGCCGCATGCGCCAGACCGTGGCGGCCATCTGGTACCCGGTCAAGGACCAGCGCGCCCTGCGACGCTTCTATCAGGACCTGGCCGGTACCGGTGCGCCGAAGCTGCTGCGGGTGGAGTTGCTGGTGCATCCGCTGGATACGCCCAACAGCCTCAACGGTTCGGGCCTGGCGATCGCCAACCCGCCTTGGGGCCTGGAAGAGGAGTTGCGCGAGCTGCTGCCCTGGCTGTCGAAGAAGCTCGGCCAGACCCAGGGCGGCTGGCAGATGGACTGGTTGATCGCAGAGTAAAGGGTCGCTGGCCAGCCAGCTCCTGCGGAAGGTTGCAGGAGCCGGCTGGCCGGCCCAAGGACTCAGATCGGGCAGGTCACGCCGGTGCCGCCGATCCCGCAATAGCCTTCAGGGTTCTTCGCCAGGTACTGCTGGTGGTAAGCCTCGGCGAAGTACACGGTCGGCGCTTCTTCGATTTCCGTGGTGATGGTGCCCAGGCCGGCCTTGGTCAGCTCCGCCTGGAACACGTCCCTGCTGTGCAGCGCCTGCTCCAGCTGGGTCGGATTGGTGGCGTAGATCACCGAGCGGTACTGGGTGCCGATGTCATTGCCCTGGCGCATGCCCTGGGTCGGGTTATGCAGTTCCCAGAACATCGCCAGCAATTCCTTGTAGCTGACCTTTTCCGGCTCGTACACCACCAGCACCACTTCGGTATGCCCGGTCAGGCCCGAGCAGACTTCTTCGTAGGTCGGGTTCGGGGTGAAGCCGCCGGCATAACCCACGCACGTGCTGAACACGCCTTCGCGCTGCCAGAATCGCCGTTCGGCACCCCAGAAACAGCCCAGGCCGAAGATGGCGAAATCCACATTGCCCGGAAACGGGCCCAGCAGCGGGTTGCCGTTGACGTAGTGTTCGGCAGGTAGGGCCATGGGGGTTTCACGGCCAGGCAGAGCTTGTTCTTTGGTTGGAAGCACGTTTTTGTTCACCAGAATTTCCGAGCGCAAGACCATGTTGCAGTCCTCCAGTCAGGTTGGGGAGTCAGTCAGTCGATAGACACGCAGTTTGCCCGAGTGTTACAGCGCTGTCAGGCAATTGGGCCACGAGGATAACGCTTGAGCTTGGCAATCAGCTCGGAGCCGGGAATCGGCCGGTCGAACAGGTAGCCCTGGCCCACGTCGCAGCGATGGCGGCGCAGGAAGGCCAGTTGCTCGGCGGTCTCGATGCCTTCGGCGACCACCTTGATCTTCAGGTTGTGGGCCATGGCGATCACCGCAGAGGTGATTTCCATGTCGTCCTGGTTGTCGGGGATCTCGTGGATGAAGCTGCGATCGATCTTGATGATATCGATGGGGAATTTCTTCAGGTAACTCAGGGACGAATAGCCGGTGCCGAAGTCGTCCATGGCCAGGGTCAGGCCGAGTTTTTTCAGTTGTTCCAGCTGCTGGTGGGTGTCGTCGGTGGCTTCCAGCAGCAGGCCCTCTGTCAGCTCAAGCTCCAGCAGCGAGGAGGGCAGTTGTTCTTCCTTGAGGATGCTGGCGATGGAGGCCACCAGGTCCGGGTCGGAAAACTGCTTGGGCGACAGGTTGATGGCCACGTGCAGGTTGCCCATGCCGGCGGCGGTCAGTTGCTTGCTCATGCGGCAGGCCTGGCGGGCGATCCACTTGCCGATGGGGATGATCAGGCCGGTTTCTTCCGCCACGCTGATGAACTGGTCGGGGCGGATCATGCCCTTTTCCGGATGGTTCCAGCGCAGCAGCGCCTCCATGCCCAGCAGGCGGCCGCTGCGCAGGCACAGCTTGGGCTGGTAGAACACGTCCAGCTCGTTCTGGGTCAGGGCGCGGCGCAGGTTGTTCTCGACGAACAGTTTGTAGCTGGCCTCGGCGTTCAGCGCCTCGGTGAACACCTGCACCTGGTGCTTGCCGTTGGCCTTGGCCTTGTGCAGGGCCAGGCCGGCGTTGCGCATCAGGGTCTGCGGGTCACGGCCGTGCAGCGGCGCACTGGCCAGGCCCACGGAGCCGGTGACGCTGATCAACTGGTTGTCGACGAACATCGGCTTGTCCAGGGTCATCAGCAACTGGCTGGCGATCTGTTGCCCGGTTTCCAGGTCGGTGTTGTCCAGCAGCACGGCGAATTCGTTGCTGGCGAAGCGCGCCAGGCTGCCGCTGGGGCTCAGGCTGTTGCGCAGGCGCCGGGCCAGGCTGATCAGCAGTTTGTCGCCGGTCTGGTGGCCGAGGCTGTCGTTGATCCGCTTGAAATTGTCGATGTCCACCAGCAGCAGGCTGATCGGGGTATCGCTGTCTCGGGCAAAGCGTTCATCGAGGTTGCGGATGAAGGCGGGGCGGTTGCCCAGGTTGGTCAGGTTGTCGGTGTAGGCCAGGCGCTCGATGCGCTGCTGGGCGAGCTTGGTCTGGGTGATGTCTTCGTAGATGCCGATGTAGTGGGTCAGCTCGCGGTTGTCGCCATACACCTTGGAGATAGACAGCTGGCCCCAGTAAGGCTCCAGGTTCTTGCGCCGGCTCTTGAACTCGCCCTGCCAGCTGTTGCTCTTGGCCAGGCTGGACGGAGCGTCGAACAGCAGCTCGCTGAGGTTTTCCAGGGCCGGCAGTTCGGACAGGCGGTGGCCATGGACCTCTTCGGTGCTGTATTGGGTGATCGCCGTGAAGCTGGGGTTGACGTACTCCACCACGCCGTCGCAATTGACCAGCAGGAAGGCGTTGGCGCTCTGTTCCACGGCGCGCTGGAACAGGTGCAGGGCGCTGGTGGCGGCCCGCCGGTTGTGATTGTTGATGACCTGGGCGAACTGGTCTGCCAGTTCGCCGGCGAAGGCGATCTCGTCGGACTGCCAGGCCCGGGTCATGCCGGTCTGTTCCAGGCACAGTACGCCGACCACCTGGCCGTCGATGCGGATGCTGGCGTCGAGCATGGCGTTGACGTCCCGCGGGCGCAGGCTCTCGGCCATCTCCCGGGTTCGCGGGTCGCGCATGGCGTTCTGCGCGTCGATGGCGCGGCAGCTGTGCAGGGCTTCCAGGTAGTCGGGAAAGCTGCTGGCGTCGATGGACTCCGGCATGCGGTATTCCTGGGGGCCGCGGTGATAGGCGGCAATCGGCACCAGTTGCTGGTCTTCCAGGTTCCAGATGCTGGCGCAGTCGATCTGGTAGATGTCGCAGGCGCTGCGGGTAATCAGTTCGGCAGCTTCCTTCAACGAATTGCCGGTGCTGTAGCGCTGGCGGGTCAGGAGCAGAATCAAATCCTGCTGCGCACGCACCCGTTCCAGGTGCTGCAATTGCTCCTGCTGGGCCCGCTGGTTGAGTTCCAGGGCGATCTGCAGGCGGGTGTTCTGGGTTTCCAGATCCAGTGCCGGCAGCGCCGAAGCATCGCTGAACAGCCCTTCGACCACCAACAGGTAGCCGCGCAGCAGGTGCCGGTTGTGCTGTTTGTAGGCTTCGCCCAGCTCGAGGATGCTCAAGGGCCCCTGGGCGGTGTGCAGGGTATAGCGGATCAGGTAATGGGAGCTGTTGCTCAGTTGCTGCTGGATGGTGTCGTGCAACTGATAGCGGGCTTCGGGCTCCATCAGGCTGGCATAGGGCGAGCCGACCAGGGCGCAGAGTTCGACGGCGGGCAGGCCGAACTGGCGTTCGCAATTGGGATCGAGAAACAGCAGCGCCCAGCTCGCTTCATTCAGCCGTTCGAAACGCAACATGCCGAGCCGCGAGGGCACAGGCAACTGCGTCACTACCTCGGCCGCCATACGGCTGGCGGCATCGGGTTGGCTTTTCATGGGGAAACTCGCTTCGAAATTGCTGATCGCGCCGGGCTCACGCCCTCTTTACTGTTGCCTGCGGCAAGGTTGCATCATGGCGCATCGACTGACAAGTAAGATGAAGGCTAAGTGCTATAAACCTGTATCGGCAGGCAGAAGGATTTCTGCAAAGTAACTTTTTTGCTGTTTAACGTCGTGCACTGACGGGCAATTGGCGACGTTTTTCTGGCAAAAAAAGCCCCGCCAAATTGACGGGGTTGAGGTACGAGCGTGGCGCTCGGAAAGCGTGCGCTACCGGCCCGCCCATGACAGGAGGGCCGGTACGCGGGTTACAGCAGAATGGTGCGGATGTCCGCCAGCAGGTCGCTCAGGCGCTTGGTGAAGCGTGCGGCGGCCGCGCCGTTGATCACACGGTGATCGTAGGACAGGGACAGTGGCAGCATCAGTTTCGGCTGGAAGGCCTTGCCGTCCCAGACTGGCTGGATGGTGGCCTTGGAAACACCGAGGATCGCCACTTCCGGCGCGTTGACGATCGGCGTGAAACCGGTGCCGCCAATGTGCCCGAGGCTAGAGATGGTGAAGCAGGCGCCTTGCATCTCGTCCGCGGAGAGCTTCTTGGTGCGGGCTTTTTCCGCCAGGGAAGCTGCCTCGGCCGCCAGTTGCAGCAGGCTCTTCTGGTCGACGTTCTTGATCACCGGTACCAGCAGGCCATCCGGAGTGTCCACGGCGAAGCCGATGTTCACGTACTTCTTGCGGATGATCGCCTTGCCGCTTGGCGCCAGGGAGCTGTTGAAGTCCGGCAGTTCCTTGAGCAGGTGGGCACAGGACTTGAGCAGCAGCGGCAGGATGGTCAGCTTGACGCCGGCCTTCTCGGCCACGGCCTTCTGTGCAACGCGGAAAGCTTCCAGCTCGGTGATGTCGGCCGAGTCGAATTGAGTCACGTGTGGCACGTTCAGCCAGCTGCGGTGCAGGTTGGCGGCGCCGGCCTGCATCAGGCGGGTCATCGGCACTTCTTCGATTTCACCGAAGCGGCTGAAGTCCACGACCGGAATCGGCGGGATGCCCGCGCCACCGGTTGCGCCGCCAGCAGCTGGCGCTTCCTTGGCCTTCTGCATCATGGCCTTGACGTAGACCTGCACGTCTTCTTTCAGGATGCGACCGTGCGGGCCGCTGGCGCCGACAGCGCTCAGCTCGACGCCGAATTCACGGGCCAGTTGACGCACAGCCGGGCCGGCGTGAACTTTCGCGCCTGGCTTGGCAGGTGCGGCGGCCGGGGCGGCAGCAGGTGCAGCGGCAGCCGGGGCAGCAGCGGCGGCTGGAGCCGGAGCGCTTGGCGCCGCAGCCGGAGCCGGGGCAGCAGCAGGCGCTGCGCCTTTGACTTTCAGCTTGAGAATCAGATCGCCGGTGCCGACTTCGTCGTCCAGCTTGATGGAAACGCTTTCCACCACGCCAGCGGCAGGCGATGGAATTTCCATGCTCGCCTTGTCGGATTCCAGGGTAATCAGCGACTGGTCGGCTTCAACGCTGTCGCCAGCCTTGACCAGCACCTCGATGATCTTGGCCTTACCGGCCGAACCGATGTCCGGAACGTGGATGTCCTGAACACTGTCAGCCACTGGAGCAGCCGGGGCTGCTGCAGGAGCAGGCGCAGCGGCAGCGGCCGGAGCAGCAGCCTGGGCCGGAGCGGCAGCAGGAGCCGCAGCACCCGCCACTTCCAGGTCCAGGATCAGGTCGCCGGTGCCGACTTCGTCGTTGAGCTTGACGCTGATGGCCTTGACCACGCCAGCGGCAGGCGACGGGATTTCCATGCTTGCCTTGTCGGATTCCAGGGTGATCAGCGATTGATCAGCCTCGACCTTGTCGCCGACCTTGACCTGGATCTCGATGATCTGGGCCTTGCCCGACGAACCGATGTCCGGCACGTGCACTTGCTGAACCGAAGCGGCAGCAGGGGCTGCGGCTGGGGCTGGCGCTGCGGCAGGAGCAGCAGCCGGTTTGGCTTCAGCTTTTGCCGCAGGAGCAGCCGCCGGGGCCGCAGCAGCGGCGCCCTCGACTTCCAGTTCGAGCAGTTCGTCGCCTTCTTTCAGACGGTCGCCCAGCTTCACCTTGAGGCTCTTGATGACGCCGGCTTTCGGGGCCGGCACTTCCATGCTGGCCTTGTCCGATTCCAGGGTCAGGATGCTCTGGTCGGCTTCGATACGGTCGCCGACCTTCACAAACAGTTCGATTACTTCACCTTCACCGCTGCCGATGTCAGGTACGCGAATGAGTTCGCTCACAGAAAGTCTCCTCAGCAGTCCAGTGGGTTGCGTTTTTCCGGGTTGATACCGAACTTGGTGATGGCTTCAGCCACGACCTTAGGTTCGATGTCACCACGGTCAGCCAAGGCTTCCAGGGCTGCCAACACCACGAAATGACGGTCTACTTCGAAGAAGTGACGCAGTTTCTTGCGGCTGTCGCTGCGGCCGAAACCGTCGGTGCCCAGGACTTTGAACTCCTTGGATGGGACCCACTGGCGGATCTGTTCGGCGAACAGCTTCATGTAGTCGGTGGAGGCGATGACCGGACCCTTGCGGCCGTTCAGGCACTCTTCGACATAGCTCAGCTTCGGCTTCTGGCCAGGGTGCAGGCGGTTGCTGCGTTCCACGGCCAGGCCGTCGCGGCGCAGTTCGTTGAAGCTGGTCACGCTCCAGACGTCGGCAGCGACGTTGAACTCGTCACGCAGGATCTTCGCGGCTTCGCGAACTTCGCGCAGGATGGTGCCGGAGCCCATCAGTTGCACGTGGTGCGCGGCCTCGCGGGTGTCTTCTTCCAGCAGGTACATGCCCTTGATGATGCCTTCCTCGACACCGGCCGGCATGGCTGGCTGCTGGTAGGACTCGTTCATCACGGTGATGTAGTAGAAGACGTCCTGTTGCTCTTCGGTCATCTTCTTCATGCCGTCCTGGATGATCACCGCCAGCTCGTAGCCGTAGGTCGGATCAAAGGTGCGGCAGTTCGGGATGGTCCCGGCCAGCATGTGGCTGTGACCGTCTTCGTGCTGCAGGCCTTCCCCGTTGAGGGTGGTGCGCCCGGCAGTACCGCCGATCAGGAAGCCGCGGGTACGGCTGTCGCCGGCAGCCCAGGCCAGGTCGCCGATACGCTGGAAGCCGAACATCGAATAGAAGATGTAGAACGGCAGCATTGGCTGGTTGTGGCTGGAGTACGAAGTACCGGCAGCGATGAAGGAGCTCATGGCGCCCGCTTCGTTGATGCCTTCTTCGAGGATCTGGCCCTTCTTGTCTTCGCGGTAGAACATCACCTGGTCTTTATCGACTGGCTCGTAGAGCTGGCCGACGGAGGAGTAGATGCCCAACTGGCGGAACATGCCTTCCATACCGAAGGTACGGGCTTCGTCCGGGATGATCGGCACGATGCGCTGGCCGATTTCCTTGTCCTTGACCAGCTGCGCGAGGATCCGCACGAAGGCCATGGTGGTGGAGATTTCACGGTCGCCCGAGCCGTCGAGGATGGCCTTGAGGGTATCCAGTGGCGGAGTCGGGACGCTGAAGCTCTTGGCGCGACGCTGCGGCACGAAACCGCCCAGTGCGGCACGACGCTCGCTCAGGTAGCGGGCTTCGGCGCTGCCTTCTTCTGGTTTGAAGAACGGCAGGTTCTCGATGTCGTCGTCTTTCACCGGAATGTCGAAACGGTCGCGGAACAGCTTCAGGCTGTCGACGTCGACTTTCTTGGTGTTGTGCGCGGTGTTCTTCGCTTCGCCGGCGCCGGTGCCATAACCCTTGATGGTCTTGGCCAGGATGACGGTCGGCTGCTCTTTGTGGTTGACCGCCTCGTGGTAGGCCGCATAGACCTTGTACGGGTCATGGCCGCCACGGTTGAGTTTCCAGATCTCGTCGTCGGACAGATCGGCAACCATCGCCTTGAGTTCAGGGGTGTTGAAGAAGTGCTCGCGGACGAACGCGCCGTCCTTGGCCTTGTAGTTCTGGTACTCGCCGTCGATGACTTCGTCCATGCGGCGCTGCAGGATGCCGTCGACGTCCTTGGCCAGCAGTGGGTCCCAGAAACGGCCCCAGACCACCTTGTTGACGTTCCACTGGGCGCCACGGAACACGCCTTCGAGTTCCTGGATGATCTTGCCGTTGCCGCGAACCGGGCCGTCGAGGCGCTGCAGGTTGCAGTTGATGACGAAGATCAGGTTGTCCAGCTTCTCGCGGCCGGCCAGGGAGATCGCGCCCAGGGATTCCGGCTCGTCGCACTCGCCGTCGCCCATGAAGCACCAGACTTTCTGTTTGCCGGCAGGGATGAAGCCACGGGCTTCCAGGTACTTCATGAAGCGCGCCTGGTAGATCGCCTGGATCGGGCCCAGCCCCATGGAAACGGTCGGGAACTGCCAGAAATCAGGCATCAGCCAAGGGTGCGGGTAGGACGACAGGCCATTGCCATCGACTTCCTGGCGGAAGTTGTTCATCTGGTCTTCGGTGATGCGGCCTTCCATGAACGCACGGGCGTAGACGCCAGGCGATGCGTGACCCTGGAAGTAGATCAGGTCGCCGCCGTGTTCGTCGGTCGGGGCCTGGAAGAAGTAGTTGAAGCCGATGTCATACAAGGTGGCGCTGGAGGCGAAGCTGGAGATGTGACCGCCCAGGTCAGAATCTTTCAGGTTCGTACGCATGACCATGGCCAACGCGTTCCAACGTACCAGCGAGCGAATGCGGCGTTCCATGAACAGGTCGCCAGGCATGCGTGCTTCGTGGGTGACGGGAATCGTGTTGCGGTACGGCGTGGTGATGGCGTAGGGCAGTTGCGAGCCGCTGCGGGTCGCGAGTTCGCCCATACGGGTCATCAGATAGTGAGCACGGTCTTCGCCTTCTTTGTCGAGAACCGATTCCAGGGCGTCCAGCCATTCCTGGGTTTCGACGGGATCGAGGTCTTGCATGGCTTGCTCCAGGGCGGAAAGGCTTCCAGAATCGGTTGCCTGAGTTTGCGACTGGCCTTTTGGGCAGACGATTATAAATTCTTGGATTGCCGGAGGTTGATCCAGCGGCGTGTAGTTTTACTACAAATCGTCGGCCATTTCAGCCTTTCGAATGTATATACGAGTAGTAAAACTACAGAAGAGCGGCTTGTGGCCTCCTGCTGCGTTGTGAGAATAATCGTTACTGTTGGTCGATGACTAACGGGAATAGGTAATAAATTAATGCTGGCTGCTAAAAAAAACCTATTTTCAGCTATTTCTAACTTTTGTTCGACAGTCCATCAGGCGACCTGCCCGCGACATCCGTCCCCGCCCGCATTTTCCACGCCGATCAAGGATAGCCCATGAGCCTGCCCGCGCTTGCCCCCGTCCCCGCGATTCTCTTGCCATTGGTCAGCCGCGCAGAGCAGTCGTTGCGTGGCGCCGTCGCGGCCCTGGAAGGCGATCCCGGGTTGGCCGACTGGAGCACCGAACGCTGGGCAGAGTTCGCCCGGGTGGGCGCCGCCAGCGACTTTGTCATTGAACAGAGCCTGCGTGACCCTTTGATGTTGCTGGAGCTGGTGCGCAGCGGCGAGCTGGATCGCCCATTCGCGCCTGGGGAGTTGTGCGCGCAAATCGCCGCCGCGGTGCAGGCGGCCGAGAGCGAGGATCAATTGGGGCGCGTGCTGCGGCGCCAGCGCACCCGCCAGCAGGTGCGGATCATCTGGCGCGACCTGACCCGCCAGGCGGATCTGGTGCAGACCTGCCGCGACCTTTCCGATCTGGCCGACGCCTGCATCGACCAGGCCTATCAATGGTTGTATCTGCGTCACACCCAGCAGTTCGGCGTGCCCACCGGCGGGCGCAGTGGCGAGCCGCAGCAGATGGTGATCCTCGGCATGGGCAAGCTGGGGGCGGTGGAACTCAACCTGTCGTCGGACATCGACCTGATCTTCGCCTACCCCGAAGGCGGCGAGACCGTCGGCGTCAAGCGGCCCCTGGATAATCAGGAGTTCTTCATTCGCCTCGGGCAGCGCCTGATCAAGGCTCTGGACCCGATGACCGTCGACGGGTTCGTGTTCCGCGTCGACATGCGCCTGCGGCCCTATGGTTCTGCCGGTGCCCTGGTGCTGAGCTTCAATGCGCTGGAGCAGTACTACCAGGATCAGGGGCGCGACTGGGAACGCTACGCCATGATCAAGGCCCGGGTGGTGGCAGGGGATCAGGCCGCCGGTGCGCAGTTGCTGGACATGCTGCGGCCTTTCGTCTATCGCCGTTACCTGGACTTTTCCGCCATCGAGGCGCTGCGCACCATGAAGCAGCTGATCCAGCAGGAAGTCCGGCGCAAGGGCATGGCCGACAATATCAAGCTGGGCTCGGGGGGGATCCGCGAGGTCGAGTTCATCGCCCAGGCTTTCCAGCTGATCCATGGCGGACGCGACCTGAGCCTGCAGCAGCGTCCTCTATTAAAGGTGCTGGGCACTCTGGAAGGGCAGGGCTACCTGCCGCCTGCCGTGATCAGCGAGCTGCGCGAAGGCTATGAGTTCCTGCGCTACACCGAGCACGCGATCCAGGCCATCGCCGATCGCCAGACGCAGATGCTTCCGGACAATCCCCAGGATCAGGCGCGGATCGCCTTCATGCTGGGCTTTGCCGACTGGAACGCCTTCCACGAACAGTTGATGCACTGGCGCGGCCGGGTAGATTGGCACTTCCGTCAGGTCATCGCCGACCCGGATGAGGATGAAGGCGCCGAAAGCGAAGTGGTGGTGGGTGGCGAATGGCTGCCGCTGTGGGAGGAAGCCCAGGACGAGGAGGCCGCCTGCCGCCAGTTGCAGGAGGGCGGCTTCGTCGATGCGCCCAAGGCCCTGCGTGCCCTGGCCGGTCTGCGGGGCAGCCCGCAGCTACGTGCCATGCAACGCCTGGGACGCGAACGTCTGGATGCCTTTATTCCGCGGTTGCTGGCCCAGGCGGTGGAGCACGCCAATCCGGACCTGGTGCTGGAGCGAGTGCTACCGCTGGTGGAAGCCGTGGCGCGGCGTTCGGCCTATCTGGTGCTGCTCACCGAGAACCCGGGGGCTCTACGTCGTCTGCTGACCTTGTGCGCTGCCAGCCCGTGGATCGCCGAGCAGATCACCCGCTTCCCCCTGCTGCTGGATGAACTGCTCAACGAGGGGCGCCTGTTCAAGCCGCCCCTGGCGCCGGAACTGGCTGCCGAGTTGCGCGAGCGCCTGACGCGCATTCCCGAGGATGACCTGGAGCAGCAGATGGAAGCCCTGCGCCACTTCAAGCTGGCCCACCGCCTGCGAGTGGCTGCCTCGGAGATCGCCGGCAGCCTGCCTTTAATGAAAGTCAGCGATTACCTGACCTGGCTCGCCGAAGCGATCCTGGAGCAGGTGCTGGCCCTGGCCTGGCGCCAGACGGTGTCCAAGCACGGTGCACCGCTGCGTACCGACGGCACCTTGTGCGACCCGGGCTTCATCATTGTCGGTTACGGCAAGGTCGGCGGCATCGAGCTGGGCCACGGTTCCGACCTGGACCTGGTGTTCATTCATGATGGCGACCCCCAGGCGGAAACCGACGGGCCCAAACCCATAGACGGTGCGCAGTTCTTCACCCGGCTGGGGCAGCGCATCATTCACCTGCTGACCACCCAGACCAACTCCGGCCAGCTCTATGAAGTGGATATGCGCCTGCGGCCTTCCGGCGCTTCGGGGTTGCTGGTGAGCTCCCTGGGGGCCTTTGCCCGCTATCAGGAAAACGAGGCCTGGACCTGGGAGCACCAGGCGCTGGTGCGGGCGCGGGTGCTGGTGGGCAGCCAGGATGTGGGCCAGGCCTTTGAAAAGGTCAGGGCCGCGGTGCTGGGGAAAAAACGCGACCTGCCCAAGCTGCGCCAGGAAGTCAGCGAGATGCGGGCCAAGATGCGCGACAACCTGGGCAGCCGCCTGACCGCCGCCGGAACCGCAGCCAACGCCTTCGAAGCCACGGCGCCGTTCGACCTCAAGCAGGACGCCGGAGGTATCGTCGATATCGAATTTATGGTGCAATACGCGGCCCTGGCGTGGTCCGAAGAGCACCCGTCACTGCTGCGCTATACCGATAACATCCGCATCCTGGAAGGTCTGGAGCAAGTCGGGCTGATGCCCGCGAGCGATGCCAGCCTGCTGCGCGAGGTCTACAAGGCCTACCGTTCCGCGGCTCACCGGCAGGCGTTGCAGAATGAGGCCGGAATCATTACCGGTGATCAATTTGTGACCGAACGACGGGAAGTGTTACGAATTTGGCGCGAGCTGGGGCTAAGCTAAGCGGCCTGAGAAGGCCAACCATGTATTCGGCGGGCCTTGCCGGCTCGCCCAAACTGAACCGGCGGTGAAGGCCGCGGTGCTGGATTCTCGAGGCGGGGAGGCGTATGCCTCCCCGGTTCGTTTATGGAAACCACATGAATATTCTGATCGTTGGGCCCAGTTGGGTCGGTGACATGGTGATGGCGCAGACACTCTTCGAGTGTCTGAAACAGCGTCATCCACAATGCGAGATCGACGTGCTGGCCCCCGAGTGGAGCCGGCCGATCCTCGAACGCATGCCCCAGGTGCGTCGGGCCCTGAGCTTTCCCCTGGGCCATGGCGCCCTGGAACTGGCGACCCGCCGGCGGATCGGCAAGTCCCTGGCTGGCCAGTACGATCAGGCGATCCTGCTGCCCAACTCGCTGAAGTCGGCGCTGGTGCCGTTTTTTGCCGGCATTCCCAAACGCACCGGCTGGCGCGGCGAGTTCCGCTACGGCCTGCTCAATGACGTGCGCAAGCTCGACAAAGAACGTTATCCGCTGATGATCGAGCGCTTCATGGCCCTGGCCTATGAGCCGGGGGCCGAGCTGCCCAAGCCTTATCCGCGGCCGAGCCTGCAGATCGATCCGCAAAGCCGTGAGGCCGCCCTGGCCAAGTTCGGTCTGACTCTCGATCGGCCGGTGCTGGCGCTGTGCCCAGGGGCGGAGTTCGGCGAAGCCAAGCGCTGGCCGTCCGAGCACTACGCCCAGGTCGCCGAGGCGAAGATCCGCGAAGGCTGGCAGGTCTGGCTGTTCGGCTCGAAGAATGACCATGCTGTGGGCGAAGAGATTCGCGGGCGGCTGATTCCCGGCTTGCGCGAGGAATCGAGCAACCTCAGTGGCGAAACGTCCCTGGCCGAGGCCATCGATCTGCTGTCCTGCGCCGATTCGGTGGTGTCCAACGATTCCGGGTTGATGCACGTGGCTGCGGCGCTCAATCGCCCGCTGGTGGCGGTGTACGGCTCGACTTCGCCGGGCTTCACCCCGCCCCTGGCAGATCAGGTCGAGGTGGTGCGCCTGGGCATCGAATGCAGCCCGTGCTTTGACCGCACCTGCCGCTTCGGCCATTACAACTGCCTGCGCCAGTTGTTGCCGCAGCCGGTGAACGAAGCCCTGCAGCGGTTGCAGGGCACCGTGGTCGAGGTCCAGTAAGTTGCGGGTACTGTTGATCAAGACGTCCTCCCTGGGTGATGTGATCCATGCATTGCCGGCCCTTACCGATGCTGCGCGGGCGATCCCCGGGATCAAGTTCGACTGGGTGGTGGAAGAGGGCTTTGCCGAAATTCCCACCTGGCATCCGGCGGTAGGCAAGGTGATACCGGTGGCGATCCGTCGCTGGCGCAAGAACATCTGGCAGACCATCAAGAGTGGCGAGTGGCGGCGCTTCAAGCAGAGCGTGCGCTCGACCAAGTACGACCTGGTGATCGATGCCCAAGGCCTGCTCAAGAGTGCCTGGCTGACCCGTTACGTGCGTGCCCCGGTGGCTGGGCTGGACAAGAACTCGGCCCGCGAGCCTCTGGCTTCACGCTTCTATTCCCGGCGCCTGGCGGTGGCCCGTGGGCAGCACGCGGTGGAGCGCGTGCGCCAACTGTTCGCCGTGGCCCTGGGCTACGACCTGCCCCAGGGCCTGGGCGACTATGGCCTGAACGTCGAAAAACTCGTGGAGTTGCCGCGCAAGAAGCCCTTCGTGCTGTTCCTGCATGGCACCACCTGGGACACCAAGCACTGGCCCGAGGCCTACTGGCGCGAGCTGACCGAACGCATGGGCATGCTCGGCGTCGAGGTCAAGTTGCCCTGGGGCAACCCCGCGGAAAAGGCTCGCGCCGAGCGCATCGCCAGCGGCCTGAAAAACGCCACGGTGCTGCCGAAGCTGAACCTGGCCGGGGTCGCCAAGGTGCTGGCCGATGCCCAGGCCTGCGTGGCCGTGGACACCGGGCTGGGCCACCTCGCCGCGGCACTGGATGTACCGACCATCTCACTGTTCGGGCCGACCAACCCGGGGCTGACCGGCGCCTATGGCCGGGTGCAAATCCACCTGGGCAGCAACTTCCCGTGCGCGCCGTGCCTGCAGAAGAAATGCACCTATCAGCCCACCGCTGTGGACCAGCAGCGTTATGACCTCAAACGCGAGTGGCCGCTGTGCTTCACTCGCCTGAATCCCGAGCGTGTCGCCAGCCGACTGAGCACCCTGTTACTGGCTGAGGAGCCGCGCTGATGCAATTGGCTTTTGTCCTTTATAAGTATTTCCCCTTCGGCGGCCTGCAGCGCGATTTCATGCGCATCGCCCTGGAGTGCCAGCGGCGCGGGCATCAGATCCGTGTCTACACCCTGATCTGGGAAGGCGATGTCCCTCCCGGTTTCGAAGTGCTGGTGGCGCCGGTCAAGGCGCTGTTCAACCATCGTCGCAATGAAAAGCTCTGCGCCTGGATGGAGGCCGACCTGGCCAAGCGCCCGGTGGACCGGCTGGTGGGTTTCAACAAGATGCCGGGGCTGGACGTGTACTACGCCGCCGATGGCTGTTTCGAGGACAAGGCACAGAACCTGCGGCACTCCCTGTACCGGCGCTGGGGCCGTTACCGGCACTTTGCCGAGTACGAGCGCGCGGTGTTCGCCAAGGACGCCAAGACCGAGATCCTGATGATCTCCGAGGTCCAGCAGCCGCTGTTCATCAAGCACTACGACACCCCGCTGGAGCGCTTCCATCTGCTGCCGCCGGGGATCGCCCAGGACCGCCGGGCACCGGCCAACGCCGCCGAGATCCGGGCGGATTTTCGTCGCGAATTCAAGCTCAAGGATGACGACCTGCTGCTGGTGCAGATCGGTTCCGGGTTCAAGACCAAGGGTGTGGACCGCAGCCTCAAGGCCCTGGCGGCATTGCCCTCGGCGCTGAAAAAACGCACCCGGCTGTTTGTAATCGGCCAGGACGACCCCAAGGTATTCCAGGTGCAAAGTGCTGCGCTGGGGTTGAGCGACCAGGTGCAGTTCATGAAGGGCCGCAGCGATATCCCGCGGTTCCTGCTGGGCGCCGACCTGCTGATTCACCCGGCCTACAACGAAAACACCGGCACCGTATTGCTGGAGGCCCTGGTGGCCGGCCTGCCGGTGCTGGTCAGCGCGGTCTGCGGTTATGCCCATTACATTGCCGAGGCCCAGAGCGGCCTGGTGCTGGATGAGCCGCTGGAACAGGCGCAGCTCAATCAATACCTCACCACCATGTTGACCGACGACGCTGCACGCGCGACCTGGAGCCGAAATGGCCTGGCGTTCGCCGAGACGGCCGACCTTTACAGCATGCCGCAGCACGCTGCGGATGTGATTCTGGCGGAGCAACACCGATGAAGTTGATGCTTGCCGAACCCTTCAAGAGCCTCTGGGCCGGACGCGATGCGTTCGACGCTGTCGAGGGCCTGAAGGGCCAGGTCTACCGTGAGTTGGAAGCGCGCCGTACCTTGCGTACGGAAGTCGACGGCCGCGGTTATTTCGTGAAGATCCATCGTGGGATCGGCTGGGGCGAGATCGTCAAGAACCTGGTCACCGCCAAACTGCCGGTGCTCGGCGCCGGCCAGGAATGGCGCGCCCTGGAGCGCCTGCATCAGGTGGGCGTGCCCACCATGACCGCCGTGGCCTACGGCGAGCGTGGGGCCAATCCGGCAGACCAGCATTCGTTCATCGTCACCGAGGAACTGGCGCCGACCGTCAGCCTCGAAGATTTCAGCATCGGCTGGGTCAAGCAGCCGCCGGCGCCTGCGCTCAAGCGCGCGCTGATCGCCGAAGTAGCGCGCATGACCGGCATGATGCATCGCGCCGGGGTCAACCACCGCGACTGCTATATCTGCCACTTCCTGCTGCACACCGATCGGCCTGTCACTCCCGAAGGGCTCAAGCTCTCGGTGATCGACCTGCACCGGGCCCAGACCCGGCCGAAGATCACTCAGCGCTGGCGCAACAAGGATCTGGCGGCGCTGTATTTCTCGGCCCTGGATATCGGCCTGACGCGCCGCGACAAGCTGCGCTTTCTCAAGGGCTACTTCCAGCAGCCGTTGCGGCAGATTCTGGCCGAGGAGGCCGCACTGCTGGCCTGGCTCGAAGGCAAGGCGGAAAAGCTCTACGCCCGCAAGCAACGGTACGGAGATGCACTCTGATGGCGAGCTGGAACCTGGACCCGGCCTATCAGGCGTTGGCGGAGGATTTCGGCAGTCTGGAAGCGGTGTTTGCCCTGCAGGGCGAGCACCTGACCCGGGATCCGTTGTCCGAAGTCATCCGCGTCGAGCGTGGTGGCGTCAACTATTACGTCAAGCGCTATACCGGTGCCGGCAAGAATCTGCGGCGCTACCTGGGCAAGCCCCGGGTCAAGTTCGAGTGGCAGAACCTCAAGCGCTTCGCCAAATGGGGCATTCCCACCGCCGATGTGGTGGCCTGGGGCCTGGAGCGTCGCTGCCTGGCCTATTCCAGGGGGGCGATGATCACCCGGGAGCTGCCACGTACCGAGGATCTCTCGGTGCTGGCTGAACGCAACGACCCGCGTCTGCAGGACCGTCGTTGGGTGGATGGCGTCAGCCGTCAGTTGGCCGCTTACACCCGGGTCATGCATGACCACCGCTTTACCCACAATGATTTGAAGTGGCGCAACCTGCTGGTCGACGACCAGGACCGGTTGTACCTGATCGATTGCCCGAACGGCGATTTCTGGCGTGGTTTCTGGCTCAAGTACCGGATCACCAAGGACCTGGCCTGTCTGGATAAGGTGGCCAAATACCATCTGTCGGCCACCCAGCGCCTGCGTTTCTACCTGCAATACCGTCAGCGTGATCACTTGAGTGCCGCCGACAAGGAGCGTATTCGCCACGTGGTGAGATTTTTCGAGGGGCGTGAATGACTGATTTTCTGGCGTCCGAGGAGCGTGCGCTGCTGGAGCGCAATGGCCTCGGCACTTTCGACCAGCTGTGGGCCACTCAATTGGAAGCGGTGGATGAACCCAATACCGGTCGTGGCGGCAGCAGCAGTGTGTTTCGCCTGGATGTGGAAGGGCAGGGGTTCTACCTCAAGCGCCAGACCAACTACCTGACCCGGACCCTGCACCGGCCCTTTGGCGAGCCGAGTTTCGCCCGTGAATTTCGCAATATCCGCCGCTACCAGCAGTTGGGCATTCCGGCCTTGCAAGCGGTGTTCTTCGGGATGCGCAAGGTCGATGGCGAGTCCCGGGCGATCCTGGTGACCCGGGCCCTGGATGGCTGGGATGACCTGGATGCGCTGCTGTTGCAGTGGGACCGGCTCAGCGAGCATCAGCGGCAGGCGGTGCTCCAGGCTTGCGGGCAACTGGCCCGGCAGCTGCACGGCTTGCGCCAGGTGCATGGCTGTTTCTATCCCAAGCATATTTTCCTGCGGGCCGAGGGCGATGGGTATCAGGCGCAGTTGATCGACCTGGAAAAGACCCGGCCCCTGCTGTTTGGCCAGCGTGATCGGGTCAAGGATCTGGAACCCTTGCTGCGCCGGGCTGCGGTGTGGAGCAGCGATGAGGTGCGCAGCCTGCTGGCGGCCTATGTGGGCCAGCCTCAGGACAGCTCCCTGGTGGATGCCTGGGTGGCGCGGCTCAGTGCTCGGCGCAGCCACAAGGGGGCACGCTGATGCGCCTGTCCGAACTGAAGAACAGCGGGCGCAGCCCGACGCTGCCCTTGAGCCTTGAATTGGCGGACGCCGCCGGCCCGGCACAGTTGCAGTTGCTGAGCCTGCTGCGGGTGCTGCCGGGGCAGCGTTACGTGGGGGCCGGGGTCTGGCGCGGGCGTCCGGTGCTGGCCAAGCTGCTGGTGGGCTCCAAGGCCGCTCGGCATTTCCAGCGAGAATTGCAGGGTGTGCGCCTGCTGGCAGAACAAGGGCTGACGACGCCCTTGCTGCTGGCGGACGGTTTGCAGGAAGGCGAGGGCGGCTGGCTGCTGTTCGAGTTACTGCAGGGTGCACAAAGCCTGGGCGACGCCTGGAAGCAGGTGGAAGCTCTGCCGGTGCTGGCCGACGAGCAGACCGAGGTACTGGCCGAGGCCCTCGGGGCTATCGGCCAGTTGCACGCCAAGGGCCTGTGGCAATCGGACCTGCACCTGGACAATCTGCTGCGCCACGACAACCGGCTGTATTTGATCGATGGGGCGGGGATCTGTGTCGAAGAGGCGGGCAAGCCCCTGTCGCGGCAGAAGGTCCTGGAGAACCTCGGGGTCTTCTTCGCCCAGTTGCCCAAGAGCCTGGAGCCGTTCACCGAAGAGCTGCTGGTGCACTACCTGTTGAGCAACGCCGAGCATGCCTTGCCCCTGGAAGCCCTGCAGAAGCAGGTGAACAAGGTCCGGGGCTGGCGCCTGCGGGACTTTCTCAACAAGGTCGGCCGCGAGTGCACGCTGTTCAGCGTGCAGCGCGGCCCGTTCGCCTTGCGCGCGATCCGCCGTGAGGAAGAGGCGGCGATGCTGCCGGTGCTGGAGCAGGCCGACGCCCTGCTGGATCAGGGCCATCTGTACAAGACCGGTGGTGCGGCCAGTGTTGGGCGGGTCGAGGTTGCGGGCCGGCCGCTGGTGATCAAGCGCTACAACATCAAGGGCTTTGCTCACTGGCTCAAGCGCTTCTGGCGCCCGAGCCGGGCCTGGCATTCCTGGCGCGAAGGCAATCGCCTGGCGTTCCTGGGCATTGCCACGCCCAAGCCTCTGGCCTTGCTGGAGCGGCGTTTCCTGTGGCTGCGGCGCAGCGCCTACCTGGTGACCGAGCATCTGCCAGGGCCGGACATCATCGAGCGCTTTGCACCCTTCGTGGACAGCGGGCAAGCCCCGGAGCCGGAATTGCTGGCGCTGGACCAGCTGTTTGCCGAGCTGATCAAGGAGCGCATCAGCCATGGCGACTTCAAGGGCCATAACCTGTTCTGGCAAGAGGGTCGCTGGGCGCTGATAGACCTCGATTCCATGTGCCAGCACTCCAGCCTGAGCAGCTTTGCCCCGGCTTATGCCCGTGATCGCGCGCGATTCATGCGCAATTGGCCGCAAGACAGCAATTTGTATCAAGTGATTGACCAGCGCCTGCCCAAGACGGCCCAGGGCACCGAGGCCTGACCTGCGACCCATGGCCGCTGCCTGCGCCGCGGCCACGGCGCGCGGCGGGTGCCAACCCATGCTTGGCGCTCGCCGCTAGAGGCTTGCACCTGCTTTTACGTTATAATCCCGCCCTTTCGTTGTTTCTCGCCCCTTGCGAGCACACTTCATTTTCAAGGCGCATCGCGCCCGCATGCAGACTAAACGAGGCTAGACCCCTGTGGCATTGACGATTCTTGGCCTGTCCGGCGCCCTTAGCCATGATCCTTCAGCGGCCCTGTATATCGACGGCAAGCTGATTGCCGCCGCTGAAGAAGAGCGTTTCGTGCGTGACAAACATGCAAAGAACCGCATGCCCTACGAGTCGGCGAAATTCTGCCTGGAGCAGGCCGGGATCAAGCCTTCCGACGTTGACGTAGTCGCGATTCCGTTTGCCCCGATCAGCCTGTTCGGCAAGGCTCGCTGGCACTACGCCAAGCGCTACTGGTACGCCCCGGACCGCGCCCTGGACGCGATCCTGATGGGCAACCGTCGCTACAAGCGCTACCGCAATAAGATCGTCTGGTGCCTGGAGCAACTGGGCTTCGACCCGAAAAAGGTCAAGATCGAGCCGGTGGAGCACCACCTGGCCCACGCCTCCAGTGCCTACCACTGCTCGGGCTTCAAGGAGAAGACCGCGATCCTCGGGATCGACGGCAAGGGTGAGTACGCTACCACCTTCTTCGGCTACGGCGAAAACGGCAAGATCCACAAGATCAAGGAATTCTTCGACCCGGACTCCCTGGGCGGCCTCTATGGCGCGATCACCGAGTTCCTCGGCTTCGAGATGCTCGACGGCGAGTTCAAGGTCATGGGCATGGCGCCGTACGGCGATGCCAGCAAATACGATTTCTCGCGCCTGGCCAGTTTTGAAAACGGCGAGCTGGTGATCAACACCGATTACGCCAACGTCATCGGCCTGCGTCGCTACAAAGAGAAGGGCAAGGGTTTCTACTTCTCGCCAAAACTCATCGAGTGGCTGGGTCCCAAGCGCGAAGGCGACATCGCCGACGAGCCGTACATCCACTACGCGGCGAGCATGCAGGCGCTGTTCGAGAAGCTGGCCCTGCAGATGATCGACCATTACCTGGGCGACATCCTCAAGGAAACCGGCAAGCTGGCCTTCGCCGGCGGCTGTGCGCTGAACGTCAAGCTGAACCAGAAGATCATTGCCCGTCCCGAGGTCAAGGAGCTGTTCGTGCAGCCGGCTTCCGGCGACGCCGGTACCGCCGTTGGTGCGGCGGCTTACGTTTCCCATGCCCGTGGGGTGCCGGTAGAGAAGATGGAGCATGTCTATCTCGGCCCGTCCTACAGCAACGAAGACGTGATCGCGGCCTGTGCCCGCCACCCGAACAAGCCAGCCTGGCGGCAGATCGACAACACCCCGGAGCGTATCGCCAAGATCATGGTGGATGGCAACCCGGTGGCCTGGTTCCAGGGCCGCATGGAGTTCGGTCCGCGTGCCCTGGGCGGCCGTTCGATCATCGGTTGCCCGAGCGCCACTGGCGTGGCCGACCGGATCAACGAACAGATCAAGTTCCGCGAGCGCTGGAGGCCTTTCTGCCCGTCGATGCTCGACACCGTCGGCCCGCAGATGATCAAGGTCGATCACCCGGCGCCGTTCATGACCTTCACCTTCGAAGTGGCTGAAGAGTGGAAGACCCGGGTGCCGGAAGTGGTCCACGAGGACGGCACGTCCCGGGCTCAGGTGCTCAAGCGCGAATACAACCCGCGCTACTACGACATGATGAAGGCCCTGGAAGTACTGACCGGCAACGGCGTGTCGCTGAACACCTCGTTGAACCGCCGTGGCGAACCGATGATCTGTTCGCCCACCGATGCCCTGAACATGTTCTACGGGTCCGACCTGCAGTACCTGATCATGGAAGACATTCTGGTGGTCAAAGACGGCGTGGACCCTTATGACACGCTCGGCTGAACGCCATGTGCTGCAGTTCTGCCACGGCTATGACGGGCCGTTCCTGGACTGTGCCCGGCAATACGCCAACCTGTTCGCGGGCAGCGGCTATCGAGTGACCACGGTGTTTCTCACCGGGGCCGCCGATGCCGATGTCGCCGCGGGCTGCGCGTCTGATGAAGTGCTGTTCATGGAATACAGCTCCAAGGCCATCCGCGGCCTGAAGCTGGGCGCCATCCGCGACCTGCGCAAGATCGCCGCGTCACGCAATTTCAGCTTCTGCATCGCTCACCGCTTCAAGCCGATCTATATCGCCTTGCTGGGTACCGGCTTGCCGGTGATCGGTGTCCATCATGCGTTTTCCGATTACAAGCGCGGCAGCCGCAAGCTCTTCGCCCAACTGTTCCGTAAGCGCCTGAGCCTGCTCGGGGTGTCCGATGCGGTGCGTGACGACATGCGTGCCTGCCTGCCGAAATGGCCGGCGCAGCGCATTCAGACCCTGTACAACCGTATCGACCTTGAGGCACTGCAGGCCGAGCAACTGAACGCTGCCCAGGCGCGCAGCGAGCTGGGCCTGTCCGTTGATGCCTGGATTGTCGGCAACGTCGGGCGCCTGCATCCGGACAAGGACCAGGCCACCTTGCTGCGTGGCTTTGCCGCGGCTTTGCCGCAATTGCCGCCGCACAGCCAACTGGCGATTCTCGGAACCGGGCGTCTGGAAAAAGACCTGAAGTCCCTGGCCCGCGAGCTGGGGATTGCCGATCGCGTGCTATTCCTCGGGCAGGTGCCTCAGGCCCGACGCTATTTCCGCGCCTTCGATGTGTTTGCCTTGAGCTCCGACCACGAGCCTTTTGGCATGGTCCTGCTGGAGGCCATGGCCGCCGGCGTGCCGCTGCTGGCCACCGCCTGTGGCGGTGCCCGGGAAGTGGTCGAGGGAGTGGGCATCCTGTTCCCCCTGGGCGACGTTGAACATATGGCCCAGGGGCTTCAGCATCTGGCCGCGATGGACGATCACCAGCGCCGGGTCTGTGCCGAGCTGATGCTCGATCGCCTGCGCGAGCGCTTCTCCGACCGTGCTGTACGCGACGTATTCTGGCGTTTGCCGCAAGTCACCGATCTGACCGCGAGGGGCTGATGCTCAATCGATTTCAAGGCTGGCGCGAACGTGGCTGGTCAGTCATTGACGCATCGACCTACGCCGATGCCTGGCAGCGGTTCGGTGGCAGTGTGGCAACCCATCCCCTGGTGGTGGAGCAGTTGGCGGACCTGGCGCAGATCCCGGTGCGCTACCTGGCCTGGGAGCGCAACGGCCAATTGCAGGCGGCCATTGCCACCTGGGGGCGCGACCTGGCACTGTCCAAGGACGTGCTCAAGCGGGCCGGCAAGAAGGGCCTGTTCGATATCGGCAATGCCGAGCTGATCCTGCCCGCCGCTGCCGATGCTCAGGCGGTGTTGCGTCATCGTGGGCGTTACCTGTCCGTATTGAACGAGGGGCGCGTGACCGGCCTCAAGCCCCAGGCTGAACAGCTGGCCATGGCCAGGACGCCGGAAGAGCTGTCGAAGAAGTTTCGTTACAACCAGCGTCGTGAGCTGCGCCTGCTGGAAGAGGCGGGCGGGGTTGTGCGCCCGGTCAGTGATTTCAGCAGCCCCGAGCTGGCGGCGATCTACTGCGACCTGTTCCAGCGCCGCTGGGGCTTTGCCGCCACCGGTGCCGAGCGTATGGCCGAGGTGCTGGAGCGCCTGCGCGAGCTGCTGATCGGTTCGGTGATCTTCCTCAACGGCGCGCCGATTGCCGTGCAACTGATCTACCGGGTCGAAGCGCCGGAGTGGATCAGCGTCGAGTACGTGAACGGTGGGGTAGACCCCGAGACCCGTGAGTTCAGCCCCGGCAGCGTGCTGAGTTTTCTCAACACCCAGAGTGCCTGGGAACAGGCCCGTGCCCTGAACAAGCCACTGCGTTTCTCCTTCGGGCGTGCCGACCGTGAATACAAGGACCGTTGGTGCAACCCTGTGCCGGTTTTCCAGGTGTGAGTCAGCCCATGAGTCGCAAGCAACAACTGCTCAAGCGCCACCGGCGCAATAAACGAATCGCTCTGTTGATCGGGCTGGTGCTGCTATTGGTGGTCGGCATCCTGGTGGCCTGGTGGGCGCCGGTATTGCTGGCGGTATTGGCCTGGCTGGCCCATGAAGCCTGGTTTGCCGATCATCTGTTCTATTCGCCCAAGGATGATTACTGCTACGACTTCGGCAGCGATGCCCAGCAGGCCGCTGTGCGCCTTGAAGCGGGTCACCTGTTGCTGGAGGCGCCGCTGGCGCTGGCCGGGAATGAAACCCTGGTTCTGGGCGTGCACGTCAAGAGTTCATGGCTGGGACGTTTTCTCGACCCGGCTGTTGAGGTGTTGGGCGGTCCGCTTGCCGACCGTCAGGTGTTCGAGCGCGGGGTCAATGGCCTGCGCTACCTCAACCTCAGCGGCCTGGCCAGTTCCCTGGTCAGTGGCGAGCTGAGGTTGCGCGGGCGCTTCTGTCGGCTCCGCATCCAGCCGCAACTGATGTTCTGGCGGGATCCCGACTACCGGCGCCAGCGGGTGATGGTGATCGCTCCCCATGCCGACGATGCCGAGTTGGCAGCCTTCGGTCTGTACAGCCAGGCCGACGAGGCCTGGATCGTGACCCTCACCGCAGGCGAAATCGAGGCTGAGCATTACCAGGCCATGGGCATGAACCCGGCAGAGGCGGCGCGGATCAAGGGGCGCTTGCGGGCCTGGGACAGTATTACTGTGCCGCGCTGGGCCGGGGTGCCTGAATCCCATTGCGTGCAGTTGGGCTATTTCTGCCTGCAGCTGCCTGCCATGCAGGCCTCCCCTGAACAGCCGGTGGCTTCTCGCGAGGCGCAACTGAGCGATATCCGCTTGTTCCGCCAGTTCAATCCATTCCCGCTGCCCGCCGACCAGGACGGGTTGCCGACCTGGAACAATCTCCTGGCCGACCTGCGTGAGCTGCTGCTCAAGGCGCGCCCTGAAGTGATAGTGCTGCCGCACCCGACGCTGGACCCTCATCCCGACCACATCTGTGCTCGCGAGGCGGTCATGCAAGCCCTGGAAGGGCTGGCCTGGCAGCCGACCACTATCCTTGGCTATGCCAATCACCTGCATGACAACGACCGCTGGCCCATGGGGGATTCGGGCGCAGGCATTGCGTTGCCGCCGGTGTTCGAGTCGACGGCGGTGTTGCGCCCCTGGTGCTTGTCACTGTCCCAGGGCGAGCAGTATGACAAGGCCATGGCCTTGGGCATGATGCATGACCTGCAACCGAAAATGCCGTTCAAGCGACGCCTGCGCAGGTCGATACAGTGGCTTATGGCCAGTAGGGTGCCTTCGGCGCTGGGGGAGAATGAGTTCTTTCGCAAGGCGGTACGGCGACATGAATTGTTCTGGCTGTTAAGGCAGCAGTAAACCGGCATAAACGTAGGGGGCTGTTATGCCCCCTAACCTGACAGCGAGTCTTTTGTGATCAATCCACGTCCGCGAACCCTGTTCGTCATTGCCTACCTCGGTCGCTGGTCGTTCTGGATGCCCTTCTTTTTCGAAAGCTGTCAGCGCAATCCGGGTATCGACTGGTTGTTGTTCAAACTGGTGGGCAAGTTCAACCTATGGCGCCGCTGCAGGGCGTTCGCCGAGGTAGTCAGTACTCGGGATGGAGTCATCCAGCGGCATGGCGGCAATTATATTTTTTCGGCGAATTGGTTACGAAAAAACGGGCGTCCTACCAATAACGGTGATGGCGACCGCAGTTTCCCGTATTTCCACTTTGTATTCTGGATGCGCAATGAGTGGTCGCGCTTGCACAAGCCAGATACTCGGGCAGTCCTGGCCTTGCCCAGTGAGCCGTCCCGGATCATCGATGCCACAGGTTTTCACCGGGGATAGTTATGAGTCAGCGCTTTAAGGTCCTGCAGTTGCAGCCGGACTACAACGTCAAGTCCCACGACTTCGCCGACCTCGCCGAGCAGATCGTCAAGGCCTTGCCGGCTGAGCGTTACGAAGTCACTGCAGCGTTCCTGCGGGGGCGCCCCGGGCCGAACGATCCGGTGAGTCGCGCCGCGCATTCGGTGTATTTCGAGTTTTCCGACAAATCCCTCAAGGGCATGCGCCTGCGGGCCATGTGGCGGCTGTATCAGTTCTGCCGCAAGGAACAGTTCGATGTGGTGATCTGCAACCGTTTCAAGCCGGTGAACATGATGCTGACCCTCAACCGCTGGTTGAAGGTGCCGTTGTGCATCGGAATTTCCCACGGTTTCGGTGAGTACGACCGGCTTTACCGGCGCCGCCAGACCCAGCGTCTGATCGATCGGCATTGGCGCTTTGTCGGTGTGTCCCCGGCCGTCAAGCAGTACCTGCTCGATTGCCAATGCGGTTTCACCGACCAGAACACCTGGGCGATCACCAACGCCATCGACATTGAACAGGCAGAGGCCTTGCAGCATTCCCGCGAGCGCTCCCGGGAGTTGCTGGGGCTGGCCCCCGATGTGCGGCTGATTGGTGCCTTGGGCCGGCTGGTGCCGGTCAAGGGTCATACCTATCTGCTGCAGGCCTTTGCTCAACTCAAGGACAAGTACCCGCAAACTCAGTTGGCAATCATTGGTGCCGGTCGCGAGGAAGCCAATCTGTGCGCTGAAATCGAGCGCCTGGGGCTGCAGGGCCGGGCTCACCTGCTGGGTTTCAGGGAGAACGCCCTGCAATACGTGCGGGCCTTCGATATCTGGACCATGCCATCGCTGGCCGAGGGGCTGGGCCTGGCCTTGCTTGAAGGCATGAGCGGGCAGTTGCCGGTGATCGCCTCGAACGTGCCGGCCATGCTGCCCCTGATCGAGGGGGCTGGCGGCCTGGCCGTGGAGCCGGCCAATGTACCGGCGCTGGTCGCCGCGCTGGATGCCTATCTCGGGCTGTCCGACGAGGAACTGGCCGCCAAGGGCCAACAGGCCTATGCCTATCTGCAGAAAGAACACGATATCGAGGTGTTCCGCGAGGAGTACCGGCAATTGATCGACTCCGGCTTGAGTCAAGCGGGCAAGAGGCAGTAATGGCAGACCAGCAACCTGTGGTGACGGTGATTATCGCCTCCTACAACCACGCGCCCTACATTGAGCAAAGCATTCTCAGTGTGCTCAACCAGACCTATCCGAACATCGAGCTGCTGGTGGTGGATGACGGTTCCAGCGATGACAGTGTCGAGCGTATCCGGCGCCTGCAGGAGCAGCATGGCTTCGACTTCCGGGTCCAGCAGAATCAGGGCCTGACCAACACTCTCAATGGTGCCATTGCACGGTCCAGGGGCAGCCTGGTCGTGCCTTTCGGCTCCGACGACATCATGCTGCCCGAGCGCATTGCGACTCAGGTGGCCTACATGGATGGCAAGCCTGAGGTGGGGATCTGCGCGGGCAATATCGAGCTGATCGACAGCGACGGCAACCTGTTTCCCGAGAAGCGCCAGCGCCGTGACGTGCCGTTCCGGCGCCTGGACTTCGACGACATGTTCCTTGAGCGCAAGCCCTATCCACCGGCTCCGACCCTGATGATTCGTCGTGAGGCCCTGGAAAAGGTCGGCGGTTTCGATCCGAATATCCGTCTTGAAGACCTGCTGATCGAGCTGAAGATCACCCGGGCCGGTTATTTCATCGATGGCTTGAACGTGTTGATGGCGCGGTATCGCAAGCACGCCACCAACTCCTACAAGAACCACCGGTTCATGATCGACAACATCCTGCGTTCCTACGCCCTGTTCAGCGATCACCCGCTGTATGACGAGGTGCGCTACAAGCTCCTCAGTTCGATGTTCCTCAAGGTTTCCAATCGGGATCGCAAGCTGGCGCGCGAGTTGTTGGCACAGATCCCCTTCAAGGCCTGGAACAAGAAAACCTGGCGTGGATTGGCCCGCCTGTACTTTTCTCCTCTGGAAAAAGACTGAAGAACTACGGCGCTCTGGAAGGGCGGTACACCGCAAAAAAAGACAGCCCGAGAGGCTGTCTTTTTTTGCGTTCAATTCGGGCTATTGCCTAATGGGCGCCCTTGAGGCCCTTGGCTGGTGGTCGCAGCAGCAGGTTGGCCCGCTCGGTTGAAGTGCGCTGAGCGTAACCTTCCTGCAATGCCTTCAGGTGCTCCTGGAAAAGCCATTGGCTGTCTTCGGGATAGCGTTGCATGTGGCGCAGGTTGCGCTGGCGCAATGAGGTTCTCAGCGATGATGGGTAAACACGCAGGTCGGCGAGGTCGATCAGTCCAAACTGACGATTGTCCAGGACCAGCACATTCGCCAGATGCAAAGAGCGGAAGTACACGCCCTGTTCGTGCAGGGCGGCCATGAAGGTGCCAAAGCTCTTGATCAGGCTAGCGCGCGCCTGCGGCGAGTCCGCGGAGTGCAGGCACTGGCGCAGGGTTCGTCCAGGCAGTGGCTGGTAACGTACGGCGTTGCTGCCATCCGCGAGACGATACAAGCCCAGGATGCTTGGAGTAGTGATTCCTAGATCGCGTAGTTGCTCGCTGTTTGTGGCAAAGCGTTCCGAGTAGGGATTGAAACCGCCAGAGGTGTACCAGCGCCGCGGCCGGAACAGCTTGAAGAAGCTGCCATCCTCCAACTGCAGGACCTTGGGCCCGAGGCCATCGGATTCTATTACCTGGGCGTTGGCGGTGAGCTGCTCGGCGGCAGCTGGTGTGAGTACCTGGCAGGTCAGGACCGGTGTGCGCCTGGCTCGCTGGCTGATGCACAAGGCGGCAATCAGGGCCAGGGGAATCCACAGCAGGAACCAGTGCTCCTTGGGCCGGGAAAGAGTCCCTCCTCCCTCTGTCAGGCCGGCGCCGATACCGAACATGAGCCAGGTCGAGGCCAGGATGAACAGCGGAGCGCTTCGTAATTGCCAGCTCTTGAACAAGCCCCAGGCTTGCATGAACAGCCAGGGAAGCAAGCCGATGATGCCGACGTAGTACAGCACGCCCAATGCAAAATTATGAGGTTCTGCCAGGAGATAGCCAATGCCGACATCTACCACCAGGTCCGCGTTGTAACCGTGGCCGATCCATGGGTGGGCGGCAATGTAGTTGAGCATCAGTGCCCAGATCTCAAAGCGGTAGGAGTTGCCACGCTCGCCCAGCATTTGCGAGAACAGCAACAGCACGGTTGTCCCGCCAATCAGCATCGCCGCGAGCAGCAGCAACGAGCGGCGGTTCCAGCAGATAAAGCAGATCCAGGCAGCGGCCAGTGTCAAGGCCACTAGTGGAGTACGCGAGCCAGTCGCAATCACCGTGGCGAACATGATGCCCATGGCCGGGACACTGAGGAAAAGGACCCGCATGCGCTGGCAGGTCATGCTGAGCCAGAGCCAGTAGACCAGGAAGAACCCGAAGACGTGGGAGCTCAGCAGAGGGTTGTCGAAGGCGCCGCTGCCAATCATGCGTGTGCCGGGGGCATAGACCTTGCTGAACGCATACAGATTGAAGAGCGAGGCAAGGAGGGCCACGGTTGCCGCACAGAAGAGCAGCGGTTGCACAATGTCCCGGCGATAGCTGAGCAGCAGGCTGCAACCGGCAAAGAGCATGAGCAGGTGCAGGGGCGTCTTGAACTCGCCAGCCACGCTATCGACTGGCGGGCTCCAGGCCAGGCTGATCAGGGCCCAGCTGCAAAACAGCAGTACGGCGATGAAAATAGGCTCGCGCAGCAGGTTCTTGATTTCGCCGGGACGCATGCACAGCGCGATCAGCGTCGGGATGCTGAACAGTCCGTAGTACAGCTTGTGCAATCCACTGCGCCCCGGAAGGAAGAACATCGCACAGAGAAGCAGTAGATAACCGATCGGCAGAATCCACAGGCAAATGAAATCGAATACTCGATTGGCCGTGTTGTGAAGGGCATTGGGTTGCATGCTTGAACGTTCATCCCGGAAGTTAAGCTGGCAATCATAACGACTTATGGCTGGCGGTGTCGTTGGTCAGCTTAACAATCTCGGGCCTATGGGAGTGCCAGTACCGCGAACAAGCTGTGCTAAAGTCTGCCTCCTTTTTGACGACATTCGCGTGATATGACCGACTCCAGTCCTGACGCAAGCCCCTCGAGCTTGAAAATCTACTTCCGTCTGCTCGGCTATGTGCGGCCCTATATTGGTCTGTTTCTCATCAGCATCGTCGGGTTCCTGATCTTCGCTTCGACTCAGCCCATGCTCGGCTACATCCTCAAGTATTTCGTCGACGGCCTGTCCAACCCTCAGGCGGTGCTGTTTCCCGGTGTGCCTTATCTGCGCGACATGCAGTTGCTCCAAGCGGTGCCGCTGCTGATCGTGCTGATCGCTGCCTGGCAAGGCCTGGGCTCCTACCTGGGCAACTACTTCCTGGCCAAGGTATCCCTGGGGCTGGTGCACGATTTGCGGGTGCAACTGTTCAACAACCTGTTGACCCTGCCCAACCGTTACTTCGACAAGCACAACTCCGGGCACCTGATCTCGCGTATCACCTTCAACGTGACCATGGTCACGGGGGCGGCGACGGACGCGATCAAGGTGGTGATCCGCGAAGGCATGACCGTGATCTTCCTGTTCGCCTCGCTGTTGTGGATGAACTGGCGCCTGACCCTGGTGATGATCGCCATCCTGCCGCTGATCGCGGTCATGGTCCGCACCGCCAGCAAGAAATTCCGCAAGCAGAGCAAGAAGATCCAGGTGGCCATGGGTGATGTGACCCATGTTGCCTCGGAAACCATCCAGGGCTATCGCGTGGTTCGCAGCTTTGGCGGCGAGACCTATGAGCAGCAGCGTTTTCTTGCGGCCAGCCAGGGCAACACCGACAAGCAACTGCGCATGACCCGTACCGGCGCCATCTACACCCCACTGTTGCAACTGGTGATCTACAGCGCCATGGCGGTGCTGATGTTCCTGGTGCTGTATCTGCGCGGTGATGCTTCTGCCGGTGAAATGGTGGCCTATATCACCATGGCCGGTCTGCTGCCCAAGCCGATCCGCCAACTGTCCGAAGTCAGCTCAACGATCCAGAAAGGCGTGGCGGGTGCGGAGAGCATCTTCGAGCAGTTGGACGTCGAGCCTGAGGTCGATCGCGGCACTGTCGAGCGCGCCAGCATCAATGGGCACCTGGAAGTGCGCAACCTGAGTTTCACCTACCCGGGAACCGAACGGCAGGTGCTCGATGACATCAGCTTCAGTATCGAGCCCGGGAAAATGGTGGCGCTGGTGGGGCGTTCCGGCAGTGGCAAGTCGACCCTGGCCAACCTGATTCCGCGGTTCTACCACCACGACAAGGGCCAGATTCTTCTGGATGGCACCGAGGTCGAAGACTTCCGCCTGCTGAACCTGCGTCGGCATATTGCTCAGGTTACCCAGCACGTCACGCTGTTCAGTGACACCGTGGCCAACAACATTGCCTACGGTGACCTGGCCGGTGCGCCGCGTGAGGACATCGAGAAGGCCGCCGCCGATGCCTATGCCATGGACTTCATTGCCCAGTTGCCCGAAGGCCTGGATACCCAAGTAGGGGAGAACGGCGTACTGCTTTCAGGTGGCCAGCGCCAGCGCCTGGCGATTGCCCGGGCCTTGCTGAAGAACGCCCCGCTGCTGATTCTAGACGAGGCCACTTCGGCCCTGGACACCGAATCCGAGCGGCACATCCAGGCCGCCCTGGACAAGGTCATGAAGGGCCGCACCACCCTGGTGATTGCCCACCGCCTGTCGACCATCGAGAAAGCCGACCTGATCCTGGTCATGGACCAGGGGCGGATTGTCGAGCGCGGCAGCCATGCCCAGCTGCTGGCACAGAACGGCTACTACTCGCGGCTGCATGCCATGGGCCTGGAAGAGCCCGCGCCCAGCGGAATCGCCTGACCTGTTCCGGGGAGCGAGCTGGCTCGCTCCCCGGGGCCTTGGTGTGCAAGGCACCTTGGCATCATTTGTAGCCGCTTCCTTACAGTCTTGACCAAGCCTAAATAATTCTGCGTTTCCCGCTTGTTATGGTTCCCGCCTGAATCTTTGAACAGATCGAGGGGGCCATCCCTCTCGCGTGGGTAGCAGAATGTTGCAACGCTTTGTGTGGAAGTTATTACCCAAGACCCAGCGCAATTTCCTGCTTGGGCGCCTGTCGGTGGTGGATCGCCAAGTGGTGAACAAGTCCATGTCGGCCAATGTGCGCTTTCCTGATGCCTTCTCCCGGCACTCCTGCCTGTTCATTCATGTCCCCAAGTGCGCGGGCAGCAGCATCTGTTCGGCATTGTTCGACGGTTGGATGCCCGGGCACCTGCCGTTGTACTGGTACGAGCAGCAGTTTCCCCAGGCCTTTTCCAGCAGCTTCAAGTTTGCCTTCGTGCGCGATCCCCTGGAGCGCGCCTACTCGGCCTACGCTTTCCTGCGGGGCAATCGCCTCGGCCGACGGGACCAGGCAGCCCAGGCGCTGGTAGGGCATTACCGCGACTTCGATGACTTTATCGGCCGCTGGCTGCACCCGGAAACCATCCACAAGCAGATGCACTTTGCTGCCCAGAGCGATTTTCTCACCGACTCCCTAGGCCGACTGGCCCTGGATTTCGTCGGCTATCAGGAGCACCTGCAGCGAGATTTCCAACTGCTGTGCGAGCAGTTGCAGGTCCAGACCCGACTGCCCCATGTCAACAGCACCCAGCAGCGCCATAGCACCCCCGTCAGGGATATCTGTTCGGTACGCACCCGGCGCCTGGTGCGCCGGGTCTATCAACGCGACTACGAGATGCTCGGTTATGAATAAGCTTGCCTGTGTACCGCTGGAGCGCCCGCAAATCCGTCCCTACAGCCTGTCGTTGTCCACCGAGGCCCGGGCCGCCCTCAAGCAGCAGCAACCCTGCTGTCTTTGGCTGACCGGATTGTCGGGGGCCGGCAAGTCGACCCTGGCCAATCTGTTGGAGCTGCGGCTCAACGAGTTGGGTATGCACACCTTCGTCCTCGACGGCGACAACGTTCGCAGTGGCCTGTGCAGTGACCTGGGAATGGGGGCCGAGGCGCGCAAGGAGAATATCCGCCGCATGGCCGAGGTGGCACGGCTGATGGTGGACGCCGGCCTGCTGGTCATAGTGTCGGCGATCTCGCCGTTTCGCGCCGAGCGCGATGCCGCCCGCGCGCTGTTCGGCCCGGGGGAATTCATCGAGGTGTACGTCAGTACACCTTTTGACACCTGTGCCCGGCGTGACCCCAAAGGGTTGTACCAGGCTGCGCTGGAGGGGCGGATCAAGGACTTCACCGGGCTCGACAGCCCCTATGAAGCGCCGTTGCAGGCCGATTGCGAGATCGACACGGCGACCGTGGCACTGCCGGAGGCGATCCGCCGCCTGCTGCAACTGCTGCCCCGTAAATAAGCGGCAAGAATTCTTCGTCGGCCCCATTCAAGGCATAGAACTAGGCGGCGCCAACCCTGTGTTAATATCGCGCCCCTGTTCATTTTGTATGTGGGATGCTCCATGAAGTTGTCCATGCCGCGATTCGATCAAGCCCCCGTCTTGGTGGTCGGCGATGTCATGCTCGACCGTTACTGGCATGGTGGTACCTCACGGATTTCCCCTGAGGCGCCAGTGCCGGTGGTCAAGGTCGAGCAAATCGAGGATCGCCCCGGCGGTGCCGCCAACGTTGCCCTGAACATCGCTGCCCTCGGCGCGCCGGCCTCCCTGGTGGGCGTGACCGGCGACGATGAAGCCGCCGATAGCCTGGCCAACAGCCTGCAAGGCGCGGGCGTGCGTGCGCTGTTCCAGCGCATCAAGCACCAGCCGACCATCGTCAAGCTGCGGGTCATGAGCCGTCACCAGCAGTTGTTGCGTATCGATTTCGAAGAACCCTTCGCCACCGACGCCCTGGCCCTGGCGGCCGAGGTCGATGCCCTGCTCGACGGGATCAAGGTGCTGGTGTTGTCCGACTACGGCAAGGGCGCGCTGCGCAATCACCAGGTGCTGATCGCCGCTGCGCGGGCCCGGGGCATTCCGGTGCTGGCGGACCCCAAGGGCAAGGATTTCTCCATCTACCGCGGCGCCAGCCTGATCACGCCGAACCTCAGCGAGTTCGAGACCATCGTCGGCGGCTGCGCCGACGAGCACGAACTGGTGAGCAAGGGCGCGCAGTTGATGCATGACCTGGAGCTGGGGGCGCTGCTGGTGACCCGTGGCGAACATGGCATGACCCTGTTGCGCCCCGACCACCCGGCCATGCACTTGCCAGCCCGGGCCCGGGAAGTGTTCGACGTTACCGGTGCCGGGGATACGGTGATCTCCACCCTGGCGGCCGCCATTGCCGCCGGCGAAGAGCTGCCCCACGCAGTGGGCCTGGCCAATCTGGCGGCCGGCATCGTGGTTGGCAAGCTGGGTACCGCCGCCATCAGTGCTCCCGAACTGCGCCGGGCGATCCAGCGCGAGGAAGGCTCCGAGCGCGGGGTGCTGAGCCTCGACCAGTTGCTGCTGGCCATCGATGATGCCCGAGCCCACAACGAGAAGATCGTCTTCACCAACGGCTGCTTTGACATCCTGCACGCCGGGCACGTGACCTACCTGGAACAGGCGCGAGCCCAGGGCGACCGGTTGATCGTGGCGATCAACGATGACGCTTCGGTCAGCCGCCTCAAGGGCCCAGGCCGTCCGATCAACAGCGTCGACCGGCGCATGGCGGTGCTGGCGGGGCTGGGGGCGGTGGACTGGGTGATCAGTTTCCCCGAAGGCACCCCGGAAAACCTCCTGTCCCAGGTTCGGCCGGACGTGCTGGTAAAGGGCGGTGACTATTCCATCGACCAGGTTGTAGGTGCCGATATAGTCGGTGCCTATGGCGGCACCGTTAAGGTGCTGGGGCTGGTGGAAAACAGCTCGACCACGGCTATCGTCGAGAAGATCCGCAAGACCGACAAGGCCGAGTAACGGCCTTGCGGTCCGCAAAAAAGGCGCCTGTTGCAGGCGCCTTTTTTTTGCCTCAGCCCTGGCGCCGGGCCTTGCCGGGGACGATCTTGCGCAGGATCTGCCGGGCCCGGCCGGTTAGTCGCGATAGCTTCGACGCCTTTTGCGGTGGCTCCAGGCCCCGCTGCCTGAGCCAGTCCTTCCAGCGAATCCGCTCGTCACTCACCACCCAGCCTTCCTGCTGGGCGAAGCTTTCCGCCAGGTACAGGCCGCGGGTGCTGGCCGGATGCAACTGGTCTTTCTTCAGGGTGTAGAGCTCGGCGCAGGGCTCGCCGTTGTCCAGGGGCATCAGGTACAGGTCCGGGCGCTTGCGGTCCAGCCGTGCCACCAGTTGGTCGCCCTCCAGGCGCTCGTCGACGTGGAACAGGCTCAGGGACTTGGCTTCCCTCGGCACGTCCAGGCGCAGGTCGTAGATCAACTGCAGTGAGGCGGTGGGCAGGTGCACATAGGCCCGGGGACGCTCCAGCAACTGCAGGTTGCCACAGCGCACCGGCAGCGCCGCCCCGGACAGCGGGGTCAGGCGAAAGGGCAGGGCTTCGCGATAGTGCAGGGCGCCGGCATAGGGCGCAGGCAGCCAGGTGTCGTTGAAGCGCCCACCGAGCCAGCCTTCGGGGGTTTCCAGCAGGCATTCCTCGGCAATTTCCTGGATCGCGGTATGCAGTGGCAGGTTGAGCTCGTGAGCCGGGACATAGCCGGAAATCAGCTTGAGCACCACATCGCCGCGATCCTGGCGGCGCTGGCGCACCAGCACCCAGTAGTCGCGGTTCTGCCAGTGCAGGGTCAGGCGCACCGAGACCCCGAGGTTGGCCAGCTCCAGGGCGAAGCGCTGATTGTCGGCCACCGTCACCGCGCGCCGGCGCTGCAGGGTCTGAGCGAAGTTCAGCGGCATTCCGACGCTCTGGTAGCTCAAGCCTTCGGGAGTCGCTTCGACGAACAGGGGCAGGGTCTTGAAGTTGCTGGGGTTCTTTCTAATGAGCGGTCGCGACATCTCGGCTCCTTCTTGCGTCGGGGTCGGCCGCGTCGGCGGCATCAGTTCTTGCCAAGGACCTGCGCCACAGTCGACACGTTGTGGGCCAGGTGCAAGGGATTGATGGTCCCGACAATAGCACTGGCGACACCGGGCCGGTCAAACAGCAGCTCGAAGCTGGCCCGCACCGGATCGATGCCCGGGCTCAGGCAGACGTGGCCGCTGGCAAGCGCCTTTTTCACCAGGATGCCCTTGTGGTGAGCGGTAGCGTAGTCAATGACTGCCCGCTCGGCCTGTTCGTTCAGATTGTAGGTAACCATGGCGCAATCGCCTTGCTCCAGGGCCTTCAGGCCGCCGTCTACGGTCTTGCCGGAGAAACCGAAGCCACGGATCTTGCCCTCCTGCTTGAGCTGCGCCAGGGCCTGGTAGACCTCGCACTGCTCGAGGATCGCCAGGTCGTTGCCGTCGGAATGCACCAGCACCAGGTCGATGAAGTCGGTTTCCAGGCGTTGCAGGCTGCGCTCCACGGACATTCGGGTATGGGCCGCGCTGAAATCGTGCCGCGACAGGCCATCGGCGAACTCTTCGCCGACCTTGCTGACAATCACCCATTCCTGGCGCTGGCCGCGCAGTAGCGGGCCCAGGCGCTCTTCGCTGCGGCCGTAGGCCGGAGCGGTGTCGATCAGGTTGATGCCCAGGTCGCGGGTCAGCTTGAGCAGCATGCGGGCCTCCTGGTCGTCGGGGATCTGGAAGCCGTTGGGGTATTTCACGCCCTGGTCGCGGCCCAGTTTCACCGTGCCCAGACCCAGGGGCGACACCAGCAGGCCGGTGCTGCCCAAGGGGCGATGCAGATCGTGCAGGGTTGGCTGGCTCATGGCAGCAGTTGCTCCCAGGCTGGTTGCGCCAGGGGCGGCTTGGGCAGTTCGGGCAGGGCCTGGTCGGCGGCGGGGCGAATGCCGTCGCGCTCCAGGGCAGCCAGGACCCGGTCGGCGAAGTCCGGTGCCAGGGCCAGCTTGGTCGGCCAGCCCACCAGCAGGCGATCCTGCTCGGCGAGGAAGGCGTTGTCCGGGCGGGCCAGGCCCGACTGTGCCGGTTCGGCGCGGTCGACCCGCAGGGTGGCCCATTGCGCCTGGCTCAAGTCGATCCAGGGCAGCAGTTGCCCCAGTTCCTTCTGGGCTGCGGCAATCTGCGCTGCCGGTTCCCGGGCCACGCCCTCGGCTTCGGCGATATCGCCCCCCAGGTACCAGACCCACTGGCCGTCGGCGGCCGGGTGAGTGGTGACGGTGATCCGTGGTTTTGGCCCGCCGCCCAGGCAGTGGGCGTACAGCGGTTTCAGGCTCGGGCCCTTGACCAGCACCATGTGCAATGGTCGCCGTTGCATGGCGGGCTGGCTCAGGCCGGCCGCTTGCAGCAGCTCGGCATTGCCGGCTCCGGCGCTGAGGACAATGCGTTGCGCGCGGATTTCCCGCCCGTCGACCCGCAGGCCCAGCAGTTGGCCGTTCTCCAGGAGGGGCTCGATCTTCTGCCCGGCCAGCAGGCTGTCTCCCGCCAGGTGCGCGAGGCGCTCGATCAGGCTCGGCACATCCACTACCAGTTCGGCGAGGCGGTAGACCTTGCCCTTGAAGCGCTTGTCCTGCAGGGCCGGGGGCAGTTGCTCGCCCTTGACCTGATCGACCCGCCCGCGTACCGCCTTGCTGGCGAAGAAGCTGGTGAGGTTGCCGGCCAGGGTGCCGGGGGACCAGAGGTAGTGGGCCTCGGACAGCAGGCGCACGCCGGACAGGTCCAGCTCGCCATTGCCCGCCAGGGCTTCGCGCCAGCGCCGTGGCATGTCGGCAATGGCCTCGGAGGCGCCAGTGAGGGCGCCGTGCAGGGCGTATTTGGCGCCGCCGTGGATGATCCCCTGGGATTTCACGCTCTGTCCGCCGCCGAGACTGGCGCTTTCCACCAGCACGGTGGAGAAACCCAGGCGTTGCAGGCGAGCGTTGAGCCAGAGACCGGCGACGCCTGCGCCGACAATCAGCACATCGGTGGAAATAGCGGATGGCATGCAGCGACCTCGGTAAGTAAAACGAAGCCGCAAGTTTCAAGCCTCAGGCCTCAAGCTGCAAGCTTGGCGCTCACTCTGGCCGCTTGAGGCGTGTGGCGTGAGGCTGCTTTCTAGTGCCCGGCGGTTTTCGAGAACAACTGGATCACCACCACGCCGAGGACGATCAGCGCCATGCCCAGCATCGCCGGGATATCCAGCTTCTGGCCGTACAGAAACAGCGCGGCGATGCTCACCATGACGATGCCCATGCCGGCCCATACCGCGTAGGCCACGCCCACCGGCACCGTGCGCACCACCAGGGTCAGCATCCAGAAGGCCACGCCGTAGCCGACGATGATCAATGCCAGGGGCAGCGGAGTGCTCAGGCCCTTGACCGCTTTCATTGAAACAGTGGCGATCACTTCCGCGCAGATGGCGATAGCCAGGTAGTAGTAAGCGTTCATGGGAGGGTTCCTCGGGGCTGGGACTGCTTTATGAGGTCGGCATTCTAGAGAAAGTTCAGATGGGGTAAAGTCATTACCTATCTGGATGATAGATAGGTTGTGCCATGAACATGCAATGGAACCTGGAGCAGTTGCGCCTGTTTGTCGGGGTCGCCGAACTGCGTTCGTTTTCTGCCGTGGCCCGCCAGCAGCGCAAGGCGCAATCGGCCATCAGCAGTGCCATCGCCCAGCTGGAGGATGACCTGGGAGTGAGCCTGTTCGAACGCAGCAGTGGCCGCCAGCCAAGGCTGACGGAGGCGGGCAGTGCACTGTTGCAGGAAGCGCGGGAGATCCTGCGCCAGTGCGACCGCCTCAATGGCCGGGCGCTCGCCTTGATGCGCGGCCAGGAAGCGCGGTTGCGCCTGGCCCAGGACGAAGCGATGCCCTATCAGCCGGTGCTCGACAGCCTGGAGGCCCTGGCGGAACACTTTCCCAGCCTGGAGGTGCAACTGGCCAGCGGGGCCCAGGGCGACGTAGCGCGCAAACTGGTGGAGCGCCGGGCCGACCTGGGGTTGCTGTTTCACCATGAGCAGATGCCGGAAACTTTGGAGCGCCGGGCCCTGGGCAGTGTGGAGATGGTCACTGTCTGCGCCGTGGGGCATCCGCTGGCCCATGAAAAAAGGGTCAACCGCCAGTTGCTGGCGCTACACCGGCAGTTGCTCATCGCTCCGCAAGCCAGTGGCTACCCCGGTGGTGAGCAGGTCAGCCCCCAGGTCTGGCGGGCTGACAGCTTCTACGTCCTGGCCGAATGGCTGATGCGCGGGCTGGGCTGGGCCTGGCTGCCACGGCATGTGGTGCAGTACCCGGCCTATCAGAACCAGATGGTGGAGCTGGCCAGCCAATGGACGCCCCCGGCACTGGTGGTGGAGCTGGCCTGGCGCCGTGACGAACCTCTGGGCCCCGCGGCGCACTGGCTGGCAGAACGTTTTGCCGTGCACCTGAAGGCGATCGGCTAAAAAACCGATAAACTCCGCCGCCATGAATAGAACTCTCTATACCGCATTGTTTTACCTGGGGCTGCCGTTGGTAGCGATCCGCCTGTGGCTGCGCTCGCGCAAGGCGCCGGCTTATGCCAAGCGCATTGGCGAGCGTTTCTCTCTCGGCTTGCCGAGCATGCAACCCGGTGGCATCTGGGTGCATGCGGTGTCGGTGGGCGAGAGCATCGCTGCCGCGCCGATGATCCGGGCGCTGCTGGCGCGTTATCCACAGCTGCCGATTACCGTGACCTGCATGACTCCCACCGGCTCCGAGCGCATCCACGCGCTGTTTGCCAACGAGCCGCGGATCCAGCACTGCTACCTGCCCTACGACTTGCCTTGCGCCGCGGCGCGGTTTCTCGATCGGGTGCAGCCCAAGCTGGCGGTGATCATGGAAACCGAACTGTGGCCCAACCATATCGACCAGTGTGCCCGGCGCGGGATTCCGGTAGCCCTGGCCAATGCCCGGTTGTCCGAGCGTTCGGCCAAGGGCTATGGGCGTTTTGCTCGGCTGACCGCACCGATGCTGGCGCAGATGAGCCTGTTCGCGGTGCAGACCGAAGCCGAGGCCCAGCGTTTCCTCCGGCTTGGGGCCCGCCCCGAGACTGTGCAAGTGACCGGATCGATCAAGTTCGACCTGAGCATCGACCCGCAGTTGCTGCAGCGGGCCACCGAGCTGCGCCAGCAATGGCAGGCCATGGAGCGCCCGGTGTGGATCGCCGCCAGTACCCACGAGGGCGAAGACGCGGTGGTGCTCGATGCCCACCGGCAACTGCTGGGCAATTACCCCAATGCCTTGCTGATCCTGGTGCCGCGGCACCCGGAGCGCTTCGACTCGGTGCATGAGCTGTGCCGGCAGCAGGGCTTTACCACGGTACGCCGTTCTGCAGCCGAGCCGGTGCTTGCCACCACCTCGGTGCTGCTGGGGGACACCATGGGCGAATTGCTGTTCCTCTATGCCCTGGCCGACAGCGCCTTTGTCGGCGGCAGCCTGGTGCCCAACGGTGGGCACAACCTGCTGGAGCCGGCAGCCCTGGCCAAGCCGGTGATCAGCGGGCCGCATCTGTTCAATTTCCTGGAAATCGCCGCGATGCTGCGTGAGGCCGGAGCCTTGCAGGAAGTGGACGATGCCGAGGGGCTCGCGGTGGCGGTGCAGCGTCTGTTCGAGCTACCCCAGGATGCGCGCAAGATGGCCGACGCCGGGCTCAAGGTGCTCAAGGCCAACCAGGGTGCCTTGCAACGGCTGCTCGATGGCCTTGGCCGCCTCCTGGGCAGGCACTGATCGTCGCCTTCGGTAGCCGCTGTCGCATGGCCGTAAAAGACCGTTACACCGCCATGAAAAAGGCCACCGCAAAGGTGGCCTTTTTCATGCCTGCGACCTTCAGGGGCGGGCCCTGAGCTGCTCCTGGGCGGCCTTGGCCAGGTCTGGCGGCAGGAAGTCGCGATCCGGGTTGTAGTCGGCCTTGAGATAGCGCGACAGGTCCTGCAGGTCCCCCGGATTGAGGGTGCCGGCCGCCTGTTTCAGGCGCAGGTTGTCGAGGATGTAGTCGTAGCGGCTGTTGTTGTAGTTGCGCACCGAGGTGTACAGCTGGCGCTGGGCGTCGAGCACATCGACGATATTGCGCGTGCCCACCTGGTAGCCGATCTCCGTGGCCTCCACTGCGCTCTGGTTGGAAATGATCGACTGGCGCCGGGCCTGGACCTGCTCGACATCGGTGTTCACCGCGCGGTGCAGGTTGCGGGTGTTTTCCACCACCTGGCGGCGCAGGGATTCACGCTGTTGCTCGGTCTGGCTCAGGCGCGAGTAGGATTCGCGCACCTGGGAGCTGGTCAGGCCGCCGCTGTAGATCGGAATGTTCAGTTGCAGGCCGATGGAGCGCTGTTCGACGTCGCTGCCATAGCGCGTCAGCGGGTTGGGGTTGCTGAAGCCCAAAGCATCGTTGTCGCCTTTCTTGTACTGCGCCACTGCGTCCAGGGTCGGCGCATGCCCGGCCTTGCGCTGCTTGAGGGTTTCCTCGGCGGCGCTGACTGCGTAGTTGCTGGCCAGCAGGTTGAGGTTCTGCTTGGCGGCGGTGTCCACCCAGGCCTTGGCGTCGTTGGGGGTCGGCGCCAGCACTGGCAGGGTATGGACGATGCCCTGGATCGAGTTGTACTCGCGGTTGGTCAGGGTGATCAGGGCCTCGAAGGCATCATCCACCTGGCGCTGGGCAAGGATCCGGTTGGCCCGGGCAGTATCGTAGCTGGCCTGGGATTGCAGGACGTCGGTCTTGTCCGACAGGCCCACGTCGAAGCGTTCGTTGGATTGGTCCAGCTGACGCTTGAAGGCCGCTTCCTCGGCCTTGGTCGAGGCCAGGTTGTCCTGGGCGCGCAACACCGCGAAGTAGTTCTCCGCGCTCTGCAGGATCAGGTTCTGCTCGGTGGCCGAGAGTTGCAGGGAAGCCTGTTCGTTGATGTCCTTGGCCGCCTGCAGCTGGAACCAGCGGTCGGCCCGGAACAGTGGCTGGGCCAGGGTCGCCTGGTAGACGTTGCCGCTGCGGGTAGAGGTCATCGACGGTTCGTCGAACTTGGTGCGGGTGTTGTTCATGTCCGCGCCGGCCGAAAGGTTGGGCAGCAACCCGGCACGAGCCTGGGGCACCACTTCCTTCTGGGCACCGTACTGGGCGCGCGCAGCGGCCAGATCGGCGTTGTTGTCCACCGCTTCCTGGTAGACGCTGACCAGATCGGTCTTGGTGGTCAAAGGCGCTTCTGCTGCCCAGGCCATTCCATTGGACGCACAAGACACGGCAACAGCCAGTGAGAGTTTGCGCAGCATTCGGCGATCCCTAGAGTTGATATTACGGCAATAATTCAGGCGCCAAGGCTAAGGCGCGACCCACAGAGCGTCAAGGTTCGACACAGGGCAACGAGTGTAGATGCGCTGGGGGGTGGCAACAATCCTGCAATTACGCCATTCATCATGCTGATCGTACGGGGGGTTGGCGTTCTGCTGTGGCTTTGTCTAGACTGGCCCGGTTCTTGTCGGGGTGCCTTGCTATGAGGCTGAGATCGGATAATCCGGATCCCGTTGAACCTGATCAGGTTAGCGCCTGCGTAGGGAACAAGATTTCTCGTCACCCGGCGAGTCCTCTTGTGCTTCGTCCGGGATGTTGTTCGACAATCGAACACCCCTCGAGTACCAAGCACTGCACTCAACTAGTTGCCTAGCCAGGGTGCGTCCGTCCGTTACAGGTTCGCTCCGACAAAAATCCACTGCCTGGATGCTGTCTGGAGAGCCCGTGATGACTACAAAATTAAAAAACGCTAGCAACCTCAGTGAGTCGGCCCAAGTCGACCAACAATCGGTTCAGCCCTTTACCCGCTCGCAAAAAGTCTATGTCCAGGGTTCGCGCCCGGACATCCGCGTGCCCATGCGCGAAATCACCCTGGACGTGACCCCCACCGACTTCGGCGGCGAGATCAACGCCCCGGTGACCGTGTATGACACCTCCGGCCCTTACACCGATCCGAACGTGGTGATCGATGTGCGCAAGGGCCTGGGCGATGTGCGTTCGGCGTGGATCGAGGACCGTGGCGACACCGAGCGTCTGGCGGGCCTGAGCTCCAACTTCGGCCAGCAGCGCCTGGCCGACCCGGAGCTGACCAAGCTGCGCTTCGCCCACGTCAACAACCCGCGCCGGGCCAAGGCCGGGGCCAACGTCAGCCAGATGCACTACGCGCGCAAAGGCATCATCACCGCCGAGATGGAATACGTCGCCATCCGCGAAAACATGAAGCTGCAGGAGGCCCGTGCCGCCGGCCTGCTGAAGCAGCAACACGCCGGCCACAGCTTCGGCGCCAGCATCCCCAAGGAAATCACCCCAGAGTTCGTCCGCGAGGAAATCGCCCGTGGCCGCGCCATCATCCCGGCCAACATCAACCACGTCGAACTGGAACCGATGATCATCGGCCGCAACTTCCTGGTGAAGATCAACGGCAACATCGGCAACAGTGCCCTGGGTTCCTCCATCGAGGAAGAAGTGGCGAAACTGACCTGGGGCATCCGCTGGGGTTCGGACACGGTGATGGACCTGTCCACCGGCAAGCACATCCATGAAACCCGCGAGTGGATCATCCGCAACTCGCCGGTGCCGATCGGTACCGTACCGATCTACCAGGCCCTGGAAAAGGTCAACGGCGTGGCCGAGGACCTGACCTGGGAGCTGTTCCGCGACACCCTGATCGAGCAGGCCGAGCAGGGCGTGGACTACTTCACCATCCACGCAGGCGTCTTGCTGCGTTACGTGCCGCTGACCGCCAAGCGGGTCACCGGCATCGTGTCCCGGGGTGGCTCGATCATGGCCAAGTGGTGCCTGGCGCACCACAAGGAGAACTTCCTCTACACCCACTTCGACGAAATCTGCGAAATCATGAAGGCCTACGACGTCAGCTTCTCCCTGGGAGATGGCCTGCGCCCGGGGTCGATTGCCGACGCCAACGACGAAGCCCAGTTCGGCGAACTGGAAACCCTCGGCGAGCTGACCAAGATCGCCTGGAAGCATGACGTGCAGTGCATGATCGAAGGCCCGGGCCACGTGCCGATGCAGTTGATCAAGGAGAACATGGACAAGCAGTTGGAGTGCTGCGACGAGGCGCCGTTCTACACCCTCGGCCCGCTGACTACCGACATTGCCCCCGGCTACGACCACATCACCTCCGGTATCGGTGCGGCGATGATCGGCTGGTTCGGCTGCGCCATGCTCTGCTACGTCACGCCCAAGGAACACCTGGGCCTGCCGAACAAGGATGACGTGAAGACCGGGATCATCACCTACAAGATCGCCGCGCATGCTGCGGATCTGGCGAAAGGTCATCCGGGCGCGCAGATCCGCGACAACGCCTTGTCCAAGGCGCGTTTCGAGTTCCGCTGGGAAGACCAGTTCAACCTCGGCCTGGACCCGGACACCGCCCGTTCGTACCACGACGAGACCCTGCCCAAGGATTCGGCCAAGGTCGCGCATTTCTGCTCCATGTGCGGGCCGAAGTTCTGCTCGATGAAGATCACCCAGGAAGTGCGTGAGTACGCAGCCAACCAGCGTATCGAAGCGGTGGATGTGGATGTCGCCAAGGGCCTGGCGGAACAGGCCGAGCGCTTCAAGCAGGAAGGCAGCCAGCTGTACAAGAAAGTCTGACCCCTCTCTGCAGGAGCGGGCTTGCCCGCGAACCAGGCGCCGCGCTCTCGACAAGGTGGCGCTTTCGCTGGCAAGCCGGCTCCTGCAGAGGCTGGGCGTTCGAGATAGCCCCCGTGAACATTCCTGTAGGAGCGGGCTTGCCCGCGAACCGGGCGCCGCGCTCTCGACAAGGTGGCGCTTTCGCCGGCAATCCGGCTCCTGCAGACCCTATTCCTTCGAGATATCAACCTTGAGCAGTCCAATCAGTACCTACTCTCCCGATCTCGCGGTACCGGCCGACAAGCGCGTGTTTGGCGCCCGCGATCTGTTTTCCCTGTGGTTCTCCCTCGGTATCGGCCTGATGGTGCTGCAGACCGGCGCCTTGCTGGCGCCAGGCCTGGGGCTGGCCCATTCGCTGCTGGCGATCCTGCTCGGCACCGCGGTCGGCGTTCTGCTGCTGGCGGCGGTGGGGGTGATCGGCAGCGACACCGGCCTGTCGTCCATGGCTGCGCTCAAACTCAGCCTGGGCCGGCGCGGTGCCAGCCTGCCGGCACTGTTGAACCTGTTGCAACTGGTGGGCTGGGGCTCGTTTGAAATCATCGTCATGCGCGATGCCGCGAGCCTCCTGGGCAGCCGGGCCTTCAGCGAAGGCAGCCTGCTGGCCAACCCGTTGCTCTGGACCCTGTTTTTCGGTGCCCTGGCCACCTTGCTGGCGGTCAGCGGGCCCTTGACCTTCGTCCGGCAGATCCTGCGCAAATGGGGAATCTGGTTGTTGTTGGCCGCCTGCCTGTGGCTGACCTGGAACCTCTTCGCCCGAGCCGACCTGGCGGCGCTCTGGGCCCAGGCCGGGGACGGCTCGATGCCGTTCGCCGTGGGTTTCGATATCGCCATCGCCATGCCCTTGTCCTGGTTACCGCTGATCGCCGACTACTCGCGGTTCGGCAAGCGCGCCAAGAGCGTGTTCGGTGGCACGGCCCTGGGCTTTTTCATCGGCAATTTCTGGTTGATGAGCCTGGGCGTCGCCTACACCCTGGCCTTCGCTCCCAGTGGTGAAGTGAATGCCTTGCTGCTGGCGCTGGCCGGGGCCGGGCTGGGGATTCCGTTGCTGCTGATTCTGCTGGACGAATCGGAGAATGCCTTTGCCGATATCCATTCGGCGGCGGTTTCCAGCGGCATCCTGCTGCGCCTCAAGGTCGAGCACCTGGCGCTGGCCATAGGCGTGCTCTGCACCCTGATCGCCTGCCTGGCGCCATTGGCCCAGTACCAGAACTTCCTGTTGCTGATCGGTTCGGTATTCGCGCCGCTGTTTGGCGTGGTGCTGGTGGATCACTTCATCCTGCGTCGGCGCTCGGGGCAGAACCCGGCGTCAGCCTTGCGCTGGCCGGCGCTGCTGGCCTGGCTGGGTGGGGTGAGCACCTATCATCTGTTGGCCAATCTGTACCCGGATATCGGCGCAACCCTGCCGTCACTGGTGCTGGCAGGGCTGCTGCAATGGCTGTTGGGCCGGGCTTTCAGTTACCGCCAGGAAACAGCTCGGGCTTGAGCACGCCCTTGAGGCGGTCGTAGGGGATCTGCAGTTCGATGTGGCCCAGGACCGAGGGCGCGATGGTGGTGACGTCGTACTTGAGGGTCACGGCGTTGCGGGTCAGCGCTACGTTCTGGGTCTTCTGGAAGGGCCAGGTCTTCACGAACTCGGCCTCGCGATCCAGGTGAGTGCTGATCAGCCAGTTGTTGTGGGCGACCCGCGCGGCCTTCCAGAACATCTCTTCCTGGCCGGGCAGGAGCATGTCCGCCAGGTTCAGGGCCTTGTGCTGCTGGCGTGAATAGTTGACGAAGCCACGGCCCGGGGTGCCGTTGGCGGCGCCGGTGTCCAGGTAACTGGCCAGTTCGATGATCACCAGGCCGTCATGCTGCTCGCGTAGCTTGGATTGCAGGTACATGCCGTGGCGGTCCGGCGCGCTACGCAGGAACTGCTCGCGATAGGCCGCAAGGCTGGCCGGCAGTGCAGCATCGGGGCTGGTGCGGGTCATTTGCAGCAGGCGCTTTTCAATGATGGCATCCAGCTGCGGTTCGGCGGGGAAGTGCACGGTGTCGAGGTTGACCAGCGGGCAGTCGGCGCCGCTGCAGCCGGGCTTGAGTTGTTCGGACTTGTCCCGGGTGGTTTCCAGCGGGGTCATGTAGCTGGGTTGAAACAGGCTTTGGCAGGCGCCCAGGGTCAGGGCGATACAGGCCACGGAGGCGATTTTGACAAGCGACATGGGCGTCCTTCATAAACCAGGGGGGAGGCAAAAGTTACCGGCTTCGACTGCCTGCGAGGCAGTCGGTTCGCCACTAAGCTCAATAGAGGTAATTAGAGTAGGTTTAGCCCCTCGCCGTCTATCCCGCTGAGGGTAAAGGGGCTGCATGATCAGCTGCGAGCGCGTTAGGATGGCGCGAAGTCGAGGGGGATCCTCGGATTGAACATGCTGTACACGAGGATTGTTATGACTGACTTTGCCAACTCCACGCCGAGTGCCGTCGAGATCATCCGGCGCGAAAACTGTTTCCAGGGTTTCTACCGGCTCGATCGCCTGCAACTGCGTCATGAGCTGTTCGCCGGTGGCATGGGGCGTGAAATCAATCGTGAAGTCTTTGTCCGTCACGATGCGGTCTGCGTACTGCCGTACGACCCGCAGCGCGATGAGGTGGTGCTGATCGAACAGTTCCGCGTCGGTGCCATGGGCAAGACGGCTTCGCCCTGGCTGGTGGAACTGGTGGCCGGGCTGATCGACAAGGACGAGCAGCCGGAACAGGTTGCCCGCCGCGAGGCGCAGGAGGAAGCTGGCCTGGACATCTCGGCGCTGTGGCCGATGACCCAGTACTTCCCGTCGCCCGGTGGCAGCACCGAATTCGTCCATCTGTACCTGGGGCGTTGCGACAGCAGCGCCGCCGGTGGGCTGCATGGGCTGGAGGAAGAGGCGGAAGACATTCGGGTGTGCGTGATGGCCTATGAGGATGCCTTGCAGGCCATGCGCGACGGGCGGATTTGCAATGCCGCCAGCATCATTGCCTTGCAGTGGCTGGCGCTCAATCGCGCGGAAGTGAGGGGGTTATGGTCGTAAACAAGGTACGCGACCGCTATCGGGTGGATCTCGCGGGGCTGCAAGCTTCCTGCGAGGCCAACTACGCCCGGCTGATGCGACTGCTGCCCGACATGCGCAACCAGCCCGTGGCGCGGCGCATCGCCGTGACCCAGGGCGACCAGATGCTCGGCGTACTGGCCCTGGAGGTGGTACTGGCCTGCCCGTATACCACCACCTTGCAGGTGCGCCAGGAGCACAGCCTGCCCTGGCTGCCTGTGCCGCAGCTGGAAGTGCAGGTCTATCACGACGCGCGCATGGCGGAAGTCATCAGTGCCGAACATGCCCGGCGTTTTCGCAGCATCTATCCCTATCCCAATGCCTTCATGCACCAGCCTGATGAAAAGGCCCAGCTGAACGTGTTCCTCGGCGAGTGGCTGAGCCACTGCCTGGCCTGCGGTCACGAGTTCGAAGCCGTGCGCTAGATGTGAACTGGGTCCGCTTCCCAGGTTTCCTCTTTTTCACTTCCCCCAGCATAATTACCCCCTTCTTCACGCTTTGTGATCTTGCTCCGGGAGAACGCCGTGCCAAGCGTATCCGCACTGACTGCCGCCGACCCCGTGTTGCTGGTGCAGCTGTCCGATAGCCATCTGTTTGCCGAGACGGACGGCACGCTCTTGGGCATGAACACCGCCGACAGCCTGCAACGGGTCATCGACCTGGTGTTGGCGCAGCAGCCACGGATCGACCTGATGCTGGCCACCGGCGACCTGTCCCAGGACGGCACGCTGGAGTCCTATCAACGCTTTCGCCAACTGACCCGGCAGATTGCCGCCCCAGGCCGCTGGCTGCCGGGCAACCACGACGAACCGCAGGTCATGGAGCAGGCCGCCAGCGGCAGTGACTTGCTGGACCCGGTGGTGGACATCGGCAACTGGCGCATCACCCTGCTGGACTCGGCGGTGCCGGGTTCGGTACCGGGTTATCTGCAGGATGAGCAGTTGCAACTGCTGACCCGCTCCCTGCGCGAAGCACCAGAGCGGCACCACCTGGTCTGCCTGCATCACCATCCGGTGTCCATCGATTGCGCCTGGATGGAGCCCATCGGCCTGCGCAATGCCCAGGCGCTGTTTGCCGTGATCGACGCTTTCCCCCAGGTGCGCGCCGTGCTCTGGGGGCATGTTCACCAGGAGATCGATCGCCTGCGGGGCGACGTGCGGCTATTGGCCTCACCTTCCACCTGCATCCAGTTCGAGCCCTTGAGCGACGACTTCAAGGTCGAGGAGCAGGTGCCGGGCTACCGTTGGTTGCGGCTGCTGCCCGATGGACGGCTGGAAACCGGCGTGCAGCGGGTCGAAGGCTATGAATTCACCATCGACTACGGTAGCGAAGGCTACTGAAGCGGCTGCGTAACCTGGCCCCATCCCTGTAAACTGCGGCTTTTGCCCAGGTGCACAGGGAGCTCGCATGTCCGGTTCGATCCTCTATATCCACGGCTTCAACAGTGCTCCGGCATCGACCAAGGCCTCCCAGTTGCGCCAGGTCATGGAGCAGCTCGGCCTGGCCGGGCAACTGCGGGTGCCGGCCCTGCATCACCATCCGCGCCAGGCCATTGGCCAGCTGGAACAGGCGATTGCCGAACTCGGTCGTCCATTGCTGGTCGGCAGCTCGCTCGGCGGCTACTATGCGACTCACCTTGCCGAGCGCTATGGTCTGAAGGCCCTGCTGATCAACCCTGCTGTCAGCCCGCACCGGATGTTCGACGGTTATCTGGGCACGCAGAAGAACCTGTACACCGACGAGACCTGGGAGCTGACCCACGACCATGTCGCGGCCCTGGCAGCGCTGGAAGTGGCGCCACCCCAGGACCCTGAGCGTTATCAGGTGTGGTTGCAGACCGGGGACGAGACGCTGGACTATCGCAGCGCCGAGCGCTACTACCGCGCCTGTGCCTTGCGCATACAGGCCGGCGGCGATCATAGTTTCCAAGGTTTTGCCGGACAATTGCCGGCGATGTTGAATTTTGCCGGCATCACTGCCGATCAGTACCAGGCGATCGACTTCACTGCACTGTGAGCCTTCGCCCCATATTCATTGAACGACTAACGACGAGAACCCATGGCCACTCCCAGCGCTAGCTCTTATAACGCAGACGCCATCGAAGTCCTCTCGGGACTCGACCCGGTGCGCAAACGCCCGGGCATGTACACCGACACCACGCGGCCCAATCATTTGGCCCAGGAAGTCATCGACAACAGCGTCGACGAAGCCCTGGCCGGCCATGCGAAGTCGATACAGGTCATCCTGCACGCCGACCATTCCCTGGAAGTGTCCGACGACGGCCGCGGCATGCCCGTGGACATCCACCCGGAAGAAGGCGTGTCCGGGATCGAGCTGATCCTCACCAAGCTCCACGCCGGCGGCAAGTTCTCCAACAAGAACTACCAGTTCTCCGGCGGTCTGCACGGGGTGGGCATCTCCGTGGTCAACGCCTTGTCGAACCAGGTGCGGGTGCGGGTCAAGCGCGACGGCAACGAATACCAGATGACTTTCGCCGACGGCTACAAGGCCACCGAGCTGGAAGTGGTCGGCACCGTGGGCAAGCGCAACACCGGCACCAGCGTGTACTTCGCTCCGGACCCAAAATACTTCGACTCGCCGAAATTCTCCGTCAGCCGTCTCAAGCACGTGCTCAAGGCCAAGGCCGTACTCTGCCCGGGGCTGCTGGTGAGCTTCGAGGACAAGTCCAGCGGCGAGAAGGTCGAGTGGCACTACGAAGATGGCCTGCGCTCCTACCTGGTGGATGCGGTCAGTGAATTCGAACGCCTGCCGGCCGAGCCGTTCTGCGGCAGCCTGGCAGGGAACAAGGAAGCGGTGGACTGGGCCCTGTTGTGGCTGCCCGAAGGCGGCGACAGCGTCCAGGAAAGCTACGTCAACCTGATCCCCACGGCCCAGGGCGGCACCCATGTCAACGGCCTGCGCCAGGGCCTGCTGGATGCCATGCGCGAGTTCTGCGAGTTCCGCAACCTGCTGCCCCGCGGCCTGAAGCTGGCCCCGGAAGACGTCTGGGAGCGCATTGCCTTTGTCCTGTCGATGAAAATGCAGGATGCGCAGTTCTCCGGCCAGACCAAGGAGCGCCTGTCTTCCCGCGAGGCGGCGGCGTTCGTTTCCGGTGTGGTCAAGGACGCCTTCAGCCTGTGGCTCAACGCCAACCCCGAGCTGGGCATGCAACTGGCGGAGCTGGCCATCAGCAACGCCGGGCGCCGCTTGAAGGCCAGCAAGAAGGTCGAGCGCAAGCGCATTACCCAGGGCCCGGCACTGCCAGGCAAGCTGGCGGACTGTGCCGGCCAGGACCCGATGCGCTCCGAGCTGTTCCTGGTGGAAGGTGACTCCGCCGGCGGTTCGGCCAAGCAGGCGCGGGACAAGGAGTTCCAGGCGATCCTGCCGTTGCGCGGCAAGATCCTCAACACCTGGGAAGTGGACGGCAGCGAGGTCCTGGCCAGTCAGGAAGTGCACAACATCGCCGTGGCCATCGGGGTCGATCCGGGCGCCGAGGACATGAGCCAGCTGCGCTACGGCAAGATCTGCATCCTCGCCGACGCCGACTCCGACGGCTTGCACATCGCTACCTTGCTGTGTGCCTTGTTCGTCCAGCATTTCCGTCCGCTGGTGGATGCCGGTCACGTCTACGTGGCCATGCCGCCGCTGTACCGCATCGACCTGGGCAAGGAGATCTACTACGCCCTGGATGAAGCCGAGCGCGACGGCATTCTCGACCGCCTGGTGGCCGAGAAGAAGCGCGGCAAGCCACAGGTCACCCGATTCAAGGGGCTGGGTGAAATGAACCCGCCGCAACTGCGCGAGACCACCATGGACCCGAACACCCGGCGCCTGGTGCAGTTGACCCTGGACGACGTCGAGGCCACCGCGGAAATCATGGACATGCTGCTGGCCAAGAAGCGCGCCGGTGATCGCAAGTCCTGGCTGGAGTCCAAGGGCAACCTGGCCGAGGTGCTGGCCTGATGCACAGAGGTTTTGCCCTGGCCCTGGCGCTATTGGCAACCTCGGTGGTGGCCGCGCCGGCGCCCGAACTGAAACTGCTGTCCGAGCATCCTGTGCAAGGCATGCGCGGCGGCAATCTGTCCGGGCTGGCGCTGTGTGGTCAGGAGCTCTGGACCGTCTCCGATCGCGACGACGAGCAGATCTACAGGCTCGATACTCGGAACACTGTCTGGCAGGCCGAGACCGTCGGGATCGAGGTGCCTGCGGTGCCGGATTCCGGCTTGCCCTGGGGCTTGAAGGTGCGGACCTGGGCGGCGTCCTTCGTGCGTGGCGGCGACCTGGATTTCGAGGGCATCACCTGTGATGCCGCCGGCAACAAATATGTGGTCAGCGAAGCCCATGCCGCGGTGCTGCAGGTTCCGGCGCAAGGCGCGCCGGCCTGGTTGAAGATTTCCCCGATCATGGTGCGCGAAGCCCGAGCCAGCGGCATGCTGCTGCACTTCAATGCCCTGTTCGAAGGGCTGGCGGTCAACCCTGCCGGGGATCGGATCTGGCTGGCGGCGGAACGCGAGCGGCGCGGGCTGCTGTTGATCAAGCGTGGCCAGACCACTTGGGACTGCGATGGCGGTTGCGTGCTGCTCAGTGAAGCAGGGGCGCTAATGCAGCCTGAGCAGATGCCCAACGCCAAGGCCGTATCCCGTGACTTTGCCGACCTGTCGCTGTTTGACGGCAAGCTGTTCACCCTGGAGCGCAACGCCTATCAGATCTGTCGCCGGGACGCGCTGAGCGCCAAGGTCGAGCAGTGCTGGTCGTATGCTGGCGAAGCACTGGTGGAGCATCGGCGTTATCCACAGCCCTACGGGTTGGCGGAAGCCCTGGTGGTGGACGCCAAGGGCGCCTGGATTGGCCTGGACAACAACAACGGTGCTCGCGCCGACGGGGAGGCCCGACCGATCGTCTGGCGTTTTGCAGCTCCCGAAGGCGGCTGGAGTGCCAAGCCGTGAGCCAGCAACCGGGCAAGAGTGCCGGGCGGGTGATGCTGATCATGGCCTGGGCGGCGGCGCTGTTCCTGGCCACGCGGTTCTTTGCCGACTGGGAAGCGCACCAGGAGAACCCCAACACTGTCGTCAGTTCGCAACAACATGAGGGTTACATCGAAGTGCAACTGGCGGGCAATCGCCAGGGGCATTTCGTCGCCAGCGGCCATATCAACGGGCGGCCGGTGCAATTCATGCTCGACACCGGGGCCACCGATGTCTCGGTACCTGCGGATCTCGCTGAACGTCTGGGCCTGGAGCGCGGTGCGCCGGTCACCCTGAGCACGGCCAATGGGCGCAGCGAGGGTTATCGGACCCGTATCGAACTCCTGCAGCTGGGGGATATCGTGCTGCGGGACGTGGCCGCCCTGGTGGCTCCGGGGCTCGACGGCGACCAGGTTCTGCTGGGCATGAGCGCTTTGAAAAAACTTGAATTTACTCAGCGCGGCGGCAGCATGCTGCTGCGCCAGACTACGAACCAATGAGGCCCGCATGAGCGACTCCCTTGATCTCAGCCTGGATGGCGTAGAACGCCGGTCACTGGCTGACTTCACCGAAAATGCCTACCTCAACTACTCCATGTACGTGATCATGGACCGTGCTCTGCCGCATATCGGCGACGGCCTGAAACCGGTACAGCGGCGTATCGTCTACGCCATGAGTGAGCTGGGGCTGGATGCCGATTCCAAGCACAAGAAATCCGCGCGTACCGTGGGTGACGTGCTCGGCAAGTTCCACCCGCACGGCGATTCGGCCTGCTATGAGGCCATGGTGCTGATGGCCCAGCCTTTCAGTTACCGCTACACGCTGGTGGACGGCCAGGGCAACTGGGGTGCGCCGGACGATCCCAAGTCCTTCGCTGCCATGCGTTACACCGAGGCGCGCCTGTCGCGCTATTCCGAAGTGCTGCTCAGCGAACTGGGCCAGGGCACTGCGGACTGGGGGCCGAACTTCGACGGCACGCTGCAGGAGCCGCTGGTACTGCCGGCACGCCTGCCGAACATCCTGCTCAACGGCACCACCGGCATCGCCGTGGGCATGGCCACCGATGTGCCCCCGCACAACCTGCGGGAAGTGGCTTCGGCCTGCGTGCGTTTGCTGGATGAGCCCAAGGCCACGGTCGAGCAGCTCTGTGAGCATATCCAGGGCCCGGACTACCCCACCGAAGCCGAGATCATCACCCCGCGTGCCGACCTGCTGAAGATCTACGAAACCGGCCGTGGCTCGGTGCGCATGCGCGCCGTGTACCGGGTCGAGGACGGCGACATCATCGTCACCGCGCTGCCGCACCAGGTCTCCGGGGCCAAGGTGCTGGAACAGATCGCCGGCCAGATGCAGGCCAAGAAGCTGCCGATGGTGGCCGACCTGCGTGACGAGTCGGACCATGAAAACCCGTGCCGCATCGTGATCATCCCGCGCTCCAACCGGGTCGACGCCGATGAGTTGATGCAGCACCTGTTCGCCACCACCGAGCTGGAATCCACCTACCGGGTCAACATCAACATCATTGGCCTGGACGGCAAGCCGCAGTTGAAGAACCTGCGGGCCCTGCTGGTGGAGTGGCTGGAGTTCCGGGTCACCACCGTGCGTCGCCGGCTGCAGTTCCGCCTGGACAAGGTCGAGCGTCGCCTGCATCTGTTGGACGGTTTGCTGATCGCCTACCTCAACCTGGATGAAGTGATCCACATCATCCGTACCGAGGAGCATCCACGGGCCAAGCTGATCGAGCGTTTCGCCCTGAGCGAAATCCAGGCCGACTACATCCTCGACACGCGCCTGCGCCAATTGGCGCGTCTGGAAGAGATGAAGCTGCGGGCCGAACAGGATGAGTTGCTCAAGGAGCAGGCCAAGCTGCAAGCCTTGCTCAACAGCGAAGCCAAACTGAAGAAGCTGGTGCGCACCGAGTTGCTGCAAGACGCAGAAACCTACGGCGATGACCGCCGTTCGCCGATCGTCGCCCGGGCCGAGGCCAAGGCGCTGTCGGAAAACGAGCTGATGCCTACCGAGCCGGTGACTATCGTTCTGTCGGAAAAAGGCTGGGTGCGTTGCGCCAAGGGGCATGATATTGACGCCACTGGTCTGTCCTACAAGGCCGGCGATGGCTACAAGACCGCCGCGCCCGGGCGTTCCAACCAGTTCGCGGTGTTCATCGACTCCACCGGGCGCAGTTACTCGGTGGCGGCCCATACGCTGCCATCGGCCCGGGGTCAGGGCGAGCCGCTGACCGGCCGTCTGACGCCGCCGCCGGGTGCGACGTTCGAATGCGTGCTGCTGCCGGATGACGATGCCTTGTATGTGATCGCTTCTGACGCCGGCTACGGCTTCGTGGTCAAGGGCGAGGACCTGCAGGCCAAGAACAAGGCGGGCAAGGTGCTGTTGAGCCTGCCGAACAATGCCAAGGTGCTGGCGCCGCGGCCAGTGGCCGATCGTGAACAGAACTGGCTGGCTTCGGTGACCACCGAAGGGCGCCTGCTGGTGTTCAAGATCAGCGACCTGCCGCAGCTGGGCAAGGGCAAGGGCAACAAGATCATCGGCATTCCCGGTGAGCGCGTGGCCAGCCGCGAAGAGTACGTCACCGATATCGCGGTGCTGCCGGACGGCGCGACCCTGGTGCTGCAGGCTGGCAAGCGCACCTTGTCGCTGAAGGCTGACGATCTGGAGCACTACAAAGGCGAGCGCGGGCGCCGTGGCAACAAACTGCCTCGCGGCTTCCAGCGGGTGGATGCGTTGTTGGTAGAGCCTCTCAGTTAAGGGCGGGCTAGAGCGTTCGATCTGCGATTTAAGCGCAGGATCGACGCTACAACACTGGAGTCAGGGCGCATATTCACGGATGATATGCGCTTTCAAACGCTGGCGTGGCCGGGCGTTATTCAGGTTTTTTTGAGTATTTACACTGTGGCTAGCCTTGTGGCCGCCACCTGGATGGGATGATGACTGCTCTGCGCCTTCCTCTTGTTTTCTTGCTCGCCGGCGTTCTTGGCCTGGCGGGTTGCAGCGTACACCAGCCGGTGTCGCTGTATCAGCTGGACAGCGGAAGTCCAGCTCAGCCGGCCAGTGCCGGCATGTCGGTATTGCTGGGGCCGGTGCTGATCGCCGACTACCTGCAACGTGAAACCCTCCTGCAGCGTCAGGATGATGGCAGCCTGCAGGCCTCCACTGATGGTCGCTGGGCCGGCAGCCTGTCTTCGGACATCGACCAGTTGCTGTTGCGTCAGGTGGCCGGTCATCTCGACAGCCAGCGGGTTGTATTGGCTCCGGCCACCAGCGGCTTCACTCCGGATGTCCAGGTGCTGCTGTCGATCACTCGCCTGGATTCAGGCAAGTCGCAGCCGGCGGTGCTGGATGCGCAATGGCGCCTGATCGACCGTCGTGGCCAGGTGCGGGACAACCGCATCGTTCATCTGCAGGAGCAGCACGCGGGAACCACGGCGTCCCAGGTCCAGGCCCAGGGCGTGCTGTTGCAGCGTCTGGCGGAACAGTTGTCGGGTGCCCTCAAGCCTCTGGCCAATCAGCCGGCGGTGGCGGAGGTGCCACGCAAGGCGGCCCCGGCTCCTGCGCCCAAGCCTGCCGAGCAGGAAAAGCAACCGAAGATCCCGATGGCCACGCCGATCCGCACGGATATGGAAGTGTTCAGGTTCTGAGTTGACATGCCGCGAGACAAGGCCCGCCCAACAGCGGGCCTTGTCGTTTCTGGCTCTGGCCAACGCAATCTCCTGTAGCCGCTGCCGAAGGCTGCGAGCGGGCCGCAGGCACGCAGCGATATCACCAGCGTTGAAGTCCCTGCGGGGCTTGTCGCAGGCTACGCCAGCGGCTACACAAAGCTCATGAAAAAGCCCGCACTGGGCGGGCTTCTTTTTGCGGGTCAGTCTTACAGCTTGGCCCGTGTTTCATGCATGCGTGCCAGTTGCCGCTCCAGCATCGACGGGTAGGGCTCCATCAGGCGTTCCACGCAGCAGGCACCTTCCGGGCTGGCGATCGGGCGGATACGTGCCCGCTGGCGCAGCAGCGGGTCGTCATTGACCTTGCGCTCCACCAGCAGCAGGTTGCGGCTGTGCTGGGACAGGGCCAGGGCATCCTGAGCGGTTTCGGTGAGCAGCAGGTCGATCTGGCTCAGGCCGAACAGTTCGTCGCCCAGGGTCAGGCCCAGTTGCAGTTGCAGGGTGATGCCGCTGTCCGCCACTTCGATCTGCAAGGCATGGCCCAGGGCGCGCAGCAACTCGCCGCAGCAGATGGCGTTGGTCAGGTAGTCGTCACCGCTGTCTTCGCTGTGGAACAGCATCAGCGTGCTGCCATCGTTCAGGGTATGCAGTTCGCTCTGGTACAGCGAGGCGGCCTGGTCGAGGCAATCGCGGTAGCGTTCCAGCAGTTCCATCAGGCGGGCGCGGGGCAGGCGTCGCAGTTGCTCCTGGGCACCGAGTTGCACCGCCAGTACCGCACTGTGCTGGGGCTGGGCCGGAACCTGTGGTTGCGGTTGTGGCTTGGCAGCAGGCGTCGATGAGCTGTCCCGCAGGTCGGCGAAGGGGTCTTCCTCGTCCAGTTCATCTTCTTCGGCGTGAACCTGGTGCCGGGGTGCAGGCTTGAGGCCTGCTACCGGAGCGCTTTCGTCGAAGCTCGGGTCCCGCAGGTTGCGCACTTCGAATGCCGGCTCATCGTCCTCGTCGTCTTGCACTTCAGCCTCGGGCTGCGGTGCCGGTTCGGGTTTTTCCGGCACCAGGCGGGCATGCAGCTGACGCGCCAGATCGCCGATTTCGTCCTGGCGCTGGGTAGCGGGAGTGTGTTCGTCCAGGTCACGCAGCCAGACTCGCAGTTGCAGCAGCGGAGTCGAGATGTGCCGCCCCAGGCGCAGGCTCAAGGCCAGGGCCAGGGCCAGCAGGATGGCGCTGAGGATGCCCATGCTTTGCAGGCTGATGGTCATCGGCTGCTGGAATTGCGCCATGTCCAGGCTGATTCGCAGGTTGCCCGCGGTCACGTCCTGGAAGGTGATCTTGGTCTGGTACACGCCCTCGGTTTCACCCAGCAGGCTGCTCTTGGGGCGCTGGCCTGCCTCGGCGAGGATGCGGTTGTCCACGCTGTAGATGGCCGCGTGGGCCACCAGCGGGTTCTTGGTCAGATTGTTGAGCAGGACATTGAGGCTGAGGATGTCGTTGGACACCAGCAGCTCGGTGGCCGAGGTGGCGGTCTGGGTGGTCAGGCTCTGACCCAGGGCGTCGGCTTGTTCGTGCATGGCTTGCTTGAACTGCAGGCCCATCACGCCGGCATAGATCACCAGGGCCAGGGCGACCAGGATCACGTTATGGCTGGCAATGCGCAATGCAATCGGCACACGGCGGTGGCGCAGTGCACGGAAGATCAGCAGGAAGAAGTTATCGGTTTTAACTGGCGTGGGCCGGTTCACTGAGCTCGGCTCTTTTGTCCGTGAAGTTGACGCGCAGTATAGCGACAGGCCCTAGACCGGCAAAGCGCTGGCTGTGCCCGATGGTCACCGAAAGTGGGTAGAATGCGCTTTTTTTCCACCTCGGGGGTGCGCCTTGCGCGAAATTGTCCTGATAAACATCACCGGCGAAGATCGTCCTGGTCTGACTGCGGCCATTACCGGCGTTCTGGCCCAGGGTGGTGTGAACATTCTCGACATCGGTCAGGCGGTGATCCACGACACCTTGTCGTTCGGCATCCTGGTTGAAATTCCCAGCAACGAGCAGAGCTCGTCGGTGCTCAAGGACATCCTGTTCACCGCCTACAAGCTCGACCAGCAGGTGCGCTTCACGCCGGTGTCCGAGGAGGATTACCAGCAGTGGGTCGCCGGGCAGGGCAAGAAGCGCCATATCGTGACCCTGCTGACGCGCAAGGTTACCGCCGAACAGTTGCAGCGCGTGAGTTCCATCACCGCCAAGTACGGCCTGAACATCGACCATATCGATCGCCTGTCCGGGCGCATGCCCCTGGACATGCCAGCCGACCAGGGCAAGGGCTGCATCGAGTTCTCGGTACGTGGCGAAGCCGCCGATCCGCAAGCCCTGCGGGCCGAGTTCCTCAGCGTGGCCCAGGAGCTGAACGTCGATATCGCGTTCCAGGAAGACTCGCTGTTCCGCCGTAACCGGCGCCTGGCGGTGTTCGACATGGATTCGACGCTGATCGAGGCCGAAGTCATCGACGAGCTGGCCAAGGCGGCCGGTGTCGGCGATCGGGTCGCGGAAATCACCGAGCGGGCGATGGCCGGCGAGCTGGACTTCCGCGCCAGTTTCAAGGAGCGCCTGGCGCTGCTCAAGGGCCTGGACGTCAATGTGCTGGACGCCATCGGCGCCTCCCTGCGCCTGACCGAGGGCGCCGAAACCCTGTTCGCCGAACTCAAGCGCCTGGGCTACAAGACCGCGATCCTCTCCGGCGGCTTCACCTACTTTGCCAAGCAGCTGCAAGCCAAGCTGGGTATCGACTACGTGTTCGCCAACGAGCTGGAAGTGGTGGACGGCAAGGTCACTGGCGTGGCGGTGGAGCCGATTGTCGACGCCCAGCGCAAGGCCGATCTGCTGCGTGAGCTGGCGCACAAGGAAGGCCTGCGCCTGGAGCAGACCATCGCTGTCGGCGATGGCGCCAACGATCTGCCGATGCTCGGCATTGCCGGCCTGGGCGTGGCATTCCGCGCCAAGCCGCTGGTCAAGCAGTCGGCCAAGCAGGCGATCTCGACCCTGGGCCTGGATGGCGTGCTGTACCTGCTGGGGTTCCGTGACCGCGACGGGCAGCTCTGAGCCGCCGGAAAATCCCCGCCCATAAAAAACGCCGCTGATCAGCGGCGTTTTTTATGTCCGGCATTCAGGCCTCAAGCCTTGGGCAGGCCCAGGCCCTGGCCCATCCGCACGGGCGAGCCGGCAGCCAGCTCTTGGGCCCACTGCACCTGGTCCGGGCCAAACAGCACGATGGCCGTGGAGCCCAGCTTGAAGCGGCCCATTTCGGCGCCTTTCTCCAGGTGGATCGGAGCGCGGGCGGCTTCGTCGTAGCGCACGGTCTTGAGTTCGCGCTTGGGCGGCGTTACCAGGCCGGCCCAGACGGTTTCGATCGAAGCGACGATCATCGCGCCCACCAGCACCAGCGCCATCGGGCCGCGCTCGGTATCGAAGATGCACACCACGCGCTCGTTGCGGGCGAACAGCTCGGGTACGTTTTCAGCGGTAGTCTGGTTGACCGAGAAGATCCGGCCCGGCACATAGACCATTTCCCGCAGGGTGCCGGCCAGGGGCATGTGCACCCGGTGGTAGTCCTTGGGGGAGAGGTAGATGGTGGCAAAGTCGCCGCCCATGAACGGCTGTGCCAGGGCCGGGTCACCGCCCAGCAGTTCCAGCACGCTGTAGCTGTGGCCCTTGGCCTGGAACACTCGGCCGTGTTCGATCGGGCCCAGTTGGCTGACCGCGCCGTCGGCAGGGCTGAGCACCGCGCCCGGGGTCGGGTCCAGCGGCCGCGCGCCGTCTTTGAGGGCGCGGGTGAAGAAGGCGTTGAAATGCTCGTAGGCGGTCACGTCCTCGACCTGGGCCTCGGACATATCCACTTGATACTGCTTGGCGAACCAGCGGGTGAAGGCATTCTTGAACCAGCGCACGCGGCACTCGGCAATGCAGCCGGCCAGGCGCGACAGCAGGTGATGAGGCAGCAGGTACTGGCTGATGATGAACAAACGCTTTTTCATTGGGTGTCCTTAAAAACCTTAAATCTCTACGGGCGTATCGGGATGATTGCCCCATTCGCCCCAGGAGCCGGCGTAGCCCTTGACCCGTGGGTAGCCCAGCGCCTTGGCCACCAGATAAGTGAAGCCGGAGCGATGGTGGGTCTGGCAGTGGGTGATCACTTCTTTGTCTTTGCTGATGCCCAGGTCCGCAAGGATCTGTGGCATGTCGCGGCGGATGCGCAGGTGGCGTGCCTGATCCATGCCGGCGGTCCATTCGAAATTCACCGCGCCGGGGATATGCCCGCCCTTGGCTGCCAGGACTTTTTCGCCGGAGTACTCCAGCGGTCCGCGGGCGTCCCAGATCACCAGGTCCGCCGCGCCGAGACGGCTTTGCAGGTATTCGCGGGTGGCGGTGGGCTCATCATGCAGGGCCAGTGCCACGGGGCCGCCGACCGCGGCCGGGACTTCGGTAGACACGGACAGGCCTTCCGCCAGCCAGGCCGGCAAGCCGCCGTCGAGGTAGTGGTAGCGGTGGTGGCCGATCACGTCCAGCAGCCAGATGAAGCGCCCGGCCCAGCCACCGCCTTCATCGTCGTAGACCACATAGACCGCGTCCGGGTTGTGCCCGAGTTCGCCGAACAGCGTTTCAAGCGCCGCTTGCGGCGGCAGCAGCCCGGGAGCCGGCGCCTGGCCCAGCTGAGTGCGCTTGGGGTCGACGAAGCGCGCCCCGGGAATATGCCCGGTGGCATAGCGGGCAGCGCTGGTCAGGTCGACCAGGATCAGTTCGCGGGCGTTCAGGCGGGCGAGCAGGTCGCTCGGTTCAATGACCAGCGGCAAGCCAGAGAAGTCAGACATGTCAGGTCCCCAGGGCGCAAAGGGAAGGATTGTAGCGCAAGCGTCATTGGCTGCGGTTGGTAAAGCTGTGCAAGGCTTTTTCGATGCACTGGGCGGTCTTGCCGAAGGCCTGGACGCTGATTTCCGAGAACGGCACGCCGCCCTGGTCGGCGATCGCCAGCATCAGTACCCGGCCATTGCACGACAGTGAGCGGATCAGCAGGTGTTCGCCGCGAAACAGCTGGCGCAGCGAGCTTGGCAGGTGAGGGGCGAACTGGGCCTGGTTGGCCGGGGTCAGGCGGATCTGCGCGGATTTTTCCAGCAGGCGTTGCAACAGCGGGCTCTGCTTGGCCTGCAGGGTCAGGCTGGCCGCTTCTCCGGGCAGGCCGTAAAGCTGTTGCACTCGCAGGTGGCTCAGGCTGCGATCGACCATCAGCAGCATGACCCGGTGCATGCCGCACGCCGCCAGGGCATCCCGGGCAAAGCCGGTAAGGTGCACGGCGTTGGTAAAGGGGCTGGGGTCCAGCAACAGTTCGCCGCAGAGCTTGCGCCACTTGGCCAGTTCCAGTGCGGTGGGCGCCGGGGCTGGTTGCTCGCCGTGATGCAGGCGTCGGGCATCCCAGGGCCAGAGCAGGGCCTGGGCCGGGTGCCAGAGATCGGGCTGGGTGTCGTTGCGGGCGCTTTGTGCTGCCTGTTGGTGCAACTGTTGCTGGACCTGGTCCAGGGGGATCTGCAGATAAAGAGCGGTAAGGTTCTGCCAGCGCCGGCCATGGGGACTGTTCCAGGACTGTTGCGCCGCCAGCGCCAGGCCGTTGGCCAGCAACACAGTGTTGGCCGGCTGGTTCAGCCAGCGCCGCAGGTCCGGTTCAGCGTCCAGGCGTTGTTGCTGGCGCAGCGGGTTGTCGCTGTCGCGGGCAATCAGCATGACCTTGGCCAGCAGGTGCTGCTCCTGGGTCAGCAGGCGATAGCCCTGCTGGACCCAGATCGGCAGGTGCCAGGCCAGGACCAGGGCCTGGCACATTTCCATCAGCCGCACTCCGAACAGTTGCAGTTCAACGTCGTGTGCGGATTCGTGCTTGTAGATGACCCGCAGTTCCCACTCTTCCAGCAGCTTGGGATAGACCAGGGCCATGGCCCAGAGCGGCGAGAGAAACAGCAGGCTGCCCCAGTGGATGTCCTGCCAGAGTCGCGCCAGGCGTCCGGCAAAGAAGCCATTGGCCTGCTGGCTGGCGTGCTGGCTGATCAGCTGGAACTGGCGCAATGCCTGGGGGATCTGCTCTTCAGGCAGCGTCGGCAGTTGCTCAAGCAACTCCTCGGTACGCTTGAGGCCCAGGCGGTTGACCGCGATCTCCAGGTTTTCCGCCGGTTCGCTCATGCTGCCGTGGGAATGCCGGTTGGCTTCGCGGATCACGCTCAAGGCCAGTGCCGGGCTGTTTTGCATCAGATCGACAATCTCCCGCAGCGAGCTGCGGTTGTTGGCGATGGCTCGGCAGACCCGGTCATGGCTGGCCTGGGGCACCGGCAGGCGCACGCCATTGAGGAGCTTTACCCAGGCGTCGAGAGAGGCGGGCGGAGAATGTGGGACGCTGGTTTCATTAGACATGGTCGGGCGCAATCATCGTCTGCTGTGAACACGCCCAGAGCGGGCCAAACTGGCTTTTCGCCTTAACTGGCTATAGTCTGGCGCAGTTTTGCCGATAAGTAGAAGAAGAGTTTTAAGAACTTCCGAATATGACCTTGAACCCGACTCAATAAGTACTCCCCTACCTATGGCTAAAATTATCGGCATCATCGTCGTATTCGCGAGCGTGCTCGGCGGATACGTGCTTTCCCACGGCAAAATCGCGGCGTTGATCCAGCCTTTCGAAGTGCTGATCATCGGTGGCGCAGCCTTTGGCGCATTCCTCCAGGCCAACCCGGGCTATATGACGATGCACGTCGTCAAGAAATCCCTGGGCATGTTCAGTTCGCGCTTCACCCACACCTTCTACCTGGAAGTGCTGGGCCTGATCTACGAGATCCTCAACAAGAGTCGTCGCGAAGGCATGATGGCCATCGAAGGCGATATCGAGGACGCCGCGGCCAGCCCGATTTTCGCCAAGTACCCGGCGGTGCTCAAGGATGAACGCATGACTGCCTTCGTCTGTGACTATCTGCGCATCATGTCCTCCGGCAACATGGCTCCCCACGAGCTGGAAGGCCTGTTCGACATGGAGCTGTTCAGCCTCAAGGAAGACCTCGAGCATCCATCCCATGCGGTCAACGGGATTGCCGACGGCATGCCCGGTTTCGGTATCGTCGCGGCGGTATTGGGGATCGTGGTGACCATGGCCTCCCTGGGCGATGGCGACCAGAAGTCCATCGGCCTGCACGTAGGTGCGGCGCTGGTGGGTACCTTCTTCGGTATTCTCGCGGCCTATGGCTTCTTCGGCCCGCTGGCCCACTCCCTGGCCCACGACGCCAAGGAAGAACTGAACGTCTACGAAGCCATCAAGGCGTCGCTGGTGGCCTCGGCTTCCGGCATGCCGCCGTCCCTGGCCGTGGAGTTCGGGCGCAAGGTTCTGTACCCGGCGCACCGTCCTAGCTTCGCCGAGCTGGAACAAGCGGTTCGCGGTCGCTAAGTCATGGAAAATAATCAGCCGATTATCATCAAGCGCGTCAAGCGCTTCGCTGGCGGACATCACGGGGGCGCCTGGAAAATCGCCTTCGCCGACTTCGCCACGGCGATGATGGCGTTCTTCCTGGTGTTGTGGCTGCTGTCCACGGCCACCCCGGAACAGAAGATCGCCATCGCCGGTTACTTCAAGGATCCGATCGGCTTCTCGGAAAGCGGTACGCCCTACATCATCGACCTGGGCGGCTCCCCTGAGCTGGCGCCGGACAACACCCTCAACCCCGAGATCAAGTCCCAGCCACAACCGGACAAGGTCACGGTGGATGCCGACCAGGTAGAGGGCATGGCCGAGCAGGTCGAGCGCGAGCGTCTCGAGTTGCTGTTGCAAGAGTTGCAGAACAAGGTTGAAGAGAACCCGCAACTGCAGAAGTTCAAGGACCAGATCCTCTTCGAGATCACCCCGGACGGCTTGCGGATCCAGATCATGGACGCCGAGAACCGGCCGATGTTCGACTCCGGCAGTGCACGTCTGAAGCCGTATTTCGAAGACATCCTGCTGGCCATGGCCGACACCATCAAGACCGTGCCGAACAAGATCAGCATCAGCGGTCACACCGACGCCAAACCCTATTCGGGCACTGGCGACTTCGGCAACTGGGAACTGTCGGCCAACCGGGCCAACGCTGCGCGTCGGGCGCTGGTGGCGGGTGGTTATCCTGATCCGCAAGTTGCGCGTGTGGTGGGCTTTGCTTCGTCGGCGCTATTCGATCGTAAGGACCCGTTCAACCCGGTCAACCGGCGCATCGATATCGTCGTGCTGACCAAGAAGGCCCAGCGTGCCATCGAGGGTGAGCAGACCGATCCCAATGCTCCGGTACCGACCCAGGGTAGCGGTGCTCCCGGTGAAGTACCGGGGGCGGCAGCCGACCCGAATGCCTTGCCGCCCGGTAGCGAACCGCTGCCGGCGCACGAGGTGCGTCAACGTATGAATATCTTCGAGGACGGTGTGCTGAAGATGGACGAGCAGGGTGCGGCGGGCCAGTCTTCCGCTCCGGCTCCGGCTCCAGCTCCCACTGCTCCGGTGACGCCGCCCGCTACGCCGGGCACGGCGAAGTGACAAACGACAAGGCCGCGAAGATCGCGGCCTTGTCGTATCTGGGTCAGGTCAATCAGTAACTGTTGTCTGGCAGGCTGGCGAGGATCGAGCGGTAGCTGTTCATCCGTTGCTGCTGGATGCGCCCGTCTTCCAGGGCCTTGAGCAAGGCACAGCCCGGCTCGCGATCGTGCTTGCAATCGCGGAAGCGGCAGGTGCCCAGCAAGTCATTGAACTCGATGAACCCGGCCTCGACATCGGCGCGGCTGACATGGCCGAGGCCGAACTCACGGATACCGGGGGAGTCGATCAGCTCACCGCCACCGGGGAAGTGGAACAGGCGCGCGGTCGTGGTGGTGTGAGTGCCCTGGCCGGAGAACTCCGACAGCGGGCCGACGCGGGTTTCGACTTCCGGCAGCAGGCTGTTGACCAGGGACGACTTGCCCACCCCCGACTGGCCGACGAATACACTGATGCGCCCGTCCAGCAGGGCTTGCAACTGCTCCATGCCGTCGCCGTGATGAGCCGAGACCTCCAGCAGCGGGTAGCCCAGCTGGCGGTAGACCGCGAGCAGGGCGTTGAGCGCAGGGGCGTTCTGCTCATCGATCAGGTCGGCCTTGTTCAGCAGCAGCAACGGCCGGATTCCAGCATGCTCGGCGGCTACCAGGTAGCGGTCGATCAGGTTGGCGTGGGGTTCGGGCATGGGCGCAAACACGATCACGATCATGTCGACGTTGGCGGCCACTGGCTTGAGCTGGCCGCGGCTGTCCGGGCGGCACAGCTCGGTGCTGCGCGGCAGTTGCGCGACGATCACCCCGATGCCCTGGTTGCCGGCGCGCCAGACCACCTGGTCGCCGGTCACCAGGGCCGGCAGGTTGGCCCGCAGGTAGCAGCGGAATACCTGGCCGGCCGTTTCGCCTTCGCGAGCCTCGACTTCGACCTGGACGCCGAAGTGAGCGATGACCAGGCCGGTCTGTTCCGGGCCCAGGTCGCCACCTTCCAGCGCCTCGACGGCAGAGGACTCGCGTTTGGCGGCGCGGGCGGCGCGCTCACCCTGGATCTTTTCGATGCGCCAGTTTTGGCGGCGATTGAGCTGGCGTTTGGCCATTGGTGTTCCGTGTCGATAATTACGGCGGATAGGTAAAACGGCGGCGAGTTTAGCACGCCGGGCAGGCCCTCTAGGCTAAACTGCGCAACTACGCCGAGGAGCCCACCCATGCAAAACCCGCAGAACCTGATTTGGATCGACCTGGAAATGACCGGTCTGAACCCTGACACCGACGTCATCATCGAGATGGCCACCATTGTCACTGACAGCAACCTCAACACCTTGGCTGAAGGACCGGTCATCGCCATCCACCAGAGCGACGAGATCCTCGCCGGCATGGATGAGTGGAACACCCGCCAGCACGGCGGTTCCGGTCTGACCCAGCGGGTTCGCGAAAGCCGCATCAGTATGGCCGAAGCCGAAGCCCAGACCATTGCCTTCCTGGAGCAGTGGGTGCCCAAGGGCAAATCGCCGATCTGCGGCAACAGCATCTGCCAGGACCGGCGCTTCCTGTACCGCCACATGAAGGCTCTGGAAAGCTACTTCCACTACCGCAACCTGGACGTCTCGACCCTCAAGGAACTGGCCGCCCGCTGGGCGCCGGACGTGCGCGACAGCTTCAAGAAAGGCAGCACCCACCTGGCCCTGGACGATATTCGCGAGTCCATTGCCGAGCTCCAGCACTACCGCAAGCACTTCATCAAGTTCTGACCCGCAGGCGCCGGCTTGCCGGCGAACGGGCGCCCGCTGCGACTCGGCGCCCGTACCCGCCCCCTTTTGGTGCCCGCTTCAACTGAGTAGACTGCGCGCCTTCCTGCAAGGACCGCCATCATGCTGTTGATGCTTTATCTGATTGCCATTACCGCCGAAGCCATGACCGGCGCCCTGTCTGCCGGCCGGCGCGGCATGGACTGGTTCGGTGTGGTGCTGATTGCCTGCGTCACCGCACTCGGCGGCGGTTCGGTGCGTGATGTGCTGCTGGGCCACTACCCGCTGACCTGGGTCAAGCACCCGGAATACCTGGTGCTGACCTCAGTGGCGGCGTTGGTGACGATCTTCATCGCGCCCTTGATGCGTCACCTGCGCTCGCTGTTTCTGGTGCTCGACGCCGTGGGCCTGGTGGCCTTTACCCTGATCGGCTGCATGACTGCCCTGGAAATGGGCCACGGCATGCTGGTGGCTTCAGTCAGTGGGGTGATCACCGGGGTCTTTGGCGGCATCCTCAGGGACATCTTCTGCAACGATATCCCGCTGATCTTTCGCCGCGAGCTGTACGCCAGCGTGTCCTTCGCCGCGGCCTGGTGCTACATGCTGTGCATCTACCTGCAACTGCCCAGCGAGCAGTCGATCCTGGTCACCCTGTTCGGCGGCTTTCTATTGCGCCTGCTGGCGATCCGTTTTCACTGGGAAATGCCCAAGTTCGTCTACAACGACGAACACTGACGGTTGGCGTGCTGGTCCAGGGCCCATTGCACATGTTCGCGAACCAGTTCCGAGGGGTAGTCCTGGCGGGCCTTGAGGGCTTCCAGCACCGGAATGCTAGAGGGTGCGTTGCCCAGGCCCACCGCCAGGTTGCGTAGCCAGCGCTCGTAGCCGGCGCGGCGCAAGGGTGAACCTTCGGTATTGCTGAGGAATTTGTCCTCGTCCCACATGAACAGCTCTGCCAGTTCGGCATTGTCCAGGTTGTGCCGGGGCTTGAAGTCGCCCTCGGCCGTTGAGCGGGCGAAGCGATTCCAGGGGCAGACGATCTGGCAGTCATCGCAGCCGAATACCCGGTTGCCGATCAGCGGGCGCAGGTCTTCGGGGATGGCGCTTTTGAGCTCGATGGTCAGGTAGGAAATGCAACGTCGGGCATCCAGCACATAGGGGCCGACGAAGGCGTTGGTCGGGCAGATGTCCAGGCAGGCGGTGCAGCGGCCGCAGTGCTCCGTGGCGTGGGGCGCGTCCACCGGCAGGGGCAGGTCGACGAACAGTTCACTGAGGAAGAAGTAGCTGCCGGCTTTGCGATTCAGCACCAGGGTGTTCTTGCCGATCCAGCCGAGCCCGGCCTGTTCGGCGATGGCTTTTTCCAGCACCGGAGCGCTATCGACGAAGGCGCGGTAGCCAAAGGGGCCGATGGCTTGCTGGATGCGCTCGGCCAGTTGCTGTACGCGCTTGCGGATCAGCTTGTGATAATCGCGCCCCAGGGCATAGCGCGAAACATAGGCCTTGGAAGGCTGGGCCAGGCGCTGGGCCATCTGGGTGTCGCCGGGCAGGTAGTCCATGCGCAGCGAAACCACCCGCAGGGTGCCAGGCACCAACTGGTCGGGATGGGAGCGTTTGCTGCCGTGGGCGCCCATGTATTCCATCTCGCCGTGGTAGCCGGCGGCGAGCCAGCGTTCCAGGTGCTGCTCATGCTCGGCCAGGTCCAGGCCGCTGATGCCGACTTGTTGAAAGCCCAGTTCGCGGCCCCAGTCCTTGATCGATTGGGCGAGAGCGGGAAGATCCTGGGTAATAGCGGGCATGAGGCGAGAGAAACCGGGGCTGAGGTGCGTATAATTCTGCCAGACATCGGAGCTCGAAGACGCATGCCGCAGACAAAACACCCGCTACCTGACGTTCAGTTGCTGACTTCTGGCTATTTGCCACATCTGAATGGACGACTTCGCGATGCCCACAAGGGCCAGTTCGGCCACCTGTTGCTGATTGGGGGCGATCGAGGTTTTGCCGGCGCCGCCTTGCTGAGTGCGGAAAGTGCCTTGCGCAGTGGCGCGGGGCTGGTGTCCCTGGCGACCCGCAGTGAGCATGTGGCTGCCGCTGCGGCGCGCTTGCCGGAGGTCATGACCCAGGGCACTCATTCGGCCAACCAGTTGATGGGGTTGCTGGCTCGGGCCACGGTGCTGGTGGTCGGGCCGGGGTTGGGGCAGGGCGCCTGGGGGCGCAGTCTGCTGTCGGCGGCGGCCAATGCGCCGTTGCCCCAGGTGTGGGATGCCGATGCCTTGAACCTGCTGGCCGAGCGCGGGCTGCAACTGCCTGCCGCGAGTGTCATCACTCCCCATCCGGGAGAGGCGGCGCGGCTGCTGGGTATCTCCAGCGCCGAGGTGCAGGCGGATCGCCCTGCAGCGGCCCTGGCGTTGAGCAAAAAATACGCAGCGGTTGCGGTACTCAAGGGGGCCGGTAGCCTGATCGCCACTGCCGATGGGCAGCTGGCCCGCTGTGACGTAGGGCATCCGGCGATGGCCACGGCAGGCTTGGGTGATGTGCTGGCTGGCCTGATCGGCGCCTTGCTGGCGCAAGGCTTGTCGGCATTCGATGCCGCCTGCCTGGCTGTCTGGCTGCATGCCAGCGCGGGCGAGCAGCAAGGCAAATTGGGCCGAGGGCTGGCGGCCAGTGATCTGATTCCAGCCATTCGTCAGTTGTTGGAGGAACAATCACCGTGTCTGAGTTAACCCTTTTTCTGGCCGACGAACCGGCCATGGTGGAATTTGGTGCACGTATTGCCCGGGTGACCCAAGGCGTGGGGGTGATCTTCCTCGAGGGTGACCTGGGAGCGGGCAAAACCACCTTGTCGCGAGGGATCATCCGTGGCCTGGGGCACGCGGGGGCAGTGAAGAGCCCGACCTTTACCCTGGTCGAACCGTACGAGATCGGCTCGGTGCGGGCTTTCCACTTCGACCTGTACCGCCTGGTGGATCCTGAGGAGCTGGAGTTCCTGGGGATTCGCGACTACTTCGAGGGCGATGCTCTGTGCCTGCTGGAGTGGCCCCAGCGTGGTGCAGGCTTTTTGCCAAAGCCTGACCTGACCATTACCATTACCCCGCATAACAATGGGCGTTCTGTGCATCTGTTGTCTCAAGGCTCGCGTGGCGAGTCCTGGTGTGCCGCTTTGGCGTTGGAATTCAAATAATTGATGGGGTTAGGTATGCGCATTCGCGCGTTGGTTGCTGTCGTAGGACTGTTGCTTACGGCATTGGCCGTCGATGCTGTGGCCGCTACACAGGTTCGCAGCGTCCGCCTGTGGCGGGCACCGGATAACACGCGACTGGTATTCGACCTGTCCGGCCCGGTTCAGCACAGCGTCTTTACCCTGACGGCCCCGGATCGTCTGGTGATCGATATCAATGGCGCGACCCTTGGCGGTCCGCTGAACGTCGCCACGGCCAATACACCGATTACCGCCATGCGCTCGGCACAGCGCACGCCCAGTGACCTGCGGGTGGTCATCGACCTGAAAAAGGCCGTCACGCCGAAGAGTTTCACCCTGGCGCCCAACGCTCAGTACGGCAATCGCCTGGTGGTCGATCTGTTCGACAACCCGGCTGACGCCGCGCCACCTGCTGCGCCGCCACCTACTGTGGCCACTGTCCCAGCAGTGCCCGTCACTCCGGCGGAGCCGGCGATCAAGCTGCCGCCAGCCCCGGCGGGCAAGCGCGACATCATTGTGGTGATCGATGCCGGCCACGGCGGCGAAGACCCGGGTGCCTCCGGCTCCCGCGGGCAGCATGAAAAAGACGTGGTGCTGGCCATTGCTCGCGAATTGCAACGTCAGGTCAATGGCCTCAAGGGTTTCCGCGCCGAGCTGACCCGTACTGGCGACTACTTCATTCCATTGCGCGGTCGTACCGAGATCGCCCGCAAGAAGGGCGCCGACCTGTTCGTCTCGATCCATGCCGACGCTGCGCCTTCGGCCGCGGCCTTTGGCGCGTCGGTGTTTGCCTTGTCTGAACGTGGTGCCACGTCGGAAACCGCGCGCTGGCTGGCGGACAGCGAGAACCGTTCCGACCTGATCGGCGGGGCTGGCAACGTCAGCCTGGATGACAAGGACCGGATGCTGGCCGGGGTGCTGCTGGACCTGTCGATGACAGCGTCCCTGACCTCCAGTCTGAATGTCGGGCAGAAAGTCCTGAACAACATCGGCCGGGTGACTCCGTTGCACAAGCAGCGGGTGGAACAGGCCGGGTTCATGGTGCTCAAATCTCCGGATATTCCGTCGATCCTGGTGGAAACCGGCTTTATCTCCAACTCCAACGAGGCCTCGAAGCTGGCCACCGCCAGCCATCAGCAGGCCCTGGCGCGCTCCATCAGCAGCGGCGTGCGGCAGTTCTTCCAGCAGAACCCGCCACCGGGCACCTATATTGCCTGGCTGCGCGATTCCGGGAAGATCGCCCAGGGGCCGCGTGATCACCGGGTCAATCCGGGGGAAACCCTGGCCATGATCGCCGTGCGCTATCAGGTCTCCGCGGCCACGCTACGCAGTGCCAACAACCTGAAAAGCGATGAATTGAAAGTGGGGCAGGTGTTGACCATCCCCGGTACAGAACTGGCGGCCAAGGAATGAGTGAATCGGTAATCAGTAGCGCGCGCATCGAGCTGCTCAGCCCGCGCCTGGCCAACCAGATTGCCGCGGGCGAGGTGGTCGAGCGCCCGGCTTCGGTGATCAAGGAGCTGTTGGAAAACAGCCTGGACTCCGGCGCCAGGCGCATCGATGTGGATGTGGAGCAGGCCGGGGTCAAGCTGCTGCGGGTACGTGACGACGGTAGCGGCATTTCCTCCGACGACTTGCCGCTGGCCCTGGCCCGGCACGCCACCAGCAAGATCCGCGACCTTGAAGACCTGGAGCGGGTGATGAGCCTGGGGTTTCGCGGCGAGGCCCTGGCTTCCATCAGCTCCGTGGCGCGCCTGACCCTCACGTCCCGTACCCGGGATGCCGAGCAGGCCTGGCAGGTGGAAACCGAAGGCCGGGACATGGCACCAAGGGTGCAGCCGGCGGCGCACCCGGTAGGCACTTCGGTGGAAGTCCGCGATCTGTTCTTCAATACGCCGGCACGACGCAAGTTCCTCAAGGCGGAAAAGACCGAGTTCGATCACCTGCAGGAAGTGATCAAGCGCCTGGCCCTGGCGCGTTTCGACGTGGCCTTCCACTTGCGGCACAACGGCAAGAGCATCCTCAGCCTGCACGAAGCCAAGGACGACGCCGCTCGTGCCCGTCGTGTGGCGGCGGTGTGCGGTTCGGGCTTCCTGGAGCAGGCGTTGCCCATCGAGGTCGAGCGCAACGGCTTGCATCTGTGGGGCTGGGTGGGCTTGCCGACCTTCTCCCGCAGCCAGGCGGACCTGCAGTACTTCTACGTCAACGGTCGCGCAGTACGGGACAAGCTGGTGGCTCACGCGGTACGCCAGGCTTATCGCGATGTTCTGTTCAACGGTCGACACCCGACCTTTGTTCTGTTTTTCGAAGTCGACCCGTCGGTGGTCGACGTCAACGTGCACCCGACCAAGCACGAAGTGCGTTTCCGTGACGGGCGCATGGTGCACGATTTCCTTTATGGCACCTTGCACCGGGCCCTGGGTGATGTGCGGCCCGAGGACCAGTTGGCGGCGCCGGCGGCGGTCGCCGGCATCGTGCGCCCGACAGGTATCGAGGCCGGTGAGTTCGGGCCTCAGGGTGAGATGCGCCTGGCCGCGAACCTGGCTCTGGAGCAGCCCCAATCCCAGCCGAGCTTCAATGCGCCGGGCGCGGGAGCCGGCAGTGGCTATCAATATCAGTACACGCCACGGCCACAGCCAGTGTTGCCGGCCGCCGAGAGCCAGGGCGTGTACCGCGAGTTCTTTGCCCCGTTGCCGGGGGCGCCGGCGGCGGCCTTGCCGGACGGCCAGGAGGACATTCCGCCCCTGGGCTATGCCCTGGCCCAGCTCAAGGGGATCTACATCCTGGCGGAAAACGCCCTGGGTCTGGTGCTGGTGGACATGCACGCGGCTCACGAGCGGATCATGTACGAGCGCTTGAAGGTGGCCATGGCCAGCGAAGGCCTGAGCGGCCAGCCGTTGCTGGTGCCGGAGTCGATTGCCGTCAGCCAGCGTGAGGCCGATTGCGCTGAAGAACACATGGGCTGGTTCCAGCGCCTGGGCTTCGAGCTGCAGCGCCTGGGCCCGGAATCCCTGGCGATCCGCCAGATCCCGGCATTGTTGAAGCAGGCGGAAGCCAATCGCCTGGTGCACGACGTACTGGCGGACCTGATGGAGTACGGCACCAGTGACCGGATCCAGGCCCACCTCAATGAGCTGCTCGGCACCATGGCCTGCCACGGCGCGATCCGCGCCAATCGACGCCTGGCCCTGCCGGAAATGAACGCCTTGCTGCGGGACATGGAAAACACCGAGCGCAGTGGCCAATGCAACCACGGTCGACCGACCTGGACCCAAATGGGCCTGGACGATCTGGACAAACTCTTTCTGCGCGGCCGTTGATGACCCAGCTTCCTCCAGCGATTTTCCTGATGGGCCCGACCGCTGCGGGCAAGACCGATCTGGCCATCGAACTGACCAAGGTGCTGCCTTGCGAGCTGATCAGTGTCGACTCGGCGCTGGTCTACCGCGGCATGGACATTGGCACCGCGAAGCCTTCCAGGGAACTGCTGGCGCAGTTTCCCCATCGCCTGATCGATATTCTCGACCCTGCCGAGAGCTACTCGGCGGCGGATTTCCGTACCGATGCGCTGGCGGCCATGGCCGATATCACCGCCCGGGGCAAGATCCCGCTGTTGGTGGGCGGCACCATGCTGTATTACAAGGCGCTGCTTGAAGGCCTGGCGGACATGCCTGCGGCGGATCCGCAGGTACGTGCCGAGCTGGAGGACGAGGCTGCACGCCTTGGCTGGCAGGCCCTGCACGACCAGCTGGCGGCGGTGGACCCCGAGTCGGCGGCGCGGATCCACCCCAACGACCCCCAGCGTCTGACCCGGGCGCTTGAGGTCTATCGGGTCAGTGGCCTGACAATGACCGCCCATCGCCAGCGTCAATTGGCGCAAAGTACTGAAGCAGGCGCATCGGGACGCAGTCAATTGCCCTATACTGTCGCCAATCTGGCCATCGCTCCGGCGAATCGCCAGGTACTGCACCAGCGTATTGCACAAAGATTCACACAAATGTTGGAACAGGGATTCATTGACGAGGTCGTAGCTCTGCGTTCCAGAAGTGACCTGCATGCCGGGTTGCCGTCTATACGTGCAGTGGGCTACCGCCAAGTCTGGGATCATCTGGATGGCAAGCTGACGTCAGCCGAAATGCAGGAGCGGGGCATCATTGCCACGCGCCAATTGGCGAAACGCCAGTTCACCTGGTTACGTAGTTGGGCTGACCTGCAATGGTTGGACAGCCTGGATTGCGACAATCTGCCACGCGCCTTGAAATACTTGGGGACGATCTCCATATTGAGCTGAGTCCTTGCAATTGCCGTCTATCCTTGGGGGTGTGACGGCTTTGGCCATCTGTTTTCTGATTTTTATTATTGATCCTTAAAGGAGTGCGGCACATGTCAAAAGGGCATTCGCTACAAGACCCTTACTTGAATACATTGCGTAAAGAGAAGGTTGGGGTTTCCATCTATCTGGTCAACGGGATCAAGCTGCAAGGTACGATCGAGTCTTTCGACCAGTTCGTCATCCTGCTGAAGAACACCGTCAGCCAAATGGTTTACAAGCACGCTATCTCGACAGTGGTTCCAGTTCGCCCGATTCGCCTGCCTAGCGCTTCCGAATCCGAACAGGGTGACGCTGAGCCAGGTAACGCCTGATAGGAGTCTCCTTTGTTCTTTGAGCGCCACGGTGGTGGTGAACGGGCCATTCTCGTTCACTTGGATGGTCAGGACCCTGAGGCGCGCGAAGATCCGCAGGAGTTTCAGGAGCTGGCATTATCGGCCGGCGCCGAGACCGTCGCGTTTGTTAGCGTGCCGCGTCATCGGCCAACCGCCAAATACCTGGTTGGCAGCGGCAAGGTCGAGGAGTTACGCGACCTGGTCAAAGCCGAACAGGTAGACCTGGTGATTTTCAATCACATCCTCACACCCAGTCAGGAACGTAACCTCGAACGTGTATTCGAGTGTCGCGTGATCGACCGCACGGGTCTGATTCTCGATATCTTCGCTCAGCGCGCGCGCACCCATGAAGGCAAGCTCCAGGTTGAACTGGCCCAGCTTGAGCACATGAGCACCCGTCTGGTTCGTGGCTGGACTCACCTTGAACGGCAGAAAGGCGGTATCGGTCTGCGCGGGCCCGGTGAAACCCAGCTGGAAACCGACCGGCGCCTGTTGCGAGTGCGTCTGCGGCAGATCAAGGCGCGCCTGGAGAAGGTTCGCAGCCAGCGTGAGCAGGCCCGTCGTGGCCGCAAGCGTGCGGATATCCCTTCAGTGTCCCTGGTGGGTTACACCAACGCCGGCAAGTCCACGCTGTTCAATGCGGTCACTGCGTCCGATGTTTTCGCTGCCGACCAATTGTTCGCCACCCTCGACCCCACCCTGCGCCGGCTTGAGCTGGATGACCTGGGGCCGATTGTGCTGGCCGATACCGTGGGGTTCATCCGCCACCTGCCGCACAAGTTGGTGGAGGCGTTTCGGGCTACCCTCGAAGAATCGAGCAACTCCGATTTGCTGCTGCATGTGATCGATGCCCATGAGCCCGAGCGCATGGCGCAGATCGAGCAGGTGATGGTGGTGCTGGGGGAGATCGGGGCTCAAGACTTGCCGATCCTGGAGGTCTATAACAAACTCGATTTGCTCGAGGGTGTGGAGCCGCAGATCCAGCGCGACCCTGACGGCAAGCCGCAGCGGGTCTGGCTGTCGGCCCGTGATGGCCAGGGGCTGGATCTGCTCAAGCAGGCCATCGCCGAGCTGCTGGGTGAAGATTTGTTTGTAGGCACCTTGCGCTTGCCTCAGCGTTTTGCTCGACTGCGAGCACAGTTTTTCCAGTTGAACGCTGTGCAGAAAGAAGATCACGACGACGAAGGTGTCAGCCTGCTTGCTGTTCGCCTGCCACGGGCCGAGTTGAACCGGCTGGTCAGTCGCGAAGGCATGCAGCCGTCGGAATTCATCGAGCAACACACTTTGCAATAAAAGCCTGGGCAAGCGGTTGTGCCGCTGTAGCAGGCATTCTGTAGCATTGGTCGGCGCGCCGTGGGTGCGTCTTTGCTTTATCAGATGGAGAGCGCTATGGCTTGGAATGAGCCGGGTGGCAACTCGAATAATCAGGACCCTTGGGGTGGTAAGCGCCGCAATAATGGCGATCGCAAGGGGCCACCAGATCTCGACGAGGCCTTCCGTAAGCTGCAGGAAAGCCTGAATGGGTTGTTCGGTGGTGGTAAGAAACGTGGTGATGACGGCGGTAGTTCCGGCAAGGGCGGTGGTTTCGGCCTGCTGGGTATCGGTCTTGTCGTGCTGGCTGCCGTGTGGCTGTACAGCGCGGTGTATGTAGTAGACGAGCAGGAGCAGGCCGTAGTGCTGCGCTTCGGCAAATACTACGAAACCGTCGGCCCGGGTCTGAACATCTACTTCCCGCCGATCGATCGCAAGTACATGGAAAACGTCACGCGCGAGCGTGCCTACACCAAGCAGGGCCAGATGCTCACCGAGGACGAGAACATCGTCGAAGTGCCGCTGACCGTGCAGTACAAGATCAGCAACCTGCAGGATTTCGTGCTGAACGTCGATCAGCCGGAAATCAGCCTGCAGCATGCGACCGACAGCGCCCTGCGCCACGTGGTGGGTTCCACCGCCATGGACCAGGTGTTGACCGAAGGTCGTGAATTGATGGCCAGTGAGATCAAGGAGCGTCTGCAACGCTTCCTGGACAACTATCGCACCGGTATCACCGTGACCCAGGTGAACGTACAGAGCGCAGCGGCACCGCGTGAAGTACAGGAAGCCTTCGATGACGTGATCCGTGCCCGTGAAGATGAACAGCGTTCGCGCAACCAGGCTGAAACCTATGCCAACGGCGTCGTGCCGGAAGCCCGTGGTCAGGCCCAGCGCATCCTCGAGGATGCCAACGGTTACCGTGACGAAGTGGTATCCCGGGCCAAAGGTGAGGCAGATCGCTTCACCAAACTGGTTGCCGAGTACCGCAAGGCTCCTGAAGTCACCCGTCAGCGCCTGTACCTGGACACCATGCAGGAAGTCTTCAGCAACACCAGCAAGGTGTTGGTGACTGGCAGCAAGGGCGGGCAGAACAATCTGCTCTATCTGCCGCTGGACAAGATGATCGACAGTGGTCGTAGCGGCAGTGCTCCGGTAACGGGCGCAGCGTCGGCGGCCAGCAATGAAGCGAATGCGCGCGCCGCGGCTGACCATATGCAGCAACAGCAGCAGACGCGTTCTAGGGAGACTCGCTGATGAGCAATAAATCGCTGATCGCCCTGATCGTGGGCGTTGTCGTGGCGGTGGTTGCCTGGAACAGCTTCTACATCGTCGCTCAGACCGAGCGTGCGGTGTTGCTGCAGTTCGGTCGTGTGGTTCAGGCGGATGTCCAGCCTGGCCTGCATGTGAAAGTGCCCTACGTGAACCAGGTGCGTAAGTTCGACGCACGCCTGATGACCCTGGATGCACCGACGCAGCGCTTCCTGACCCTGGAAAAGAAAGCCGTGATGGTGGATGCCTACGCCAAGTGGCGGGTGAAGGATGCCGAGCGTTTCTACACCGCGACTTCCGGCCTCAAGCAGATTGCCGACGAGCGTCTTTCCCGTCGCCTGGAGTCGGGCCTGCGTGACCAGTTCGGTAAGCGCACCCTGCACGAAGTGGTTTCCGGTGAGCGTGACGCGCTGATGGCGGATATCACGGCGTCGCTGAACAAGATGGCGGAAAAGGAGCTGGGTATCGAAGTGGTCGATGTCCGGGTCAAGGCCATCGACCTGCCCAAGGAAGTGAACCGCAGCGTGTTCGAGCGCATGAGCACCGAGCGTGAGCGTGAGGCTCGCGAGCACCGGGCCAAGGGTAACGAACTGGCGGAAGGCATCCGTGCCGATGCCGATCGTCAGCGTCGCGTGCTGTTGGCTGAAGCCTATCGGGAGTCTGAAGAGGCTCGCGGTGACGGTGATGCCCAGGCAGCGGCGATCTATGCCAAGGCCTACGGCCAGGACCAGGAGTTCTACGCGTTCTACCGTAGCCTGCGTGCCTACCGTGAAAGCTTCGCGAACAAATCCGACGTCATGGTTCTGGACCCAAGCAGCGACTTCTTCCACTACCTGGAAAAGTCCAAGCCTTGATCAGGCCCTGACCCTGGAGCACCCCGCCGGGCGGCTAAAACGCCTCGCGGGGTGATCCTTTGGGAAAACGGGTGTATGATGCGGCAGCCGGGAAATTCCCGGCTTTTTTGCGTCTGCATCTTTGATTGGCCGTGGCTCGTTCAAGAGTCCGGCAAGATTTTTCGAGGAAAATGGTCTGTACAGCTGATTCCTGGCTGCCTGTCCGGCTGAGCTCGCGTCGGATGCGACTGTTTTCTGCTTCACTCTAAGGCTGGCCCCAGGCTTGCCGCCCGGACCATAGGGGAATGGCGTAATGGCAACGGTAGACCGCTGGCTGCTGCCAGATGGCATCGAAGAAGTATTGCCGCCGGAAGCGGCGCGCATCGAAGTGGCGCGTCGTCAGGTGTTGGATCTGTTTCAGAGTTGGGGTTACGAGTTCGTCGTCACTCCCCATATCGAATACCTGGAATCCCTGTTGACAGGTGCAGGCCAGGATCTGGATCTGCGTACCTTCAAGGTCATCGACCCGCAGTCGGGCCGGCAGATGGGGTTTCGGGCCGACATCACGCCGCAGGTGGCGCGTATTGATGCCCACACCCTGCGCCGCGAAGGGCCGAGCCGCCTGTGCTACGCCGGCAGTGTGCTGCATGCGCAGCCGCGTGCCTTGTCGTCCTCGCGTAGCCCGATCCAGCTGGGGGCCGAGTTGTATGGCGATGCCAGCCCGAGCAGCGATGTTGAAGTCATCAGCCTGATGCTGGCCATGCTGCAACTGGCCGACGTGCCCGATGTGCACATGGATCTGGGACATGTTGGCATCTACCGTGGCCTGGCACAGGCCGCCGGCTTGTCCGGTGCTGTTGAACAGCAACTGTTCGATGCCCTGCAACGCAAGGCGATCGACGAGGTCATCAGCCTGACGGAAGGCCTGCCGGCCGACCTGGCGGACATGCTGCGCTCCCTGGTGGACCTGTGCGGCAGCCGCGAAGTGCTGGGCGATGCCCGCCGTCGCCTGGCCGGTGCGCCGACGTCTGTGCTGCTGGCGCTGGATGAATTGCTGACCATTGCCGAGCGCCTGTCCGTGCGGTTCCCGGACTTGCCGCTGTATTTCGACCTTGGCGAGTTGCGCGGCTATCACTACCACACCGGTGTGGTGTTCGCGGTATTTGTTCCAGGCGTGGGCCAATCCATCGCCCAGGGCGGGCGCTACGATGACATCGGCGCGGATTTCGGGCGTGCCCGTCCCGCGACTGGTTTCTCCACCGATTTGAAAACCCTGGTGACCCTGGGGCGTGCTGAAGTCGAGCTACCGTCTGGCGGTATCTGGATGCCAGACAACACTGACGCGGCACTCTGGCAGACCGTCTGCCGCTTGCGCAGTGAGGGTCAACGTGTGGTTCAGGCCTTGCCTGGGCAGCCTTTGGCCGCCGCCCGTGAAGCGGACTGCGACCGGCAATTGATTCAGCAGAATGGGCTTTGGCAAGTATTGCCGCTGGCTTCTTGAGTTTTCCTGCCGGCGGCTGCCGGCACCAAGTTTGCGCGAATGAGGACAAGTGTTATGGGTAAGAATGTCGTAGTCCTGGGCACCCAATGGGGTGATGAGGGCAAAGGCAAGATCGTTGATCTGCTGACCGAACATGCCGCCGCCGTAGTGCGCTACCAAGGTGGCCACAACGCTGGCCACACCCTGGTGATCGACGGTGAGAAGACCGTCCTGCACCTGATTCCGTCCGGTGTGCTGCGCGAAGGCGTGCAGTGCCTGATCGGTAACGGTGTGGTGGTAGCTCCGGATGCCTTGATGCGTGAAATCGTCAAGCTGGAAGAGAAGGGTGTGCCGGTGCGCGAGCGCCTGCGTATCAGCCCGTCCTGCCCGCTGATCCTGTCCTATCACGTGGCCCTGGACCAGGCCCGCGAGAAAGCCCGTGGCGAGCAGAAGATCGGTACCACCGGCCGCGGCATCGGCCCGGCTTACGAAGACAAGGTTGCACGTCGTGGCCTGCGCATCGGCGATCTGTTCCACCGCGAGCGTTTTGCCGCCAAGCTGGGCGAGCTGCTGGACTACCACAACTTCGTTCTGGTGAATTACTACAAAGAGCCGGCCATCGACTTCCAGAAGACCCTGGACGAGTGCATGGAATACGCCGAACTGCTCAAGCCGATGATGCTCGACGTGACTGCCGAGCTGCACCAGCTGCGCCGCGCCGGCAAGGACATCATGTTCGAAGGTGCCCAGGGTTCGTTGCTGGACATCGACCACGGCACCTACCCGTATGTCACCAGCTCCAACACCACTGCTGGTGGTATCGCCACCGGTTCGGGCGTGGGTCCGATGTACCTGGACTACATCCTGGGCATCACCAAGGCCTATACCACTCGCGTGGGCTCGGGCCCGTTCCCCACCGAGCTGTTCGACGACATCGGCGCTTTCCTGGCCAAGCGTGGTCATGAGTTCGGCGCCACCACCGGCCGCGCTCGTCGCTGCGGCTGGTTCGATGCCGTGATCCTGCGTCGCGCCATCGACGTCAACAGCATCTCGGGCCTGTGCCTGACCAAGCTGGACGTTCTGGACGGCCTGGAAACCATCAATATCTGTGTCGGCTACAAGAACCAGGATGGTGCAGTCATCGACGCGCCAACCGACGCCGACAGCTACATCGGCCTGGAGCCGGTGTACGAGCAGATGCCGGGCTGGAGCGAGTCGACCCTGGGTGCCAAGACCCTGGAAGAGCTGCCTGCCGCCGCCCAGGCCTACATCAAGCGCATCGAAGAGTTGGTCGGCGCGCCGATCGACATTATTTCGACAGGCCCGGACCGCAACGAGACCATCGTTCTGCGTCATCCGTTCGCTTGATAAGTCGTTGATGTAAAAAACAAAGGGCCCTTAATCGGGCCCTTTGTCGTTTCTGCCTGCCACGCGGCACGACCCTTGCTGTGAAATCCACTTCTAGAGTGCCATCAGAATAATGGCGTCAAAAGTAGAGGGATTTCCTGTGTCGGCCGTTCTCTCACTGTTACAAAGCCGTTTACTACGGCCTGTGTTCGTTACTCTCGGTATCGCCCTTTTGGTGCAAGTGCTAGTAGCGGTTGCCCTGACTCGGAGCACAGTGACCGCCCTCGAGGCGGATCTGGCTTCGCGCCTGGGCGGCGACAGCCAGAAATTGGCTGGCGAGCTCGAGCAGGCGGGCAAAGAAGTCACCTCCAGTCTGGAGAGTCTTTCCAGCAGTACCCGCCAACGCCTCACGGCCGGCCTGTCTTCGCGTCTCAAGGAAGAACAGGTACAGCTGCGTGCGGCGCTGGAGAAGGACCTGAAGGACTCTGCCAATGACATGGCTCAATTGCTGGCCTCCGTGGCGCCTCGCGCCATGTGGGACAGTGATGTGCCGACCTTGTCCGAGTTCGCCCGACGGGCTCAGCGCAACCCCAATGTGTTGTTCGTGGTTTATGACGATGCGGCGGGAGAGCACCTGACCCGCTACCTGAATCGTGAAAACCCGATCAACAAGGCGCTGCTGGAAAAGGGCAAGGGCGACCGGGCGCTGGACAAGGTCTTGGATGCAGCGAAGAACGATCCTTCGGTGTACTACCTTGAAGCCTCGATCAATCCCAATGGCGTGGAAATCGGCAAGGTGCTGATGGGAGTCTCCACCGCGTCGGTGGAGGCCGATATCGCCGCCCTGGATCAGCGCTTCAGCGCCTTGATTGCCAGCAGCGATCAGTTGGTTGGCGACAGCCTCAAGGGAGCTTCTGCCGACAGCTCGGCGGCCATGCGCTCGCGCTTGCAGTCGGCCCAGGGTACGGCGGCACAGATGCAGGCCAATACCGCGAGCACGGTGCAGGAGGCGGCGTCCACCTTGCGCTGGCAGATCGGCGTCGGCCTGGCGCTGGTTGGCCTGGCCCTGCTGCTGTTGCTGGCAGTGGTGCTGGGGCGTCGCGTGGTGAGCAAGCTGCATTTGCTGATCGCTGCGCTCAATGACCTGGCAGCGGGCGAAGGTGACCTGACCAAGCGTGTGCCGCTCAACAGCAATGATGAGATTGGCGACATGGCCTCGGCGGTGAATCGCTTTGTGGATAAGTTGCAGCCCATCGTGCGGGAAGCGGGGGATGTGGCCCAGCGCACAGGTGTCGAGATCGGCGCCATGAGCCAGCGTAATGCTGGGGCTGATGCCGCAGCCGAAGCGCAGCGTGATGAAGTGGCAGAGAGCCTGCGGGCGTTGTCGCAGATGGCCGATGAAGCCCAGGCGGAAAGCCAGGCGATGCAGGCCGCACTGCAGCAGGTGGTGGAGATTCGTCAGGCGACGGACGAGACTACCCGCACCTCCGAGCAGGTCGGCAGCCTGATCGAGGCGCTGGCGGGGCAAGTGGATACCGGGGCCAAGGTGATCGAGCGCCTGGCCCAGCAGAGCGAGCAGATCGAGGTGGTGCTGACGGTGATCCATGGCATTGCCGAGCAAACCAACCTGCTGGCATTGAACGCTGCGATCGAGGCCGCGCGCGCCGGCGAGACCGGGCGCGGATTTGCCGTGGTGGCGGATGAGGTGCGGGCCCTGGCCAGCAAGACGCAAAGCTCCACTGGCGATATCCAGGCCCATATCGGTGCCCTGCAGCAGGGGGCGCGGGAGGCCGTAGCGGCTATCGGTCAGGCCGGGCGTCAGGCCAGCGAGGGCTTGCTGGTGCTGCGCGACAGTGCTCGCCTGCAACAATCGGTGCAGTCTTCGGTAGAGCAGGTGCACGCCGCGATTGGCCTGGCCACCCAGGCTGCGGCCCATCAGGCGCAGGGCGCGCAGGCGGTGCGTGGGCGGGTGGAAACCATCCATGCCCAGGCCGAGCGGGCGGCTCAGGCCGTGGTAGAAACCACCGCCAGCGGCAAGGTACTGGACAGCCTGGCGGCGCAGCTCAAGGCCAGCCTCGGTCAGTTCCGCGCCTGATGCCTGGCCGGCAAGCTGGCTCCTGCCACCTTACTGCAGGAGCCGGCTTGCCACCTCTCAGCGACTCAAATACATCCGCGTTGTCAGCAGATAGACCGGTAGCCCTGACACCAGTATCAACAGCGCCGCATAAGGTGCCGCCGCTGCAAACTCCACATTCGCCGTATGCGCCCACACTTCTGTAGCCAGGGTGTTGAGCCCGGTTGGGCTGAGCAGCAGGGTCGCTGTCAGTTCCTTCATCGCATCCAGAAAGACCAGGGCGAAAGCCGCGCCCAGCGCCGGGAAGATGATCGGCAGGGTCACTCGGCAGAAGGCGCTGAACGACGATGCGCCGAGGGTTCTTGCTGCTTCTTCCAGCTGTGGCGCGGCCTTGTTCAGCGCGGTGCGGATCGGCGCCTGGGCCAGGGGCAGGAATAGTAGGGCATAGGCAATCAGCAGCAGCGCCGAGGTCTGGTACAGCACCGGCACATAGTGCAGCGCGAAATACACCAGGGTCAGGGCGATCACCAGCCCTGGCAGGGCATGCAGCAGATAGGGCAGGCGCTCTGCCCAGATGGCCAGGCGCCCCTTGTAGCGCACCACCAGCAGGCCCACCGGCACTGCCAGCACCAGGCACAGGCCGGCGCCGCCCAGGGACAGGGCCAGTGAAGACAGCAATGCTTCGCTGATTGCCGCGACGGGGAAGGCTGCCGATGAACCGACGGCCAGCCAATAGGCAAGCATGCCCAGGGGGACACCGCTGCCGATCAGCGCCAGCATCAGGCAGTAAAGCTGTCCGCCGATGCTCCAGCGCCCCAGGCGTACCTGTTCGGCGTGCCTGGCTGCGCCCTGGCCGGTGCGTACATGGCGGCCCTTGCCGCGGACGCGCAGTTCCAGCCCCAGCAGCAGCAGGCACAGCGCCAACAACACGGCCGACAGCATGGCGGCGTTGGCATTGCTGAACTCCAGCTCGAATTGCTGGTAGATGGCGGTGGTGAAGGTCTGCAGGCCGATGATCGACAGGGCACCGAACTCCACCAGCATATGCAGGGCAATCAGCAGCGAGCCGGCCAGCAGTGAAGGCCATAGCAAGGGCAAGGTGATCTTGAAGAACACGCCCCAGCGATTTTGCCCCAGGGTCCGCGCCGACTCCTCCAGGGAGGGGTCGAGATTGCGCAGGGTGGCCGCCACCGGCAGGAACACCAGCGGGTATTTGGACAGGGTCATCACCAGGATCGCGCCGCCCAGTCCTTCGAACCCGGCGCTCAGGGATACCCAAGTGAAGCTGCTGACAAAGGCCGGTACGGCGAAGGGCAAGCACAGCACCACGCCCCAGATCCGCCTTCCCGGCAAATCACTGCGTTCCAGCAGCCAGGCCAGGGACAGGCCGAGCACGGCGCAGGCAAGGGTCACCCCGAGCATCAGCAGCAGGGTATTGCTCAGCAGGCGCAACACATAGGGGCGCCACAGCAGGTGCAGGGCTTCAGCCCAGCCGGCCTGCCAGGCCTTGAGGCCGACATATAACAGTGGCAACAGGCTCAGGCAGACCAGTAGCAGGACTGGCAGCAGTAGCCAGATCGAAGGCCGCTTGCGCCTCGGCACGAAGGTGGTGCGCAAGGCGGAAGCGGATGGCGATGGATTCATCAGTTCAGGCCGACGTCACGTTCCAGGTCCAGGGCTTCCTCGGCATTGCCGAGATCGGCTGGGGTCACCTTCGGGGCTTCCAGTTCATTGAAGGGCTTGAGTCCGCGATCGGACTGCATGCCTTTATGCAGCGGGTACTCGGCCGTGGTCTGGGTAATCACCCGCTGGCCTTCTTCGCTGGCCATGTAGGCCAGAAGCTGCTGGGCCTCTTTCGGATGCTTGCTGGACTTGAGTACGGCTGCGCTGGACACGGTGATCAGGCCGCCGATGTCGCCGCCCGTGAAGTAGTGCAGTTTCGAGTCGAGCTGGCCTTTTTCCCGTTGCAGGGCAAACCAGTAGTAGTTGTTCACCAGGACCGTGGCCACTTCGCCGTTTTCCACGGCTTTGAGGGCCACCATGTTGTTGCTGTAGACCTTGCCGAAAGCCCGCAGGCCGGTCAGCCATTCTTCGGCAGCATCCCTGCCGTGCATCTTGATGATGGCCACGGCCTGTTCCTGGAAGGCGCCACTGGTGGGCACGAAGCCAACCTTGCCTTGCCACTGCGGCTGGGAGAATTCCATCACCGACTTGGGCAGGTCTTTTTCGTCGATCAGTTTCGGGTTGAAGGCGACGACTCGTACGCGCGCGGTGACACCGATCCAGGTGCCGTTGCCCGCAACATATTCCTTGGGCAGCACGGCCAGGGTCGTGGTGTCGGTCTGGGCCAGCAGGCCCTGCTCGCCGAGTTTGTTCAGGGGAGGGGATTCTTCGGTGTAGATCACATCAGCGGGGGAGCGGTCGCCTTCTTCGACAACCTGGCTGGCCAGTTGATTGCTGCTGCCCTTGCGGACATTCACATGGATGCCGGTCTTGGCTTCGAAAGCCTTGGCTACCGCGTCGCCGACTTCCTTGTGCTGACCGTTGTACAGGGTCAGGGAAACCGGATCGGCTGCCTGGGTGAAGGGGGATGCCAGGGTCAGCCCCAGCAAAGTGATGGTCAAGCCACGCAGAAGGGATGTTGGAAGGAGGGTATTTCTGAACATCATTCGCAGGTTTCCTCACTGTAGTGCCGCAAAAACTTGTAACAATCATAAACGATATCGTTTCTCATGTGCGCTTTGCGGATGCGGAGGAAGGCGATGGCGCGGGGAAATATCAGGGGGCAGAAACGCAAAAACCCGCTTTCGCGGGTTTTTGTGAGACTTGAAAGCGATGCTCTCAAGTTTTGAATTGGTGCCCAGAAGAAGACTCGAACTTCCACGACCTTGCGGTCACCAGCACCTGAAGCTGGCGTGTCTACCAATTTCACCATCTGGGCAGTATCGACGTCGTCGCCGTGTCGATGGAGCGCACTATACGGACAGCGTTTTGATCTGTAAACCCCTGTTTTGGTTTTATTAAATCAAACACTTAGAATGCAAAAACCCGCTTTCGCGGGTTTTTGTTCGAGCCTTGAAACTGATCTAATCTCAAGCTCTTGAATTGGTGCCCAGAAGAAGACTCGAACTTCCACGGCCTTGCGGCCACCAGCACCTGAAGCTGGCGTGTCTACCAATTTCACCATCTGGGCAGTATCGCTGACGTCTCCGTCGTCGATGGCGCGCACTATACGGAGGCTCTTTTGAGCTGTAAACCCCAGATTTCAAAAAAGTTTGAAAAAAGTCTCCGGCGGTATGCGTGACGATGTTTCTGAGGCGATGGCGAGGATTATTCCCAGGTTGTCTGAGCCTGAAATTTCCCGTTTCAATACGCGTATGCCAAACTAACCCGCATATAGACAAGGTGAAATTTATCTAATGGCCGATTGGCAGTCCCTCGATCCCGAGGCCGCTCGTGAAGCGGAAAAATACGAAAACCCTATTCCTAGCCGCGAACTCATCCTTCAGCACCTTGCTGACCGGGGTTCGCCTGCTAGTCGCGAGCAGTTGGTAGAAGAGTTCGGTCTGACCACGGAAGACCAGCTGGAAGCCCTGCGCCGCCGCCTGCGCGCCATGGAGCGCGACGCTCAACTGATCTATACCCGCCGCGGCACCTATGCGCCGGTGGACAAGCTCGACCTGATTCTCGGCCGTATCAGCGGTCACCGTGACGGCTTCGGCTTCCTGGTGCCGGATGACGGCAGCGACGACCTGTTCATGAGCCCGGCGCAAATGCGTCTGGTATTCGATGGCGACCGCGCCCTGGCCCGGGTTTCCGGCCTGGATCGCCGCGGCCGTCGCGAAGGCGTGATCGTCGAAGTGGTGTCCCGTGCCCACGAAAGCATCGTCGGTCGCTACTTCGAAGAAGGTGGCATCGGTTTCGTGGTGGCAGACAACCCGAAGATCCAGCAGGAAGTGCTGGTAACGCCGGGGCGCAATGCCAATGCCAAGATCGGTCAGTTCGTCGAAGTGAAGATCACTCACTGGCCGACGCCGCGCTTCCAGCCGCAAGGCGATGTGGTGGAAGTGGTGGGCAACTACATGGCACCGGGCATGGAAATCGACGTTGCCCTGCGCACCTACGATATTCCTCATGTCTGGCCAGAGGCGGTGCTCAAGGAAGCCGGCAAGCTCAAGCCCGAAGTGGAAGAGAAGGACAAAGAGAAGCGCATCGACCTGCGTGATCTGCCTTTCGTCACCATCGACGGCGAAGACGCCCGCGACTTCGACGACGCTGTTTTCTGCGAAGCCAAGCCCGGCAAGCTGCGCCTGTTTGGTGGTGGCTGGAAGCTGTATGTGGCGATTGCCGACGTCTCCAGTTACGTGAAGATCGGTTCGGCTCTGGATGCCGAAGCCCAGGTGCGCGGCAACTCGGTGTACTTCCCCGAGCGGGTGATCCCGATGCTGCCCGAGCAACTGTCCAACGGCCTGTGCTCGCTGAACCCGAAAGTCGATCGCCTGGCCATGGTTTGCGAGATGACCATCTCCAAGTCCGGCGAGATGACCGATTACCAGTTCTACGAAGCGGTGATCCACTCCAAGGCGCGTCTGACCTACAACAAGGTCAGCACCATGCTCGAGCAGCCGAAAACCAGCGAAGCCAAGCAGTTGCGCGGTGAATACGGCGATGTCCTGCCGCACCTGAAGCAGCTGTATGCGCTGTACAAGGTCTTGCTGGGGGCTCGTCATACCCGGGGCGCCATCGACTTCGAGACCCAGGAAACCCGGATCATCTTCGGTTCCGAGCGCAAGATCGCCGAAATTCGTCCGACTACCCGCAATGATGCGCACAAGCTGATCGAGGAATGCATGCTGGCGGCCAACGTGGCCACCGCCGAGTTCCTCAAGAAGCACGAGATTCCGGCCCTGTACCGGGTGCACGATGGTCCGCCGCCGGAGCGTCTGGAAAAACTGCGCGCCTTCCTCGGCGAACTGGGCCTGTCCCTGCATAAAGGCAAGGATGGCCCGACGCCGAAGGACTACCAGGCATTGCTGGAAACCATCAAGGACCGTCCGGATTACCACCTGATCCAGACCGTGATGCTGCGCTCCCTGAGCCAGGCGGTGTACAGCGCTGATAACCAGGGCCACTTCGGCCTGAATTACGAAGCCTATACCCACTTCACCTCGCCGATCCGTCGCTACCCGGACCTGTTGACCCATCGGGCCATCCGCAGCGTCATCCACTCCAAGCAGGACACGCCGCACGTGCGTCGCGCCGGGGCGATGACCATTCCGAAGGCGCGCATCTATCCGTACGACGAAGCGACCCTGGAGCAGCTCGGCGAGCAGTGCTCGATGAGCGAGCGTCGTGCCGATGAGGCCACGCGGGACGTAGTGAACTGGCTCAAGTGCGAGTTCATGAAGGATCGTGTGGGCGAGTCCTTCCCGGGTGTGATCACCGCGGTGACCGGTTTCGGCCTGTTCGTCGAGTTGACCGACATCTACGTCGAGGGCCTGGTGCACGTCACCGCCTTGCCGGGGGACTACTACCACTTCGACCCTGTGCATCACCGCCTGGCGGGCGAGCGCACCGGTCGCAGCTTCCGCCTGGGCGATACTGTGGAAGTGCGGGTCATGCGCGTCGACCTGGACGAGCGCAAGATCGATTTCGAAATGGCCGAGAAGACCATCAACGCACCGATCGGCCGCAAGAAGCGTGGCGCCGCGGACGCACCTGCCAGCAAGGTCGTGGAAGAGCCGGCTCCAGCCAAGGCGGGGCGTCGCAGCTCCGCCAAGGAAAAGGCGGTCGAGGCTTATCGTCCAAGCGACGCTGCCGCGAAAAACGCCGAAGTGCGCAAAAGCCGCGAAATGAAGCGGGCGCTGCTGGCCGAAGCCAAGGGCGGTGGTAAAGCGACGTCTGCGGGAAAGTCCGGTAAGCCGGCGCCCTCGCGCGTTGGCGAAAAGCCCGCCAAGCCGAGCAAACATCGTAAAGGTCCGCCCAAGGCGGGCTCCGCTTCCGGCGCTAAAAGCGGCGGGGCGCGCAAACCAAAGGCCAAGTCATGAGTCAGTTGGAAAAGATCTACGGCGTGCATGCCGTAGAAGCGTTGCTGCGTCACCATCCCAAGCGGGTCAAGCAGATCTGGTTGGCTGAAGGGCGCAGTGATCCACGGGTTCAGGTGCTGGTGGACCTGGCTGCGCAGAACCGTGTTTCGGTTGGCCAGGCCGAGCGTCGTGAGATGGACGCATGGGTTGAAGGCGTGCACCAGGGCGTAGTGGCGGAAGTCAGCCCGAGCCAGGTGTGGGGCGAGGCCATGCTCGACGAGCTGCTGGACCGTACCGAAGGCGCGCCGTTGCTGCTGGTGCTGGACGGTGTGACCGACCCGCATAACCTCGGGGCCTGCCTGCGTACTGCCGATGCGGCCGGTGCCCTGGCAGTGCTGGTGCCCAAGGACAAGTCGGCGACCCTGACTCCGACCGTGCGCAAAGTGGCCTGCGGCGCCGCCGAAGTGATTCCGCTGGTAGCCGTGACCAACCTGGCCCGCACCCTGGAGAAGCTCCAGCAGCGTGGGCTGTGGATCGTCGGCACCGCCGGCGAGGCCGAACAGGAACTGTACGACCAGGACCTGACCGGCCCGACCATCATCATCATGGGGGCCGAAGGCAAGGGCATGCGTCGCCTGACCCGCGAGCACTGCGACTACCTGGTACGCCTGCCGATGGCCGGCAGCGTCAGCAGCCTCAACGTCTCCGTGGCCACTGGCGTGTGCCTGTTCGAAGCCATGCGCCAGCGCGGTGCCAAGGCCAAGGCCGGCGCCAAGAAAGCCTGACCCGCAGTTGCAGGAGCCGGCTTGCCGGCGAGGCGCGTGCTGCCGTCCATCGTCGGCACGCCGGCTCCCGCAGGTGGTTGTTCAAATAATCACCAATTGCCTTGCGCCGCTGTTCCCCCTTCTCTACAATTGCGCCCCTTGCCGTGACGGCAGGCGCATATGTGCCTACTACCAGGCAAGACACACCAGTGTCATTCACTCCTTGTCTGACCGCTTATAGGCGGCAGGCTACAACCCGTAAGGAGCATTCATGCGTCATTACGAAATCATCTTTTTGGTCCACCCGGATCAAAGCGAGCAAGTCGGCGGCATGGTTGAGCGTTACACCAAGCTGATCGAAGAAGACGGCGGCAAAATCCACCGTCTGGAAGACTGGGGCCGTCGTCAACTGGCCTACGCAATCAACAATGTTCACAAGGCTCACTACGTGATGCTGAACGTTGAGTGCACCGGTAAAGCCCTGGCTGAGCTGGAAGACAACTTCCGTTACAACGATGCTGTGATCCGTAACCTGGTCATCCGTCGCGAAGAAGCCATCACTGGCCAATCCGAGATGCTCAAGGCTGAAGAAAACCGCAGTGAGCGCCGTGAGCGTCGTGACCGTCCTGAGCATGCTGACAGCGCCGATGGCGATGACAGCGACAACAGCGACGCCAGCGATAACGCTGACGAGTAATCCACGGACCTTTTGAGGAGCCAATTACATGGCACGTTTCTTCCGTCGTCGTAAATTCTGCCGCTTCACCGCTGAAGACGTGAAAGAGATCGATTACAAAGATCTCAACACTCTGAAAGCCTACGTATCCGAGACCGGCAAAATCGTTCCAAGCCGCATCACCGGTACCAAAGCTCGTTATCAGCGTCAGCTGGCCACCGCTATCAAGCGCGCCCGCTTCCTGGCCCTGCTGGCCTACACCGACAGCCACGGCCGCTGAGATCGGGCAGTCGACAAGTAGTAAGGGATTGAATGCATGCGCGCCTTAGCTGAGTTCATCATGCGCGGTCGTATGCAGGCCACTCTGGTAGTGGCTGGCTGTTCGGCATTGCCGTTGTTGTATTGGTTGGGTGCTGCCGCCGGGAGCCTGGTGCTTCTGCGGCGCGGATTGAAGGATGCCCTTGGCGTCCTCGCTCTGGGAGTGCTGCCAGCTTTGCTCTGGTGGCTGACGTTCGATGACCCGCGGGCACTTTTGGTGCTGCTGGGTTCTTCGAGTCTTGCGTTGGTTTTGCGCGCAAGCGAGTCTTGGAGCCGCGTGTTGCTGGTCAGCATAGCGATGGGGTTGGTGTTTGCTGGAGTCCTGGGTGCGGCTTTCCGCCCTCAGATCGAAGCGCTGTCACAGGAATTGATAAAAATCCTGCCGATGGCCTTGGGTGAGGTCTACCAGCAGCTATCGGTTGAAGAGCGAGCTCGTCTTGCCACGCTGATTGCACCGATCCTGACCGGCCTGATAGCGGCCCTGTTGCAAGCCATCAGCGTGCTGAGCCTGATTCTTGGGCGTTACTGGCAGGCTGTGTTGTATAACCCGGGTGGTTTTGGTCGCGAGTTTCGCGCCATCAGAATCCCTCTTGGGCCAGCGATGTTGCTGCTGGCGTGCATGCTGGTGGGGCCGAACTTCGGACCTCAACTGGCCATGCTGACGCCGATGTGCAGTGTCCCGCTGGCTTTTGCCGGGCTGGCCCTGATTCACGGGCTGGTGGCACAAGGGCGACTGGCCAGGTTCTGGCTGGTGGGGTTGTACGTCACGCTGTTGCCGTTCATGCAGCTGATCTATCCGTTGCTCGTGGTCCTGGCCATTGTCGACAGTCTGGTTGATTTTCGCGGTCGTTTGGCGCCGAAAGACGCTGATAACGGCTCTGCGAACGGTGAAGGTTAAAAGTTAAGAGGTTATTACCAAATGGAACTGATCCTGCTGGAAAAAATCGCCAACCTGGGCAACCTGGGCGATAAGGTAAACGTTAAGGCTGGTTACGGCCGTAACTACCTGCTGCCTTTCGGCAAAGCCACCGCTGCTACCGCTGCCAACCTGGCTGCGTTCGAAGCGCGTCGTGCCGAGCTGGAAAAACTGGCTGCAGAGAAGAAGGCTTCTGCCGAAACTCGCGCTGCGCAACTGGCTGAGCTGGAAGTGACCATCACTGCCACCGCCGGTGACGAAGGCAAGCTGTTCGGTTCGATCGGCACCCACGACATCGCTGATGCACTGACCGCCTCGGGCGTTGAAGTGGCAAAAAGCGAAGTTCGTCTGCCGAACGGCACCATCCGCAACGTAGGTGAATTCGACGTAGCCGTGCACCTGCACGCTGAAGTTGAAGCAACCGTACGCGTTGTCGTGGTGGCTGCTTAAGCAGTACCAAATCGTCTGGCACCTTGTGTGGCTGACGGTTAACATCGGGCACGATCCTGTTTACAGGTCGTGCCCTTTGTCTTTCTGCTGATCCTGATTTTCATCCCCCGAATTCCAAGTGGCCATGAACGATATCTCCGCTCCCGAGCAATACGATCTGCAAACCGCTGCCCTGAAGGTGCCGCCGCACTCCATCGAGGCCGAACAGGCCGTGCTCGGTGGTCTGATGCTGGACAACAACGCCTGGGAACGCGTGTTGGATCAAGTGTCCGACGGCGATTTCTACCGGCATGACCACCGTTTGATCTTCCGCGCCATCGCCAAGCTGGCCGACCAGAACATGCCCATCGACGTGGTCACCCTGTCCGAGCAACTGGACAAGGAAGGCCAGACTTCGCAGGTCGGCGGCCTGGGCTACCTGGGTGAACTGGCGAAGAACACTCCGTCGGTGGCCAACATCAAGGCCTATGCGCAGATCGTTCGCCAGCGGGCAACCCTGCGCCAGCTGATCGGCATCAGTACGGAGATCGCCGACAGTGCCTTCAACCCGGAAGGGCGCACCGCCGAAGAGATTCTCGACGAGGCCGAGCGGCAGATCTTCCAGATCGCCGAAGCGCGGCCCAAGACCGGTGGCCCGGTGGGGGTCAACGAACTGCTGACCAAGGCCATCGACCGCATCGATACCCTGTTCAACACGGACAACGCCATCACCGGCCTGTCCACCGGCTATACCGATCTCGACGAGAAGACCAGCGGCCTGCAGCCGGCCGACTTGATCATCGTCGCCGGCCGTCCGTCCATGGGTAAGACCACCTTCGCCATGAACCTGGTGGAGAACGCGGTACTGCGCAGCGACAAGGCGGTGCTGGTGTACTCCCTGGAGATGCCAGGTGAATCGCTGATCATGCGTATGCTCTCCTCCCTGGGCCGCATCGACCAGACCAAGGTCCGTTCCGGCCAGCTGGAAGACGACGACTGGCCACGCCTGACCTCGGCGGTCAACCTGCTCAACGACCGCAAGCTGTTCATCGACGACACCGCGGGCATCAGCCCCTCGGAGATGCGTGCGCGGACCCGGCGCCTGGTGCGTGAGCACGGCGATATCGCCATGATCATGATCGACTACCTGCAGCTCATGCAGATTCCAGGCTCCAGCGGCGACAACCGGACCAACGAGATTTCCGAGATTTCCCGGTCCCTGAAGGCCCTGGCCAAGGAGTTCAACTGCCCGGTAGTGGCCCTGTCCCAGCTCAACCGCTCCCTGGAACAACGTCCCAACAAGCGCCCGGTGAACTCCGACTTGCGGGAATCCGGAGCGATCGAGCAGGACGCCGACGTGATCATGTTCGTCTACCGGGACGAGGTGTATCACCCGGAAACCGAGCACAAGGGCATTGCCGAGATCATCATCGGCAAGCAGCGGAACGGCCCCATCGGCTTTATCCGCCTGGCGTTCATCGGCAAGTACACCCGCTTCGAGAACCTCGCCCCGGGCAGCTACAACTTCGACGACGACGAATAACGGCGCCAGCCATGGTGGTTGGCCGGCTCTGGTGGGGCAGCGTGCTCCCGCTGGAGCAAGCTGCGGCCCCAAGGCCGATCGGCGCCTTGCTCCAGATATATTGTCGCCACCGACTCTGCGCCTGCTGCGCAGACGAGCGGGAGCAAGTGCCCTCGCTACTGATCGCGTGACGTGACAATGAATTCCGACCCTTTTGGTCGGAATTGGTTATTTTTTGTGCTATATTCCGCGCCCGCGAATTTCCCTGTGAATCAACGCGTCCCTATCCAAGCCAACACCGGTCATCGACATGCAAGCAGCCAAGCCGTTATTTGACTATCCCAAGTACTGGGCCGAATGTTTCGGGCCAGCACCATTCCTGCCCATGAGCAGGGAGGAGATGGATCAGCTCGGCTGGGATTCCTGCGACATCATCATCGTCACCGGTGATGCCTACGTCGATCACCCGTCGTTCGGCATGGCGATCATCGGCCGGCTGCTGGAGTCCCAGGGCTTTCGCGTCGGGATCATCGCCCAGCCCAACTGGCAGTCCAAAGACGACTTCATGAAGCTCGGCGAGCCGAACCTGTTCTTCGGTGTCGCTGCCGGCAACATGGACTCGATGATCAACCGCTACACCGCCGACAAGAAAATCCGCTCCGACGACGCCTACACCCCCGGTGGCCTGGCGGGCAAACGCCCGGATCGTGCGAGCCTGGTCTACAGCCAGCGCTGCAAGGAAGCCTACAAGCACGTGCCCATCGTTCTCGGCGGCATTGAAGCGTCCCTGCGCCGCATCGCCCACTACGACTACTGGCAGGACCGGGTGCGCAACTCGATCCTGATCGACGCCAGCGCCGACATCCTGCTCTACGGCAACGCCGAGCGAGCCATTGTCGAAGTGGCCCAGCGCCTGTCCTACGGCCACAAGATCGAAGATATCACCGACGTGCGCGGCACCGCCTTCATCCGCCGCGACACGCCCAAGGACTGGTACGAAGTGGACTCCACCCGTATCGACCGCCCGGGCAAGATCGACAAGATCATCAACCCCTACGTCAATACCCAGGACACCCAGGCCTGCGCCATCGAGCAGGAAAAGGGCCCGGTGGACGATCCCCAGGAAGCCAAGGTGGTGCAGATCCTTGCCAGCCCGCGCATGACCCGGGACAAGACCGTGATCCGCCTGCCGTCCATGGAGAAGGTGCGCAACGACCCGGTCCTGTACGCTCACGCCAACCGCGTGCTGCACCTGGAAACCAACCCGGGCAACGCCCGCGCCCTGGTGCAGAAACATGGCGACGTGGACGTGTGGTTCAACCCGCCGCCCATTCCCATGACCACCGAGGAAATGGACTACGTGTTCGGCATGCCTTATCAGCGCATTCCGCACCCGGCCTATGGCAAGGAAAAGATCCCGGCCTACGACATGATCCGCTTCTCGGTGAACATCATGCGCGGCTGCTTCGGCGGTTGTACTTTCTGCTCCATCACCGAGCACGAAGGGCGGATCATCCAGAACCGTTCCGAAGAGTCGATCATTCGCGAGATCGAAGAAATTCGCGACAAGGTTCCCGGCTTTACCGGGGTGATCTCCGACCTCGGCGGCCCGACCGCGAACATGTACCGCATCGCCTGCAAGAGCCCGGAAATCGAATCCGCGTGCCGCAAGCCGTCCTGCGTGTTCCCGGGCATCTGTCCGAACCTGAACACCGACCATTCGTCGCTGATCCAGCTGTATCGCAGCGCCCGTGCCTTGCCGGGTGTGAAGAAGATCCTGATCGCTTCCGGCCTGCGCTACGACCTCGCGGTCGAGTCGCCGGAATACGTGAAGGAGCTGGTGACCCACCACGTGGGCGGCTACTTGAAGATCGCCCCGGAACACACCGAGGAAGGTCCGCTCAATCAGATGATGAAGCCGGGTATCGGCACCTACGACCGCTTCAAGCGGATGTTCGAGAAATACTCCAAGGAAGCGGGCAAGGAGCAGTACCTGATTCCGTACTTCATCGCCGCCCACCCGGGCACCACCGATGAAGACATGATGAACCTGGCCCTGTGGCTCAAGGGCAATGGCTTTCGCGCGGACCAGGTACAGGCGTTCTACCCGTCGCCGATGGCCACCGCCACGGCCATGTACCACTCGGGCAAGAACCCGCTGCGCAAGGTCACCTACAAGAGCGACGGCGTGACCATCGTCAAGAGCGAGGAGCAGCGCCGCCTGCACAAGGCGTTCCTGCGCTACCACGATCCGAAGGGCTGGCCGATGCTGCGCGAGGCTCTGCTGCGCATGGGCCGTGGCGACCTGATCGGTCCGGGCAAGAACCAGCTGATTCCGACCCACCAGCCGGCTACCGACAGCTACCAGAGTGCCCGTCGCAAGAATTCGACACCGGCCGGCAGCCACAAGGTGGCCAAGGAAACCAAGATCCTTACCCAGCACACCGGGCTACCTCCTCGCGGCGGCGACGGCGGCAATGCCTGGGACAAGCGCGAACAGGCCAAGGCTGCGGCGTTTGCCCGCAACAAGCAGGCGGCCAAGGAGCGCGCCGACGCGGCCAAGGGCAAAGGCAAGAAGCCGACCCGCAAGCCGGTAGTGCCGCGCTAAACCCCACAAAACGCCAGCCACCGAGCTGGCGTTTTGCTTTTATGGAGATCGATTTTTTTACCGGCGGGCGAGCAACAAACGGTCAGGGCTTTGTTAAGGTTGCCGGGCTTGCATTGCCGCGATGCCTGGCTGGCTCATGGCTATCAGGCAGATTCACATCGTCAGACCAAGGATGAACCGCGTGACCAGCCCACTAGACGGAGTGATCAGGGACCTCAGCCTGACCCAGGTTCTTGCCCGCCAACGAATCGAAAGCCAGATCAACCTGCCGCGTCTGTTTGCCGCCATCGACACCGATCCCTCGATTGCCGGTGCCGGGGTGGTGTACATCGATGCCGACTTCAATGTCGTGACCCTGCGCGAATTCAGGCCGATCTGCAGCATCGTGCCCAAGCGGGTGATCTTGCGCGAGGCCAAGCGCTACATCGCGCCCCAGCAGTTCGTCGACCAGGTGAAGAACAACCCGCGCGAATCGCGGCTGGCCACTGAATCCTTCAACACCACCCTGGCCTGCACGGCCGCAGTGATCGGCTGGCTGGTGGTGTTCAGCGGCAGCATCGCCGTGCCCTTCACCGCCGGTGCCAGTGTCTGGGTGGTAGCGCTTGGGGCCTCGGCGGCGATGGCCGGCACCGCTCAGTGCGTGATTGGCGGCGCGCGGGTGATCAACGAGATCCAGGACCCGGCGGCCAACGACCGCATGGACGATGCCGAGTGGTACAACATAGTCACGCCGATTCTCGATGGCATTTCCCTGGTGGGTGTCGGCGGTTCGGCGCTGACCACGCTCAGGCTGCTCAAGGCCAGCAAGGCGGCGAACACCGGCAAAAGCTGGATGCAGTTGCTCAAGGGCCTCAACCGCCAGGAACGGGCCAAGCTGACCAAGGAACTGTTGACCCTGCGGGACCCGAGCCTGACCTCCAAGCTGCTGAAGCTGCAACAGCGTGCCGGTGCGTTGCCCAGGCGCTATTCGTCGACGCAGATCCGCCACGCCACCCTGACCCAGATGCAGGATGCTCTGGGCGCTGCCCTGAGTACCAGCGGGAGTATCAGCTCCGGCAATCTTGGCCAGGTGAAAACCCTTGCGGTGGGGCTCTACGAGGAGTTCGACGAGTGATAGATGGCGGCCGCATGAGAGACCTCCTGGTACGTTATTTCCCGACCTTCATGCTCACCGTGCTGCTGGGCTGCTTCAGTGCCTCGCTCCTGCTGTCCCTGGCCGGCACCACTTATTGGCGCGCCATGGCACCGCCCCAGCGCGACGAATACCTGCTGTTTGGCCTGTTGGTACTGATCCCGCTGCTGGTGCTGGGCAACCTGCTGATAGTGCGTGGCATTTCCCGCGCGGTATGGTTGGTGGCCGGCTACTTTGTCGCCTGCCTGCTTGGGGTGGTGCCGATGTTTCAGTATCACCCGCACCAGGGGGTGTACCTGTTCGGCGTGTTGCTGCCGCTGCTCGGGCTGTTGCTGCTCAATAGCAAGCGACACCGGGAAATGCGCGAACGACTGCTGCAGATCCGCCAGCAGCGCCAGCGCTTCAAGCAGCAGCGCAAGCGCGGCTGATTCGTCGCCTGCCTTCTGGCGCATTTATGTGCAATTGCCTGCACCGGGATGCATCGATTGCGCGGTTTTGGTGCTGTACTGCCCAGGGTCGCTGAACAACCCCATGGACTTGCGCGCTGGCATAAGTCTTGCGCAGGTTCTCCCACCGTTCAGGCTCGCAGGAGGCACGCCGTGTCGATTCATGTCGCATTGCACCATGTCACGCACTATCGCTACGACCGCGCCGTCGAACTGGGCCCGCAGATCGTTCGCCTGCGCCCGGCGGCCCACAGCCGCACGCGAATTCTTTCCTATGCGCTGAAGGTCCAGCCCGAGCAGCATTTCATCAATTGGCAGCAGGACCCGCAGGGCAATTACCTGGCGCGTCTGGTGTTCCCGGAAAAAACCAGCGAGCTGCGGATCGAAGTCGACCTGCTGGCGGAAATGGCGGTGTTCAACCCGTTCGATTTCTTCCTCGAGCCCTACGCCGAGCAGATTCCCTTCGCTTATGCCGCCGATGAACAGCGCGAGCTGGCGCCCTACCTGGAAACCCTGCCCCTGACGCCGAGGTTCCAGGCTTACCTGGACGCCATTTCGCGTACACCGCTGCCGGCGGTGGATTTCCTGGTGGGCCTGAACCAGCGGTTGAGTGCCGACATCGCCTACCTGATCCGCATGGAGCCCGGGGTGCAGACTCCGGAGCAGACCCTGCTCAACGCCTCCGGCTCCTGCCGGGACTCGGCCTGGCTGCTGGTGCAATTGCTGCGCAACCTGGGGTTGGCGGCGCGCTTTGTCTCCGGCTACCTGATCCAGCTGACGGCGGACGTCAAATCCCTGGATGGCCCCTCCGGCACCGAGGTGGACTTCACCGACCTGCATGCCTGGTGCGAGGTGTACCTGCCGGGCGCCGGCTGGATCGGCCTGGATGCCACGTCCGGGCTGTTCGCCGGGGAAGGGCATATTCCCCTGGCCTGCAGCCCCGACCCCTCTTCAGCGGCGCCCATCACCGGGCTGGTGGAGCCCTGCGAATGTGAATTCAGCCATGAGATGAGTGTGGAGCGCATCTGGGAAGCGCCCCGGGTGACCAAGCCCTACACCGACGAGCAATGGCTGGCGATCCAGGCCCTGGGCCGGCAGATCGATGTCGACCTGCTGGAGGCGGATGTGCGCCTGACCATGGGGGGCGAACCGACTTTCGTCGCCATCGACGATCCCGATGGCCCGGAGTGGAACACGGCAGCCCTGGGGGCGAATAAGCGCCGCCTGGCCGGCGAGCTGTTCCAGCGCCTGCGCCAGCACTATGCGCCCCAGGGCCTGGTGCACTTCGGCCAGGGCAAGTGGTACCCGGGAGAGCAACTGCCGCGCTGGTCGCTGAATTGCCACTGGCGTCGTGACGGTGTACCGGTGTGGCGCAACAACGCGCTGATTGCCGACGAGCATGAAGATTACGCCGCCGATGCGCTGTTGGCCGGACGTTTTCTGGCCAGTGTCGCCGAGCGTCTGAAGCTGCCTGCGCGTTTTGTGTTTCCCGCCTACGAGGACAATTTCTACTACCTGTGGCGCGAAGGCAGCCTGCCGCTGAATGTCAGCGCCGAGGATTCGCGGCTGGAGGATGCCCTGGAGCGGCAGCGCCTGCGCAAGGTTTTCAGCCAGGGGCTGGACAAGGTCATCGGCCAGGTCCTGCCCTTGGCCCGTACCGCCAAGGGCGACCAGTGGCAGAGCGGGCGCTGGTACCTGCGCGATAACCATTGCCGGCTGGTACCGGGTGATTCGCCCCTGGGCTATCGCTTGCCCCTGGCGTCCCAGCCCTGGGTGACGGCGGCGGAGTATCCGTTCATTCACGCCACCGATCCGAACCAGGATTTTCCCGAACTGGCGGGCGCGGCTCAGCTGGCAGCGATTGATGAGCCGGCAGTGGCGGACGAGCGGGTGCCCCAGGTGGACGAGTCCGCCGACTGGCTGACCCGTACCGCGCTCTGCGCCGAGGCGCGCGAGGGGCGGTTGTACCTGTTCATGCCGCCCCTGGAGCGTCTGGAGGATTACCTGCAACTGGTCAGCGTGATCGAGGCCACGGCCGAGGAGCTGCGCTGCCCGGTCTTGCTGGAGGGCTACGAGCCGCCGGCGGACCCTCGCTTGTGCAACTTCCGGGTGACCCCGGACCCGGGGGTGATTGAAGTCAACGTGCAGCCCTCGGTCAGTTGGGACGAGTTGGTGGAGCGCACCGAGTTTCTCTATGAGCAGGCCCGGCAGACGCGCCTGACCAGCGAGAAGTTCATGATCGATGGGCGCCACACCGGCACCGGTGGCGGCAACCATTTTGTCCTTGGCGGAGCCACCCCGGCCGACTCGCCGTTCCTGCGGCGCCCCGACCTGCTGCGCAGCCTGATCAGTTACTGGCACAACCACCCGTCGCTGTCCTACCTGTTTTCCGGGTTGTTCATCGGCCCCACGTCCCAGGCACCGAGGGTCGACGAGGCACGCAATGACGCGCTGTACGAGCTGGAGATTGCCTTCGCGCAGATGCCGGCTCCCGGCCAGGAGTGCGCGCCCTGGTTGGTGGACCGCCTGCTGCGCAACCTGTTGATCGATGTCACCGGCAACACCCATCGCGCCGAGTTCTGCATCGACAAGCTGTATTCGCCGGATGGCGCCACCGGGCGCCTTGGCCTGCTGGAGCTGCGGGCCTTTGAAATGCCGCCCCATGCGCGCATGAGCCTGGCCCAGCAGTTGCTGCTGCGGGCGCTGGTGGCGCGCTTCTGGCGCGAGCCTTACGCGCCGGCCCGGTTGGCGCGCTGGGGCACCGAACTGCACGATCGTTTTCTGTTGCCGCACTTTATCGAACAGGATTTCGCTGATGTATTGGTGGAGCTGAATGCCGCCGGCTACCCGCTGCGGGCCGAATGGTTTGCCGCGCATCTGGAGTTCCGCTTTCCCAAGGTCGGCGATTACGCCGTCAGTGGCATCGAGCTGGAACTGCGCCAGGCCCTGGAGCCCTGGCATGTGCTGGGGGAGGAGGGTGCGGCGGGTGGCACGGTGCGTTATGTCGACTCTTCCCTGGAGCGCCTGCAGGTCAAGGTCGGCGGCCTGGTACCCGAGCGCCACGTGCTGACCTGCAATGGCGTGGCGCTGCCCCTGCATCCCACCGGGCGGGTCGGCGAGTTTGTCGCCGGGGTACGTTACCGCGCCTGGCAGCCGGCCAATTGCCTGCAACCCACTATCCCGGTGCATGCACCGCTGGTGTTCGACCTGCTCGATACCTGGATGCAGCGCTCCCTGGGCGGCTGCCAATACCATGTGGCCCACCCCGGCGGGCGTAATTACGACAGCCTGCCGGTGAATGCCAACGAGGCGGAAAGCCGGCGCATGGCGCGCTTCTTCCGCCTGGGCCATAGCCCGGGAAGCCTGGAGGTGCCGCCAGTGGTGATCAGTGCCGAGCTGCCGCTGACCCTGGATTTGCGACGTTTTTAATCCACCTGCGACGCCTGTGAGATAGCCATATCCGGGCGTCATGGCGGTGCGTTAATCTGACTTTCCCTGCCGTCTGCCGAGTGTTCCATGCCTGACTTGCTAGACCGTTACCCGCTGACGGCGGGTACCTACCACGAGTTGCTGGATGACCAGGGCCAGGTCCGGGCGCACTGGCAGCGGCTGCTGGAACAGTTGCAGCGCAGCAGCCCCGGTCAACTGGCCCAGCGCCAGGCGCTGCTGACCCGGCAGATCCACGAGAACGGCGTCACCTACAACGTCTATGCCGACCCCAAGGGCGCCGACCGGCCCTGGGAACTGGACCTGTTGCCCCATGTGATCGCGGCGGATGAATGGCAGTTGCTGTCCACCGGAATCGCCCAGCGCGCTCGCCTGCTCAATGCCGTGCTGGCGGACCTGTATGGCCCGCAGCGGTTGATCCGCGAAGGGCTGTTGCCGGCGGAACTGGTGTTCGGCCACAACAATTTCCTCTGGCCGTGCCAGGGCATCCGCCCGCCGGAACAGACCTTCCTGCACCTGTATGCCGTGGACCTGGCACGCAGCCCGGACGGGCGCTGGTGGGTCACCGCCGACCGTACCCAGGCGCCCTCCGGGGCCGGCTATGCCCTGGAGAACCGCATGAGCGTGTCCCGGGCGTTCCCCGACCTGTACCGCGACCTGCAAGTGCAGCACCTGGCCGGGTTCTTCCGCACCCTGCAGGAAACCCTGGCCCGCCAGGCACCCCGGGACAGCGAAGCGCCGCTGGTGGTGCTGCTGACGCCAGGGCGGTTCAACGAGAGCTATTTCGAGCACCTGTACCTGGCGCGACAGCTTGGCTACCCGCTGGTGGAGGGCGGCGACCTGACCGTGCGTGATGCCACGGTGTACCTCAAGACTCTCAGCGGCCTGCGCCGGGTGCACGCCATCATGCGTCGCCTGGACGACGATTTCTGCGATCCGCTGGAGTTGCGCACCGACTCGGCCCTGGGGGTTCCCGGGCTGCTGGACGCGGTGCGCCAGGGCCGGGTGCTGGTGGCCAACGCCCTGGGCAGCGGGGTGCTGGAGTCCCCCGGCCTGCTGGGCTTCCTGCCGAAGATCAGCCAGTTTCTGCTGGGCGAGGAACTGCTTCTGCCGTCCATCGCTACCTGGTGGTGCGGCGAGGCCCCGGTGCTGCAGCAGGCCCTGGAAAAACTCCCGGATCTGCTGGTCAAGCCGGCCTTCGCTTCCCAGAGCTTCACCCCGGTGCTGGGCCGCGACCTGGACCCCGAGCAACGCCGGCAATTGGCTGAGCGCATGCGGGCGCGGCCCTATGCCTATGTCGCCCAGGAATTGCCGCAACTGTCCCAGGCGCCGGTCTGGCAGGCCGAGAACGGGCAGTTGCAGCCCCGTGCCATCGGCATGCGGGTGTATGCGGTGGCCAGCGAGGACGGCTACCGGGTGCTGCCCGGAGGCCTGACCCGGGTCGCTGCCCAGGCCGGTGCCGAAGTGGTGTCGATGCAGCGCGGTGGCGCCAGCAAGGACACCTGGGTGCTCGGGGAGCGGGCGCCCAGCGGCGAGCAGTGGAAGGCCCAGCGCACCATCGGCGTGTATGACCTGGTGCGCCGCGATCCCTACCTGCCGTCGCGGGTGGTGGAAAACCTGTTCTGGTTCGGCCGTTATTGCGAGCGCTGTGACGACAGTGCGCGGCTGCTGCGGATCATGCTGGCGCGCTATGTCGATGGCGATGATCCGCAAGCCTTGCTGGCCGCGGTGGACCTGGGAGAAAGCCTGATGCTGCTGCCGGATGAGGGCGAGCTGCCCGAGCGCCTGCTGGCGGCCCTGTTGGGTGAGGACTGGTCCTTCAGCCTGCGCTCCAACCTGCAACGCTTGCAGTGGGCGGCTTCCCAGGTACGCGGCAAGCTGTCCCGGGAAAACTGGCAGGCCCTGGTGGAGCTGCAGCGCGAGGCCCAGGAGCTGGACACTCCGGAGCCGGATTTCGCCGAACTGCTGGATTTTCTCAACCGCCTGGTGATGTCCCTGGCGGCGCTCTCCGGCTTCGCCCTGGACGACATGACCCGCGACGAAGGCTGGCGCTTCCTGATGATTGGCCGGCGCATCGAGCGCCTGCAGTTCCTCAGCAGCAGCCTCGCGGCCTTCCTGCGGGGCACCGCGGCCTTCGACCAGGCCGGCTTGGACTGGCTGCTGGAGCTGGGTAACAGCAGCATCACCTACCGGTCGCGCTACCTGGCGGTGGCGCAGTTGATTCCGGTCCTCGACCTGTTGCTGCTGGATGAACAGAACCCCCACGCCGTGTTGTTCCAGCTCAAGCTGGTGACCCGCACCCTCAAGCGCCTCAACGATGATTTCGGCGTGCCCCGCGAGCTGGCGCTGCCGCGGCTGGTGGAGCGCCTGGCGCATTTCGACCTGGGCTGCCTGGAGAACTCGCTGTTCGGCGAGGCCAGTGTGCGCGCCGCAGTGGAGGGCCTGGCGGACCTGCTGCAGGAGATCGCCGAGGTCAGCGGGCAGGTTTCGGACCGCCTGGCGCTGCGGCATTTCGCCCATGTGGATGATGTCAGCCAGCAAACGGTGTCGGTCTGATGAGCGCGCGCTACCAGGTGTTCCACGACACCCACTACCGCTACGACAGCCCGGTGTCCCTGGCCCAGCAACTGGCGCACCTGTGGCCCCGGGCCTGTGCCTGGCAACTGTGCAGCGAGCGGCAATTGCTGATCAGCCCCGACCCTACCAGCCGTCGTGACGAGCAGGATGTATTCGGCAACCCGCTGACCCGCCTGGCCTTCGAGCGGCCCCATGACGAATTGCTGGTCAATGCCCAGCTCAGTGTCGAGGTGCTGGAGCGGCCGGCGCTGGATTTTGCCGCGTCACTGCCCTGGGATGCCGCCCGCGGCGCCCTGACCTACAGTGGCCAGCCCTTGTCCGAGGCGTTGCTGGAAGCCTGTCGCTACCGTTTCGAATCGCCTTATGTGCATCTGAAGCAGAGTTTTGTCGAGTTCTGCGCCAGTTGCTTCGTACCGGGGCGGCCGCTGTTGCAGGGCGCCCAGGCGTTGATGGAGAAGATCTTCAGTGAGTTCACTTTCGACGCCGAAGCCACCCAGGTGGCGACGCCGCTGGTGGAGGTGCTGGAACGTCGGCGCGGGGTGTGCCAGGACTTCGCCCACCTGATGCTGGCCTGCCTGCGCTCGCGAGGGCTGGCGGCGCGCTATGTCAGTGGCTACCTGCTGACCCAGCCACCGCCGGGGCAGCCGCGGCTGATCGGCGCCGATGCTTCCCATGCCTGGGTTTCAGTGTTTTGCCCGGTGCTGGGCTGGGTGGATTTCGACCCGACCAACAACGTGCAGCCGGCGCTGGAGCACATCACCCTGGCCTGGGGCCGGGATTTTTCCGATGTGTCGCCGTTGCGTGGGGTGATTCTGGGAGGGGGCAGCCATGACCCGGATGTTCGGGTCACCGTCATGCCCCTGGCATGACACTGCCATCTCCGACCTTGCAGGAGCCGGCTTGCCAGCGATGGGGCCTGCGGATATTGCGTAGGGCTGGAGAGCGCTTTCGCTGGCCAGCCAGCTCCTACGGGGCAGGTCAGGCCTGGGGGGCCTCGGGCTCGGCGTCGTCGACGCTCACTTCACCTTCTGCATCCGGGTTCAGTGCGCTGGTTTCTTCAGCGGCGGCTTTCTTGCGTTGCAGCTTTTCCTCTTTCTTCTGTTCCTTGGCCAAGTCACGTTGACGTTTGGCGAAGGAGTAGTTGGGTTTGGCCATGGGCGATCCTCTGGGGTCGAAGGTGAGGTTGAGCGGCGCGTATTCTGCCTGTTATCGGGGCCGGGTGGTTAACTGGGTTTGCCTTCGGCCCATTTGTCCGGGACCGTCGGTTGCCAGGCGTCCAGCGCATCCAGCAGGCCGGCCGGCGACTCGCTCATTTGCAGCATGTCACGGTGCGGGGCACGGACGAAGCCTTCGCCGACGATATGATCGAGAAAACCGCTGAGTTTTTCGTAGAAGCCATTCACTTCCAGCAGGCCGAGCGGCTTGTGGTGGTAGCCCAACTGGCCCCAGGTCCAGACTTCGAACAGTTCTTCCAGGGTTCCCAGGCCGCCGGGCAGGGCGATGAAGGCATCGCTGAGCTCGGCCATGCGCGCCTTGCGGGCGTGCATGCCGTCCACCACTTCCAGGCGGGTCAGGCCGCGATGGCCGATTTCCTTGTCCTTCAGGCTTTGCGGAATGATCCCGATGACTTCGCCCCCGGCCGCCAGGGCCGCGTCGGCGACGATGCCCATCAGCCCTACCGCGCCGCCGCCATACACCAGGGTCAGCTTGCGCTCGGCGATGGCCCGGCCCAGGGCCTGGGCGGCTTCACGATAGAGAGGGTTGGCGCCGGTGCTGGCGCCACAGAATACACAGACAGAAGTTAACGACATGCCTTACTCCGAGGTCATTGATGGCCTCAGAGTAAAGGCTCGCCGGCCTCGCTCCAAGTATTAAACCTCCCGTTGCGGGGTTTCATGGGTACCGCTGGCGCCACAGGCGTAGGCGGCGAGCAAGCTGCGAAACAGGCTGTTCAACGGCATGAGGGTGACTCCGATCAGGGACGATGGCGTGATTCTAGAAGCGTGCCATGCCGCTGGCCGGTTGATTGTCTTGATCAGGTCGATAGCAGAGAGTTGTATACAATTTTTTGATGCAAATCATAGGAACTTGCGAGAAATTCAGGCAGTCTTCCGTCCCATGGATTCAGATGGATTTTGTTAACCCTGCCTTGGAGATTCACCATGTTTGCCAAACTCGTTGCGGTATCCCTGTTGACACTGGCCAGCAGCCAACTGATGGCCGCCGAATGCAAGGTCGATGTCGACTCTACCGACCAGATGTCCTTCAACACTAAGGAAATCACCATCGACAAGAGCTGCAAGACCTTCACCGTGAACCTGACCCACTCCGGCAGCCTGCCGAAGAACGTCATGGGCCACAACTGGGTACTGAGCAAGACCGCAGACATGGCTGGCATCGCCACCGACGGCATGGCCGCCGGCATCGACAAGAGCTACCTGAAGGAAGGCGACACCCGCGTCATCGCCCACACCAAGATCATCGGTGCCGGCGAGAAAGATTCGGTGACCTTCGACGTATCGAAGCTGACCGCTGGCGAAAGCTACCAGTTCTTCTGCTCGTTCCCGGGCCACAACTCGATGATGAAAGGCGCTGTGGTCCTGAAGTAAGCATCAGGCCCGGCTGCAACAAGAAAGCGCCCCCAGGGGCGCTTTTTTTGTGTGCATCCGTAGGAGCGGGCTTGCCCGCGAAGAGGCCCTCGAGCCTTGTGCAGCACAAGCGGCCCTTTCGCCGGCAAGCCGGCACCTACAGAGCGAGGCGGGTCATGGGGCGAAGGGCATGACGCGTTTGTGATGGGTCTTGCGGTAGGTGTCGCAGATGATCTTGAAGGCTTCCTCACGTACCGGCTGGCCATGCAGGAAGGCGTCGATCTCGGCGTAGGTGACGCCGTGGGACGCTTCGTCCGGCTTGCCCGGCGACAGGTCTTCGAGGTCAGCGGTAGGGACTTTTTCCACCAGGGACTCCGGCGCGCCGAAATAGCGGGCAATGGAGCGCACCTGGTTTTTCACCAGGCCGCTCAGGGGCGCCAGGTCGCAGGCGCCGTCACCGAACTTGGTAAAGAAACCCATCACCGCTTCGGCGGCGTGGTCGGTACCTATCACCAGGCCATGGGCGGCGCCGGCGATGGTGTACTGGGCCACCATGCGCATCCGCGCCTTGGTGTTGCCGAGGACGAAATCCCGGGACACCGCGTGCTGCCCCTCGAAGGCCGCCACTTCGTTGGCCAGGGCCCTGACCGCCGGGCCGATGTTCACGGTGTGGCGTTCGTCAGGGTTGATGAAGTCCACCGAGGCCTGGGCATCGTGTTCGTCGAACTGGGTCTCATAGGGCAGGCGCACGGCAATGAAGCGGTAGCCATCGTCTCCGCTGCGTTCGCGTAATTCACGCATCGCCCGTTGGGCCAGCAGGCCGGCGGTCAGTGAGTCGACACCGCCGCTGATGCCCAGCACCAGGGATTTGAGCCCGGAATTGACCAGGCAGTCCTGGATGAAGCGGATGCGCCGGGCGATTTCTGCCTCAAGGGCGGCGTGGTCGGGAAAAGGTGCTTGGACCTTGAGCTGCTGCGCAATCTCACGCTGTACGGCTTGCATGATTCACTCCTTGCCAGGTTGGGCAGGTACTTGGAAAACGTGGCGCAAGTAAGCGACGAAGTTCGGATCCTTGCAATGGGTCTTGCCCGCTTCATCGGAGATCTTGGCGACGGGCTGGCCATTGCAGGCAGCCATTTTAAGCACGATGCTCATCGGCTCGACACTGGGAATGTCACAGGTCAGGTTGGTGCCGATGCCGAAGCTGACATTGATCCGCCCCCGCAGCGCACGGAATATTTCCAGGGCGCGCGGCAGGCTCAGGCTGTCGGAGAACACCAGGGTCTTGCTCATCGGATCGATGCCCAGCTTGTGGTAGTGGGCGATGGCCTTTTCTGCCCAGAGGATCGGGTCGCCGGAGTCGTGGCGCAGGCCGTCGAACAGCTTGGCGAAGAACAGGTCGAAATCGCCGAGGAAGGCATCGGTGGTGATGCAATCCGTCAGGGCGATGCCCAGCAAGCCACGGTATTCGCGGACCCAGCAGTCGAGGGCGGCGATCTGGCTGTCGATCAGCCGCGGCCCCAGTTGCTGGTGGGCCATGATCCATTCGTGGGCCATGGTGCCCAGGGGTTTCATGTTCAGTTCCCGGGACAGGTGCACGTTGCTGGTGCCGACAAAACGTCCGGGGAAATCGTGCTTGAGCACGTTCACTACTTCTTCCTGGACCCGGTAGGAAAAGCGTCGGCGGGTGCCGAAATCCGCCACTTGCAGCTCGGAAAGTTCTTCGCTGCTGGCGTTGGCGGTCAGCCAGTCGAACTTGCGGTACAGCTGCTCGCGGGCCTGGACCAGCTGGATCTCGCGATAGCGGTAGCGGTTGCGCACCTCGCTGATGATGGCCAGCATCGGCACTTCGAACAGGATCACGTGCAGCCAGGGGCCGCGCAGGCGGATAAACAGCTCGCCGTCCTCGATGCCGGTATGCACGTAGCGCAGGTTGAAGCGAAACAGCCCGAGAAAGCGCAGGAAATCCGGCTTGAGGAAGCTGATCCGTTCGAGAAAGCCCAACTGGTCGGCGCTCAGGCTCAGTTCCGCCAGGCGCTCGAACTGGTAGCGGATCTCTGCCAGATAGGGCCGCAGGTCCTCGCTGTTACGGCAACGAAACTCCCATTCCACCTCGACGTTGGGGTAGTTGTGCAGCACCGCCTGCATCATGGTCAGTTTGTAGAAGTCGGTGTCGAGCAGGTTCTGCACGATGCGATCGGCAAACACACTCTCGCTCATAACGGGAATCTCCATGCTGGCCGCGACGGACAAGTGCGGCATTCAGCTCTTTCAATGAAGGCGCTAGTGGCGCATAGACGCGCAGCGCTTTGCCAGTGTTTTTTGTGGCGGGCCATTCTCCGGTCGTAGGAGCTGGCTTCCCAGCGAACGGATCTTCAGTCTTGAGCAGGGCTCAAGGGCCCCATCGCCGGCAAGCCGGCTCCTACGGGAGGGGCGAGTCGTTGTGTTCGAGCATCCAGCGCACGAAGTCCCGGACCTTGGGCACTTCCGCCGAGTGTTCGGGGTAGGCCAGGTAATAGGCGTCCTGGCTGGGCATGGCGTATTCCCAGGCGATCACCAGCTTGCCTTCAGCCAGTTCTTCTTCCACCAGAAAGCGTGGCAGCAGGGCGACCCCGCAGCCGACCTGGGCCGCACGGATGCACATATAGAAGGTTTCGAAGCGTGGGCCGTGGTAGCTGTGCTCGGTCTGGTAGCCCTGTTGATCGAACCATTCGTGCCAGCCCTGGGGCCGTGAAGCGTTCTGCAACAGCACCAGTTCAGTGAGTTGCCTGGGGTCGGTCAAGGGCTCGGCGGGCAGGCTGTCAGGGGCGCAGACCGCCACCAGCTCTTCGCTGAACAGCTTCAGGCTCTCGGTGCCGGGGCGTGAACCCTGGCCAAAGTAGAAGGCCAGGTCGGCATGGCCCTGGAGCAGTTCGTCAGGCTCTTGCTCATTGCACAGGTCCAGGTGGATGTGCGGGTGGCGCAGTCGCCAGCCCTTGAGGCGCGGCACCAGCCAGCGGGCGCCAAAAGTGTAGGGCGTGGAGACTCGTAGGACTTCGGTCTCGCCGCCGTAGGAACGCAGGTAATGGGTAGACATCTCCACCTGGGTGAGGATCTTGCGCACCTCCACCAGGTACAGGTCGCCGGCCGGAGTCAGTTGCAGGCGCCGCCGTACCCGACGAAACAGCAGGTGTTGCAGCAGCTCTTCCAGTTGCGCCACTTGCTTGCTCACCGCGCTCTGGGTCAGGTTGAGCTCTTCGGCCGCACGGGTGAAGCTCAGGTGCCGGGTCACGGCCTCGAAGCACTGCAGGGCGGTGATCGACGGCAAGTAGCGTTTGTTGAGCATGGGTGGTCCTTGTTCTTATGGGTGCCAGCGAGCGGCTCAGCATGAATAAACGGAATGATATCTCGCTTAAAGGTCGTTTGTTGGCAAGTCTCGGGCCAGCTACAACTACTAGCCTTGATGGCCGTCGCAGCGGCCTGGTTCTTTCGCTTTCATCTGTAAGGAGTAACCCCATGGTTGCCGCATTGCTTGATCGTCTGGGTGTCAACCCGGCCCTGTACCAGTCGGGCACCCAGCCTGTGCACTCGCCCATCGACGGCAGCCGGATCGCCGCGGTGAACTGGCAGGGCGCCGCCGAGGTGGAGCAGCAGGTCAGTCGCGCAGAGCATGCATTCGCCCTGTGGCGCAAGGTGCCGGCACCCCGTCGCGGCGAGCTGGTGCGGCAATTCGGCGAGGTGCTGCGCGAGTACAAGGCCGACCTGGGGGAGCTGGTGTCCTGGGAAGCCGGCAAGATCACCCAGGAAGGCCTGGGGGAAGTGCAGGAAATGATCGACATCTGCGACTTCGCCGTCGGCCTGTCGCGCCAGCTCTACGGCCTGACCATCGCCTCCGAGCGCCCGGGCCACCACATGCGTGAAACCTGGCATCCCCTGGGGGTTGTTGGGGTGATCAGCGCCTTCAACTTCCCGGTAGCGGTCTGGGCCTGGAACACCACCCTGGCGCTGGTCTGCGGCAACCCGGTGATCTGGAAACCCTCGGAAAAGACCCCGCTCACCGCCCTGGCCTGCCAGGCGCTGCTGGAGCGCGTGTTGAAGAACTTCCAGGATGCGCCCGAATACCTGAGCCAGGTGATCATCGGCGGCCGTGATGCCGGTGCCGCCCTGGTGGACGATCCGCGGGTGGCCCTGATCAGCGCTACCGGCAGCACCCGCATGGGCCGCGAAGTGGCGCCGAAAGTGGCCGCACGCTTTGCCCGCAGCATCCTCGAACTGGGCGGCAACAATGCCATGATCCTTGGCCCCAGCGCCGACCTGGACATGGCGGTGCGCGCCATCCTGTTCAGCGCCGTGGGTACCGCCGGCCAGCGTTGCACCACCCTGCGTCGCCTGATTGCCCACGAGTCGGTGAAAGAGGAAATCATCAGCCGCCTCAAGACGGCCTATTCCAAGGTGCGCATCGGCCACCCGCTGGAAGGCAACCTGATCGGCCCGCTGATCGACAAGCACAGTTTCGAGGCCATGCAGGATGCCCTGGAGCAGGCCCTGAGCGAGGGCGGCCGGGTCTTCGGCGGCCAGCGCCAGTTGCAGGACCAGTTCCCCAACGCCTACTACGTGTCGCCGGCCATCGTCGAAATGCCCGAGCAGAGCGAGGTGGTGTGCAGCGAAACCTTCGCGCCGATCCTCTATGTGATCGGCTACGACGACTTCGAAGAAGCGCTGCGCCTGAACAACGCCGTGCCTCAGGGCCTATCGTCCTGCATCTTCACCACCGACGTGCGTGAGGCCGAACAGTTCATGTCGGCGGTGGGCAGCGACTGCGGCATCGCCAACGTCAACATCGGCCCCAGCGGCGCAGAGATCGGCGGCGCCTTCGGCGGCGAGAAGGAAACCGGCGGCGGTCGCGAATCCGGCTCCGATGCCTGGCGCGGCTACATGCGGCGCCAGACCAACACCGTCAACTACTCCCGGGAACTGCCGCTGGCCCAGGGCATCACCTTCGATTGAGTCTTTTCGCGAGCACGCTCGCTCCTACGGGGAGGTTTGTAGGAGCCAGCTTGCTGGCGAACAGCGGCAAGTGCGTTTCAGCGTCTGTGGTTCGTTGATTTCGGAGTCTGGCAATGGCGCTACAAGAACAATGTCTGTGGGAAACACTCACTCCGCAACGGCCTGACAGGGCGCCGCTCAAGGGCGAGCTGACGGCGGATGTGTGCATCATCGGCGCCGGCTTCACCGGGCTGTCGGCCGCCGTGCATTTGCTGGAGCAGGGCAAGCGGGTCTGTGTGGTCGAAGCCCACCGCGCGGGGCACGGCGGTTCAGGGCGCAACGTCGGGCTGGTGAACGCCGGCATGTGGATCCCGCCGGACGAGATCGAGGCCGGTTTCGGCGAGCAGGTGGGCAGCCAGCTCAACCGCATGCTCGGCGCGGCGCCGTCATTGGTGTTCAGCCTGGTGGACAAGTACCACATCGATTGCCAGCTGCGCCGCGAAGGCACTTTGCACATGGCCCACAACGCCCGGGGCGAGGCCGATCTGCGCAGCCGTGAAGAACAGTGGAAACGTCGCGGGGCCCCCGTGGAGTTGCTGACCGGCGCGGCGTGCGAAGCGGCCACCGGCACTCGCAAGATTGCCGCGGCCCTGCTCGACCGGCGGGCGGGAACCCTCAACCCCATGGCTTACGTCAGCGGCCTGGCCAGGGCGGCGACGGAATTGGGCGGGCGTCTGTTCGACCATTCCCCGGTCACCCGCCTGGAGCGCCAGGGCCAGCGCTGGTCGGTGCAGACCGAGCAGGGCTCGGTGCTGGCCGAGCAGGTGGTGATCGCCTCCAACGCCTACACCGAAGGCGACTGGACCGAGCTGCGGCGCAACTTCTTCCCCGGCTACTACTACCAGGTGGCTTCCGCGCCCCTGACCGAAGAAGCGGCCCGGCAGATCCTGCCCGGGGGCCAGGGCTCCTGGGATACCCGACAGGTGCTCAGCAGCATCCGCCGGGATGCCGAGGGCCGCCTGTTGCTGGGCAGCCTGGGCAATGGCAGCCAGAAGCCCTTGTGGTTCCTCAAGGCCTGGGCCGACCGCGTACAGCAGCATTACTTCCCGTACCTCAAGCCGGTGGAGTGGGAATGCACCTGGACCGGCTGCATCGCCTTCACCCCCGACCACCTGATGCGCCTGTTCGAGCCGGCCCCGGGCCTGGTGGCTGTCACCGGTTACAACGGCCGGGGCGTGACCACCGGAACCGTGGTGGGCAAGGCCTTCGCCGACTACCTGTGCAACGGCGACCCCCAGGCCCTGCCGATCCCCTTCGCAGCCATGCAGCCCCTGGCCGGCGTGGGCTTGCGCAGTTGCCTGTACGAAGCCGGCTTCTCCCTCTACCACGCGGGCCAGTGCCTGCGAATTGTGATCTGAACAAGGAAATAGTGGGCGGCCGACGACGCTTTTCGATGCAGCGACTAGCCTGTAATGGTGCGGCTCGTAGCAGTCTCGCACCAGCAGTGTGCAGTTCGGTGACGCGAGCTGTTACAGCAGGGTTGCACGTTGAATTGTGTCGCGGTTGCAATGATGGCACGCATGGGTTGCGCCCATTAAAAAGCAGGGTTTTACCTTCCGCGGTTTAGACGGTTGCACGCCCAATAAAAAAGGGCTCGAAACAGTCGAAATAACAATAAGACAGCGACTTTTTTCAGAATAAAAAACCACTGGCACGGCGCTTGCTCTGAGCAACCTTAGTGAAGTCGCAGTGCCAACTAAAAAAACCTTGGAGCACCACCTCATGTCCCAGACGTTTTACAAGAAAGGCTTTCTGGCCCTCGCAGTGGCAACTGCGCTGGGTGTTTCTGCGTTTGCTCAAGCCGACCTGAAGATCGGTGTAGCGGGTCCCATGACAGGCGCCAACGCGGCATTTGGCGAGCAGTACATGAAGGGTGCACAGGCAGCGGCTGACGAGATCAACGCCAAGGGCGGGGTCAACGGCGAGAAGATCGTCCTGGTCAAGGGCGATGACGCCTGTGAACCCAAGCAGGCGGTGGCAGTGGCCAACCGCCTGGTGGACCAGGACAAGGTGGCCGGCGTGGTCGGGCACTTCTGCTCCTCGTCGACCATTCCGGCTTCCGAGGTGTACAGCGACGCCGGTGTGATTGCCATCACCCCGGGCTCCACCAACCCCCAGGTCACCGAGCGTGGCCTCTCCGCGATGTTCCGCATGTGCGGGCGTGACGACCAGCAGGGCATCGTCGCCGGTGACTACATCATCGATGTGCTCAAGGGCAAGAAAGTCGTGGTGCTGCACGACAAGGACACCTACGGCCAGGGCCTGGCGGATGCCACCAAGGCACAGTTGACCAAGCGCGGCGTGACCCCGGTGCTGTACGAGGGCCTGACCCGTGGCGAGAAAGACTTCAGCGCCGTGGTGACCAAGATCCGCGCCGCCGGCGCCGACGTGGTGTACTTCGGCGGCCTGCATCCGGAAGCCGGTCCGCTGGTACGCCAACTGCGCGAGCAGGGCCTGAAGGACGTCAAGTTCATGTCCGACGACGGCATCGTTACCGACGAATTGGTGACCACCGCCGGTGGCCCGCAATACGTTGACGGCGTGTACATGACCTTCGGCGCCGACCCGCGCCTGTTGCCAGACAGCAAGGCCGTGGTGGATGCCTTCCGCAAGGCCGGCACCGAGCCAGAGGGCTATACCCTGTACGCTTATGCCTCGATCCAGGCCCTGGCGGCCGGCTTCGGCGGCGCCAAGTCCAACAAGGGCGAAGATGCGGCCAAATGGCTCAAGGCCAATCCGGTGAAAACCGTGATGGGCGAGAAGTCCTGGGACGCCAAGGGTGACCTCAAGGTTTCCGACTACGTGGTCTATCAGTGGGACAAGGACGGCAAGTACCACCAGCTGGAAAAACAGAAGTGACATGAGTCCGAACGGGCCGGTACCACCCCCTGGTACCGGTCCCTGCTCGTGCAGTACTTGCCTTTTCTCGTAGAGCTGCACAACGGACGTGTTGCGCAGACGGGTGATCCCTGTCCGGCGTCGACGGCCTGTGCAGTCTCTCAAGTCCGTGAGATTGCGTTATGGATGGTATTTTCCTGCAGCAACTGATCAATGGGCTGACCCTCGGGTCCGTCTACGGTCTGATCGCCATCGGCTACACAATGGTCTATGGCATCATCGGCATGATCAACTTCGCCCACGGCGAGGTTTACATGATTTCCGCCTACCTCGCGGCAATCAGTCTGGCTCTGCTGGCCTATTTCGGCATTGAATCCTTCCCGCTACTCATTCTCGGCACGCTGATCTTCACCGTCGTGGTGACAGGGATCTATGGCTGGGTCATCGAGCGCGTGGCCTACAAACCCCTGCGCAACTCCACCCGCCTGGCGCCGCTGATCAGCGCCATCGGCATTTCGCTGATCTTGCAGAACTACGCGCAGATCAGCCAGGGTGCCAAGCAGCAAGGGGTTCCGACCCTGCTGGCCGGGGCCTGGAAAGTCGATATCGGCACAGGCTTCGTGCAGCTCACCTACACCAAGATCTTCATCCTGGTGGCGGCGTTCGCCGGCATGGCACTGCTCACCTACATCATCAAGTACACCAAGCTCGGGCGTATGTGCCGGGCCACCCAGCAAGACCGCAAGATGGCCTCGATCCTCGGCATCAACACCGACCGGGTGATCTCCTACGTGTTCGTCATCGGCGCGGCCATGGCGGCCCTGGCCGGGGTGCTGATCACCATGAACTACGGCACGTTCGACTTCTATGCCGGCTTCGTCATCGGCATCAAGGCGTTCACCGCGGCGGTACTCGGCGGCATCGGCTCGCTGCCTGGGGCGATGCTCGGCGGGATCATCCTCGGCATCTCCGAGTCGCTGTTCTCCGGTTTGATCAACTCCGACTACAAAGACGTGTTCAGTTTCTCGCTGCTGGTGCTGATCCTGATCTTCCGTCCCCAAGGCCTGCTGGGTCGCCCACTCGTGGCGAAGGTGTAAGTATGTCTGCTGCCAATAAACCGATTGATATCAAAAAGAGCGTCATCGACGCCGTGCTGGCCGGGCTGATCTCGCTGATCGTGTTTGGCCCCATCGTGGGTGTGGTGCTCGATGGCTACAGTTTCAACCTGCAGCCGACTCGCGTGGCCTGGCTGGTAGCCATTGTCATGGCCGGCCGGCTGGCCCTGAGCCTGTTCCTGCAAACCCCCAAGGGCCTGAAGATACTCCAGGGCTTTGAAAGCACCGGCTCCGGCGTGCATGTGCTGGCGCCGGACTACAAGTCGCGGCTGCGCTGGATCATCCCGGCCCTGATCGTGATTGCCATCGTGTTTCCGTTCTTCGCCAACAAGTACCTGCTGACCGTGGTCATTCTCGGGTTGATCTACGTACTGCTGGGCCTGGGGCTGAACATCGTGGTGGGGCTGGCGGGCCTGCTGGACCTGGGTTACGTGGCGTTCTACGCCATCGGCGCCTACGGCCTGGCCCTGGGCTACCAGTACCTGGGCCTGGGCTTCTGGACCGTGCTGCCCCTGGCGGCGATTGCCGCGGCCCTGGCGGGGTGCATATTGGGCTTCCCGGTGCTGAGGATGCACGGCGACTACCTGGCCATCGTGACCCTGGGCTTCGGCGAGATCATCCGCCTGGTGCTCAATAACTGGTTGTCCTTCACCGGTGGCCCCAACGGCATGCCGGTGCCGTCGCCGACTTTCCTGGGCCTGGAGTTCGGCCGCAAGGCCAAGGACGGCGGGGTGCCGTTTCATGAGTTCTTCGGCCTGGAATACAACCCCAACCTGAAATTCCTGTTCATCTACATCGTGCTGTTCCTGGTGGTCCTGCTGGTGCTCTACATCAAGCACCGGCTGACCCGCATGCCCGTGGGGCGGGCCTGGGAAGCCCTGCGTGAAGACGAGATCGCCTGCCGCGCCATGGGCCTGAACCATGTGCTGGTCAAACTCTCGGCCTTCACCATCGGTGCTTCCACCGCCGGCCTGGCCGGGGTGTTCTTCGCCAGCTACCAGGGCTTCGTCAACCCGTCGTCGTTCACCTTCTTCGAATCGGCGCTGATCCTGGCCATCGTGGTGCTGGGGGGCATGGGCTCGACGGTGGGCGTGGTGATCGCGGCCTTCGTGCTGACTGTGGCGCCGGAGTTGCTGCGCAGCTTCTCCGAGTACCGGGTGCTGCTGTTCGGCATTCTCATGGTGTTGATGATGATCTGGCGACCGCGAGGGCTGATCCGCATCAGCCGTACTGGCGTCACTCCACGCAAAGGTGCTCTGACTGAGGGGAACGCGCCATGAGCGAATACATTCTTTCGGTCGAAAACCTGATGATGCACTTCGGTGGCATCAAGGCCCTCAGCGACGTCAGCCTGAAGGTCAAGCGCAACTCGATCTTCGCCCTGATCGGCCCCAACGGCGCCGGCAAGACCACGGTGTTCAACTGCCTGACCGGCTTCTACAAGGCCTCCGGCGGGCGCATCGAGCTCAATACCCGGGGCCGGCAGACCAACGTCATCAAGCTCCTGGGCGAGCCCTTTCGCGCCACCGACTTCGTCTCGCCGAAAAGCTTCGCCAGCCGCCTGTACTACAAGATGTTCGGCGGCACCCACCTGGTGAACCGCGCCGGCCTGGCGCGGACCTTCCAGAACATTCGCCTGTTCAAGGAAATGTCCGTGGTGGAAAACCTGCTGGTGGCCCAGCACATGTGGGTCAACCGCAACCTGCTGGCGGGCATCCTCAACACCAAGGGCTACCGCAAGGCGGAAAGCGCCGCCCTGGACCATGCCTTCTACTGGCTGGAGGTGGTGGACCTGGTGGACTGCGCCAACCGCCTGGCCGGCGAGTTGTCCTACGGCCAGCAGCGGCGCCTGGAGATCGCCCGGGCCATGTGCACCCGGCCGCAGATCATCTGCCTCGACGAGCCGGCCGCCGGCCTCAACCCCCAGGAAACCGAGGCGCTGAGCGCAATGATCCGGCTGCTGCGCGACGAGCACGACCTGACCGTGGTACTGATCGAACACGACATGGGCATGGTGATGAGTATTTCCGACCACATCGTGGTGCTCGACCACGGCAACGTGATCGCCGAGGGCGGCCCGGAGGCGATCCGCAATGATCCGAAAGTGATTGCCGCCTACCTGGGTGCCGACGAAGAGGAACTGGCATGACTCAACCTATCCTCGAACTCAAGGACCTGGACGTGTACTACGGCCCGATCCAGGCCCTGAAGAAAGTCTCGCTGCACATCAACGAAGGGGAAACCGTGAGCCTGATCGGCTCCAACGGTGCCGGCAAGTCGACCCTGCTGATGTCGATCTTCGGCCAGCCCCGGGCGGAGTCCGGGCAGATTCTCTATCGCGGTGTGGACATCATCCACAAGTCGTCCCACTACATCGCCTCCAACGGTATCGCCCAGTCCCCGGAAGGGCGTCGGGTGTTCCCCGACATGACCGTGGAGGAAAACCTGCTGATGGGCACCATCCCGATTGGCGACAAGTACGCCAATGAGGACATGCAGCGCATGTTCGAGCTGTTTCCCCGCCTCAAGGAGCGGCGTACCCAGCGGGCCATGACCATGTCTGGCGGCGAGCAGCAGATGCTGGCCATTGCCCGGGCATTGATGAGCCGGCCCAAGTTGCTGCTGCTGGATGAGCCGAGCCTGGGCCTGGCGCCCATCGTGGTGAAGCAGATCTTCGCCACCTTGAGGGAGTTGGCGGCCACCGGCATGACCATCTTCCTGGTGGAGCAGAACGCCAACCACGCGCTGAAGCTCTCGGACCGCGCCTACGTGATGGTCAACGGCGAGATCCGCCTGAGCGGCACCGGCAAGGAACTGCTGGTCAACGAGGAGGTGCGCAACGCTTACCTGGGCGGCCACTGACCGTCCGCTCTGTGGATAAAGCATGCCCCGCCGGCCCGCGCCGCCGGGGCATTGTTATGCCCACCCCATCCCGTCCTCCCCTGTAGGCGCTGGCTTGCCAGCGAAGGGGGCCGCCTGACCGCCTTTCTGATTTCACCGAGCGCCGACTGGCGCTTTGCGCCTGCACCAAGCTTGTGTCCGGTAATTGTGGAAAACATTCCTGGCAAGCTGCTTTAACGCGGCATAAAGACGCTGCAAACAGTTGTTTTTCCACTGTTTTGACTTGTCCCCGTTTGCTGTGGAGCGGGCTGTGGGTAACGTGGGTGTAGCTGGCTGCAAGCCTTTAACCACGTGGCTTGCAGGCGATTGGTTGTTTTTTGATCGGTGCTTTTTGTGGGAGCTGAAGGTGCGCTTGTCAACCTTTTTATTGTCGCAGCTGTACCTGGAAAAGGGTTGGGATAAGCCTGTGGATAAGTCTGTGATTAAACTCTGGAAAGACGGCTCTGAGCGGCGTAGTTACTGGCCTCTGGCCTTGTCAACCTTGACCGTGCGGTCATCTTTGCCCGGGCCGGCTGCATGGACCCGCGGTCCGGGTCAAGCAAAAAACTTCTGCTGAACCCGCGCAGGCCCTGTGGATAGCGGCTTTCAGCCCTTTGCACTTGCCCCCAAAGACTGTGGACCGGCCTGTGGATAAGGTGCGTGCACATGGCTGCAGGCCATGTAACCCGTGGCTTGGCGCCTGGTGAGTGTTTTTTGTACAGCAAGCATCGGGCGCGCTCACCGCTTGCGGCTCTTTACGGCCAACGGCGCGGTTGCCGGTAGGAGCCGGCCCGGGCATGCTGCGAAGCGTTTTTTATCGAAACGGCGGCTCGCCACCCAGCAAGGAGAACACCATGACTTCCACACTGTTCATTACGGGCGCGACTTCCGGTTTTGGCGAAGCCTGCGCCCGGCGCTTTGCCGCAGCCGGCTGGTCCCTGGTACTGACCGGCCGCCGCGAGGAGCGCCTCAGCGCCCTGTGCGCGGAGCTGTCCAAACAGACCGAGGTGCATGGCCTGGTGCTCGATGTGCGCGACCGCAAGGCCATGGAAGAGGCCATCGCCCAGTTGCCGCCTTCGTTCAGCAAGCTGCGCGGGCTGATCAACAACGCCGGCCTGGCCCTGGGCGTGGACCCGGCGCCCAAGTGCGACCTGGATGACTGGGACACCATGGTCGACACCAACATCAAGGGCCTGATGTACAGCACCCGCCTGCTGCTGCCACGGTTGATCGCCCACGGTCGCGGCGCAGGCATCGTCAACCTGGGCTCCATCGCCGGCAACTACCCGTACCCGGGCAGCCACGTCTATGGCGCGAGCAAGGCTTTCGTCAAGCAGTTCTCCCTGAACCTGCGCTGCGACCTGCAGGGCACCGGCGTGCGCGTCACCAACATCGAGCCGGGGCTGTGCGAAAGCGAGTTCTCCCTGGTGCGCTTCGCCGGTGACCAGGCACGCTACGACGCCACCTACGCCGGGGCCGAGCCGATCCAGCCCGAGGACATCGCCGACACCATTTTCTGGGTGCTCAATACCCCGGCACACGTCAACATCAACAGCCTGGAGCTGATGCCTGTGAGCCAGACCTGGGCCGGTTTCGCCATCGAACGCAACGCCAAGTCATGAGCCTCCTGTAGCCGCTGCCGCAGGCTGCGACAGGGCCGCAGGGCCCTCCGGCGCCCGCAAGATCTTGCGCCTCCTGCGGAGGCGGTCGCAGCCTCGCCATCGCTCGGCAGCGGCTACAGTTGTACTCGGATACACATAAGCTGATTCGTTTCAGCTTGTGGGCAGCCCTGACAGGTTAGAATTCCCGCCAGAAATTTCGCCGCTGCCTCACACGAGGCGGCGTTTTTGAAGTTCGATAGGAGGAATCGTGAGTAACCGAGGTGAGCAGGCTCTGCTCAAACAATCGACCGTACTGATGTTCGCCGTGGCGATCGCCGGTATCGTCACGGGTTTTGTTTCTGGCGCCCAATCCATCCTGTTCGATGGATTTTTTTCGCTGATCGCCACCTTCATCAAGGTCCTGATGCTGATCACCGCCAAGCTGATCGCCAAGGAAAGCAACCACCGTTTCCAGTTCGGCTTCTGGCACCTGGAACCCATGGTGCTGCTGATCGAAGGCAGCTTCCTGATGCTCATCGCCATCTACGCCTTCCTCAATGGGGTGTTCGGCATCATCAACGGTGGCCGCGAGGTCGAGCTGGGGCTGGTGATTTTCTATGCGGCGTTTTTCGCCGTGGCGGAGTTCGCCTACTTCTTCTACGTGCGCCGGCGTAACCGCAAGCTCAAGTCGTCGCTGATCCAGTTCGACAACATCAGCTGGCTGGTGGACGCGATGCTCTCGGTGGGGCTGCTGGTGAGCTTCATCATCGCCTTGCTGCTCAAGCAGTACGGGCACGGCCAGTGGGCGGTGTATGTCGACCCGGCGATCCTGATCCTGCTGGCCCTGAGCATGTTGCCGCCGGCGCTGAAGATCTTGCGCCCGGCCCTGCGTGATGTGCTGGGGATCGCCCCGGACCAGTTGGACGAAAAGGTCCGCAACGTGATGGAGCAGGCCAAGGCCGCCCATGGTTTCGACGACTACATCAGCTACGTGCAGAAGCACGGTCGGGCGCGGTTCATCGAGATCCATATCGTCCTGCCGGCGCACTATCCGCTGCAGGATGTGGCGACTCTGGACCGTTTGCGCGAGGAGATTTCCAGCCAGTTGGGAGAGGCCGACGCAGCGCGCTGGCTGACCATCAGCTTTACCGGGGATCGCAAGTGGATCGCTTGATGGGCGGCGCCTGTTTCGCCGGCAAGCCGGCTCCTACAACACCGCGTAGGAGCCGGCTTGCCGGCCAAGGGCCTCAGGCAAAATATTCCGCCAGCCCGCGATAGCAGGTCGCCAGGTGATAAGGCGTGGTCGAGGGCATATCCCGCCGGCTGACCGCGCCGTTGGCATCCAGGCATTCATTCCAGCCCCCTGCATGCAGGAAATGCGCTTGCAGCGCTTTTAGCTGACGCAGCAAGGGTGCCTGGCCAGCCGGGCGCAAGGTCAGGGCACGCAGGTATTCGGCCTGGGCCCAGATGCGCTGGGTGGCGTCCTTGACGCCGGCTCGGGGCGGCAGTTCGAGCATGGCGCACACGGCGCCGCTCTCGGGCTCGACTCCCAGTTGCTCGGTAAAGGCGAAGGCTCGTTCCACGCAAGCGTGCAGGGCGCTACCGCGCAGTAACTGTGACGAGGCCAGCAGGAAGTACCACTCGAACTGGTGCCCCGGCTCGAACCAGTTATCCACAGCTCCCAGGGGCTTCTCCATCATCACCCCGTGCTGGGGGTCGATGAACTGCTGCTGCATGGCCTGGCACAGTTCCAGCAACGCGGCTTGCACCGCAGCGTCCTCGCGTACGGCCAGGATCGCGAGAAAGGCTTCGGCCAGGTGCATCAGTGGATTCTGCAGGGGCCCCGAACCCAATATGGACCAGTCCTCGGCGAGGCTGGCTTCGTAGAGCCCGTCGCCGCGGGCGAAGCGCTGGGCTACCACTTCCAGGGCGGCGTTGAGCACCGACTCCACCAGCGGCTCGCGGACCTTGGCCCAGTAATGAGCGCAGGCGAAGAGGATAAAGGCGTGGGTATAGAGGTCCTTGCGCCTATCCAGCGGCGCGCCTTCGGGGTCGATGCTGTAGAACCAGCCACCGTGCTCGGCGTCGTGGAAGTGCCGCTGCAGCGAGCGAAACAGCGCGGCGGCGCGCTCCTGGGCAAAGGGCGCGGCGGCATCGCCGATCAATTGGGAGAACAGATACAACTGCCGGGCACAGGCCATGGCTCGATAGCGCTGCGGCGGCAGCGGCCGATGCTCGGCGTCCAGCGCCTCATAGGGCAGCGCCAACTGCGGATTCCAGCCCGGGCCTTGCCACAGCGGCACTATCACCTTGTGGAAATGCTGCTGCATGGCGTTGAACAGAGCGCTCGATTCAGGCGAGGTGGCGGAGCGGGATACATCGGGCATTGGCTGGCGTCGTCACGGCAGTTTTGAATGCGCGACATGTTACCAGAGAAGCCCCACAAGGCGGCTTGCCCGCCGAGCACGACATACTGGCAGGAGCTGGCTTGCCTGCGAACGAGGCCCGCAGGACCGCCTTCGCCGGCACGCCGGCTCCTGCAGATGAAGCAGGGATCAGCCTGCCAGCAACCACACGCCCGTAGCGGCCGAGGCCGCACCGGCCAGGCGCACCAGCGGCGCTGCCGCCTGAGGCAGTACCCGTACCACGGCATAGCCGGCGGCATGCAGGGCCGCAGTGGCCGCCACAAAACCGGCGGCATAGGCCCAAGGGCTGGACATGTCCGGCAGTTCCAGGCCGTGGGCCACGCCATGGAACAGGGCAAACAGCGCGGTGGCGGCAATCGCCAGGCTCAGGGGCGGGCGCACGGCCAGGGCCACGGCCAGGCCCAGGGCCAATACCGAAGCGGCGATGCCGCTTTCCAGGGCCGGCAACTCCAGGCCCTCGAAGCCCAGCACACCACCGATCAGCATGGTGCCGACGAAGGTGCAAGGCAGCGCCCAGCGCGCGGCGCCTTGCTGCTGGGCGGCCCACAGGCCGACAGCGAGCATGGCCAGCAGGTGGTCGAGGCCGCTGATGGGGTGGCTGATACCGGCCATCAGGCCGTTGTCGCCATGGCCCGGGTGGGCGAAGGCCAGGGCCGGGGTCAGCAGCAGGGCCAGGGCCCCGAGGATGCGTTTTAGGGTCATGGAGTGGCTTTCCTTGTTGAGCGGATTGGGTTCGGGGATCAGGCAGCGGTGAGCAGGCCCTGGCGTTCGATGAAGGCGATGATGTCCGCCAGGCCCTGGCCGGTTTTCTGGTTGCTGAAGACGAACGGCTTGCCGCCGCGCATGCGCTGGGTATCGCTGTTCATCATCTCCAGGGAGGCCCCCACCAGCGGCGCCAGGTCGATCTTGTTGATCACCAGCAGGTCGGATTTGCAGATGCCCGGACCGCCCTTGCGCGGCAGCTTGTCACCGGCGGAAACGTCGATCACATAGATGGTCAGATCGGAGAGTTCGGGGCTGAAGGTGGCCGAGAGGTTGTCGCCGCCGGACTCCACCAGGATCAGGTCGAGCCCGGGAAAGCGCCGGTTCAACTGGTCCACCGCTTCCAGATTGATCGAGGCGTCTTCGCGGATCGCGGTGTGCGGGCAGCCGCCGGTTTCCACGCCGATGATCCGTTCCGGCGCCAGGGCCTCATTGCGTACCAAGAAGTCGGCGTCTTCGCGGGTGTAGATATCGTTGGTCACCACCGCCAGGTTGTAGCGCTCGCGCAGGGCCAGGCACAGGGCCAGGGTCAGGGCGGTTTTACCGGAGCCCACCGGGCCGCCGATGCCGACGCGCAGAGGTTGTGCGTTCATGAGTTTCTCCTAGGAACGGAACAGGCGGCTGTACTGGCGCTCGTGGGCCATGCTCGCCAGGGACAGGCCGAAAGCGGCGCTGCCATGATGGTTGGGGTCAAGGTTCGCGGCGTGGTGCTGGGCTTGCTGCAACAGTGGCAGCAGCTCGCTGGTCAGGCGCTGGGCGGCCTGCTGGCCCAGGGGCAGGGTCTTCATCAGCACCGCCAGCTGGTTCTCCAGCCAGCTCCACAGCCAGGCGGCCAGGGCGTCCGCCGGGCTTATGCCCCAGGCCCGTGCCGCCAGGGCCCAGCCCAGGGCCAGGTGTGGTTCGTCCTGGTGCGTCAGCAGTTCCCTGGCATCGCTGTCCAGTTCCGGCAAACCCTCCAGCAGTTGCTTGAGGGAATAACCCATCTGCCGGCTTTCCTGGTAAAGCTCGCGGGTTTCGCGGCTGGCCCGATGTTCCTCGCTCAACTGCTGCAAGCGGGCCCAGTCCTGGTCGGCTGCGGCCTGGCAGTGGGCGAGCAGCAGCGGTGCTTCGAAGCGTGCCAGGTTCAGCAGCAGTTGATCGCTGATCCAGCGGCGGGCGCTGGCCTGATCATTTACCCGCTGCTGCTCCACGGCCATTTCCAGGCCCTGGGAATAGCTGTAGCCGCCAATCGGCAACTGCGGGCTGGCCAGGCGCAGCAGGGCCCAGGCCGGGTTCATGGGCGGACGCCGAACTGGTGCAGGCGCGGCGGATAGTTGAAGTCTTCATCGCCGTGGCGCGAATGATGGTGGCCGCCGCCATAGGCGCCATGCTCGGGCTGGAACGGTGCCTCAAGGGGCGCGGTGCTGGCCCCCAGCTGTTCGAGCATGGCCTTGAGCACATAGTCGTCCAGCAGGCGCAGCCAGCCGTCACCCACCTGCAGGGCCACGTGGCGGTTGCCCAGGTGATAGGCGGCGCGGGTCAGTTCGAAGGCGTTGCGGCAGGTGACGTGCAGCAGGGCTTCCGGGCGGGCGCAGACCTTGACGATGCGCCCGTCCTCGGCCTCCAGGAACTCACCATCGTGCAGCGGTGGCTGGCCCCGCTCCAGAAACAGGCCGACGTCTTCACCGGCGGCACTGAAACAGCGCAGGCGGCTTTTGCTGCGGGCCTCGTAAGTCAGGTGCAGTTCGGCGGACCAGGTGGCTTGGGGGGCGGTTCTGCGGTGGATCACCAGCATCGGAAAGCTTCCAGCTATGAGCGATGCACAAGCCAGAGCAAGGGCCTTGCCAATCACTCGGTGGAGAGGAAAAACCCTTTCTCGATGCCGGAACTGCGCCTGAAAAAGGGGCAAAACCTTGTTTCATCTTGTTACAAATTGATGCGCTGAGCTGATTTATAGCACTGAGTTGGTGCGCGGGAAATGTTTTTGCTGCAATCCGGTGCCCGGCGGGCGGGCAGGCGCAAACGCGCAGCCCAGAGCGGGGCGCATAGTGTGAAGGGGGAGCGGTGCGGGCGAGTTACTCGGTGCTGCCCAGGCCTTGCCAGTGCTTGAGGCCGATGAAGATGAAGCGCAGTTGCTGGGTGATCTTGGCCTGGGGCGTGAGGTGTTCGGGCAGGGCCTGGGCCGGGGGATCGATGATGTCGGGCAGGGTGGCGAACACGCTTTTGACGATCAGGTCGGCCATGACGCTGAGATCGGCGGCGTCCAGGTGCTGGAGCTTGGGCATCAGGGTGAGGTCGGCGGCGAGGTCCGAACTGATGTTCTCGCGCAAGGTGGCGATGGCCTGGCGAACCGGCAGCGAGCCGCCGTACTGCTCTCGGGCCAGAAACAGGAACTGCGAGCGCTTGGCTTCCACCACATCGAGGAAGATGCGTACCGAGGCATCGATGATGCCGCCCATGACGAATTCATTGTGGCGCACCAGGCGGATGGTTTCGCGAAAGGTCTGGCCGACTTCGCTGACCAGTTCCAGGCCCAGTTGGTCCATGTCGCTGAAGTGCCGGTAGAAACCGGTGGGCACGATACCCGCGGCTTTCGCCACTTCCCGCAGGCTCAGGCTGCCAAACCCACGGCCACACTCCATCAGGTGCCGGGCGGCATCCATCAGGGCGTTGCGGGTCTGTTGCTTCTGTTCGGCGCGGGGCAGCATCGGCGGGGCGTTCTTTGCTCAATGGGAGCGGCGCACTCTAGCAAATCAACTTTGCCGGAGTCGAACTGCTGTCAGAGACAGGAGGGAGAGGCAGGGGGAAAAATGCAGCTGCTATAAAAGTCAAAGCCCGATCCAGGGATCGGGCTTTTTTCCAGGGCCAGCATGGCCTCAGCTCGCAGCTTGATGACGTTCGGCCAGGCGATCAGCACCGCCTTCGGCAACGGTCTGACCTTGAGGTGTACGGCTGTAGCCATCTTCCACCAGGCCTTTCTCTTCCAGGCGATCACGGCCGCCTTCAGCTACGTTTTGACCTTGTGGGGTGCGGTCGTAGCCATCTTCGGCAACGTTCTGGCCTTGAGGGGTGCGATCATAGCCGTCTTCGGCAACGCTCTGGCCTTGTGGAGTACGGTCATAACCGTCGGCAGCGACTTTGTTGCGTTCGATCAGGCGATCCGAACCGCCTTCGGCCAGGGTCTGGGTGAACACGCTGTGGCTGGCCTTGACCTGTGGGGTGGCTTGTTCAGCGGCTGGCAGGGCGAAGGCGTTGGCAGCCAGAACAGATAAGGCGAGGCTCAGTAAAAGTTGGCGTTTCATGATGGGTTGCTCCTTGGTAGGGCGATAAATTGGGTACGGAGCTAATGTTACCGCCGCTAAATCGATATAAAAGTTCATAAACACAATGGTAATAATCAACGGAATTGATTGTTTGCCGCGAAGGCTCTAGCTCGGGCGTTAACGCCGATTGCTTTTGCACCAGGGTGGGTATTTTCGACTCACTGCCGCTTCAGGGAGGGGCGGCTCGAGGTAACACAAAGCTGTCCGAGTGATCAGGAAAGCAGGTTTTTTCAGCGGATCGGGTAGCCGGATTAAACCTGCGCGGGCTTTGTCAGTCGTAGTTTTCATGGCCGGTGATTTTTCCATCGGCAGTTCATCGATGCGTCGTGGTTGGGCGCTCAGTTGTCTTCAGGAGCCTCGTGCAATGACGCGCACTCGTAAAATTCTCGCCTGGTCCATCACTGGCCTGATCCTGCTACTGGCGGTGCTGGTACTGGTGATCGCGTTCTTCGATTGGAACCGGATCAAACCCACGCTCAATGCCAAGGTCTCCGAGGAGTTGCACCGGCCCTTCGCGATCAATGGCGATTTGTCGGTGGTCTGGCAACGCGAACCTGACGAAGGTGGCTGGCGGGCCTGGGTGCCCTGGCCTCACGTGGTGGCCCAGGACCTGACCCTGGGCAACCCGGACTGGTCCAAGGCGCCGCAGATGGTCAGCCTCAAGCGGGTTGAGCTGCGCATTTCGCCTCTGGCCCTGCTGGCGCAACGAGTGAGCATTCCGCGCATCGACCTCACCGAGCCCGACGCCGCGTTGCAGCGCGTGGCCGACGGGCGCGCCAACTGGACTTTCAAGTTCGACCCCAAGGACCCGAACGCCGAACCGTCCAACTGGACGGTGGACATCGGTGCCATCGGTTTCGACAAGGGCCACGTGACCCTCGATGACCAGAGCCTGAAGACCCAGCTGGACCTGCAGGTGGAACTGCTCGGCAAGCCGATTCCGTTCAGCGATATCGTCGGTGAAAGTGAAGCGAAGAAGGTGGCCGAGAAAGGCGCCGAGGCCCAGGCTTATGCGTTCGCCCTCAAGGTCAAGGGCCAGTATCACGGGCAGAAGCTCGCCGGCACCGGCAAGATCGGCGGCCTGCTGGCCTTGCAGGATTCGCGCAAGCCGTTTCCGCTGCAGGCCCAGGCGCAGATCGGCGACACCAAGGTGGAGCTGCGCGGCAGCCTGACCGACCCGCTGAACCTCGGCGCCCTGGACCTGCGCCTGAAGCTGGCGGGCACCAGCCTGGGCAACCTCTACCCGCTGACCGGGGTGACCCTGCCGGATTCGCCGCCCTATTCCACCGACGGCCACCTGACCGCCAAGCTGCACGATCCGGCGGGCGCGACCTTCAGTTACCAGGACTTCAACGGCAAGATCGGCGACAGCGACATCCACGGCAACCTGACCTACGTGGCCAGCCAGCCACGGCCCAAGCTCAGTGGCGCGCTGGTGTCCAACCAGTTGCTGATGAGCGACCTGGCGCCGCTGATCGGCGCCGACTCCAACGCCAAGCAGAAGGCCCGGGGCGGCGAGAGCAAGCAGCCGGCGGACAAGGTGCTGCCGGTGGAAGAGTTCCGCACCGAGCGCTGGCGGGACATGGACGCCGATGTGGAATTCACCGGCAAGCGCATCGTCCACAGCGCCGAGCTGCCGTTCACCGATCTGTACACCCACCTGGTGCTCAACGACGGCCAGCTCAGCCTGGAGCCCCTGCGCTTCGGCGTGGCCGGCGGCAAGCTCGACGCCCAGATCCGCCTCAACGGCCACACCACGCCGCTGGAGGGCCGGGCCAGGCTGACGGCGCGCAATTTCAAGCTCAAGCAACTGTTCCCCACCTTCGAACCGATGAAGACCAGCTTTGGCGAGCTCAATGGCGATGCCGACATCGCCGGTCGCGGCAACTCGGTGGCGGCCCTGCTGGGCAGCGCCAACGGTGACCTGAAGATGCTGATCAACGATGGCGCCATCAGCCGCAGCCTGATGGAAATCGCCGGGCTCAACGTCGGCAACTATGTGGTCGGCAAGATGTTTGGCGACAAGGAAGTGAAGATCAATTGCGCGGCGGCCGACTTCGGCATCAAGAGCGGCCTGGCGACTTCCCGGCTGTTCGTCTTCGACACCGAGAACGCCATCATCTACATCGATGGCACCGCCAATATGGCCAGCGAGCAACTGGACCTGACCATCACTCCGGAATCCAAGGGCCTGCGCCTGTTCTCCCTGCGCTCGCCGCTTTATGTACAGGGCAAGTTCATCCAGCCCAGTGCCGGGGTCAAGGCCGTGCCCCTGGTACTGCGCGGTGCCGGCATGGTGGCCCTGGGGGTGATCGCCGGGCCGGCGGCGGGGCTGCTGGCGCTGGTGGCGCCCAGCGGCGATGAGCCCAACCAGTGCGCGCCGCTGTTGCAGCAGATGCGCTCGGGCAAGGCACCGGTGACGGTGAAACCGACTCATTAAGGGCCTGGGCGCGCGGCCAGAAAAAAGCCCGCCGCTGCAGGCAGGGCGGGCTTGGGGGAGAGGGCGTTACAGGTCGTTGAGGATGTCTGCCATGTCGTCGGCGTGTTCTTCTTCCTGGGCCAGGATCTCTTCGAACAGGCGGCGGGTGGTGGGGTCCTTGTCACCGATGTACTGGATGATCTCGCGGTAGCTGTCGACCGCGATGCGCTCCGCCACCAGGTCCTCGTAGACCATTTCCTTCAAGGTGTTGCCGGCCACGTACTGGGCATGGGAGTGCTTGGACAGCAGGTCGGGGTTGAACTCCGGTTCGCCACCGAGCTGGACGATGCGCTCGGCCAGTTTGTCGGCGTGCTCGGCTTCCTGGGTGGCGTGTTCGAGGAACTCGCTGGCGGCGACGCTGGCCTTGATCCCGTTGGCCATGAAGTAGTGGCGCTTGTAGCGCAACACACAGACCAGCTCGGTGGCCAGCGACTCGTTGAGCAGGCGCAGTATCTCCTCGCGATCGGCGTTGTAGCCCTCGGTCACGGCTCCGTTTTCCACGTGTTGGCGGGCCCGTTCGCGCAGGGTGTTCACATCAGACAAATGCATGTCGCTCATCTCGATCTCCTGGAGGCTAATCCGATTTACGCCAGGCTCTGTTGGCCTGATCGCTACCTTGGTTGTGAGTCGCGGCGGCGGCAAAAAGTTTTATCGGATGTGCCCGGCGGTCAACTGCGTGCCAGTGACGGGTGCCCGGCCAGCAATGATTCCTGCTGCAGCCATTGAAGAAAGGCGCGCACCGGCGGATGGCGCTCGCGGCCGGGCACGCATAGGGCGCTGTAGCCGGCGCCGTCCACCTGGACTTCGGGTCGGTAGGGCTGCAGCAGGCCGCTGGCCACGCTCTGGGACACCAGGATGTCGCTGGCCAGGACCAGGCCCTGGCCGGCAATGGCCGCTTGCAGGGCGTACTGTTCCTCGTCGTAGGAGCGGATCAGCGGCGCGTCATCGAACCAGCTTTCCCCGGCCTGGGCGCACCAGGCCTGCCAACCGTCGGCATACAGCCGGGAGTTGCGCCAGTGCACGCTGATCAGGGTCGGCGCCTGCTGGCGGGCCAGGGCCACCTGCTGGGGCGAGCCGTAGACCGCGAAACGTTCGTCGAACAGGCACAGGCCGTGCAGGTCCAGGTAGCCCTCCTGGCTGTAGCGGATCGCCACGTCGATGCTGGCGTCCTGTTGCAGGTCCACCACCTCGCACTGGGTATCCAGGCGCAGGCTGATGCCGGGGTGCCGGGCATAGAAGCGCCCCAGCCGCGGCACCAGCCACAGGGCGGCAAAGGCCGCGGTGGTGGAAACGGTCAGTTGGGCATTGCTGGGTGTGGGCCGCAGCGTATCGACACTCTGGGTCACTTCCAAAAGAGCACCGTGCAAGCTGTGAAACAAGCGCTGGCCGGGCTCGGTCAGGCGCACCTGGCGCGGCAGTCGTTCGAACAGCGCCACCCCCAGCCAGTGCTCCAGGCTGCGGATCTGGTGCGACACCGCGGTGGGCGTCACCGACAGGTCATCGGCGGCGGCCTTGAAACTCAGCAGGCGCGCGGCGGACTCGAAAGTGCGCAGGGCGGTGAGGGGCAGGTGGGCGAACATCGAGTGCTCCATGGCTGAGATAAATTCATCTGGAAGAAATTCTGTTCATTTGTTGCAGTGCGGCTGTGCTCTTAGCTTTAGCGCGGACCGGCCTTGGTTTCAAGGCCGCCATCAGCAACCCGTCTGAGGCAGATGAGATGAGTACAGTTCTTGCGATCCACGGTAGCCCACGGGGCGAGCGTTCCCACAGCCGGCGCCTGGCCGACGCCTTCCTCCAGGCCTGGCAAGCGGCCAATCCCCAGGGGCGGTTGACCCGGCGCGAGGTTGGCCGGGGTGCCTTGCCCCACGTCAGCGAAGCCTTTATCGCCGCCGCGTTTTATCCACAGCCCGAGGCGCGGCCTCTGTCGATGCAGGCCGACCTGGCCCTGAGCGACGAACTGGTGGCGGAGTTGCTTGGCCATCAGCGCCTGGTGATCTCGGCGCCAATGCACAACTTCAGCGTGCCCAGCGGGATCAAGGCCTGGGTCGATCACATCGTGCGCCTGGGGCTGACCTTCAACACCCAGCAGGACAACGGCGTGGCCCAGTACCAGCCCCTGGTGCAGGGCAAGAAGGTGTTGATCGTTACCAGCCGCGGCGGGGGCGGCTTTGGCCCGGGGGGCGAGCATGAAGCGATGAACCACGCGGACCGCTGGTTGCGCACGGCCCTGGGTTTTATCGGTATCGAAGACGTCACCGTGGTTGCGGCGGAAGGCGAGGAGTCGGCGCCCGAGCGATTCGCGCAGTCCTGTGGCGAAGCCCAGCAGCGCCTGCTGGCCCTGGCGCAGAGTTTCTGAGGGGGCGGCGCCATGGCCTGGATGTTCCTGCTGCTGGCGGCGGCCTTCGAGGTCACGTTCGCCATGGGCATGAAGTACGCCGAGGGCTTTACCCGGCCCTGGCCGTCGCTGCTGACGGTGGTCGCGGCGGTGGGCGGGATCTATTTCCTGACCCTGGCCATGCGCGAGTTGCCGGTGAGCGTGGCCTACCCGATCTGGACCGCCATCGGTTCCCTGGGCACGGTGCTGCTGGGCTGCCTGCTGCTGGGAGAAAGCCTGACGGCGGTCAAGCTGGTGTCGGTGGGGCTGATCGTGGCGGGGGTGGCCGGGCTGAAGTAGCTACCGGGAGAAACGGGCTGTCACCGGTTTGTCGCCAAAGCGTCATGGGGGCTGACGACGGCCCCGGTTATGGTCTAGCTTTCAGCCAGCCCCGCTGCCTTCGCACAAGGATGTCGCCGCATGTCCCAAGAGCTTGCCACCCGTTACCCCCTGGTCCTGGTGCCCGGCATGCTCGGCTTTGTCCGCCTGCTGCTGTACCCCTACTGGTACGGGATCATTCCGGCCTTGCGCCGGGGCGGGGCGCAGGTGATCGCGGTGCAGGTCTCGCCGCTCAATTCCAGCGAGGTGCGCGGTGAGCAGTTGCTGGCGCAGATCCAGCGGATCATGGCCGAGACCGGCGCAGCCCGAGTCAACCTGATCGGCCACAGCCAGGGCGCGCTCACCGCGCGCTACGCCGCCGCCAGGCGCCCGGACTGGGTGGCCTCGGTGACGTCGGTGGCGGGGCCCAACCATGGCTCCGAGCTGGCGGATTATCTGCAACGGCATTCACCCGCCCATAGCCTGCGGGGGCGAGTGCTGAGCCTGCTGCTGAGGGGGATTTCAAGCCTGATGCGGTTGCTGGAAACCGGCTATCGCGGACCGAAGCAGCCGGTGGATATCCATGCTTCGCACCAGTCCCTGACCACCGAGGGCGTGGCCCTGTTCAACCGCCAGTACCCCCAGGGGTTGCCGCAGGAATGGGGCGGGCAAGGGCCGGCGCAGGTCGACGGTGTGCACTACTACTCCTGGTCCGGCATTTTGCAGCCGGGCAAGACCAACCGCGGGCGTAATCTGTTCGACGGCACCAACCGCAGTTGCCGGCTGTTCGCCCGCACCTTCGTCCGTGAAGCCGGCCAGTGCGACGGCATGGTGGGGCGCTACAGCTCGCACCTGGGGCAGGTCATTGGCGATGATTACCCGCTGGACCATTTCGATATCGTCAATCAGTCCCTGGGGCTGGTGGGCAAGGGCGCGGAGCCGATCCGCCTGTTCGTCGAACATGCCCGGCGCCTCAAGGCCGCCGGCCTCTGATCTCAGCGTTGCCCGGCAGAAGCCGGCTTGCCGGCGAGCGGTCCCAGCACGGTGGTCCAGCGTTCCGAGAGAATCACCCCGCCCAAGGTCAGCAAGCCACCCACCAAATGGAACCAGGCCAACTGCTCATGCAGCACCACTGCCGCAATCAGCGCCGTGATCAACGGCAGCAGATTGAAAAACAGCGTGGTCCGGCTTGGCCCCAGGCGCACCACCGCCTGCATCCAGGCCAAGGGCGCGAGCATCGAAGCCAGCAGGCAGGCATAGAGCACCAGCGGAATGTTCTGCAGAGTCGGGCCTACCTTCGGCGAAGCCAGGAACAACGGTAGCAGCACCACGACCGCCACCAGCACCTGCAGATACAACAGCACCAGCGGCGGCAGGCGCAGCTGCCATTTCTTCAGCAGGGTGCTGTAGATGGCGTAGGCCAGGGTGGCCACCAGCATCATCGCGTCCCCCAGGTTGACCCCGTGTTGCAGCAGCGCGGCCAGGCTGCCGGAGGACACCACCACCAGCACCCCGGCGAAGGACAGCACGGCGCCCACCAGGGCTCCGGCAGTCAGGCGCTGGCCCAGGGCCGCGATGGCCATGGCCAGGGACATCAGCGGCATCAGCGAAAGGATGATGCCCATGTTGGTGGCCGAGGTCAGGCTGGCGGCGAAGTAGGCCAGGCTCTGGTACACCGCCATGCCCAGCACGCCGAGAATGGCGATGCGCCAGAGGTTGGGGCGGACCTCCGGCCAGTGCTTGATCACCGGCTTGAGCATGAAGGGGGTAAACAGCAGGCCCGCCAGCAACCAGCGATAGAAGCCGATCTCCGCGGGAAAGATCGCGCCCACGGCGAGTTTGTTGATCACGGTATTGCCGGCCCAGATAAAGATGGCCAGCAGTGGATAAGCGTATTGCATGGAGACAACCAGAAAGTTGATGAAGGCTGATTATCCTCTTGTCCGGATCAATGCCTATACTGCGAACCGGACAACCCGCCCCGACATCCGGACAGCATGAGCAAAAAACACATCCATCTCCTGGATTTCCACGGGCTGCCCGCGCCGGTGTACTTCCGCTATGCCGACTTCGCCGCCCACAGCCATGCCCTGGAGCATCGTCACCCCTGGGGCTGCCTGGAGTATTCGGCCCACGGCGTGATGCACATGGAGATTGCCGGCCAGCGTTTCATGTCGCCGCCGCAATATGCGGTGTGGGTGCCGCCACAGACGCCCCACAGTTTCTACACCGCGCAGCCGATCAACTACCGCGCCGTACTGCTGGCCCCGGAGCTGTGTGCCGAGTTGCCGGCCGGGGGCAGTACCCTGGCCATCAGCGAGATCCTCAAGGCGATCCTCAAGGACTTCGCCGCCCGTGACGTGCAGATCCCCGAGGGCGAGGCCGACCAGCGCCTGGCCCAGGTGCTGCTGGACCAGTTGCGCCAGGCGCCGGTGCATACCTGTTACCTGCCCTACGCCAGCAGCCCCGACCTGCTGCGGGTGCTCCAGGCCCTGCAGGCCGAACCGGGCAACAACCAGCCTTTGGCCCACTGGGCGGGGCTGGCCCATGTCAGCGAGCGGACCCTGGCCCGGCAGTTCGTGCGCGAATTGGGCATGAGTTTTGGCGAATGGCGCCAGCGCCAGCGTTTCCTGGCCTCCATCGAGGCCCTGGAGAGCTCGCGCAGCATCCAGGAAATCGCCTTCGACATGGGCTACAGCAGCGCCTCGGCGTTTATCGCGATGTTCCAGCGCCAGGCTGGCAGCACGCCGGAGCAGTATCGCCGGGCCGGCCTGCAGAACAGGTGAAGGTGTAACAGGCTTTGTCTACACTGCGCTGGAGGCCGTGCCCGTCGGTGCGGTGACAAGGAGAAAACTCCATGAAGATGTTGCGTATTCCGTTGTTGATGGTGGGCCTGCTGCTGTGCTCCCAGGGTTTTGCCGCCACCGCCCAGCAGAACAAGATGACCACCTGCAATGCCGAGGCCACCGCCAAGACCCTGAAGGGCGATGAGCGCAAAGCCTTCATGAGCACTTGCCTCAAGGCGGCCCCGGCAGCTGCGGCTACCCCGTCCACGCCTCAGGAAAGAATGAAGACCTGCAACGCCACGGCCACCACCCAGGCGCTCAAGGGCGATGCGCGCAAGGCGTTCATGAGTGATTGCCTGAAGAAGAAATGAGCCTGAATCGATGGGGCCGAGGTATCGCGCGCGCTACAGGACCTTGGCCTGCATCGGTTTTTCAGAGTTTCGCAGCATATAAACCATTAGCTTTCAATGAGATAGGTCTGGAAGCTACCGCTCGTCGCTTTTTTGTTATGTAAATTTTTTTACATTTACACTTTGTTCCCTTCGAAAACAGGTGCCGGGACGCACCACGCGGACGTTTGGCCAGCCAAAATCCGTGATTCTAGGGAATGGAAAGCATGTCGCGTTTTGGCTTGTTCAGGCCTGTAGTAGCGTTTTGTGCTTTGTCTGCTTCGCTCGCGCTCAGCGCCGCGCCGCTGCAGACGCCGGGTGATCGCGACCTGATTCGGGATCGCCAGCAGCAGTTGCTGCAAGAGCAGCAGAAGCGCCTCGACGAACTCCAGCAACTCCCCGGCAAGACCTTGCCCCCCGAGCCTGCCCCGCAACCGGGCGAGCAGCGCTGTTTCACCATCAAGACCGTGATTCTCAAGGGGGCCGATCATCTTTCCGCCGCCGATCGCGAGCGCCTGGTGGCGCCCTATCGCGACCAGTGCCTGTCGGTGACGCAGATTAACACCCTGCTCAAGGCCATCACCCATCACTACCTGCAGCAGGGCTATGTCACCACCCGGGCCTACCTGCCGGCCCAGGAACTGGCCTCGGGGCAACTGACCATCGTGGTGGTCGAAGGCCGCCTGGAGAGCCTGGACAGTTCCGCCCTGGCCAGCTCGCGGGAACTGGCCATGGCCTTTCCCGGCACCACCGGCGAGGTGCTCAACCTGCGGGAGCTGGAGCAACTGGTGGACCAGCTGACTCGCCTGCCTTCGCGCCAGGTGGAACTGGAACTGGCCCCTGGAGAGAAACTGGGCGACAGCCGTGTCGGGCTCAAGGGCCAGCGTCTGAAGCCCTGGCGGGTATCGGCCACCCGCAACAACAGCGGCGACAAGAGCACCGGCGAGCAGCAGGCCGGCCTCGGCCTGGACTGGGACAGCCCCCTGGGCCTGGCAGACCAGCTCAGCCTGCGTGCCAATCAGGACACGGTCAGTGACCGCTGGCGCCACTCCGACAACCAGAGCCTGTTCTACAGCCTGCCCTGGGGCTGGTGGACCCTCAGTTATTCCTACAGCCAGAGCTACTACCGCACCCGCAATGACAGCACCGGCTTCGACTTCACCATGGACGGCGAAAGCAAGAACCAGCAGTTGCGCGCCGAACGGGTGCTGCACCGCGACAACCTGAGCAAGACCGGCATGAGCCTGGGCCTGAGCCAGTTGCGCACGCGCAACTACCTCGATGACAACCTGATCGACGTTTCCAGCAACCGCATCACCGAAAGCCAGCTGGGCTTCAACCATGGGCGGCGCATCGGCAATGCCCTGGTCAACGCCGACATTGGCTGGCAGCAGGGCATCGGCGCCCTGGATGCCCAGGGCAGCGGCAATCCCCATGGCAGCGAGCCGGTCGCCCGTTACAACAAATACAGCCTGACCCTGAGCTACCTGCAGCCCTTTCGCCTGTGGAACGAAAACTTCAGCTTCGACAGCCTGGCCACCGGGCAGCGCAGCGAGGACGTGCTCTTCAGCCCCCAGCGCATCAGCCTCGGCGGCCTCAACTCGGTGCGTGGCTTCCAGGACCAGACCCTGTCCGGCAACAGCGGCGGCTACTGGCGCAACCAACTGCGCTGGCGCCGTGCGGTGACCTGGCCGGCGTTGCAGCCTTTTGTCCAGGAATACGGCATGGCCTTTGCGTATGACGTGGGGGTGATCAAGGGCGATCGCTACAACCAAGATGCCCGCGGCCGCATGAGCGGCAATGCCCTGGAACTCAATGCTCGCGGCCAGTACCTGGCTGCATCCGTCAGCTTCGCACGCTCCCTGGAGCGACCGGCAATTATCGAGAGGCGAGAGCACCCGGTGTACTTCCGGGTAGACCTGTTCTTCTGACTCGCCCGCAACGTTATTGAATGGATGATTCGCACATGGACGTACGCAAGCCTTTTGCCCAATGCATTGCCCTGTCGTTGTCGGGGATCCTGTTTCTCAACCCGATCGTCAGCGTGGCCGCAGGCCTGGCCCTGGACCCGGCCGCGGGGGGCAACGCCACCATCGGCGCGGCCGGCAATGGCGTACCCATCGTCAACATCAACGCCGCCAACGGCGCCGGCTTGTCCCACAACAAGTTCAGCGAATACAACGTCGGCAGCAACGGCCTGATCCTCAATAACGGTACCGGCTCGACCCAGAACACTCAGCTGGGCGGCTACATCATGGGCAACCCCAACCTCAAGGGGCAGGCGGCCCAGGTCATTCTCAACGAAGTCACCGGCAGCAATCGCAGCAAGCTGGCGGGCTATACCGAAGTGGCCGGGCAGTCGGCCCGGGTGATCGTCGCCAACCCCCATGGCATCACCTGCAACGGCTGCGGCTTCATCAACACCCCACGGGCCACCCTGACCACCGGCAAGCCGGTGATCGAAGGGCAGAAACTCGATCGCTTCCAGGTCGATGGCGGCGACATCAGCATCGAAGGCGCCGGCCTCAACGCCAGCAACATCGACCAGTTCGACCTGATCACCCGCAGTACCAAGCTCAATGCCGACCTGTACGCCAAGAAGCTCAACGTCATCACCGGGCGCAACGACGTCAAGGCCGATGACCTGAGCGTCACGGCCCGGGATGCCGACGCCAGCGCCAAGCCGGAATTGGCCATCGACAGCTCGGCCCTGGGCGGCATGTACGCCGGGGCGATCCGCCTGGTGGGCACGGAAAAGGGCGTGGGGGTGAACATGTCCGGGGAAATGGCGGCCAGCACCGGTGATATCCAGATCGACGCCAACGGCAAGGTCACGGTCGCCGGCATGGGCGCCAACCAGGCCATCGCCATCAAGGCCCAGAGCATCGAGCTCAAGGGCAAGGCCTACGCCGGCACCGAGGCGACCCTGCAGGCCGCCGAGCAGATCCAGGTGCAGACCAGCCTGGCGGCCCGGGACCGGGTCCAGGTGGTGGACGCCGCGCAGGTGGTCAACCACGGCATCATCGAAGCCGGAGTCAACACCGACAACAGCCGCAACGATCACGGCGAGGTCAAGCTGACCGCCGGCACCCTGGAGAACCGCGGCAACGTACTGGCCAGCCGCAACCTGGAGCTGACCGCGCGCCAGGCCCTGAACAACCAGAACGGGGTGATTCAGGGGCCCAAGGTCGAGGTCAAGACCGCGCGCCTGGTCAACCAGGGCGCACAGGCCCGGGTGCTGGCACAGCACGAGCTGGTGCTGACCACCCCGGCCATCGCCAACCTGGGCGGCCTGATCCGCTTTGGCGAGCAGCAGGCCGCGACGCTCACTCTGGATAGCCTGAACAACAACGGCGGGCGCCTGGAAGTGGCAGGCGCCGACCTGACCCTCAAGGCCCGCGAAGTGAGCAACCAGAAAGGCTCGATGATTGCCGACCGGGTAGAGATCAGCGCCGGGCGGCTGGACAACCAGCAGGGCCTGATCGGGGCCAGCCAGGGCAGCGCCACCTTCAAGGTCAGCGAGCAGTTGAACAACAACGGTGGCCAGCTCCAGGCCCAGACCCTGCTGGAAACCCAGGGCGCAGAGTTGCTCAACCAGGGCGGCAAGCTGCTGGCCGACCAGATCAAGATCACTGGCACGCGCCTGGACAACAGCCAGAAGGGCCTGGTCAGCGCCGAGAAGGGCGAGTTGCAGGTGAGCCTCGCCCAGGACCTGATCAATGCGGGTGGCAAGCTCCAGGCCACATCGCTGCTCAGCCTCAAGTCCGCCAGCGTGGATAACCGCGCTGGCACCCTGGTTGCTCCGCAGCTGACCCTCACCAGCAGTGGCAAGCTCGATAACCAGGGCGGCACGGTGGATGCCACCGGGCTTGAGCTGCACACCGCGGACATCGACAACCAGGGCGGCCTGCTGCAAGGCAAGGACAACCTGCTGCTGGAAGCCCGGGACCTGGCCAACAACCAGGGCCAGGTGATCGGCAACGTACTGACTGCCAACCTCGACAGCCTCAGCCAGAACCAGGGCGGGGTACTCAGCGCCGAAGCCGGCCAGCTGACCCTGACGGTCAAGCAGCATCTGAACAACGCCCTGGGCCATTTGCAGGCCAAGAACGGCGATGTGCAGATCGGCTCCGGCAGCCTGAACAACCAGGGCGGCGTGGTGGTGGGCAATCAATTGCTGCTGACCAACAACGGCCTTTTGGACAACCGTGGCGGGCAACTGGTGGGCGACCGCCTGAGCCTGAGCACCCAGCGCCTGGACAACCAGGGCGCAGGCCTGCTGGCGGCGGGCAGCGACGGCTTGCTGCTGACCTTGACTGCCGACGGCGCCACCCCGGGGCAGTTGCTCAACAGCCAGGGGCGCCTGCAAAGCGACGGGCATCTGCAAGTCAACGGCGGCCAACTGAACAACAGTGGCGGGGTGATCCTCGGCGAGAGCGTCGGGATCAACGCCGCGGGCCTGGACAACAGCGCCAGGGGCGCAGTGGTGGCCAAGACCGGGGGGCTGCATGTGGCCCTCAACAACGGCGTATTGAACAACAGCGCCGGGGTCATCGACGCCGGTGACCAGGCACTCAAGGTCACCCAACTGGCCCGTCTCGACAACCAGGGCGGCACCCTCAAGGGCAAGCGCCTGGAGGTCGATGGCGGCGCGCTGGACAACCGCCAGGGGCAACTGCTTGCTGGCAGCGATGGCCTGAACCTGGTGGCCGGGGGCCTGAACAACGCCGAAGGGATGATCCTGGCCCAGGGCGGCCATGGTGAAGTCACCCTGGGCCAGGGCAGCCTGGACAACCGTGGCGGCACCCTGCAGGGCGCGACCCTCGCGGTGACGGCCGGGGCTGTGGATAACAGTGCCCTGAACGGCAAGGCCGGCTTGATCAGCAGCCAGGCCGGCAACCTGAAGCTGGTGGTGGACCGCCTCACCAACCAGGCAGGCAAGCTCTACGCCAACGGCCTGCTCAGCACTTCCGGACAGACCCTGGACAACCGCTGGGGCGGCGAAATCAGCGCCCAGCAGTTGGACCTGACCACCGCGGCCAACCTCTACAACCAGGGCGGCCTGGTGGAGTCGGCCGGCTCGCTGCTGCTGGTGGGCGGCAACCTGGACAACAGCGCCGGCGGGCGAATCCGCGCCGTAGGCGGGGAGCAAAGCCGGATCAGCCTGGGCGGCAGCCTGTACAACCAGGGCGGTAGCCTGGCCCTGGGCTCCAACGCCTTCAGCCTGAATGCGGGCAACCTGAACAACGTCGGCGGCAGCATCGAGCACGCTGGCAACGGCCTGTTCAAACTCGACCTGGGCGGGCTCTCGGGCCTCCAGGGGCGCATCACCGGCCTGGGCCGGGGCGACTGGGACATCGGCTGGGTGGACCGCAGCGGGCTGATGCAGCTCAACGGCGCCCTGGACCTGAGCACCGGTGGCGATCTCAACCTCAGTGCCGGCGACCGTATCGCCAGCGCCAGCGGCCTGCGGGTGGGCGCCGCCACCCTGAACAACGCCGGGGAACTGGCCAGTGACGGCTACCTGACCCTGGACCTGGGGGGCAACCTGAACAACAGCGGCCTGCTGTCGTCCCGGGGCAAGCTCACGGTGGGCGCCAGCGACCTCAACCAGAACGGCGGTCGTATCGCCAGCGGCGGCGACACCGAGCTGAACCTGCGCGGCACCCTGGACAACCTGGGCCGGCTGATCGCCAGCCAGAACCTCTACGTGTCGGCGGGGCAGATCAACAACCGCGGCACCCTGGGCGCCCTGGGGCAGATGCAGCTGCGCTCCAGCAACGGCATCACCACCTCGGCCGACACCCTGATCTACAGCGGCGGCGACATGCTCCTGCGGGGCAACGGCCTGGCCAACAGCTACGGCGACATCTACAGCGCCGGCAATCTCAGCTTCGCCGCCCTCGACGGGGGCCGCGCGGCCCTGCTGAGCAACCGCTCCGGAACCATCGAAAGCGAGGGCGACATGAACCTCAACGTGGCGTTGCTGCAAAACGCCATGGACCAGTACCAGGTCGGCGAAACCATCACCCAGCGCAATATCGTGATCAACTGCACCGACTGTTCCGGCGATTACCACACCGCCACTTACATCGTTAACACTACCTACGAAGGCACCATGGGCGAGCACTCCGCTGGCGCCCGCCTGGTGTCCAACCGTGACCTGACCATCAATGCCGATACGGTGGAAAACGACCAGAGCCTGATCGCCGCCAACCGCGATGTCTCCATCACCGCCAACAACCTGTACAACCGGGGCCTGACCCTGAACAAGCGGGTCGAGAGCATCAGCTATTTCCTGCACGGGGTTTCCAAGGGCGCGTTCCGCGCCGCCGAGCGCGCCACCATCGCCTGGAACGCCGCCAACGCCAATCGCGCGCCGGGCCAGCAGGACCCGCTGCCGACCGTGGTGACCCAGTACCCGATCTACGAACCCGCCAGCCACACGGTGATCACCCCGGGTTCCCAGAGCGCCTACGCCTCCACCCTGCAGGCCGGCCAGCGCCTGCACCTGCAGGTCAGCGGCACCCTTGAAAACGGCGTGCAGAGCGAACAGAGCCGCGCCCAGCTCACCGGGCAGACGCTGCAGAACAACCTGGCCCAGGTGGGCGGCCAGGTGATCACGGTCAATGCCCAGAGCTCCGCGGCGGCCAACCAGGTGGCCAAGGATGTGCAACGCATCGAGAAGGTCGGCGCCGACGGCACCACCCAGGTCAGCTTCGTCCCGGTGGATTTCTCCGGCGTGCCGTTCGCCGCCGTGGACCCGACCTCGCTGTCGAGCTTCCGCGTGCCTCAGGGCGAGTACGGCCTGTTCGTCAAGAGCCAGAACCCCCAGGGCCGCTACCTGATCGAGACCAACCCGACCTTCACCGACCTGTCGCGCTTCATGAGCTCGGACTACATGCTCGGCAACCTCAACTACAACACCGATCAGACCTGGCGCCGCCTGGGCGACGGCCTGTACGAGACCCGGCTGATTCGCGACGCGGTGCTGGCCCAGACCGGCCAGCGCTTCCTGGCGGCCGGGCTGACCAGCGACTACGACCAGTACCGCTACCTGATGGACAACGCCATCGCTTCCAAGGACCAGTTGAACCTGAGCATCGGCGTGTCCCTGACCCCGGCCCAGGTGGCCTCGCTGACCCATGACATCGTGTGGATGGAAACCCGCGAAGTGCAGGGTGAGAAAGTGCTGGTGCCGGTGCTCTACCTGGCCCAGGCGGAAACCCGCAACCTGCGCGGTGGCAGCCTGATACAGGGGCGCGACATGACCCTGATCGCCGGCGGCGACCTGACCAACGTCGGTACCCTGCGGGCCAGCAACGACCTGAGCGTGAATGCTGGCGGCAGCCTCTACCAGGGCGGCCTGATCGAGGCCAACGAGCGGGTCAGCCTGATGGCCCAGGACAGCGTGCGCAACGCCCTGGCCGGGGAAATCCGCGGCAACCAGGTCAGCGTCACCTCGATCAAGGGCGACATCATCAACGACCGCACCGCAGTGGCCGTCGGCTACGGCTCGGGCAATCGCACCATCCTCGACCAGGGCAGCCAGATCACCGCGCGCCAGCAGCTGGACCTCAGCGCCGGTCGCGACCTGACCAACCTCGGCCAGCTCGCCAGTGCCGGCGATGCCAAGCTCAGCGCCGGTCGCGACATCGACCTGCTGGCGGTGCAGGACCACACCTTCACCCAGAGCGCGATCCGTCGCGGCCTGGTGACCAACGACACGGTGCAGACCCTGGGCTCCAGCGTGACCACCGGCGGCAACCTGGAACTCAATGCCGGGCGCGACCTGGCGGTGGTAGCGAGCCAGGTCAGCGCCGGCAACGACCTGTCCCTCAATGCCAAGCGCGACATCGTCATCGCTTCGGCCCAGGACGAGCAATCCTCGACCTTCTACCAGAAGAAGAAAGGTTCCTGGGGCAAGAGCAAGACCACCCGCAGCGCCGATTCCTCCACCACCAACGTGGCTTCCGAGATCAGCGCCGGGCACGACCTGATGGTCAACGTCAGCCAGGACAAGGACGGCCGTATCAGCCTCAACGGCGGACGCGACGTCACCGTGGTCGGCAGCCAGCTCAAGGCCGGCAACGACCTGCTGGTGGGCGCTACCCGGGACGTCAGCCTGGTCTCGGCCCAGGAGCAGCAGGACAGCGCCTACAGCCAGAAGAAGAAAGGCAGCTTCGGCCTGAGCAAGAGCGGCAACAGCCGCACCTCCAGCAGCACCACCCAGGTGGGCAGCGAGCTGAGTGCCGGCAATGACGCGGTGGTGATATCCGGGACCAACGTCAACCTTTCGGCCAGTTCCATCGAAGCCAAGCGCGATGCCGAAGTGCGCGCCGGGCTGATCGACAAGAACGGCGACATCAACCTGATGGACGCGGCCAACACCTCCAGCAGCCAGAGCGACAAGTACAAGAGCAAGGTGGGGTTCTCCAGTTCCGGCAGTTTCACTTCGATTGCCTCCTCGAAGAAATCCGGCCAGGAAAACATTCAATCCCAGAGTGTCGGCAGCGTGGTCAGTGGCGGGCGTGACACCACCCTGCAGGCATCTCGTGACGTCAACATGATCGGCAGCACGGCCGCGGCCGAGCGCAACCTGAATGTGGGGGCGGGACGCGACATCAACGTCCTGGCCGGCAGCAACAGCTCGGACCAGAGCAACTGGAAGTCCGAGAAGCATGTGGGGCTGTCCCTGGAGAGCGATCGCAATGGCGTCACCGCGTTCCTGGGCAGCGAAGGCCTCAAGCAGAAATCGCGCAATGCCGAGCAGACCGTGGCGCCGAGCCAGTTGCTGGCCGGGCAGGATGCAACCATCAAGGCCGGACGTGACCTGACCCTGGAAGGCTCGCGAGTGGATGCCGGGCGTGATATCAACCTGCAGGCCGGGCGCGATATCAGCATCGACGCGGGCAAGGAAACCTCGATCGAGGAGCGCAGCAAGAGCCGTGACCGCAATGGCCTGACGGTCAATGTCAGCCACAACTACGGCAACACCATGGACGCCCTCAAGGGCACCGGCAAAGGCGAGGACAACACCAGCAAGGCCTCCAGCGTGCTCAGCACCGTGGATGCGATCAACCAGTTCACCTCGGGCCCGACCACCGCGACCCATTTCGGTACGGCCAGCCAGTCCAGCAGCTCGCGCCAGGAAGTGCACAGCAACAGCCCTGCCAGCCTGGGGGCGGGGCGGGATATCAGCGCCGTGGCCGGCAATGACATCAACATTCGCGGTGGTCAGTTCGACGCCGGGCGCGACATCACCCTGGTGGGCCGTGACATCAATGTGGATGTGGCCCGCGGTTCGGTCTCCGAAGAGAGCAAGACCGCCCGCAGCCAGGGCGGCATCAATGGCCAGAGCGGCGGTGGCAGCGCCCGTGCCGGTATCGGCGGCAGCAACGGTGTGGCCAGCGAGCAGATGAACCAGGGCACCAACACCCCGTCGGTATTCCTCGCCGGGCGTGATGTCAGCCTTGAGGCGCGCAACAACCTGACCCTGATCGGAACCCAGGTCCAGGCCGGGCGCGATATCGACCTGGGCGCCGGTAACGACCTGACCATCCGCGCCGCGCAGAACGATTCCAGCAGCGAGTCCAGCCGCCACAGCGGCGGTGGTGAAGTGGGCCTGGCCGTGGGCGGCAAGGACTTCATCTCGGTCTACGCCAGCGTCGACATGGGCAAGGGCCAGTTGGACCGGGACAACCAGCGGCAGCAGAACGCCAATCTGGTAGCCGGCGACCAGCTGCGCTTCAGCAGTGGCAAGGACACCACCATCGCCGGCGCCACCCTGCGCGGTGGTGAGGTCATCGGCCGGGTTGGCGGTGACCTGACCGTGTCCTCGGTGCCGGATACCGGCAAGGTCAGCGGCAAGGAAATGGATGCCAGTGTCACCGTGAGCATCGGCCTGGGCGGCGGTGGCAGCGTCAGCGGTTCCCTGGGCATGGGCAAGACCACCGGCAAGACCAACTGGGTCCAGGAGCAGACCAGCATCACCGGCAAGAACGGAGTGGACATCCGCACCGAGAAGCACACCCAGCTCGACGGCGCGCTGGTCGCCGCCGACAACGGCAACCTCAAGCTGGACACCGGCACCCTGGGCTTCCGCGATATCTCCGGCCAGGACAAGGAGCACAGCTACTACGTCAATGCGGGCGGCACCTTTGGCTGGGGCGGCGGCGATGGCGCCAAGGCCACCGGCGGCAAGGACGTGGCCTTCACCACGGACAAGAGCCAGGAAGGCAAGGGCAAGACCGGGGCGTCCGGCTGGAGCGTCAGCGGCTATGACTACCGCAAGGAGCGCGAGCAGGAAGTGCGCGCCACAGTGGGCGCGGGCACCATCACCGTGCGCAACGACGCCAAGACTGGCGCCGACTCCACTGCGGGCCTGAACCGCGATGTGTCCCTGGCCTATGAAATCACCAAGGACAAGGAAAAGCGTACCGACCTGTATGTGTCCCAGTCGTCCCTGGAGTCGGTGAACCACCCGATTCAGACCCTGAACCAGTGGAAGGAGGGGATGAAGAACTATGGCAAGAATGCCTCGGGTATCTTCACCCAGTTTGGCGACCTGAGTAAGGCGGCGGACCAGGTGGTGGCCGACAACCCGTCGTTGCTGCCGCTGGCCTGGATTCCCGGGCTCCTGGAAACCGTGCTCGACAAGGCTGGCAAGTACACCGGTGGCATCATGCCCGGCGTCGAGAACCATGGTGGCCTGATCACCCAGGTGCCGGCCTTGATCACGGGTGACATGCGCTTCTACCGGGTTGAGACCAAGTACCAGTACGAGTCCGACGGCAAGACCATCAAGGTGGATCCGTTGTCCGGCAAACCGATGATCGAGAACGTGCAGAAGCTGATGGAGATCGAGCGTCCCGATGGTGATGGTGCAGTGTTCACCAACGGCATCCAGAACTCGCTGATGGCGGCATTGGTCAACGGTGCGATGCAGACCGGCTCCGATTCCTTCATGCAGGCCTACAACCCCGAGCACGGGATTCTCGGCGACTTGGTCGAGTCGCTGTGGGATGTGGCGCTGGGCGGGACGGTACGCTCTGGTAACGCCCAGCAGCTGCACGATTTCTTCCAGGCCGGGATCAAGGATGAGTACAAGCTGGACGTTGCCGGCCACAGCCAGGGCGGTCTGTTGACCTACCGGGCGATTTCCGGCCTGGATTTCAACCTCAATGGCCAGGTCGGGAGCATCCAGTTGTCGGGCGCCCCAGTGGGTTCCAAGAGCTTCTTTGAAGCCGCCGATGCCGCCGGATTCGATATCGGCAACGGCGCCTTCTTCCAGGTCAACCGTCCGGGGTCGAAGACCTTTTTCGGCATGTTGCCGGTCACCGATACCGTGTCGGATCTGCTGGGGCAGAACTTCACGCACTCGTCCGACCCGGTGGCTCGTTTCTTCGGTTCGCTGGCGACCAGCACCTCGTTGACGGGAGTGGATAGCCCGCACTCGAACTACCTGTGTGTTGCCAAGGGCATGTGCGGTGATGCGCCCAATGCGCTGCAGGACCAGTTCAAGAAGAATCCCCGGTACATTGAACCTACGTTCATCGATGCCAATGGCAAGGACACTATCCGCAGATGAGGGGGAGTCCAAGTGTGGTGGTGGGGCTGGCAGTGCTGCTCGGGGGATGCCTGAACCTCCCCGCCAAGCCGCAGGAGCGACGCACCGAGCAGCGCATGTTGTGTAGCGAAGGGGCCAAGCGGGTGACCTTGCCCCAGCGTTTCTCCTTCGACCTGCCTGAACCGTTCCGGCACACAGAATGCGGTACGCTCATGGGCGGTTTCTACTACGACAGAATCAGCGACAGCCTGTCTGTCGCTACCGAGGGGACCTTCGCCTATGGCGATGTCCAGGTATCGGCGTCTTCGCTGTACATGAAGGTCAGCAGTTTTCTCGACGGTGAGGGTTATGGGCTGATGTATCCCCACGACGCCTTTCTCCAGGGCAAGCTGGCTGCATTGGCTTTGCCCGGCAGTGGTGCCAAACCCCGTGAAGTGGATTGGGTCACCCGGGGTGGCTACCAGTGCCTGCGCTTCTATGAGCACTGGCAGGGGGCCGCAGTGGGGCTCTGGGAGGATGAGGTCAGGTATTGGTGCTGGGAAGGGGAAAGCGGCCTGACTCAACCGTTCTATGTACATGCCGGGCAACGTCTGGCTTTGGGCGCCAAGGGTTACGATCTGGATCGGACCTTTATCCTGCCGTTCTTTGCCAGCTTGCAGATCAAGCGTCTGGCACCTTCGGCTCTGGCTCAGGCACAAAACCGGCTCCAGGCTGCTTGTGCCCGCGGCAAGGCTCGTTATGACCGGGGAAGTGCCTGGGGCAGCGACTACCCCGACAAGCGCCTGACCCTGACCCGCCTGCACTACTGCGGCTACGATGTGCCGCTGCCCGATCTCAAGGCGCCTTCACCTTGAACCTTCGGGCCTGCTCTAAGGAGGGTGTTTGCTGACAAGCCCGTTAGCCGACAGTACATAAGGAGATGTTTATGAAAACCTGGGCATGGATTGCGGCGTTGCTGCTCTTGAGTGGTTGTGCTTCTCAACCGCTATCCAAGGATCATGATCAGGTCCTGTCCGAGGTCGCTGATGTGGTGCAGAGGGACGGCGGTGGCTCGGCACAGGGTGAGCACCAGGATTTGCAACAGCTTGTCACGCAGATCAACAGCCATGGGCAGCTTCCCGATCGTCTAGTGATTGTGGCCGGCGGGGGTGTTGAACGCTTCAATGTGCGTGACATGTTCGCCAAGGTTTCCGAAAGCCCCAACGGCAGGTTCCTGATGTTCGGGGCCAACCCGGCACTGGACAAGGCGATTGTCGGCGGCGCACTGAGTGGTCAGCGCTTTCCTCGGGTCTGGCTGTTCTTTGTCGGCGAACCTGGGCAAGAGCAGGAAATGCGCAGCATCGTCGAAGCAGCGGGCATCAGGTATTCGTTTATCAGCAAATACAAAAAGTGAAGGTGTCTGTGAGTATCCGCGGTGCCATGGGGATTGCCCTGGTCTGTGGTTGTCTGGGAGGCATCAGCAGCTGCACGGCGCCCTCTCTGGTCTATGAAAACGCTCGCTTCGACAACCGGCTGCTCTGCCAGGAAGGCGCGAAGCGGGTCACCCTGATGCAGCGCTACTCCTTCGATTTACCAGGGCCTTACCGGCATGCCGAATGCGGAACCGTTACCGGAGGGTTTTATTATGAAAAGGCCAGTGACTCATTGTCTGTGGGAACTTCCGGTTCCTTTTCCTATGGCGACACCCAGGTGACGGCATCCGCGCTCTATATGCGGGTCGACAGCTTTCTCGATGGGCAGGGAGTGGGGCTGCTCTATCCGAAGCAGGCATTTCTTGATGATTTGCTGGCCAGGCAGGCGTTGCCATCCCATACCGGCGTCAAGCCCAGTAGCCTCGACTGGGTGACCCTGCAGGGCTATCAATGCCTGCGTGCATACGAGCGTTGGGAAGGGGCGGCGGTCGGTATTTTTGAGGACAAGGTGAAGTACTGGTGCTGGGAGCAGGAGAGCGGCCTGCAGCAGCCGTTCTATGTGCATGCCGGCCAGCGCCTGCCCTTGGGGAGCAAGGGCTACGACCTGGATAAGGTGTTTATCCAGCCGTTGTTCCAGAGCCTGAAGATCAACCCCTTGCCAGAGCCGGTACTGGCCAAGGCTCGAGCCGGCATTCAAAAGGCGTGTGCCCATCTCAAGTCGCGCTACGACCAGAACCTGAGATGGGGCGATGACTACCCCGACAAGCGCCTGACCCTGACCCGCCTGCACTACTGCGGCTACGATATGCCGCTTCCCGACCTTTCGGCCCCGGCGGCCGGGGCCAAAGCCGACTGAACCTTCGCCTGTCACAACACTCCAGTACCCTGTAAGCCCGCGTCCTCACGGCGCCTGCCACTATTCCTCAGGGGTGAAGGCTGGCAGACTGCCGGTCTTTTCCCCGCTGTCTGTCTTGAGGCTATATGCCAGCGTTTTCACAGCGTCATCTGTTGTTCATCAGTTGGATCATCATTTTCGGTGGCCTGTTGCTGGCCTTGCCCCTGCGCCTGCTACCCAGCCTGCTGGCCGGGTTGCTGGTGTTCGAGCTGGTCAACATGCTCACCCCGCAACTGCAGCGGCTGATCGAAGGCCGGCGTGCGCGCTGGCTGGCGGTGGCCCTGCTGGGCACCCTGGTGGTCAGCCTGCTGACCCTACTGTTCGCCGGGGCCATCAGCTTCCTGTTGCATGAGGCGGAGAACCCGGGTGCCTCGCTGGGCAAGTTCATGGTGGTGGTGGACAAGGCCCGGGGCCAGTTGCCGCCGTTCCTCGATTCCTACCTGCCGGCCAGCGCCGCCGAGTTCCAGGCCGCCATCGGCGCCTGGGCCAGCAAGCACCTGAGCGAGTTGCAACTGGTAGGCAAGGACGCGGCGCACATGTTCGTGACCCTGCTGATCGGCATGGTCCTGGGGGCGATCATTGCCCTGCAGCGGGTCCCCGACCTGACCAAGCGCAAGCCTCTGGCGGCGGCGCTGTTCGACCGTCTGCACCTGCTAGTCCAGGCGTTTCGCAACATCGTCTTCGCCCAGATCAAGATCTCCCTGCTCAACACCTTCTTCACCGGGATCTTCCTGGCGCTGATCCTGCCGCTGTTCGGGGTCAAGCTGCCGCTGACCAAGACCCTGATCGTGCTGACCTTCCTGCTGGGCCTGCTGCCGGTGATCGGCAACCTGATTTCCAACACACTGATCACCATCGTCGGCCTGTCGCTGTCGATCTGGGTGGCGGTGGCGGCGCTGGGCTACCTGATCTTTATCCACAAGCTGGAATACTTCCTCAACGCGCGGATCGTTGGCGGGCAGATCAGTGCCAAGTCCTGGGAGCTGCTGCTGGCGATGCTGGTGTTCGAGGCCGCCTTCGGCCTGCCCGGGGTGGTGGCGGGGCCGATCTATTACGCGTACCTGAAGAGCGAGTTGAAGCTGGCGGGATTGGTGTGAATCTTGTTCGCCGGCCCGCCGGCTCCTACAGAACCTTGTAGGAGCCGGCGGGCCGGCGAAGCTGTTTCAGCCGTAACGCTTCTTGGCCTCGATGGCCAGGCCGCTGCCGATGCTGCCGAAGATATTGCCTTCCACATGCCGGGCATTGGGCAGCATCGCCGCCACGCTCTGGCGCAGCGCCGGAATGCCGCTGGAACCACCGGTGAAGAACACCGTATCGACCTGGCCCACACCGACATTGGCGTCGCTCAGCAACTGGGTGACGCTGGTGCGGATGCGCTCCAGCAAACCGTCGATGGAGGATTCGAACAGGGCCCGGCTCAGGTCCACGCTGAGGTCGCGCTCGATCCGGTCCAGGGCCACCAGGCGGCTCTCTGCGTGGGTCAGCTGGATCTTGGTCTCTTCCACTTCCATGGCCAGCCAGTGCCCGGCGCGCTGTTCGATCAGCTTGAACAGGCGGTCGATGCCGCCGGTGTCCTCGATGTCATAGCGCATGCTGCCCAGGGCCAGCTGGGATTTCTGCGAGTACACCGAGTTGATGGTGTGCCAGGTCGCCAGGTTCATGTGGTGGCTGGTGGGCATGTAGGCGCCGCTCTTCATCCGGCTGCCGTAGCCGAACAGCGGCATCACGCCCTGGAGGCTCAGTTGCTTGTCGAAGTCGGTACCGCCCACGTGCACGCCGCCGGTGGCGAGGATGTCGTCGTGGCGGTTATCGACGCCACGGCGCTCGGGGGACAGGCGCACCAGGGAGAAGTCCGAGGTACCACCGCCGATGTCGACGATCAGCACCAGCTCTTCGCGCTCGATGGTGGATTCGTAGTCGAAGGCCGCGGCGATGGGTTCGTACTGGAAGGACACGTGCTTGAAGCCGATCTTGCGGGCCACTTCCACCAGGGTGTCTTCGGCTTCCTGGTCGGCGGCGGCGTCGTCATCGACGAAGAACACCGGGCGCCCCAGCACCACTTCTTCGAATTCCCGACCAGCGGCGGCTTCGGCGCGGCTTTTCAGCTGGCCGATGAACAGCCCCAAGAGGTCCTTGAACGGCATCGCAGTGCCCAGCACGCTGGTGTCGTGCTTGATCAGCTTGGAACCCAGCAGGCTTTTCAGCGAGCGCATCAGCCGGCCTTCGTAGCCTTCCAGGTATTCGTGCAGCGCCAGGCGGCCGTACACCGGACGGCGTTCCTCGATATTGAAGAACACCACCGAAGGCAGGGTGATCTTGTCGTCCTCCAGGGTGATCAGCGTCTCCTCGCCGGGGCGCAGCCAGCCGACGGTGGAGTTGGAGGTACCGAAGTCAATGCCGCAGGCACGGGCCGGGGTGGCGTTGTTCATGTCTTTGGATCCGGTGAAAAAAACGGCCGCGCAGCGTACGCCAGTCCTCGCGCCTTGCAAAGGCCGACTATCTGCTAAATCACCCCCTGTCGTGCCTTGAAAGACTATCCTTTACCCCCAAACTTGCAGGCATGGGCCGAGCAGCCACCCGGGATCACAAGATCCGCCCGAGGCTGCCGATAAACTTCTGATGCGCCGTTCAGTCAGAGAATTGAGATTGATCAATTCTCATGCTGCCAGACCGAGCATGCTGTGCTGCACGCCGCGCGACTTTGATAACGGATGGTGATTCCCTCGATGGACTTCAAAGACTATTACAAGATTCTCGGCGTGGAGCCGACAGCGGACGACAAGGCGATCAAGGCCGCCTATCGCAAGCTGGCGCGCAAGTACCACCCCGACGTCAGTAAGGAAAAGGATGCCGAGGCCAAGTTCAAGGACGCCTCGGAAGCCTATGAAGCGCTGAAAAGCGCCGACAAGCGCGCCGAGTACGATGACCTGCGCAAGTACGGCCAGCATGGCCAGCCCTTCCAGGGCCCGCCGGGCTGGCAGAGCCGTGGCGGTTTTGGCGGCGGCGAGGACGGTGGCGATTTCTCGGACTTCTTCAGTTCGATCTTTGGTAACCGGGGGCCAGGATTCGGCGGCCCGGAGCAGCGCCGCAGCAGCGGTCGTCGTGGACAGGATGTGGAAATGGAACTGCCGATCTTTCTTGAAGAAACCCTGTCCACCGAGTCGAAGAAGATCAGCTTCCAGGTGCCGCAGTACAACGCCAATGGCCAACACGTCAGCAACACCAGCAAGAGCCTGAACGTGAAGATTCCGGCAGGTGTCACCGACGGCGAGCGCATCCGCCTCAAGGGCCAGGGCGCGCCGGGCGTGGGCGGCGGCGCGAATGGCGACCTGTACCTGACCATTCGCTTCGCGCCGCATCCCAAGTTCGATGTCGAAGGCGAGAACCTGATCATCACCCTGCCACTGGCCCCCTGGGAGCTGGCGCTGGGGACCGAGGTCGCGGTACCGACCCTGACCGGCAAGATCAACCTCAAGGTTCCGGCCGGCAGCCAGAATGGCCAGCGCATGCGCGCCAAGGGCCACGGCCTGCTGAACAAGGCCGGCCAGCGCGGCTACCTGTTCGTGCAACTCAAGGCGGTCATGCCCAAGCAGGCGGGCGACGACGTCAAGGCCTTGTGGCAGGAGCTGGCGAAGAAGGCAGCGTTCGACCCCCGGGAAAATTTCTGATTCGACACTAGGAGGCGCTGATCATGAGCACCCTGATCGTTCAGCTGGACATGGAAGAGTTCTGTGAAGTGGCCGACCTGTCGGCGGCCTACGTGATCGAAATCGTCGAGCACGGCATCCTCGAACCTCAGGGCCGGGCGCCCAAGGACTGGCGCTTCAACGACTATGAGCTGTCCCTGGCCAAGCGCGCGGCGAAGTTGCGCCGCGACCTGGACCTGGAATGGGAAGGCGTGGCCCTGGCCCTGGACCTGCTGGACGAAGTGCGGCAACTGCGCGCCGAGAACCAGATGCTCAAACAGCGCCTGGGCCGCCTGCTGGTGGACTGAGGGTGTGTAGGCCTGTAGCCGCTGCCGAGCGCTAGCGAGGCTGCGACCGGGCGCGCAGCGCCCGTATAAACAGGCGACTGCGGTGTGTCAGGAAAAAGCGCGTTGCGAGGACTGCGTCCTCGTTCGCAGCTTCGCTGGCGCTCAGCAGCGGCTACAAAACGATACAAACGCACCAGCGGTTACAAAGTGCCTCAGGCACTGGCGCGGGAGACGCGCGGCAGGACCACGGTGAAGGTGGTGCCATCGCTGGCGTTGGAGCTGACTTCGATGCTGCCCTGGTGGGCAACCACCACTTCCTTGACGATGAACAGCCCCAGGCCAAGGCTGGTGCTGGGGTTGCCCAGTTCTTCGTCGACGCTGCGCACCAACGGGTCGAACAGGGTGCCCAGGGCCTCCGGGGGGATCGGCGTGCCGTAGTTGTGCACGGTCAACAGCACCTGTTCCGCGCCACCGGTGATGGTCACGGTCACGGTGCGGCGGTTGTTGCCGTGCTGCAGGGCGTTGCCGATCAGGTTCTGCAGCATCTGCTCGATGCGCCCGCGGTCCCAGATGCCATGGCTGTCGCCCTCGAAGCTCATCAGCGGGGTGCAATCGGGCTGCCCGGCGCAGGCTTCGTCCATGGCCGCCTTGGCCGCGCTGGCCAGGTCCATGGGCGCAGGTTCGATAGGCAGGCTGCTGCCCAGGCGGCTGCGCACGAACTCCAGCAGGTCGCTGACCATGGCGCCCATGTGCCGGGTGCCGCTCTTGATACGTGAAACGAAGGCCTGGGCGTCGCCGTCCAGGGCGACTTTGCGTGCCAGCATTTCAGTGGACATGCTCACTGCCTGCAACGGCGCCCGCAGGTCGTGGCCAAGAATTGCCAGGAAGATATCCCGCGAGCGGCTGACCTGTTCGGCATAGGCCGCGGTGGACTCGGCCAGGGCTTCATCAATGGCTTCGTTGAAACGGATCATGTCCTGCAGGTAGGCCAGGTCCGGTGTCTGCAGGCTGGCCACCCACAGGCGGATCACGCAGGCTCGCAGGTGGCGGAATTCCGAGGTCATCTGCACCAGGTCGAACCCCACGTGATGGCGCAGCTCGCCATGGCTGGCGGCCGCGGCATCCAGGCTGGGGGTTTTTTCCGGGCCTTCGCCCTTGGCCTTGGCCCGTTGTTCCCCGGGGCTCTGGGCGGTGCACATATCCCGGGCGGCGGCCAGCAGGATGGAGCGCGCGTGGTCACGCAGGTCCGTGCGGGTCAGGGAGTCCTGGGCGAGGCTCCTGGCAAATTGTTCCCATTCATCAACGATTCGATCAACGTGCTGCACGATAAAATCGGACAGGCGCATAGCCGGGCACCTTACTGGGCAGTGAGTGGAAAACCGAGACGCATCTTAGCGCCTAATCGAACATTTCAGCAGCCACTCTGCCCAGTGGTGGACCGGCCCTAGAACAGGAAGTAGCGCTGGGCCATGGGCAGCACGTCCGCCGGTTCGCACCACAGCAGAACGCCATCAGCCTTGACCTGATAGGTCTGCGGGTCGACTTCGATATCCGGCAGGTAGTCGTTGTGGATCAGGTCGGTTTTCTGCACGTTGCGACAGCCCTTGACCACGGCGATGCGTTTTTTCAGCCCCAACTGCTCCGGCACCCCGGCCTCCAGTGCCGCCTGGCTGATGAAGGTCAGGCTGGTGGCGTGACGGCTGCCGCCGAAGCTGGCGAACATCGGCCGGTAGTGCACCGGCTGCGGGGTCGGGATCGAGGCGTTGGCGTCGCCCATCAGGCTGGCGGCAATGGCCCCGCCCTTGAGGATCAGGGTCGGCTTGACCCCGAAGAACGCCGGGCGCCAGAGCACCAGGTCGGCCCACTTGCCCACTTCGACGGAGCCCACCTCATGGCTGATGCCGTGGGTGATCGCCGGGTTGATGGTGTACTTGGCAATGTAGCGCTTGACCCGGAAGTTGCTGTTGCCCGGGCCATCCCCCGGCAGCGGGCCGCGCTGCTTGTGCATCTTGTCGGCGGTCTGCCAGGTGCGGGTCACCACTTCGCCGACCCGGCCCATGGCCTGGCTGTCGGAGCTGATCATGGAGAAGGCCCCGAGGTCGTGGAGGATGTCCTCGGCGGCAATGGTCTCCCGGCGGATGCGGCTTTCGGCGAAGGCCACGTCCTCGGCGATGCTCGGGTCCAGGTGATGGCAGACCATCAGCATGTCCAGGTGTTCGTCGATGGTGTTGCGGGTGAAGGGCCGGGTCGGGTTGGTGGAGCTGGGCAGCACGTTGGCCAGGCCGCAGGCCTTGATGATGTCCGGGGCATGGCCGCCGCCGGCGCCTTCGGTGTGGTAGGTATGGATGGTGCGGCCCTTGAAGGCGCCCAGGGTGGTTTCGACGAAGCCCGATTCATTGAGGGTGTCGGTGTGGATCGCCACCTGCACGTCGTACTCATCGGCCACGCTCAGGCAGTTGTCGATGCTGGCCGGGGTGCTGCCCCAGTCCTCGTGCAGCTTGAGGCCGATGGCCCCGGCCTTGACCTGTTCGATCAGCGGCTCGGGCAGGCTGGCGTTGCCCTTGCCGGTAAAGCCGATGTTCATGGCGAAGGCGTCCGCCGCCTGGAGCATGCGCGCCATGTGCCAGGGCCCGGAGGTGCAGGTGGTGGCGTTGGTCCCGGTGGCAGGTCCCGTGCCGCCACCGATCATGGTGGTGACGCCGCTCATCAGCGCCTCTTCGATCTGCTGCGGGCAGATGAAGTGGATATGGGTGTCGATGCCGCCGGCGGTGAGGATCATGCCCTCACCGGCGATGACCTCGGTGCTGGCGCCGATGGCGATGTTCACGTCGGGCTGGATATCCGGATTGCCGGCCTTGCCGATGGCGGCGATGCGCCCGTCCTTGAGGCCGACGTCGGCCTTGACGATGCCCCAGTGGTCGATGATCAGGGCGTTGGTGATCAGGGTGTCCACCACCTCGGCGGCCAGCAACTGGCTCTGGCCCATACCATCACGGATCACCTTGCCGCCGCCGAACTTCACTTCTTCACCGTAGGTGGTGAAATCCTTCTCCACTTCGATCCACAGCTCGGTGTCGGCCAGCCGCACCTTGTCGCCCACGGTGGGGCCGAACATGTCGGCGTAGGCTTCACGGGAAATCTTCATCGCAGCTCCTTACAAAAACAGGTCTTGCAGGAGCCGGCTTGCCGGCGAAGGGGCCCGAAAGACCGCAATCGCCGGCAAGCTGGCTCCTACGTGCGTAGGGTCGAGGGATCAGAGGTCGCCCATGATCCGCCCGGCGAAGCCGAATACCCGGCGCTTGCCGGCCAGTTCCACCAGTTCCACTTCCCGGGTCTGGCCCGGTTCGAAGCGCACCGCGGTGCCGGCGGCGATGTTCAGGCGCATGCCGCGGCTGGCGGCACGGTCGAAGGTCAAGGCGTCGTTGGTTTCGAAGAAGTGGTAGTGGGAGCCGACCTGGATTGGCCGGTCGCCGCTGTTGGATACGTTCAGGCGCAGGGTACGGCGCCCGGCGTTGAGTTCGATCTCGCCGGGCTGGATCTGGTATTGGCCAGGAATCATAGGGGTTGTCCCAGGGTCTTGAAGTAGATGGCGGTGGCGGTATAGGTGCCGTCCGGGCTCTGGCAGTAGTTGGGCAGTTCGCCGACCCGGGTATAGCCCAGGGCGCGGTAGAACTCTTCCGCCGCGGAGCCGGCCTCCGTGTCCAGGTACAGCAGCCCGCGCTTGTGCTGGCGGGCGGCCTGTTCCAGGGCATTCATCAACTGCTGGCCCAGGCCGCGGCGGCGGGCGCTGTGCAGGACCTGGAGCTTCTGCACCTCGGCGCGGTTGCGCCCGTTGGCCTTCATGCACAGGGCCAGTTGCACGCTGGCCAGGACTTTCTCGTCGCGTACCACCACCCACAACAGCAGACTGCCGTCCTCGACCCCGGCCTGCACGCTGCTGAGGTAGCTGCGGGCCTGGCTGTCGTCGAGATCGGCCATGAAGCCGATGGACGCACCATGCTGCACCGAGTCCAGCAGCAACTCGATCAGTCCCTGACGGTAATGGGCAAAGCTTTCTCCATGGACAAGGCGCAGTTGGGCGGCGTTCATCGAGATTTCACTCCTTGTGCGGGGCGGGCGGTTGCGCCCCGGGGTTGAGAATCAGCTGCATGAAGGTCAGGTCCAGCCAGCGCCCGAACTTGGTGCCCACCTGAGGCATCTGCCCGGTGCTGATGAACCCCAGGCGCTCATGCAGACGGACCGAGGCGCTGTTGCCGCTCTCGATGGCGGCCACCATCACGTGCTTGCCACAGCCCCGGGCGCGCTCCAGCAGCACCGCCATCAACTGCGGGCCCAGGCCGTTGCCGCGCTGGTCGCTGCGCACATAGACCGAATGTTCCACGGTGTGACGGAAGCCGTCGAAAGGCCGCCAGTCGCCGAAGGAAGCGTAGCCGAGCACCTGCTCCTCGGCGTTGATGATCACCAGGATCGGATAGCCCTGGGCCTGGCGTGCGCTGAACCAGGCCTGGCGGTTGCCCAGGTCTACCGGTTGCTCGTTCCAGATCGCCGTGGTGTTGAGCACGGCGTCGTTGTAGATGTCGCGGATCGCCGGCAGGTCGGCATGCAGGGCATCGCGGATGCGATAGGTCATGGCACGGCCTCAGGTGATGGGTTGGTGAACGGTGACCAGCTTGGTGCCGTCGGGAAAGGTGGCTTCCACCTGGATGTCCGGGATCATCTCCGGGATGCCTTCCATCACCTGCTCGCGGCTGAGCAGGGTGGTGCCGTAGTGCATCAGTTCGGCCACGGTCTGCCCGTCCCGGGCGCCTTCGAGCAGCGCCGCGGAGATATAGGCCATGGTTTCCGGGTAGTTGAGCTTGAGGCCGCGGGCCAGTCGCCGCTCGGCCACCAGGCCGGCGGTGAAGATCAGCAGCTTGTCTTTTTCGCGTGGGGTCAGATCCATCGTGGTCAATCCGTTGTCAGGCAGTAGAAAAAAGTGCAGTGGAAAAGGGCATGCGGGTCAGGTGTTCCAGATTCTGGGTGGCCTGGCTTCGCGGCCCAGCAGCGCCGGGCGCAGCAGGCGCCACAGCTCGATCAGCCAGGCCCGGGCCTGCAGAGCTTCGCTGGCCAGGCAGCGGGCCACCAGCAGGCCCGGCAGTTGGCTCAGGTCGCCGCGTACCGGGTGCGCCAGGGCGCGGCAGCGTTCCAGCAGTTCGCCGTCGATTTCACCGGTCACCAGCAAGGTGGCGAACACCGGCTGGCCATCCAGGCCGATGGGGGAATCCAGCAGGCCGTCGCCACCGCCGATGCGCTGGCGTTCATGCCACAGCGGCCGGCCGTCGCGGTACAGGTCCAGGTGGGCCTGGAAATGGCCCTGCTCGAACCGCTCGCCACTGGCCGGGCGCCCCAGGGCAATGATGTCCCAGTAGAACAGCCGGGCATCGCCCTGCAATTCGATGCGGGTCGTGAGCTCGGCCTGGGCAGCGCTGAAGACGATGGTTTCCTGGGGCAGCCACTCCAGGGTCGCGCCCGGCGCTACCTGCAGGTTCAGGGCCTGGCTGGCCGGGCCGGTGGCGCGATACCACTTGGCCGCCCCGGGGCTGGTCAACTGGGCCCAGGCACCGCTGTCGACCCGGGCGCTGATGGCCAGCCGATCACCGCCGGCAATGCCGCCGGGCGGGTGGACGATGATGTGCTGGCAAACCTCGGGGCCTTCGGCATACAGGTGCTTCTGCACCCGCAGCGGGCCCAGGTGGCGGCGCAGCACCGGGCGCGTGGTGGCACCGCAACGGGCATAGGCCAGCTCCAGTTCGGCGTGCCAGCTGGGAGTGAACAGGGCGGTGGCGGCAGGTAGGTTCATGCTGGGTCGTTATCGTTAGGAGGCTACAGATTAGATCGTAACCAGGCCGCGTACACCCTCGGCCTGCATATTTTCGCCGCGGCCCTGCTGGATGATTTCCCCCCGGGACATCACCAAGTACTGGTCGGCCAGTTCGGCGGCAAAGTCGTAGAACTGCTCCACCAGCAGGATCGCCATGTCGCCCCGGGCCGCGAGCTTGCTGATCACCGCGCCGATCTCCTTGATCACCGAGGGCTGGATGCCTTCGGTGGGCTCATCGAGGATCAGCAGGCGCGGGCGGCTGGCCAGGGCCCGGCCGATGGCCAGTTGTTGCTGCTGGCCGCCGGAGAGGTCGCCACCACGGCGCTGCTTCATCTGCAACAGCACCGGGAACAGTTCGTAGATGAAGGCCGGCACTTCCTTGGCCTGGGAGCCGGGGAAGCGGGACAGGCCCATCAGCAGGTTTTCCTCCACGGTCAGGCGGCCGAAGATTTCCCGGCCCTGGGGCACGTAGGCGATCCCGGCGTGGACGCGCTGATGGGGCTTGTAGCCGGTGATGCTCCGGCCCTCCCAGTTGACCGCGCCTTCCTTGGCCGGCAGCAGGCCCATCAGGCATTTGAGCAGGGTGGTCTTGCCCACGCCGTTGCGCCCCAGCAGGCAGGTGACTTCGCCAATCCGGGCTTCGAAGCTCAGGCCGCGCAGGATGTGGCTACCGCCGTAGTATTGGTGCAGCTTGTCGACTTGGAGCATGGTCGGGTACTCGAATTTTGTGGGGATTGCGGGGTGGTCTTCGCTGGCCAGCCAGCTCCTTCGGGAGGGAGTAGGAGCCGGCTTGGCGGCGAACGGCGGTTGCGCTAACGGCCGAGGTAAACCTCGATCACCCGTTCGTTTTCCTGCACCTGTTCCAGGGAGCCTTCAGCCAGCACGCTGCCCTGGTGCAGCACGGTGACGTGGTCAGCAATCGAGCCGACAAAGCCCATGTCGTGTTCCACCACCATCAGCGAGTGCTTGCCCGCCAGGGTCTTGAACAGCTCGGCGGTAAATTCGGTCTCGGCGTCGGTCATGCCCGCCACCGGTTCGTCCAGCAACAGCAGTTGCGGGTCCTGCATCAGCAGCATGCCGATCTCCAGAAACTGCTTCTGGCCGTGGGACAGCAGGCCCGCCTGGCGTTGAGCCGAAGGGCTCAGGCGAATGGTCTCCAGCACCTGGGCGATGCGGTCCTGCTGTTCTGTGCTCAAGCGTGCCCCGAGGCTGGCCCACACCGACTTGTCGGTCTTCTGCGCCAGCTCCAGGTTCTCGAACACGCTCAGGGCCTCGAACACCGTGGGTTTCTGGAACTTGCGGCCGATCCCGGCCTGGGCGATCTGCACTTCGCTCATCAGGGTCAGGTCCAGGGTTTCGCCGAACCAGGCCTTGCCCCGGGAGGGGCGGGTCTTGCCGGTGATCACGTCCATCAGGGTGGTCTTGCCGGCGCCGTTGGGGCCGATGATGCAGCGCAACTCGCCGACACCGATGTACAGGTTGAGGTCGTTGAGCGCCTTGAAACCATCGAAGCTGACGCTGATGTCTTCCAGGGTCAGGATGGTGCCGTGGCGGGTGTTGAGGCCCTTGCCGGCGGCGTGTCCGAGGCCGATGGCGTCGCGGCTGGTGCCGGCGTCCTTGTTGGTGTCGAGAATGGGTTCGAGCATGAAGTCCGCCGTTGCTGTGACTCTCATTGTTCACCTCGTTTGTTCAGCAGGCCGATCACGCCCTTGGGCAGGTACAGGGTCACGACGATGAACAGCGCACCGAGGAAGAACAGCCAGTATTCGGGAAAGGCCACGGTGAACCAGCTCTTCATGCCGTTGACCACACCGGCCCCCAGCAGCGGGCCGATCAGCGTGCCGCGCCCGCCCAGGGCGACCCACACGGCGGCCTCGATGGAGTTGGTGGGGGACATTTCGCTGGGGTTGATGATGCCCACCTGGGGCACGTACAGGGCCCCGGCCAGGCCGCACAGCACGGCGCTCAGGACCCAGACGAAAAGCTTGAAGCCGCGCGGGTCGTAGCCGCAGAACATCAGGCGGTTCTCGGCATCGCGCAGGGCCGTCAGCACCCGGCCGAACTTGCTCCGGGCCAGGCGCCAGCCCAGGTACAGGCTGCCCACCAGCAGCGCCACCGTGGCCAGGAACAGCACCGCCCGAGTGCCCGGTTCGGTGATGCCGAAGCCCAGGATGCTGCGGAAGTTGGTAAAGCCGTTGTTGCCGCCAAAGCCGGTCTCGTTGCGAAAGAACAGCAGCATCCCGGCGAAGGTCAGGGCCTGGGTCATGATCGAGAAGTACACGCCCTTGATCCGCGAGCGGAAGGCGAAGAAGCCGAACACCAGGGCCAGCAGCCCCGGGGCCAGCACCACCAGGCACAGGGCCCAGAGGAAATGCTCGGTGCCGGCCCAGTACCAGGGCAGTTCGCTCCAGGAAAGGAAGGTCATGAAGGCCGGCAGGCCATCCCCGGCGGCCTGGCGCATCAGGTACATGCCCATGGCGTAGCCGCCCAGGGCGAAGAACAGGCCGTGGCCCAGGGACAGCAGCCCGGCGTAGCCCCAGACCAGGTCCAGGGCCAGGGCGACGATGGCGTAGCAGAGGATCTTGCCCACCAGGGTCAGGGTGTAGGCCGAGACCTGCAGCGGGTTGTCCGCCGGTAGCAGCGACAGCAGCGGCAGGGCCAGCAGCACCAGGAGCAGCAACGCCCCGACGGTGATCGTGACCCTGGGCCCGGCTTTCTGGGTGGCGGTAATGAGCAGTGGTTGATTCATCAGTCGATCACCCGTCCTTTCAGTGCGAAGAGTCCCTGCGGGCGTTTCTGGATAAACAGAATGATCAGCGCAAGGATCAGGATCTTGCCGAGCACGGCGCCGATCTGCGGTTCGAGGATCTTGTTCGCCACCCCCAGGCCGAAGGCCGCCAGCACGCTGCCGGCCAGTTGCCCGACCCCGCCGAGGACCACCACCAGGAACGAGTCGATGATGTAGCTCTGGCCCAGGTCCGGGCCGACGTTGCCGATCTGGCTCAGGGCCACGCCGCCCAGGCCCGCAATGCCCGAGCCGAGGCCGAAGGCGAGCATGTCCACGCGCCCGGTGGGCACGCCGCAGCAGGCGGCCATGTTGCGGTTCTGGGTCACCGCGCGCACGTTCAGGCCCAGGCGGGTCTTGTTCAGCAGCAGCCAGGTGAGCACCACGACAAACAGCGCGAAGGCGATGATCACGATGCGGTTGTAGGGCAGTACCAGGTTGGGCAGCACCTGGATGCCGCCGGACAGCCAGGCCGGGTTCGCCACTTCGACGTTCTGCGCGCCGAACAGCAGGCGCACCAGCTGGATCAGCATCAGGCTGATGCCCCAGGTGGCCAGCAGGGTTTCCAGGGGCCGGCCGTAGAGGTGGCGGATCACCGTGCGCTCCAGGGCCATGCCGATCCCGGCGGTGACGAAAAACGCCACCGGCAGCGCCAGCAGTGGGTAGTACTCGATGGCTTGCGGGGCGTAGCGCTGGAACAGCAACTGCACCACATAGGTGGCGTAGGCGCCGAGCATCAGCATCTCGCCGTGGGCCATGTTGATCACCCCCAGCAGGCCGAAGGTGATGGCCAGCCCCAGGGCCGCCAGCAGCAGGATCGAACCCAGGGACAGGCCGCTGAAGGCCTGGCCCAGCACTTCGCCCACCAGCAGCTTGCGCTTGACCTGGGCCAGGCTGGTTTCGGCCGCGGTGCGTACCGCGGCATCGGCTTCGACCCCGGGTTCGAGCAGGCCTTCGAGGCGGGTACGGGCCAGCGGGTCGCCGGTTTCCCCCAGCAGGCGCACGGCGGCCAGGCGCACCGCCGGGTCGCTGTCCACCAGTTGCAGGTTGGCCAGGGCCAGGCTCAGGGCATCGTGCACGTCCGGGGCTTGCTCGGCGGCCAGTCGGGCATCGAGGAATTTCAGTTGCGCCGGCTTGGCGCTTTTCTGCAGTTGGCGGGCGGCGGCCAGACGGCTGTTGGCGTCGCTGGCGAGCAACTGGTGGCTGGCCAGGGCGCTGTCGATCAGGCCCCGCAGGCGGTTGTTCAGGCGCAGGGTTCTACTTTCGCCGGCGATGTTCAACTGGCCCTGCTGCAGGGCGTTGAGCAGTTCCAGGCGCGCCGGGTCGGGCTGCGCGGCCCAGGTTTCCAGGAGCCGGGCCTGCTCGCCGGAGTTGCCGGCGACGAAGTCTTCGGCATCCCCGGCCTGGGCCGTCCATGGCAGTAACAGCAGGCCGGCGAGGATCAAACGGTAGAGGGCAGTGGGCATATCGGTGTCCTTGAAAGCGCCCGGATAACCTGTAGGAGCGAGCTCGCTCGCGATCCGCGCAGCGGCCAGCCGGGCGGTTTTCGTTGGAGGTCCTGCGGACCTCGTCGCGAGCAAGCTCGCTCCTACGGGGAAGGCGTCAGGTTCGGATCAGTTGCTCTTGACCGCGTAGTCCGGCTTCTTGTCGTTGCCCGGGATGAACGGGCTCCAGGGCTGGGCACGGATCGGGCCTTCGGTCTGCCAGACCACGTTGAACTGACCGTCGGGCTGGATCTCGCCGATCATCACCGGCTTGTGCAGATGGTGATTGGTCTTGTCCATGGTCAGGGTGTAGCCCGAAGGGGCGGCGAAGGTCTGCCCGGCCAGGGCCTCGCGAACCTTGTCGACATCGGTGGACTTGGCTTTCTCCACCGCCTGGGCCCACATGTGGATGCCGACGTAGGTGGCTTCCATCGGGTCGTTGGTCACCGCCTTGTCCGCGCCCGGCAGGTTCTTGGCCTTGGCGTAGGCCTTCCAGGCGGCGACGAACTTCTGGTTCACCGGGTTATCCACCGACTCGAAGTAGTTCCAGGCCGCGAGGTTGCCCACCAGGGGCTTGGTGTCGATGCCGCGCAGTTCTTCCTCGCCCACCGAGAAGGCCACCACCGGCACGTCGGTGGCTTTCAGGCCCTGGTTGGCCAGTTCCTTGTAGAAGGGCACGTTGGAGTCACCGTTGACCGTGGAGATCACCGCAGTCTTGCCACCGGCGGAGAACTTCTTGATGTTGGCGACGATGGTTTGATAGTCGCTGTGGCCGAACGGGGTGTAGACCTCTTCGATGTCCTTGTCGGCCACGCCCTTGGAGTGCAGGAACGAACGCAGGATCTTGTTGGTGGTGCGCGGGTAGACGTAGTCGGTGCCCAGGAGGAAGAAGCGCTTGGCGCTGCCGCCGTCCTCGCTCATCAGGTATTCCACCGCCGGGATCGCCTGCTGGTTCGGTGCGGCGCCGGTGTAGAAGACGTTGGGCGACATCTCTTCGCCTTCGTACTGCACCGGGTAGAACAGCAGGCCGTTGAGCTCCTCGAACACCGGCAGCACCGACTTGCGCGACACCGAGGTCCAGCAGCCGAATACCACCGCCACCTTGTCCTGGGTCAGCAACTGGCGGCCCTTCTCGGCGAACAGCGGCCAGTTCGAGGCCGGGTCCACCACCACCGGCTCCAGCAGCTTGCCGTTGACCCCGCCCTTGGCGTTGATTTCGTCGATGGTCATCAGCGCCATGTCCTTGAGGGACGTTTCGGAGATCGCCATGGTGCCCGACAGCGAGTGCAGGATCCCCACCTTGATGGTTTCGGCGGCCTGGACGGTCCAGGTCATGCCCATCGCGGCAATGCTTGCCGTGAGAGTGAAAGCCTTGAGCAAACTACGACGCTTCATTGTGCGATCTCCATGAACTCTTGATTTTTCAGGTGGTAGATGCGGACTGCTGAAGGGCTGTTTTGCAAGGGGTGTGCCGAGTCGGCGCAAGGCATGAAAACGTCGCTTTAACGGCGCGGGCGGGGGAGGTGATGCCCCAAGACGAGGCTTGGGCAAGGGGCTGGTGCGTCGGGGTGCGTCATTGTGGTGCTGCCGCTGGGCGGCAGCCGTGGCCTGGGGGTGGCTTCAGTTCACGCCCGGGAAGGAATCGACATATTTGATGGTGAAGTCGGGAAAGGAGTCGACGATCTGGATCTTGTAGTCGGGAAAACTGTTGACGATTTTCCACTTGCCCGGCGCGTCGGCAAAGGAGTTGACCTGCTTCACCTTCAGGTCGGGGAAGGAGTTCACCACCTTGACCTTGTAGTCGGGGAAGCTGTTGACGATCTGGATGTTGCCGTAGATTTTCGAGACGTCGACCGAGGTGCCGGCCTGGGCGCCAAGGGCTGTGCCGAGCAGCAAGGCCAAGAATGCGGTTCTGAACATGAGACTCATCCTGAGAGATCCAAGCGCGCGATCTTAAAGCAAGGGCGACGATTGTAGGAGCTGGCTGGCCAGCGAAGAGGCCCTTGAACCTGGCACAAGGCCTACGGGCGCCCTCGCCGGCAAGCCGGCTCCTACAGAGGCGGGCACAGTCAGCGGCGGCGCATCAGGCCGATGAAGAACACCCCGCCGATGGCCGCGGTGGCCACGCCGATGGGCAGGTCCTCGGGGGCGATCAGGGTGCGCGCAGCCACATCCACCCAGACCAGGAACACGCTGCCCAGCAGCACGCACACCGGCAGCAGCCGGCGGTGTTCGGCGCCCACCAGGCGCCGGGCAATGTGCGGCACCATCAGCCCGACAAAACCGATGGAGCCGCTGATGGACACCAGCACTCCGGTCATCAGCGAGGCAATCAGGAACACCTTCAGGCGCACATTGCGCGCGTTCAGGCCCAGGGTCACGGCGGTCTGCTCGCCGGCCATCAGGGCGTTCAGCGGGCGCGCCATGCCCAGCAGCAACACCAGCCCCAGCAGCACGCTGGCGGCGGGGATCGCCAGCAGTTCCCAGCGCGCCAGGCCCAGGCCGCCGAGCATCCAGAACATCACTGCGGAGCTGGCGCGGTGGTCGCCCATGAACAGCAGCAGGTTGGCCGCGGCCATCATCACGAACGACACCGCCACCCCGCACAGCAACAGCCGGTCGCTGTCGAGGCGGCCGTTGCGGGCGGCGATCCCCAGCACCAGCGCCATGCTCAGCAGGGCGCCGACAAAGGCCGCCAGGGGCAGGGTCAAAAGCCCAATCACCTGGCCCAGGTGCAGCACCACGATCACCGCGCCGAGGGTGGCGCCGGAGGTCACCCCCAGCAGGTGCGGGTCGGCCAGCGGGTTGCGGGTCACCGCCTGCAGCACCGCGCCGATCAGTGCCAGCCCGGCACCCACCAGGGCCCCCAGGAGCATGCGCGGCACGCGGATCAGCCAGACGATGTGCTCCTGGCCCGGGCTCCAGTCCACAACGCCCAGGCCCAGGGCCTTGTGCAACAGAATGCGCCCCACCACCTCCACCGGCACCCGCGCCGGGCCAAAGCCCAGGGACACCACGCAGGACGCCAGCAGCAGGGCGCCCAGGGCCATCAACAGTGCGGCATAGCGGGGACTGGTCATTCGCCGTGGAAACCCTTTGCCAGGGTTTCCACCGCCAGCACGTTGTCGATGCCCGGCGTGGCCTGCACATAGGGGATGACGATGAAGCGCTGGTTCTTGATCGCATCGACTCCTTGCAGGGCCTTGTTGTTCAGCAGGAACTGCTGCTTCTGCTCGGCGCTGACTTCGCTGTAGTCGACGATCACGATCACCTGCGGGTTGCGCTCGACCACGGTTTCCCAGTTGACCCGGGTCCAGCTGGCGTCGACGTCATCGAGGATATTGCGCCCGCCAGCCGCGTCGATTAGGGCCTGGGGCATGCCCAGGCGGCCCGAGGTCATGGCCCGGTCTTCGCCGCTGTCATAGAGGAATACCCGCGGCTTGTCCCTGGGCAGGTCCTTCTGTACCTGGGCCACCTGCTCCTGCATCTGCGCGATCAGGGCGTTGGCGCGATCCTGCACGTCGAAGATCCGCCCGAGGTTACGCAGGTCGGTGTAGGTGTCCTCGAGGCTGGCGGCCGGGCGCTTCATCACGAAGGCGCAGGACTCGGTCAACTCGTAGACGTTGATCCCCAGCGGCGCCAGGGTCTGGGGCGTGAGGTCGCCGCCCACGCGCATGCCGTAGTCCCAGCCGGCGAAAAAGAAGTCGACGTTGGCATTGAGCAGGGTTTCCACCGACGGGTACTTGGCCGCCAGTTCCGGCAGGCCGTCGAGCAGGGCGCTCATCTGCGGGGTCACGGCCTTCCAGCCGCTGATCCCGCTGTAGCCCACCATGCGTGGCTTGAGCCCCAGGGCGAGCATCATCTGGGTCATGTTGATGTCATGGCTGAGGGCGTGTTTCGGCGCTTGCTTGAAGGTCACTTCGCGGTTGCAGCTGGTGATGGTCAGCGGGTAATGGGTGGCCTCGGCGAAGGCCTGGGCGGCCCCCAGAGACAGGGCCAGGAGCAGGCTGGAGCGAAGCAGGGAGCGCAAGGTCATGGTTGGGTGATCCAGGTGATTCGTGGGTAGCCGGACAGGGGATGGGCGTCGATCAGCGCCTCGACGCCGAAGACGTTGCGCAGCAACTCGACGGTGAGCACCTCGCCGGGCGTGCCGCTGGCGACGATGCGCCCGTGGTCGAGGACATACAGGCGGTCGCAGAAGGCTGCGGCCAGGTTCAGGTCGTGGATGCTCGCCAGGGTACCGATGCCCAGGCGCTTGACCCGCTGCAGCAACTCCAGCTGGTAGCGCGGGTCGAGGTGGTTGGTGGGCTCGTCGAGGATCAGCAACTGGGGTTGCTGGGCCAGGGCGCGGGCCAGGATCACCCGCTGTTTCTCACCGCCGGACAGGGTGGCGAAGGCGTGGTCCTCGAAGCCCAGCAGGCCCACCGATTCCAGGGCCTCGCGGGCGATGCGCCGGTCGTCCTGGGTGTCGCCGTCGAACAGGCCCTTGTGCGGGGTGCGGCCCATGGCGACCACCTCTTCCACAGTCAGGCCGAAGGCGTCGGGAAACTCCTGGAGGACCACGGCGATGCGTTGCGCGCACCAGCGCGGCGACTGCTTCCACACATTCTGATGCTCAAGCTGCACCTCGCCCTGCTGCGGCTTGCTGAAGCGATAGGCGCAGCGCAACAGGCTGGTCTTGCCGCTGCCGTTGGGCCCGATCAGGCCGACGAACTCGCCGGCCGCCACCTGCAGGCTGGCCTCACGCAGTTGGAACTGGTGGTGGCAGTGGCCCTGGCCCAAGGGTGTCCAGGCCAGGTTGGTGAGGTTCAGCGAGGTCATGCCGTATCCGTGTGGTCCCCGCGCGGTGGCCGCAGGTGAGGTTAAAAGGTGTAGTCAGCGGTGACGAAGAACGAGCGCGGCTCGCCGAGTATCCATTGCTGGCCGTCATTGTATTGGCTTTGCGCGTACTGGCGGTCAAACAGGTTGTTCAATTGCAGGCCCAGGGTGGTGCTGGGCAGGGCTTTCCACGACAGCGCGGCATCCACCACGGTATAGCTGGGCAACTGATTCCGGTTGGCCATGTCGGCGTAGCGTGCGTCTACGTAGCGCACTCCGGCGCCGGCCCGCAGGTCATCGTCGAGGGCCTTGCTCAGCCACAGGTTGGCGGTGCGCCGGGGCACGTCCACCGGGCGCTTGCCGTCGCGGGAGACCTGCACGCCGTCGACGTCCTGCTGGAAGTCGTCGTACCGGGCGCGAACGATGGCGGCGTTGGCCTGCAGTTGCCAGGCGCGGGGCAGTTGCAGGTCCAGGCTGGCTTCCAGGCCGTTGGAGGATTGCTGGCCCACCTGCTGTTTCAGGTCCGGGTCGCCCGGTACATCGGTCAGCAGCTTCTTCTTGACGATGTGGTAGGCCGCCAGGGTCCATTCGCCGCGCTGGTCCCAGAACATCTGCTTGAGGCCGATCTCGGTCTGCCTGGCGCTGGAGAGGTCGAATTGCTGCTGGCTCTTGCTCAGGGAAATCAGCCCGCCGACACCGTCGGTGCTGGTGGAGTACTGGCCATAGAGGGAGGTGTCCGGGGTCACCGCAAACACCAGCCCGGCCTTCCAGTTGTTACCGGTCAGGGTCTTGTCGCTTCGGCTGTCGTCCTTCAAGTCATCGCGATCAATATGCACGTAGTCGCGGCGCACACCGCTCACCAGGGACCAGCGCTCGCTGAGCTGCAGGCGGTTTTCGGCGAACACCGACATCTGCCTGGTGGTGGTCTTGAACTGGTCGCGGTAGGGGCTGTCGCTGGCGAAGTCGTCCGGGGCCGGATGGTACAGGTCCACCGGCTGACCGTTGCTGAAGCTGTCGATGAAGGGCGAGTTGCTCTTCATGTGGAAGCGGATGCGGTTGTAGTCGACCCCGGTCAGGGTCTGGCTGTCGAGGCCCAGCAGCGAGTGCTTGAAGGTGAAGGTCTGGCGGTCGCCGACCTGTTCCTGCTGGTGACCGATGCCGAAGTTGCCGCTGCGGGTCAGTTGCCGGCCCAGGCTGTTGAAGTTGTAGTTCTCGGCGTTCTGCCAGCGGCGCTGGGCCTTGAGGTAGTACAGCTCGTTGCTGGCGCTGAGGTTGTCGGAAATCTGCCATTGGCTGGTCAGGCGGGTCCACTGGTCGTTGTAGTGCTGCTTGTCATTGCGCACGTTGTAGTTCTTGTCCCGCAGGCTCTTGTGCAAACGCCCGTCGATCAGTGGCGTGCCGAAGTAGTTCATCGGGTTCTGGTCGCCGTAGTCGTGGGCCAGGGTGAAGGCCAGGTCGTCACGGGCCTGCCAGCGCAGGGCAGCGCTGACGAAGTCGCCGGAGGAATCGCCCCGGTCGATCCAGCCGTTGCTGCGCTCGCGGTTGAGGTTGAGCCGGTAGCTCAGGGTGTCGCTCAGGGAGCCGCCGCTGTCCAGGGCCTGCTGCTGGCGATCGAAGGAGCCGTAGCCCAGGCGCAGGTGGTTTTCGATTTCGCCGCTGAACGGCTTTTTCGGGACGGTGTTGATCACCGCTCCGGTGGCGCCTTCGCCGTACAGCACCGAGGCCGGGCCGCGCAGCACGTCGACCCGCTCCACCGCCCAGGTGTCCACCGGGAAGGTCACGGTGCCCATGCCGGTGTACATGCGGTTGCCGTCATACAGCTGCATCACCGAGCTCTGCCCGGTAAAGCCCCGTGCCGACAGCGAGGTGCCGCCGTCGCCCGGGGTGCCGGTGCGGCTGATGCCGGCGCTGCGCGATACCGCGTCCTGGATGCTCCGATCGCCCCGGGCGCGGATTCGATCGCCGCTCAGGCTGTCGGTGCTGGCCGGGGTTTCCAGGGCGCTCAGGCCCAGGCGCGAACCGGCGCTGGTGGGGGTGGCCAGGCTGATGCTGTCGTCGGCTTCGCTGGCGGCGGCGGAGATGGTGCCGGTGGGCAGGGTCAGGGCGGAGCCGTCGGCCTGGGCCGGGGAAGTCAGGGCCATCAGGCAGAGGCTGGGCAGCAGGTACTTGTTCATCGGGACGGTGAATCACTTCTTCCAGAGGGTTGCCCGCAGCGGATGAGGCTGCGGGCGGGGATCTTACACCAAGCGTTATAAAGTAACATTATAACTGTGCGCGACTGAAGCGCGCGGAGTGTACAGAGCCCTCTGGAATGCGCATCTCGGCTGATTCATGTTGAAGATGAGGCTGATTCAGGATCACGGTTCCAGCGCGATAGCAGCAGGCGGTCCAGCAGCCAGACCACGACCAGCGAAGCCCCCACCAGCGGGAAGGCCAGGGCCAGCAGGCCGATGACCAGCATTGCGGTCTTCCAGCGTGGCAGGTCGTGGCGCAGTGGTGGTACGCCGAGCCGGCCCTGGGGCCGTCGTTGCCACCACATGATGAGACCACTCACGGCGCCGAGCAGGATCATCAGGCACACCACCAGCACCAGGATCTGGTTGAAGCGCCCGAACATCTTGCCTTCGTGCAGCATCACTCCCAGCTCGGTGGCCCGGGCCACGTTGCTGTAGTCCTTCCAGCGCACATCGGCGAGCACCTGGCCGCTGTACTGGTCGACGTGCAGGGTGGCGTCGTGGCGCGGGTCGTCGGCGAATACGGCGATGGTGAATACCCCTGTCGCCGTGCTCGGCAGGGTGATGCTGTAGCCCGCTTCGACCTGGCGCTGACGGGCGATGTCCTGCACCGCCTGCAGGCTGATGGCGGGGGCGGCCGCAGCGGTATTGCCGGCGTTGTGGGCCATGTGCTCGGCGTGGTCGCCGGACATCGGCATGGGGGTGTTTTCCAGGGCCCAGGGCACGGTCTGGCGGCTGGCGCTGTTGAGCTCTCCGGCCTGCTGGTCGGAGGTCGGCACGTCGTTCCACATGGCCGCCGGAAAGCGGTTCCACAGGTCGGCGTACTGCTTGCCCCAGAAGCCGGTCCAGGTCATGCCGCTGAGCAGCATCAGCAGCAGGAAGGCCGAGCCCCAGAAACCCAGCACACCGTGCAGGTCACGCCAGAACAGGCGGCCGCGGGCACTCCAGCGTGGCCAGAGTACCCCGGCCGAAGACTTGCCCCGCGGCCACCACAGGTACAGGCCCGAGACCACCAGGACAATGCCCCAGCTCGCGGCCAGTTCCACCAGCCGATCACCCGGGGTGCCGATCATCAGCTCGCCATGAATGGCCCGGGCCATGGCCTGCAGGTTGCCCTTGGCATCCTGCTCGCCGAGCACGTCGCCGTGGTAGGGGTCGATGAATACATTGAGTTCCTGGCCTTTGTGCTGCACCACGAACTGCGCGCTGCGCTCGGCATCCACAGGGGGCAGGTACTGCTTGATATGGCCCTGGGGGTAGGCGGCCTGAACCCGTTGCAACAGCTCATCGGCGCTGAGGCTGTGGTGGGCGGCAGGCACCTTGAGCAGGCTGGGGTACATCAGCGGGTCCAGCTGCGGTTTGAACAGGTAGACGATGCCGGTCAGGGCCAGCATCACCATGAAGGGGGCGACGAACAGCCCGGCGTAGAAATGCCAGCGCCAGGCCAGGTTGTAGAAAGACACTTTGGGTCGGTTCATCGGGGAAGGCTCCGCAGGGCTGTGGATCTTTTCTTATGGGGGCTGTTCGCCGGCAAGCCCGCTCCTGCGACGAGGAGACGGCGTGCCGGCGAAGGGGCATCAGAAACTCAGGTCAACCTTGGTCCAGAGCGTGCGCCCCGGTTCCTTGATGGCTTGCGGGTCCGTCGCCGGATAGCCGAAGCCGGCATTGCCCGCCAGGTTCAGGTGCTCGGCGTAGGCCTTGCCGAACAGGTTGTCGACCCCGGTGCTGAGCTTGAGGTTCTTGGTCACCCGGTAGGCGCCGTTGAGGGAGAACACGCCGAAGCCGCCGCTCTTGCCGAAGTCCTTGCCGACCACGTTGCCCTTGTTCAGGTCCACCCGGTTTTGCGCTGCGACCACGCGCCACAAGGCCCCGGCGCTCCAGTCGTCCTCGCTGTAGGTCAGGCCCAGGCGCGCGTCCAGCGGCGGCATCTGTGGCAGGGCCTTGCCGTCGCTGCTGTTCTTGCCCCAGGCGTAGGCCAGGGTCGCGTCGGCTTTCCAGTTGGAGGTCAGCTTGTAGGCCGCGCCCAGTTCGCCGCCCATGATCCGGGCGTCGATGTTCTCGGCCCGAGAGGTGCTCATGCCCATCATTTTCGAGTTGTAGTCGAAGAGGATGTAGTCGCGCACCTGGCCGATGTAGCCCGAGGCCCAGGCTTCCAGGTCTTCACCCTGGTATTGCAGGCCGAAGTCGAGCTGGGTGGTCTTTTCCGGCTTGATCGAATCGAAGGCGTTCACCGAGCCGGCCGGGCCCATTTTCGGCGAGAACAGCTCCCAGTAGTCGGGGAAGCGCTGGGTGTGGCCAAGGCCGACGTAGAGCGTGGTCGGGCTGTCGGCCAGGTCATGCTCGTAGCGCACGAAGCCGCTGGGCAGGGTATCGGCCCGGGTGTCGCCGGCGGTGGGGTTGGGGCGGGTCATCATTCCCGAGCCGATGCTTTGCCGGTAGTCCTTGGCCGAGGCGCGGTCCAGGCGCGCGCCGGTGATCATGCGGTCACGCTCGGCGGCGTACCAGGTCAGCTCGCCGAAGGCTCCGTAGTTGTGGAAGTCGGCGTCCTTGGTGCGAGGCAGCTCCTTGTAGGTGTCGACGCCACTGCTGGCGCGGTTGCGGTGTTCGTTGGTCTGGGCGTCCAGGCCGCCGATCAGTTGCAGGTCGGCCCAGCGCCAGGTGGCCTTGATCCGCGCCCCGAGGGTGCGACGGTCGACGTTGGAGGCCATGGGGCCGGCCATCATTCCGGTGCCGGATGGGGTGCGCAGGCTGTAGTTGTCCATCACGTGGTCGGCGTAGTTGTAGTAGACCTGGGCCTCGACCTTGTCCAGCACCTCGCCAAGGTTGGACTTCTCGAAACGCAGGCCCAGGCTTTCGCGCTTGAATTGCGAGCCGTCCATGCCGCGCCCGGCGTAGCGGGCTTCGCCATCGCCCTTGCCGGCAGTGAGTTCCAGCAGGGTGTCGGCGTCCGGGGTCCAGCCCAGGGCCACGTCACCGTTCCACTTGTCGTAGCGCGAGGCCACGGTGTCATTGTTGCCGTCGCGGTAGTCGTCGGCGTGGGCGGTGTTGCCGATCACCCGCACATAACCCAGGGGGCCACCGGCAGCGGCATCCAGGGTCTTGTCGAAGCGCCCGTTGGAGCCGGCCAGCAGGCTGGCATTGACCCGGGTGCCAAGTTCGCCGAAGTGTTCCGGTTCGCGCTCGAAAAGCACTGTGCCGGCCGAGGCGCCCGGGCCCCAGAGCACGGTCTGCGGGCCCTTGATCACGGTCAGCCGGTCGTAGGTTTCCGGAGAGATATAAGAGGTCGGCGCGTCCATGCGGCCCGGGCAGGCGCCGAGCATCATGCCGCCGTTGGTGAGGATGTTCAGCCGCGAGCCGAACATGCCCCGCAGCACCGGGTCGCCGTTGGTGCCGCCGTTGCGCACCAGGGCAAAGCCGGGAATGGTCTTGAGGTAGTCGCCGCCGTCACTGGCCGGCACCGGCTGGCGCGGGTCCTTGGGGTTGGTGACCACGGTCAGGGGCGAGCTGGGGGCGATGGCGGTGATCACCGTCGGGCTCAGTTCGGTGCTGTGCCGGGAGTGGTCCGTTGCGGCATCGTCGGCCAGCGCCAGGGGCGTCAGCAGAGCGCCGCAGAGGACCGCGAGGGCGCGGTTGAAGTGCTGGCGCGCAGGGTTCAGGGCGAAGGTCTTGAGTGGCTGGGCAACGCCCAGGCGAGAGTCGGCAGAAAACATAGATGTTCCATCGTTCGGTCTTGAATGACACGGCCGCGGGTACGCGTCTGTCGCGCTGACAGCCGGCCGTGTGGGATGAGCTGAAGACTCAGGCGAGGAACGGTGGGGCGCGGGTCAGGGCGCCGGGGAACACGGTCTGCCGGGCGTGGCCCAGGCGCGTGGCGGGGATCAGGAAATACGGTGTGGGTGGCGTGAACAGAGCGGCGAACGACAGCGCCGAAGGCAGTGCCGGGCAATTGAACAGCAGGCTGCAATAGCCGCATTTTTCCCAGAGCACATGCTCTTCGCCCTGGGATCTGCCCTTCTGTGCGTGGTGCGGGCTTTCACCGTGGCAGCCGGGCGCAGCGTCGCCCATGTCCATGGAAACGGACATGTTCATCGGCATCGCGTGATCCATCGGCATCGACTGGGAAATCAGCGGGCCGATAAAAATCATCAGCATGGCGAACAGGCTGATCCAGCTGCCGCGGCGGACTCCAGACGAGTCGCGGCGCGGCACGGACCGCCTGCGGCCAGGCGCGTGCGGGGCGTTCACGGTGAGGGCCGGTCAGTGCTTACTGGGCGTGCATATGCCCTTGCATGGCGTCCGGCGCCTGCTTTTGCACCGCTACTTCGACCGTGACGTCACCGGCTTTTTCAAAGTGCAGGGTCAGCGGGAAACGCTTGCCGTCGGTGAGCAGGCTGCGGTCCTTGAGCTCCAGCAACATCACGTGGTAGCCCATGGGGGCGAAGGTCGCCTCGCCACCGGCGGGCACCGCCACCTTGGCCACTTGTTGCATCTTCATCATGTCGCCTTGCTTGACGTGCTCGTGCAGCTCGGCCTTGCCGGCGATCGGCGAGTCGACGCTGAGCAGGGTGTCGGCGCTCTTGCCCGGGTTGTGCACCACGAAGTACGCGGCCACGGTGGGCGCGTTCGGCGGCAGTTCCTGAGACCAGGGATGGGCGATCTGCAGGTCACCGGCCTTGTAGTCGTGGGCGGTGGCGAAACAGGCAGGCAGCAGCAGTGCGGCCAGCAGCAGGGATTGCTTGACCAGGGATGGTTTGGACATGTGAGTTCTCCAGAACGATTCAAAGACGCAGATCACTTGCGAAAGGGAATCATGCCAGAGGCGGGGCACCGGGGTTCAGGCTGGGCCATTGCTGGCGCAGGGTGAGCCGTTCTACCTGCGGTTGCGGTGCGCCCGGCTGGACTGCGAAGCGGGTGAAAGACAGCTGGGGAACGTGCCCGGGCAAGGCCACCAGCGGCGGCGAGCCGGAGCAGCACCAGCAGTGCTGCATGGTGGAATGGTCGTCGTTCTGTGGCGCTTGCTGGTCGAGCTTGCCCAGGGAAATGGCCACCAGCTTGGTGCCGGTGGAGGAGCAGAAGCTGCCCCACAGCAGTTGCTCGTCCAGCCCCGAATCGCTGCGCTGCATGGCCCCGGAAAGCGGCATGGCAAGCATGTTGAACAGCACTGCGAAGCAGGCGATCCAGGCAAATGCGAGCCGTTGTCGGGACATGGTGGGCGATCCGTCGGTTGAGCGATCAGGCGGGTATTTAGCCTGATCGCTGTGGATAAGTAAAAAAACACCGTGTGCGGTGTGGTGTCGCAGGAGTGGTTCAGGCGTTGCTGACGTTGATCTTCAACCCCAGGGCCTTCATCACCTTGATGATAGTCGCGAACTCCGGGTTGCCCTGGCTGCCGAGTGCCTTGTACAGGCTTTCGCGGCCCAGGCCGGTGTCACGGGCGACCTGGGTCATGCCGCGGGCACGGGCGATGTCGTTGAGTGCGGCGCGGATCAGCACGCCGTCGCCGGTGTCTTCCTCGAAGCAGGCGTCGAGGTAGGCGACCATGTCTTCAGGGGTCTTGAGGTACTCCGCCGCGTCGAAGCGGGTCACTGGGGTGCGCATGTTTCAGCCCTCGCTCTTGAGGTCGCAGGCCAGTTGCCTGGCCCGTTGGATATCGCGTTTCTGGGTGGCCTTGTCGCCGCCGATCAACAGCAGGTAGATCACTTTGCCGCGGCGCGAGAAGTACACCCGGTAACCCGGGCCGCGGTGGATGCGCATCTCGTGGACGCCTTCGCCCACAGGTTCGCAGTCGCCAAAACGGCCCAGCTGTGCGGCGCGGATCCTGGCCAGTACACGGGTTTTCCCTTGCGGGTCCTTCAGGTTCAGCAGCCAGCGGCTGAACTCAGGAGTCTGCTCGAAAACGAACATGGCGAATGTATTCCTTGGGATACGTCGCGGCAACCCATTTGCCCGCGAAAAACCCAGTGAAGCGACAGGCGGTCCTGCCCGGCGCCGGCGTCACTGAGGCTGTTCAAGGAAGGCTAAAGCAAGGAATTGGCGCGCGCTGCCAGGGGTTTCCCATGTTGCTGTGGGGCGCGATGGTTTTGTCTGTCAGGCTTTATCCGGCAAGCCCAGGGCCAGCAGCAACTGGGCCGTGCTGCTGAAATTGCGATCCGTTTCGGGCAGGTCCGGACGCTTGAGTACCAGCACCGGCAGCCCGCGCTCGCGGGCCACTTCCAGCTTGGGTTCGGTGGCGCTGCTGCCACTGTTCTTGCTGATCAGCACGTCGATCTGCCGGCGGGCGAACAACTGCCGCTCGTCTTCGATCAGGAACGGCCCGCGGGCACCTATGACTTCGCAGTGCTCGTTGCCCGGGCAGGCCTCCAGGGCGCGCAGGGTCCAGAATTGCCCGGGGGGAATTTCATCCAGGTGCTGCAAGGGCTCGCGGCCCAGGGTGAACAGTGGCCGCTTGAAGGGGCGCAGGGCCTCCACCAGTTGCGCCCAGCCGTCGATCTCGCGCCAGTCGTCACCCGGTTGAGGCTGCCAGGCCGGGCGCCGCAAGGCCCAGCAGGGCACGCCAGCGCTCTTCGCGGCGGCCACGGCATTGGCGCTGATCTGTGCTGCGTAGGGGTGGGTGGCATCCAGCAGCAGGCCGATCCGCTGCTCGCGGATAAAGCGCGCCAGGCCCTCGGCGCCGCCGTAGCCGCCGACCCGTACCTGGCACCGCAGGTCACCGGGCACCCGGCCGACCCCGGCCAGGCTGTAGATATGTTCCGGGCCCAGGGTGCGGGCGATGGCCAGGGCCTCGGTGACTCCGCCCAGCAGCAGGATACGGGTCATTGGAAACCTCCGGCGTGGCCGACGATGCCGCCCTGGCGGTCGATGGCAAAGACCTCTACCTGGACCTGGGGCGGCACCACGCTGCGGGCGAAATCCAGGGCGTGCTGGCATACCGCATCGCCCAGCGCGATTCCGGCGGCGCTGGCCATGGCCAGTGCCTGCTGGCTGGTATTGGCCTGGCGGATCGCCTGTTGCAGGGCTGGGTCGGCCCCTGCATCGGCGGCCCATTGCGCCAGTTGCGGCAAGTCGATACTGGAGTGGCGGCTGTGCAAGTCCATGTGCCCGGCGGCCAGCTTGCTGATCTTGCCGAAGCCGCCGCACAGGCTGAGTTTATCCACCGGTACTTTGCGCAAGTGCTTGAGCACCGCACCCACGAAGTCGCCCATTTCGATCAGGGCGATTTCCGGCAGCTCGTAGACCCGGCGCATGGTGTCCTCGCTGGCGTTGCCGGTGCAGGCGGCGATGTGCAGGTAGCCATTGGTTTTGGCCACGTCGATGCCTTGATGGATCGAAGCGATGTAGGCCGCGCAGGAGAAGGGCCGGACGATGCCGCTGGTGCCCAGGATCGACAGCCCGCCAAGAATCCCCAGGCGCGGGTTCATGGTTTTCAGGGCCAGTTCCGCTCCGCCCTCGACGTTCACCGTGACCTCGAAACCGCCGGGGTAGGCCCGTTCTTCGGCGAGCCGTTGCAGGTGCTCGCCGATCATCCGGCGCGGTACGGGATTGATCGCCGGCTCGCCCACCGCCAGCACCAGGCCGGGGCGGGTCACGGTGCCGACACCCTGGCCGGCGACGAAGCGAATGCCCGGTTCAGGGGTCAGGCGCACCCGGGAGTACAGCAGGGCGCCGTGGGTCACGTCCGGATCGTCGCCGGCGTCCTTGATAGTGCCGGCTTCGGCGCCGTCGGCGGTGTGGCGGCAGAATTCCAGGCGCATCTGCACCTGCTTGCCCTTGGGCAGGATGATCTGCACCGCGTCGGCATTGCTGCCCTCGAGCAGCAGGCGCGCGGCGGCCAGGCTGGTGGCGGTGGCGCAACTGCCGGTGGTCAGGCCGCTGCGCAGGGGCGCGGGCTGTTCCGCTGTTTCTTCACGCATGCCCCAGCCCTCGCAGGGGCGAGCTTGCTCGCCAAGGGCGCACTTCGGTCTCTTGGGCGGACGTATTCGCGAGCAAGCCCGCACCTGCAAGGTTCATGGCAGGTCCCGGGGCTTGTGCAGGTCCAGCAGGGTGATCGGCAGGGCCTGGCGCCAGGTGTCGAACTCTCCCAGTGGCTGGGCCTGGGCGATGTGGATGCGGGTCAGCTCGCCGCCGTGGCGTTCTCGCCAGTCCATCAGGGTCATTTCGCTTTGCAGGGTCACGGCATTGGCCACCAGGCGCCCGCCGGGCTTGAGTTGTTTCCAGCAGGCCTGCAGCACGCCTTCGCGGGTCACGCCGCCACCGATGAAGATCGCATCCGGGCGTTCCAGCCCGGCCAGTGCCTGGGGCGCGCGGCCGCGTATCAGTTGCAGCCCGGGCACGCCGAGTACCTCGCGGTTGTGTTCGATCAATTGCTGGCGGCCGTCGTCGGCCTCGATGGCCAGGGCGCGGCAGCTGGGGTGGGTACGCATCCACTCGATGCCGATGGAGCCGCTGCCGGCACCCACGTCCCAGAGCAGCTCGCCGGGCACCGGTGCCAGGCGCGCCAGGGTCATGGCCCGCACGTCGCGCTTGGTCAACTGGCCGTCGTGGCGAAAGGCCGAGTCCGGCAGGCCGGCGAGCCGCGACAGGCGCGGGGTGCTGGCTTCGGCCAGGCATTCGATGGCCAGCAGGTTGAGGTCGGCGATTGCCGGGGCGGCCCAGTCATTGGCGGTGCCGTCGATGCGCCGCTCCAGGGGGCCGCCCAGGTGTTCCAGCACGCTGATCCGGCTCGGGCCGAAACCGCGCTCGCGCAGCAGGCCGGCAATGGCGGCCGGGCTGTGGCCGTCATTGCTCAGCACCAGCAGGCGTACCCCGCCGGACAGTTGGGCGCTGAGTGCGCTGATCGGCCGCGCGACCACAGAGAGCGTGATCACCTCCTGCAAAGGCCAGCCCAGGCGCGCAGCCGCCAGGGAATAGGACGAAGGGAAGGACAGTACCTGGATTTCCTCTGCGGGCAGCTGCCGCGCCAGGCTGGCGCCGACGCCGAACAGCATGGGGTCACCGCTGGCCAGGACGCAGACTGCAGCACCACGCTGGCTCAGCACCGGCTCCAGGGAAAACGGGCTGGGCCACAGCTGGCGCTGGCCACGGATGCAGGGTGGCAGCAGGTCCAGCTGGCGTTGGGCGCCGACGATCTTTGATGCGCCCAGCAGGGCGTGCCGGGCATTTCTGCCCAGGCCCTTGAAGCCGTCTTCACCGATTCCCACTACTGTCAGCCAGGGCGACATCTCTATTCCTCGAACGCAAAACCTGTTGTTCCGACAGGCAGGCTTTTCATGCCTTCGGACAAAGCAGGCATAATACCGCGCCTTCGCTGACGAAGCGCTTTTCCCACACGGCCGGTCACCCCCTTGAACGAACGCTCGATGTCCACTGCCATCCGCCCCTCGGCCTGCCCGGGGTTGCTGCGCATCGTCCCGGCGCTGGACGGTGGCATCTGCCGGATCAAGCTGGCTGGCGGCGTCATCAGCGCGGAGCAGGCCGTGGCAGTGGCCGAGGCGGCGCAGGCTTACGCCGGTGGCGTGATCGAGGCCACCAACCGCGCCAACCTGCAGATTCGCGGCATCGGCCCGGAGCATCAGGCACTGATCGCCGCACTGCTGGCTGCCGGGCTTGGGCCGACTACTGCCGCCGGTGACGATGTGCGCAACCTGATGCTCAGCCCCTGCGCCGGGATCGATCGGCAGTGCTTGATGGATACCCGGCCCCTGGCCGCACAGATTCTCGACACCTTGCAGGGCCATCCGCGCTTTCACCAACTGTCGGCCAAGTTCGCCGTACAGCTCGACGGTGGCGAAGCCCTGGCCATGCTCGAACATCACCATGACCTGTGGCTGTCGGCCCTTGAGCGCGACGGCCAGGGGCTGCTGGCGTTCGGCCTGGCTGGCTGCCCGGTGGATGAACCCCTGGCGGCGGTGGCGCAGGACCAGGGCCACGAGCTGCTGGTGGCCGTGCTGGAGCTGTTTCTCGACCTGGCGCGGCCGGAACAGACGCGCATGCGTCACCTGCTGATGGACATGTCGCGGGAGGATTTCCTCGCTCAACTGGAGCCCCGCCTGAGCCGGCCGCTGTTGAATATCGGTGGCTGGCGGCGCCAGGCCAGTGACGCCAGGCTGCACATCGGTACTTATCCACAGGCTGCGCCCGGGCAGGTCTATGTTGGCGCGGGCACGCCCCTGGGGCGGCTCGATCCGGCCATGCTCAAGGGCGCGGCGCAATTGGCCCGAGAGTACGGCGACGCCAGCCTGCGCCTGACCCCCTGGCAGAGCCTGCTGCTGCCCTCGATCGCCGCGGCGGATGCGCCGGCGGCCACTGCAGCCCTGGAACAACTGGGCCTGCTGTGCAGCCCGCAACAGGCCTTGGCTCACTTGATTGCCTGCACCGGTTCCAGTGGTTGCGGCAAGGCCCTGGCCGACACCAAAAGCGACGCCCTGCAACTGGCAGGACTGCTCCAGCGCCATGGCCGCCAACTGGATGTGCACCTGTCCGCCTGCCCGCGTTCCTGCGCCGCCGCTCATGTGGCGCCGGCCACCCTGCTGGCGGTGGCCCCAGGGCGCTATGACTTGTATTTGCGCGATGCAGCGCTGCCGGGTTTCGGCACGCTGCACGCACGCAACCTTTCTATTGAAGCGGCAGAGGCATTGCTCGATGCCCGCCCACGGAGCAACCTTGATGCTTGATTACATCCGCGACGGTCAGGAGATCTATCGCAACTCCTTCGCGATCATTCGCGAAGAAGCCCGGCTGGAGCGCATTCCCGCCGACCTGGAGAAACTCGCCGTGCGGGTGATCCATGCCTGCGGCATGGTCGAGGCCGTCGATGGCCTGCAGTTTTCCGAGGGCGCCGGCAAGGCCGGGCGCGATGCCCTGGCGGCCGGTGCACCGATTCTCTGCGATGCGCGCATGGTTTCCGAGGGTATTACCCGGGCCCGCTTGCCGGCCAACAACCAGGTGATCTGCACCCTGCGCGACGACAGCGTGCCAGCGCTGGCCCGGGAGCTGGGCAACACCCGTTCCGCTGCGGCCCTGGAGCTGTGGCGCCCGCACCTGGAAGGCAGCGTGGTGGTGATCGGCAACGCGCCCACCGCCTTGTTCTACCTGCTGGAAATGCTCGATGCGGGCGCGCCGAAACCGGCGCTGATCCTCGGCTTCCCGGTGGGCTTCGTCGGCGCCGCCGAATCCAAGGCGATGCTCGCCGCCGACAGCCGCGGGGTGCCCTTCGTGATCATGCAGGGCCGCCTGGGCGGCAGCGCCATGGCGGCGGCTGCGGTCAATGCCCTGGCCACGGAGGTCGAATGATGCAGCAGCCCGGACGTTTGATCGGCCTTGGCGTGGGCCCCGGTGACCCGGAACTGATTACCCTGAAGGCCCTGCGCCTGCTGCGCGAATCACCGGTGGTGGCCTACTTCGTGGCCAAGGGCAAGAAGGGCAATGCCTTCGGCATCATCGAAGGGCATCTGCAACAGGCCCAGACCCTGCTGCCCCTGGTGTACCCGGTCACCACCGAGGTGCTGCCGGCGCCGCTGTCCTACGAACAAGTGATCAGCGACTTCTACGACAGCGCCAGCCAGGAGCTGGCGCAGCACCTGGACGCCGGCCGCGACGTGGCGGTGATCTGCGAAGGCGACCCGTTCTTCTACGGCTCCTACATGTACCTGCACGACCGGCTGGCCGAGCGTTACCAGGCCGAAGTGGTGCCGGGGGTGTGCTCGATGCTGGGCGGCGCTTCGGTGCTGGGCGCGCCGTTGGTGTATCGCAACCAGAGCCTGTCGGTGCTTTCCGGGGTGCTGCCCCATGAGGAACTCAAGCGTCGCCTGGCGGACGCCGATGCGGCGGTGGTGATGAAGCTGGGGCGCAACTTCCCCAAGGTGCGCCAGGTCCTGGAAGAACTGGGGCTGGCGCGGCGTGCGCTGTACGTCGAGCGCGCCACCATGGCCAACCAGAAGATCGTGCCGCTGGATGACGTGGAGCCGATGTCCTCGCCGTACTTCTCGCTGATCATCGTTCCCGGCGAAAGGTGGCAAGGCTGATGGCCCGTTCAACTCCGGCCATCGTCATCCTTGGCCAAGGCAGCCTCGACACCGCACGGCAGATCCAGCGGCTGTATCCCGACTCGTTGATCCACGGTCTGGCGGAACGGGTCGAAGGCGCCGACCGGGTCTACCACGAATTCGGCGCGACCCTGCGCCAGCTCTATCAGCAGGACGCGCCCATCATCGCCCTGTGTGCGGCCGGCATCGTGATCCGCACCCTGGCGCCGCTGCTGCTGGAAAAGGGCGCCGAGCCGCCGGTGCTGGCGGTGGCCGAAGACGGCAGCGCCGTGGTGCCGCTGCTGGGCGGCCTGGGCGGCGTCAACGTCATGGCCCGGGAAATCGCTGCGGGCCTTGGAGTGGCCGCGGCTATTACCACTAGCGGTGAACTGCGCTTCGGCACCTGCCTGCTCAACCCGCCCAGTGGCTATGCCCTGGGTGACCTGGAGCTGGGCAAGCGGTTCGTCTCCGACCTGCTGGGTGGCGAAAGCGTGCGCATCGAAGGCGCAGCACCCTGGCTGGCCGCAGCGAAGCTGCCCGAGGACGACCAGGCCCGCCTGACCATCCGGGTCGGTTCCGCCGAGCGCGAGCCCGTGGCCAATGAACTGTTGATCTACTCCCGCAGCGTGCTGGTTGCCTGCCGTGGGCAGCGGCTTGCCGGCGAAGCTGATAGCGACCTGGCCACCCACATCCGCCAGGCTTTGCATCAGGCGCGCATCGCGGTGCAGTCGGTGGTGTGCCTGCTGGCCGCTGACCGCGACATGGCCGACCGTGCCCTGCACCAGGCAGCAGCGCAACTGGGCGTACCGCTGCGCTTCCTGCCGGCCGCCGACAGCGTCGTCGAGCTGGCGCAACAGGCGGTGCCGCAATTGCTGCCGCCGCTGAAGGTGGGCGAGGACATCGCCATTGCCGTGGCCAACCAGCCCCTGGACCCGGAGCAGATTGGCCGCCCCCGTGGGCGTCTGGCCGTGATCGGCCTCGGTCCGGGCGCTGCCGAGCTCATGGTGCCCGCGGTGAAAGCCGAACTGGCCCGGGCCAATGACATTCTAGGTTATGAGACCTATGTGCGCATGGCCGGTCCGTTTCGCGCCGACCAGGTGATGCACTGCACCGATAACCGCGAAGAGATGCAGCGCGCCCGTCACGCCTTCGAGCTGGCGGCCCAGGGCCGTTCGGTGGTGGTGGTGTCGTCCGGCGACCCGGGAGTGTTCGCCATGGCCGCGGCGGTGCTCGAAGCCCTGCACGAATCCAGCGACCCGGCCTGGCACAGCGTCGATCTGGAGATCCTCCCGGGCGTCTCCGCCTCCCTGGCTACCGCGGCACAGGCCGGTGCGCCTCTGGGCCATGACTTCTGCGTGCTGTCGCTGTCGGACAACCTCAAGCCCTGGGACATCATCGAGAAGCGCCTGGACCTCGCCTCCCAGGCGGATCTGGCCCTGGCCTTCTACAACCCGATTTCCCGCTCGCGGCCCTGGCAACTGGGCCGGGCCCTGGAGATCGTGCGCCAGCACCGTACGCCGCAAACCCCTGTGGTATTGGGGCGCGACATTGGCCGCCCGGGCCAGACCCTGCGGGTCATCACCCTGGGCGAGCTGACCCCGGAGCAGGTGGACATGCGCACCATGGTGCTGGTGGGTTCCTCCACCACCTGCGTCTTCCCCCGGGCCGGGGGCGGCGACTGGGTGTACACCCCGCGCTGGTACGGCAATAAACCCCTGTAGGAGCCGGCAAGCCGGCTCCTACGAGTCGCTGGGTTCGGCGGTCAGCAGCCAGGTGATGAATTCGAAGAAGCCGGCCCATCTGGCGGGGATGCGGCCGGCGACGAAAGCTTCCCAGTCGCCCAGGTCGAAATCCCAGACGCCGCCGCTGTCCTTGTCCAGCAAGTAGCCGCCTTCGCCTTGCAATGAGGTGAAGGCCACAAAGTTCTCTGGCAGCTCCCAGACCTCATGGATGAACTCGGTGCCCATGCGAACTTCCTCGCCGGGCCCGGCAATGTCGAGGAGCACTTCGTCGCTGGCGCGGCTGCTGAAGTCGGCGGGGTGGCAGGCCAGGTAGATCTGTGCGAACTCGCTGTCCGGGGCAATGCCCAGGGCTTCCAGCGCCAGGGTGACCTCGGCGCTTTCAGGAAGCGGGCGGTAGCGGGGCTGGGCTTCGATCAGGGCAATCAGTGGCGCTGGAATCATGCCGGGTACTCGGTGGCGCGTGGCCATTTGTCCAGCGGCAGATGGTTCATGTCGCGGGTGAATTGTTCCCGGGCCTGGCCCAGGGTTTTATGGTTCGGCCCGCTCTGCACATCCAGCGCTTCGCTGCCGTCGTCTTCCCAGTGGCACAGGTCGCAGATCTCGTATTCGCCTCGTGCGCCCAGGGTCAGGTAGCCGCAGCAGGGGCAGGCCTCCAGGCACTCGATGTTCGCGCTGACGGTGTAGTCACCCAGCCCGGCTTCACGCAGGCAGCGCCTCAGGTACAGGTGGGTCACGCCGCGATATTCGGCGCGCAGGGCGATCAGCAGCAGCGCGTCGTAGCGTGGGTCTTGCACCTCTTGCGGGGGCTCCGGTTGGGTCAGGATCTGTTGTTGCAGGCTGGGTGCAAGTGCCGCGAATTCAAGGTCGTCGCTGTCTATTCCCCACCAGTTCAGGAGGTGGGAGAAGCGCGCGGCGGCGTCGAGGCCGGGCAACCTGTGGCGGCTCAGAAGGTCGATGGCTGCGTTGGCGGTGAGTTTTTCCATGGGGGCTCGGCTTTTCGAGGGGGCGGTTCAGGGCCAGGTCAGGGTCAATTGGTCAGGGCGCTGAATGGGTATTCGTACCCTGACCCCGGAGGTCGATTCGCCATGGAGGTACTGGTCCTGGATCTCTACTCGGTTGAAGGGGTTGGTGTCGCGCAGGGCAATCAGCCAGATCAGTGCATCCGAGCCTTTTTCCTGCAAGGCCAGGAAGCCATCGCCGCCGTAGCCTGCCGTCTCCCCACCCCGGGCATAGAACGACTGTGGACCGTCGGTGCACAAGCCCAGGGTGGTGACGAAGTCAGGCTCATCCTGTTGGGGATAGTCCAGGGCCGGCATCCAGACGTTGTTGATCAGCCGGGGATGTTCATAGGGCAGGTCGAACAGGCAGTAGAACCCGCTGCCGAGGACCAGGGTGTTTTCCCGGGGGAAACACCCGGCCTGCCATTGTTCCTGAATGAAAGCGGCATCGGCGCTGTAGGGCATTGGGTGGTTCCTGCTCCTGCTGGAAGGGGGTTTCTACAGGTTCGAGACCTGGCGAAAACCGGAGTTGTAGGCGCATTGCCCGGCGTACTCGGGGCGTGCATCACAGGCCTTGAGGCAACCCTGGACGCCCTTGGGAAAGCGCGCCTCCACCGACATAGCGAAACCGTAGGTCGGCGTGGTCACCGCAAAGCTGCTGTTGCAGGCCACTTGCGTGCTGTAGGTGAAGGTCATGGCCTCGCGCCGGCCGTTGTGGGCGAAGGCCACCTCGAAGCTGTCGAGGCTGTTCCAGCCCGACAGCGGCAGCACTACAAAACGGTAGCGGGTGCTGTCCAGGCGTTGGCCGATGACCCGCAGGTTCTTGCTCGATGAGTCGGCCTTGGGCGAAGGGTAGGGCAGGGCCAGCAGCGCCCGCGGGTCACCCACCACGCCCAGTTCGAAGCCGATACCTTTTTGGTAGAAGGGTATCTCCAGGGCCGGTGCGCCCTCGATCTTCACGTACTGGCTGGATGCATAGGGGCCGCGGGTTTCAGGCTTGTAGTCCGGCGCTTTGGCGAAGCTGACTTCAAGCTCCAGCACCGCGTCTGAGGCCTTGGCGTGCTCGGTGCGTATATCGCTGGGTTGCTCGCTGCCATGGCTGGCGCAACCGGCCAGCACCATGGCCGTAGTCAGTTGCAGCAGCTGTCGGGCGGGCCATGGACGTAGAACGGTCATCACTCAATGCTCCTTCTTCAGCGGGCTGGAGTTCAGGCCCAGCCCCTTGAGCTGCCAGCTTCCCTGCACCTGCTGCCAGCTGAACTGGCGGCCGACCCAGTCCACCTGCAAGGCGTGATGCAGGCGGCTCTGGTCAATACGTCGGCCTTCGTCCAGGGCCTTTCGCGCGCGGTCGCCGGCTTGGTTGAACAGGGGCCAGAGCTGGCTCAGGTTCAGCTCTTTGCTGATCGGCAACTGGGCATACACGCCCTGCTCCGCCGAACTGAGCAGCAGCCCTTCCTTGCCGAGGAACGCAGCACTGCTGTTGTCCGGCGACACCGACACCAGCATGGCGTAGTGGGAGAACCCCCAGCCGGGCAGCCGCTCGTCGAACCACAGCACTTGCCCGGTGGAGGGCACCAGGGCCCGCGCGCCCTCGGGAAACAGCAGCAGGTCGCTGCGTCCGGGTTGCGGCTGGCCCCAGTCGGGTTCGCTCTTGCTCTTGACCGGGCTGAGGACGCGGGCCAGGGGCGTGTCGTTCTGCACGGCGATCAGCACCGTGCCGACGCCCATCCATTCGATGGTGGTGGCCAGCAGTACCGGTTGCCCGCCCCGGGTCGCCCCGGTGGGTTTTACATCGGTGATCTGCCAGGCGTTCAGCGGCCGATAGAGCTGGCCCTTGTAGGTGATTTCCCGGGGGCTGCTGCCGTCCCGACGGTGGTACACCTTGAAGTCGCCAAAGCGCTCAATGGATTCACTGGTCTTGTTCAGCCAGGCCTCGAGCTTGGCCTGGGGCGATTCGCCAGCCAGTGCCGGGAGGGGCATGAGCAGGAGCCCGGCCAGCAGGCAGGCCAGGCCGCGCCCGATCTGCGCAAGGCACAGGGCGCGCGCGGCGGCGGGGCCCGTGCCAGTGGGTCGTTGAAGAGTCTGCATTCCGTTGCCTGTCGCTTGATGGGAGGGTGGCCGGGGCCCTAAGGGACCAGGTAGCCCCTGACCCCGGTGAAGATGATCTGCGCCGCCAGGGCGCAGACGAACAGTCCCATCAACCGGCTGACGATCTGCAAGCCCTGGTCGCCGAGGATGCGTTCGATGCGGTTGGACAGGTACAGCACCACCCCCACGGTGAGGCTGGCCAGGGCGATGCTGAGGATGGCGGTGAGCTTGTCGTCCCAGTGCGGCTGGCTGACGCCCATCACCAGCAGGGCGCCGATGGTGCCCGGGCCCACGGTCAGGGGAATGGTCAGCGGGACTATGGTCACGTCCTGCTGCACGTTGTCGGTCTGCACCGCCGATTTGCCCTGGGCCATGCCCAGGGCAGAGATGAACAGCACGCTGCCGGCGCCGATGCGGAAGGCGTCCACGGTGATGCCGAACACGCCGAAGATCACCCGGCCGAACAGGTACAGCAGGATGCTGGAGACCAGGGTCGCCAGGGCCACTTTCCAGGCCAGGCGCCGGCGCTCCTTGAGCGAATAGCCGCGGGTCAGGCTGATGAAGCACGAGAGCACGAAGAAGGGGCTGTAGAGCACCAGCATCTTCAGGTAAACGCTGAACAGCACGTGGAGCATGGTGGGAGCTCACGACTAAAGGAGGGCGAGCGAGAGTTTAACAGGCGCCGCAGAGCCTGTCGGCTCAACTGGTGTGCGCGGTGCTGCGCTCGCGCAGGTCGCGCTGGGTCACCCAGTGTTCCACCAGTTCCCGCAGTTGCGAGAGCTCCACGGGCTTGGCCATGTGCCCATCCATGCCGGCCTGGCGCGCGCGCTCCTTGTGCTCGGCGAGGATGTGCGCGGTGAGCGCCACCACCGGGGTACGCACCCGCTGGTTGCCGACTTCCCAGGCGCGCAGTTGCTGGGTGGCGGAGAAGCCGTCGAGCACCGGCATTTCGCAGTCCATCAGTACCAGGTCGTAGCGGTTGGCTTTCATTGCCTGCAAGGCTTCCTCGCCGTTGCTGGCGGTATCGGGCTGCAGGTTGAGCTTGCCGAGCATGCCGCGGATGACCTTGGTGGAAATACTGTTGTCCTCGGCCACCAGGATGCGGAAGTCGCTGGGCACGGTGACTGGCGCCGGGGCCTGGGCAGCGTGCGCCGGCTGGTTGTAGGGGGCGGCGGGGGCCTTGTCGCGCTGATTGAGTTCGTCCGCCAGGGTGGTCTTGAGGGTGTAGCCGGCCACTGGCTTGGCGAGGATGCGCTTGATCCCGGCATTGCGTGCAATCACCTTGCTCGGCGCATTGCTGATGCCGGTGAGCATGATCAGCAGGATGTCGTGGTTCAGGCTCGGGTCTTCCTTGATCTTCGCCGCCAGTTGCATGCCGGTCATGCCGGGCATGTTCTGGTCCAGCAATACCACGTCGAAGTAGTCCCGCAGGTGCGCCTTGGTGCGTAGCAGGGCCAGGGCTTCCTTGCCCGATGGCACGGCGCTGACGTTCAGGCCCCAGGCACTGCACTGCTGTACCAGCACCTTGCGGCAGGTGTCGTTGTCGTCCACCACCAGTACCCGCGCGCCCTGCAGTGGGCCGTCGAGGTCGGCGGTCGGGTGTTCCAGGCGCTCGGCATCCAGGGGCAGGGTCAGCCACAGGGTGCTGCCCTGGTTGGTGCCGCTCTTGATGCCGAACTCGCCATGCATCAGCAGGATCAGTTGACGGGCGATCACCAGCCCCAGGTTGCCCCCCAGGCGGGTGGTGGCGAGGAAGTTCTTGCTGTGCAGCTCGGTGTGCAGCAGGGCTTCGCGCTCTTCGGCTTCCATCGGCTGGCCGCTGTCCTGCACGGCGATGCGCAGGCGCGGTTTGCTGCTGCGCTCGTCGAGGGCGACGACGATCAGCACTTCGCCTTCATCGGTCTTCTTCAGGGCATTTTCCAACAGGCTCAGCAGGGCCTGGCGCAGGCGTGTCGGGTCACCGCTGATGACCCGTGGCACCTGGGGCTGGATGAAACTGATCAGCTCGACGTTCTGCTGTTCGGCCTTGGCTCGGAAGATGCTCAGGCAGTCTTCGATCAGGGCGTTGAGGTCGAACTGCACATCGTCCAGTTCGATCTGCCCGGACTCCAGCTTGGAGATGTCGAGGATCTCGTTGATCAGGGTCAGCAGCTCGTTGCCGGCACTGTGGATGGTCTGCACGTAATCGCGCTGCTTGACCGACAGCGGGGTGCCCAGCAGCAGCTCGGTCATGCCCAGCACGCCGTTCATCGGGGTGCGGATCTCGTGGCTGATCTTGGCCAGGAACTCGGCCTTGGCATTGACCTCGGCGGTGCTGGCGGCCAGGTCGCGGCTGACGCTGAAGCGGTTCTCGGTGATGTTGCGCTGGCGCTCGCCCAGGGCGATGCTCATCAGCAGCCCGGCGATGCACACCACGCTCAAGAGGGTGACGATCAGGCCTTGCGGGGCCACCAGGGTCAGCCCCAGCAGGGCCGGCAGGATCACCAGGGTGCCGAGGTTGAAGATCACCATGGCGGCGACGAACAGGCGCGCCGGGCGATAGCCCTTGTGCCAGTGATAGCCACCGACGAACAGCATGCTCAGGCCGGCCAGGGCCACCAGGCCGTAGGTGATGATGTTCAGCGGCAGGGTATCGACGAACAGCAGCAACAGGCCGAACAGGCTGATCAGCAGGATGTTGCCCAGCAGCAGGCGGTTCAGCGGATGGGCGCCCAGGGGGGCGAAAAAGCGGTAGGCGAACATCATCCCGCAGGGCGCGGTCAGCAGCAGGGCGATATAGGCCCCCGGCGTCTGCAGGGCTTCCCAGGCCGGGAGCCAGGGCCCGAACAGGTTCAGCAGCATCAGCAGGCTGAGGGTCAGCAGCCCTTCGCAGGCTGCCAGCCACAGGCTGCTGCGCGAACGGGTGTAGGCGAAGCGGGTGAGGTTGTGCAGGATCAGCATCGCCAGGCAGCCGAAGAGCAGGCCGTAGATCAGCGTCTGGCTCTGGTCGGCCGCGCCCATCACCGCCGATTGCAGGGTGATGAAGGGGCGCAGTTCGTGTTCGGACACCAGGCGTACAAAGACGTCCAGTGGCTTGGCGCTTTGTGGCAGCGGCAGCATGAAGTCGCTGCTGGGCAGGGGCTTTTGCGCCTGCGACGGGCCGGAGCCGGTGTTCACTTGCTCGATCAGCTTGTCGCCTTCGAGCACGTAGAGGTTCAGGTGGGACAGGTCGGGGGCGAAGATCCGCAGGATCTGCTCATGGGTTCCCGGTTGCAGCTTGAAGCGTAGCCACAGGGCGCCATCGGGCTCGGCGGCGGTAAGCTTGTCCAGCTCGATCGGGCTGAACTGGTTGGTGTAGCGCGGGGAGCGGATGTCACTGAGCTGCAGGTCGGCCTGTTCGTCGAGCAAAACCGCCCAGCCACTGCCTTGAGCGGCCAGGGCCGGGTTCAAGCAGAGCAGGGTCAGCAAGGTGACGGTGAAGCCTAGGGCAATCCTGAGCCAGCGCACGGCGAAATCCCTTCGTTGGTTGATGCCTGATTATAACTATGCGCGGCGTAATGACCGCACGGCAAGGGCGTTTGCCCTTGCCGGGGTCAACGACAGCCTTACTCCTGGCCGCGCTCGCGGGCAATGGCGCGGTAGCCGATGTCCTTGCGGTAGAAGCAGCCCTGCCAGTCGATCTCGGCCGCCAGGCGGTAGGCCTGTTGCTGAGCCGCGTCAACGCTGTCACCCATGGCGGTAGCGCACAGTACCCGGCCGCCGGAGGTCACGACCTGGCCATCCTTGAGTGCGGTACCGGCGTGGAACACCTTGCCTTCCAGTGCTGCCGCGGCGTCCAGGCCAGTGATGGCCGCGCCCTTGGCGTAGTCACCAGGATAGCCGCCTGCCGCCAGAACGATACCCAGGCTCGGGCGTGGGTCCCACTGCGCTTCGACCTTGTCCAGGGCCTGGGCCAGGGCGGCTTCCACCAGCAGCACCAGGCTCGATTGCAGGCGCAGCATCACCGGTTGGGTTTCCGGGTCGCCGAAGCGGCAGTTGAACTCGATGACTTTCGGGTTGCCGGCCTTGTCGATCATCAGCCCGGCATAGAGGAAGCCGGTGTAGACGTTGCCTTCCTCGGCCATGCCGCGCACGGTGGGCCAGATCACCAGATCCATCACCCGCTGGTGCACTTCTGAAGTGACCACCGGTGCCGGGGAGTAGGCGCCCATGCCACCGGTATTGGGGCCAGTGTCGCCGTCGCCGACGCGCTTGTGGTCCTGGCTGGTGGCCATGGGCAGCACGTTCTTGCCGTCGACCATGACGATGAAGCTGGCTTCCTCGCCGTCGAGGAACTCCTCGATCACCACGCGGGAACCGGCGTCGCCGAAGGCATTGCCGGCCAGCATGTCGCGCACCGCTTCCTCGGCTTCGGCCAGGGTCATGGCGACGATCACGCCTTTGCCGGCGGCCAGGCCGTCGGCCTTGATCACGATCGGGGCGCCTTTTTCACGCAGGTAAGCCAGGGCCGGCTCGATCTCGGTGAAGTTCTGATAGTCGGCAGTAGGGATCTTGTGGCGGGCGAGGAAATCCTTGGTGAAGGCTTTCGAACCTTCCAGCTGCGCAGCACCGGCAGTCGGGCCGAAGCAGTCCAGGCCACGGGAGCGGAACAGGTCGACCACGCCAGCCACCAGCGGCACTTCCGGGCCGACGATGGTCAGGGACACATTCTTCTGAGCAAAGTCTGCAAGCTGCTCCAGGGCCAGGACGTCGATGGCGACGTTCTCGCACTTGGCCTCGATGGCGGTGCCGGCGTTGCCTGGGGCGACGAACACTTTCTGAACCCGTGGGTCCTGAGCGACTTTCCAGGCCAGAGCGTGTTCACGACCGCCGCTACCAATGATCAGTACATTCATTTCAAAAACCTCGGATGACGCTAATTCTGTTTTGGAACCTGAAGAGCTGGACGCCTCAGGAGGTTGCAATGACAGTGGTAGATGCAAGGCGGAGCCCACCTCGATGAGCGCAGTTGCCTGTTGGCAATGAGCATCATCGAGGTGGGCTCCAACGCAGCAGATGCCGGTGTCAGTGCGACCGTTGTCGTATCAGTGACGGAAGTGGCGCATGCCGGTGAACACCATGGCTATGCCCGCTTCGTCGGCCGCGGCAATCACTTCGTTGTCACGCATCGAGCCGCCGGGCTGGATCACCGCGGTGATGCCGACCTTGGCGGCGTTGTCCAGGCCGTCGCGGAACGGGAAGAACGCATCGGAGGCCATGACCGAACCGGCGACTTGCAAGCCGGCGTGCTCGGCCTTGATGGCGGCGATTCGCGCGGAGTTCACGCGGCTCATCTGGCCGGCGCCGACACCGATGGTCTGGCGGTTCTTGGCGTAGACGATGGCGTTGGACTTGACGTACTTGGCGACTTTCCAGGCGAAGATCAGGTCGTTGATCTCTTGCTCGGTCGGGGCGCGCTTGGTCACGACTTTCAGGTCATCGGCACTGATCATGCCGATGTCGCGGCTCTGCACCAGCAGGCCGCCGTTGACGCGCTTGTAATCCCAGGCCGCAGCGCGCTCAGCCGACCACTGGCCGCAGGCCAGCAGGCGCACGTTGGCCTTGGCAGCGACGATGGCGCGGGCTTCTTCACTCACGGATGGGGCAATGATCACTTCGACGAACTGACGCTCGACGATGGCCTTGGCGGTGGCTGCATCCAGCTCGCGGTTGAAGGCGATGATGCCGCCGAAGGCCGATTCGGTGTCGGTGGCGTAGGCCAGTTCGTACGCCTGGCGGATACCGCCTTCAGCGTCCGGGCTGACCGCCACGCCGCACGGGTTGGCGTGCTTGACGATGACGCAGGCCGGCTTGACGAAGCTCTTCACGCATTCCAGCGCGGCGTCGGTGTCGGCCACGTTGTTGTAGGACAGCTCTTTGCCTTGCAGTTGGGTCGCGGTGGCGATGCCGACTTCAGCAGGCTTGGCCTCAACGTAGAACGCCGCGCTCTGGTGCGGGTTCTCGCCGTAGCGCATTTCCTGGGCCTTGATGAACTGGCTGTTGAAGGTGCGCGGGAATTCGCTGCGATCTTCTGTGCTGAGGGTTTCGGCGGCCTGGTTCACGGTGCCCATGTAGTTGGCGATCATGCCGTCGTACGCAGCGGTGTGTTCGAAGGCCTTGAGCATCAGGTCGAAGCGCTGGGCGTAAGTCAGGCCACCGGCCTTGAGGCTTTCCAGGACGCCGGCGTAGTCGCTGGCATTGACCACGATGGCCACGTCCTTATGGTTCTTGGCCGCCGAGCGGACCATGGTCGGGCCGCCGATGTCGATGTTCTCGATGGCGGTCGGCAGGTCGCAGCCTGGCTTGTTGATGGTGGCTTCGAACGGGTAGAGGTTGACCGCGACCAGGTCGATCGGCTTGATCCCGTGCTCGTTCATGATGGCGTCGTCAATGCCGCGACGGCCGAGGATACCGCCGTGGATTTTCGGGTGCAGGGTCTTCACCCGGCCATCCATCATTTCCGCGAAACCGGTGTAATCCGCGACTTCCACTGCGGACACGCCGTTGTCCTGCAGCAGTTTGAAGGTCCCGCCGGTGGAGAGGATCTCCACACCAAGGGCTTCCAGCTCCTTGGCGAATTCGAGGATCCCGGTCTTGTCGGAAACACTGATCAAGGCGCGGCGGATCGGCAGGCGGGTAGTCTGGTCGGTCATCTCAATTTCCATCAAAAGCAAAGGAGTCAGCAAAAAAGGCGACCGTTTTTTACGCGGGCGCCTTTCTGGTTTGATTGAATGCTTACAGCAAATCGTACTGCTTGAGTTTCTTGCGCAGGGTACCGCGGTTTAGACCCAGGAGTTCGCTGGCCTTGGTCTGGTTGCCCTTGACGTAGTTCATCACGCTTTCGAGCAACGGAGCCTCGACTTCGGAGAGCACCAGGTTGTACACGTCCGTGACGGCAGCGCCCTCAAGGTGGGCGAAATAATTGTGCAGCGCCTTCTCGACACTCCCGCGAAGGGTCTGGCCTTCTTCGCTGGGTGTATTGAGGTGCTGTTTCAAATTCACGTTGTCGCTCACGGGTGTTGTTCCACTCACTAAAGTCTCGGTCATCATCGTCATGCGGCCACCCCCTCTCCGTCCCCTGTTTCCAGGCTCTTGTAACGTCCGGCAAAGAACTCACGAACGTTGGCGCATTGTGCTTCCGTATCTTCCAAACGATTGAAGTGGGCGCGAAACTCCCTGGCGCCCGGCAGGGTTGCGAGATACCAGCCCACATGCTTGCGCGCAATGCGTACGCCCATGACCTCTCCATAGAAGGCATGCAGCGCGGCCAGGTGCTCTAGCAGAATACGTTCCACCTCGAACAGCTCCGGTGCCGGGAGGGTTTCACCGGTACTGAGGAAGTGTTCGATCTCACGAAAAATCCATGGCCGCCCCTGGGCGGCCCGGCCGATCAACAGCCCGTCGGCGCCAGTGGCGTGCAACACCCGCCGGGCCTTTTCCGGCGAGTCGATATCGCCATTGGCAAAGACCGGGATCGACACCGCCTGCTTGATCGCGGCAATGGTGTCGTACTCGGCTTCACCGGTGTACAGGTCGGCCCGGGTCCGACCATGGACCGCCAGTGCCGTGATGCCGGCCTGCTCGGCGATCTTCGCCACCGTCAGGCCGTTCTTGTTCTCCCGATCCCAGCCGGTGCGGATCTTCAGGGTGACCGGTACATCCACAGCGGCCACTACTGCCTGGAGAATCTCGTTGACCAGGGCTTCGTCCTTCAGCAACGCGGAGCCGGCGGCCTTGTTGCAGACCTTCTTGGCCGGGCAACCCATGTTGATATCAATAATCTGTGCGCCCAACTCGACGTTGGCGCGGGCGGCGTCTGCCAGCATCTGTGCATCACCCCCGGCAATCTGCACCGAGCGGGGCTCGGGATCGCCTTCGTGGATCATGCGCAACCGCGATTTGCGGCTGTTCCACAAGCTCATGTCGCTGGTGACCATTTCCGAGACTACAAGGCCCGCGCCCAATTGCTTGCAAAGCTGACGAAAGGGCTGGTCTGTAACCCCCGCCATCGGGGCGAGAATCAAACCGTTGTGCACTGTATATGGGCCGATGCGTACCGCCGACATAGGACTTCCCTGTTGTGGGGCCGGATCATGAGAGTTCGAAAAAGGGTTGGCATGATACCCGCTCTCGATGACCGGATAAAGGCTGAATTGGATAAAATCTGAACAGTTCTTCTGTAACGTCCTGGGAGCAATCCAGGCGAAACAGTCATAAAACTGTCGTTAATCCAGAGTCGTCCGTGAACTTGTGCAGCCGATTCACTCAGGCGAGTGGAAACTCAGACTGTAGTTCACCGCTTTCGGGCCGGGGTCAAGAATATCCAGGGCGATGTGAATCGGGGTCTGCGGCGGCATTTCCGCCGCATCCTGCAAGTCACCGCCCAGGTATTCCCCGGGCTTGAAGCTGCGGCTGGCGATCAGGTGGCCGTTGAGGTCGGCGAAGCGCAGCTCAAGCAGCGGGAAGGGTTGGGAGAAGGGCGCGCGGTTATAGATGATGGCGTCCACCACCAGGGCGCCGCTGAATTCCGGATGGCTGCGTACCACCAGGTTGCTGCTCTTGATCCGGGCGATGTCGACCCGGGAAGGTACCGTGCAGCCGAATTCCGGGCACAGTTGCTGGAACCAGGGGCGGTACTGGTCCTGGCGGGCCAGCTCATCAAAGTGATAGGCGACGTATTGTCCCACCAGGCCGCCGGCGGCCAGCAGGATCAGCAGCAGCCAGAGCAGGCGCTTGCCCCAGGGCGAGCGGCGCTTCTGCCAGTCGAGGTGGAGCGGGTCGTCCACCAGGTCCAGCAGCACCTCTTCCTTGACCCCGGGCTCGTTGCGCTCGCGGCGCTTCTTGCCGGAGACGGCGGGCTCGTCGTCCTGGTCGTCCGGGTTGGCAGGCGAGTGAGGTTCCAGGTCATCGTCCAGGCGCAACCTGGGCGCCTGGGGTTCGTCGTCCAGGTCCGCGAGGTTGAACGACAGCGACGGTTCGGTGCGGCTGGGCTTGGGTGGTTCGACGCTGGGTTCGGCGTCGTCCGGTTGCACCTTGGGGGGCGAAGGCTCGCTGTCGTCCCGTTCGGCGGCGCTGCCGAACAGTCCGTCCGGCCAGTGCGCCTCGTCGGCGTCCTGGGTGTCGCGCCGGGCGCTGAGGCTGGCTTCCTTGTGCTCGCGTTCCTGGCCAAAGGCCTTGGCTGGCTGGATTTCGCGCTGTTCGAGCTTGGCCAGTTCCTCATCGAGGTCCAGGTGATCCAGGTCCATCTCGGCGGCCGACCATTGCTTCTGGCTGATGGCGCGCTGAGGAGCGGCAGGGGCCGCGGGGGGTGGCAGATCCGGCTCGGGTGCCGCCGGTGCCGGCGCCACGGTCGCTGCGGGAGCAGCCGGTGGCGCTACGGGTTTGGCAGCGGCTTTCGAGGTGGCAGCTTCCTTGGCCGCGCGCTGCTCGAGCAACTGCCGTGCGGCGTTGAACACCTGCAGGCAGGAGCCACAGCGAACCACTCCACGGGCCACGCTCAACTGGGCGTGGCTGACACGGAAGCGGGTTTGGCAATGCGGGCACTGGGTGACGAAACTGTCGGTCATGCGGCCATCCGGATTATGCAGGCGGCCATTCTAGCGCCGACGGCCGGTGATGCGCACCCAGCCATCAAGGGTGGCGATCGGGTCCAGATCGAAGTCCTGGGCATAAGCCGCGGCGACTTCCTCGCCCTGTTCGGCAAGGATGCCGGAAAGCGCCAGGCGCCCGCCAGACTTGACCAGCCCCGAAAGCTGCGGCGCCAGGGCCACCAGTGGCCCGGCCAGGATGTTGGCCACCAGTACATCGGCTTGCACCTGGGGCAACTGCTCGGGCAGGTAGAGCGGGAACAACTCGTCGGCAATGCCGTTGCGCCCGGCGTTGTCACGGGAGGCTTCCAGGGCTTGCACGTCGATGTCGGTGCCCACCGCCTGTTTGGCGCCCAGCAACAGGGCGGCAATGGCCAGGATCCCCGAGCCGCAGCCGAAGTCCAGCACGTTGCAGTCCTTCAGGTCCTGGCCGTCCAGCCATTCCAGGCACAGGGCGGTGGTCGGGTGGGTGCCGGTGCCGAAGGCCAGGCCCGGGTCCAGCAGCAGGTTCACGGCCTCGGGCTCCGGCGCGGCGTGCCAGCTGGGAACGATCCACAGGCGCTGGCCGAAACGCATGGGCTGGAAGTTGTCCATCCAGCTGCGCTCCCAATCCTGGTCTTCGATGACTTCGCTGTGATGCTCGGGCAGCGGGCCGCCGGTCAGCAGTTCCATGTGGGCGAGTACGCTGGCGGCTTCGGTGCCGCCCTCGAACAGGGCCAGCAGATGGGTGTGGGACCAGAGCGGGGTGGTGTTCAGTTCAGGTTCGAAGATCGGCTGATCCTCGGCGTCCATGAAGGTGACCGAGACGGCACCGACTTCAAGAAAAGCGTCTTCGTAGGTTTCGGCTTGTTCTGGGCTGATGGCGAGACGGACTTGCAGCCAAGGCATGGCGGGCACCTTTGAAAATATGTGATGTGCAGCCTAGTGGGCCGCGAGAAGCGCGCAAGTTTACGCGAGACGCCCCTTGGGAGCGAGGGGGATGCCCTGTGCTTGGTCGCAAGGACGGTTGATCAGGGAATGGCCGCTGCGCGGTTCGCGAGCAGGCTCGCTCCTGCAGGGCGGCGGCGGATACGACAAGGCCGCTCGAAAGCGGCCTTGTCGGTGTGGCGGGTGCCGATCAGTGTTGCTCGGCCAGCTTGTGCTCGAGGTAGTGAATGTTCACGCCCCCTTTGCAGAAGCCTTCGTCACGGGTCAGGTCGCGGTGCAGCGGGATGTTGGTCTTGATCCCGTCGACGACGATTTCGTCCAGCGCATTGCGCATGCGCGCCATGGCTTCGTCACGGGTGGCCCCGTAGGTGATCAGCTTGCCGATCAACGAATCGTAGTTCGGTGGAACCGCGTAACCGCTGTACAGGTGCGAGTCGACGCGCACGCCGTTGCCGCCCGGGGCATGGAAATGCTTGACCGTGCCTGGGCTTGGCATGAAGGTTTTCGGGTCTTCGGCGTTGATCCGGCATTCCAGCGCGTGGCCGCGGATCACGACGTCGTCCTGGGTGAACGACAGCTTGTTGCCGGCGGCAATGCTGAGCATTTCCTTGACGATGTCGATACCGGTCACCATTTCCGATACCGGGTGCTCTACCTGCACGCGAGTGTTCATCTCGATGAAGTAGAAGCGGCCGTTCTCGTAGAGGAACTCGAACGTGCCGGCGCCACGGTAGCCGATGTCGATGCACGCCTTGACGCAGCGGGCGAAGACTTCCTGGCGGGCGGTCTCGTCGATGCCCGGTGCCGGCGCTTCTTCGAGGACCTTCTGGTGACGACGCTGCAGCGAGCAGTCGCGGTCGCCCAGGTGGATGGCGTTGCCCTGGCCGTCGGACAGCACCTGGACTTCCACGTGACGTGGGTTGGTCAGGAACTTCTCCAGGTAGACCATCGGGTTGCCGAACGCCGCGCCGGCTTCGGAGCGGGTCAGCTTCGCCGAGGCGATCAGGTCTTCTTCCTTGTGCACCACGCGCATGCCGCGACCACCACCGCCACCGGCGGCCTTGATGATCACCGGGTAGCCGACTTCACGGCCGATGCGCAGGGCGGTTTCCTCGTCTTCCGGCAGCGGGCCGTCGGAACCTGGAACCGTCGGTACGCCGGCAGCGATCATGGCGTGCTTGGCGGAAACCTTGTCGCCCATCAGGCGGATGGTCTCGGCTTTCGGGCCGATGAAGGCGAAGCCGGAGTTTTCCACCTGTTCGGCGAAGTCGGCGTTTTCCGCGAGGAAGCCGTAGCCAGGGTGGATCGCCGTGGCGCCAGTGACTTCAGCGGCCGCGATGATGGCCGGGATGTGCAGGTAGGACTGCGCGGCTTGCGCAGGGCCGATGCATACCGATTCGTCTGCCAGGCCCAGGTGCATCAGCTCCTTGTCGGCCTTGGAGTAGACGGCTACGGTCTTGATCCCCATTTCCTTGCAGGCACGCAGGATCCGCAGGGCGATTTCGCCGCGGTTGGCGATCAGGACTTTTTCCAACTTCGCAGGCTTCAACATCAAAGACTCTCCGCGGTTCAAACGATGGTGAACAGCGGTTGGTCGTACTCAACCGGCTGGCCGTCTTCGACAAGAATGGACTCGATCACACCGCTGGTTTCAGCTTCGATGTGGTTCATCATCTTCATCGCTTCGACGATGCACAGGGTGTCGCCCTTCTTCACGCTCTGGCCGACTTCAACGAAGGCTGGCGAGGTAGGCGAAGACTTGCGGTAGAAAGTACCGACCATCGGCGAACGGGCCACGGTGCCGTTCAGCGCGGGTGCGGCCGGTGCTGCAGGAGCGGCGGCAGCAGCAGGAGCGGCAGCGGCAGGCGCAGCCACTGGAGCGGCAACCGGAGCCGGTGCGTAGTACTGCTGGGCTGGAGTCTTGCTGTGGCGGCTGATGCGTACGGACTCTTCGCCTTCCTTGATCTCCAGCTCGTCGATGCCGGACTCTTCCAGCAGTTCGATCAGTTTCTTAACTTTACGGATATCCATGAATCATCAACTCCCAAGGGTCGGTCAGGGGCGTTTATCGCTTGTCGTTCAAGCGTTTGCCTGACGTTCAAGCTGTTCTAGGGCGGCCTCCAGGGCCAGTCGGTAACCGCTGGCGCCAAGGCCGCAGATCACTCCCACCGCAACATCGGAGAAGTAGGAGTGATGACGGAAAGGTTCGCGTTTGTGCACGTTGGACAAATGCACTTCGATGAATGGGATGCTCACCGCCAGCAGCGCGTCACGTAATGCGACGCTTGTATGCGTAAAAGCTGCTGGATTGATCAAAATGAAATCCACGCCTTCATCGCGGGCGGCATGGATGCGCTCGATCAATTCGTACTCGGCATTGCTCTGCAGGTACTGCAGATGGTGCCCGGCATCACGGGCCCGTTGCTCCAGGTCCTGGTTGATCTGGGCCAGGGTGGTTGCACCGTAGACCCCCGGTTCACGGGTGCCGAGCAGGTTCAGGTTGGGTCCGTGAAGAACCAGTAGGGTGGCCATCGGTTGTTCCTTGTTATCGGGGGCTGTTGTCAGAACCCGGCGACTATGCCGGAAAGACTTTATGACTGTCCAGTTCTCTGCAATAGCCAGCACGATGACCGATGTTTGCGCAAAATATGTGACCGACAGGTTAAATCCGGTCATTTGCCCTCAAGAAGGGGGGCGTGCTTCTTGTCGCCCGTTTCGTCGCTGATGGCGGTGGGTTGTGGTTTGCGCGCCCGTTTCAGAGCCTAGACGCGGAACGCTTGGACTGCCGTATGCAATTGCCCGCCCAGGTCCAGCAGGTTCTCGCCCTGGGCCCGGCCTTCGCCGATGCGCAGCAGGTTGTCGCCGCCCAACTGGTGGATGCGTTCGCTGTGATCGCGGATTTCGCTCACCGCGCCGCTCTGCTGGGCAGTGACATCGGCGATCCGCACGGCGGTATCGGCGATGGTCTGGATCGCCCCGACGATTTCGTCCAGGGCGCCATCGGCGGCCTGGGCCTGGCCGGCGGTGGCCTCGGCGTGTTCGACCTGGGCGCGCATGCCTTGTACCGATTGCTGGGCTGCGGCCTGCAGGCCGGCGATCAGGGTCTGGATCTCCGCGGTGGCCCCGGCGGTGCGCTGGGCCAGGGAGCGCACTTCTTCGGCGACCACGGCAAAACCGCGGCCCATTTCCCCGGCGCGGGCGGCTTCTATGGCGGCGTTGAGGGCCAGCAGGTTGGTCTGGTCGGCGATGGAGCGGATCACCGTCAGCACGCCGCCGATGGTGGCGGACTCCTGCGCCAGGTGTTCGATCATCTGCGCATTGCCCTGGACTTCCCCGACAAGGGCGTGCAGCCCGGTGAGGCTCAGGCCTATGACTTTCTGCCCCTGCTGCACGGCGAGGCCAGCACTGCGGCTGGCGTCGGCGGCCTGGCTGGCGTCCCCGGCGACCTGCTGGATGGTGGCTTCCAGTTCGCCCAGGGCATCGCGGATCTGTGCGGTGTCGCCGGCCTGGCGCTCGGCGCCGCTGTGCAGGCCGCTGCTCAGGTCGGCCAGGGCGCGGCTGCTGCCGGCCACTTGTTCGGCGTTCTGGCGGATGGTGCCCACCAGGTCCACCAGGTAGGCGCGCAGGCGGTTCAGGGACTCCTCGATGTCATGCAGCTCGCGGTTGGTCTTGCCCAGCTGGATCGGTCGGCTGAAGTCGCCTTCGGCCCAGGTCGACAGCGCCGGGGCGAGGTTGGTCAGAACCCGCGCCAGCTTGCGCTGCAAGGTGTCGATCACCAGGGCGATCAACAGGATCAGGCCGATCATCAGCCCCTGCATCAGCCGCACTTCGCCCTGGATCTGCCCGTGCTGGGCCCGTACCGCCGGTTCCAGCTCGGCGATGGCCTGGCGCACGGCGTTGATCTTCAGCAGGGTTGCGGCGCTCAGGTCGGCGCGCTTCTGGATCTGCTCGCGGGTGCGTTGCAGTTCTGCCGGATAGCGGCTGAGCAGGCTGTTGAGTTCACGCTTGAAGCCTATGCCGGCATCTTCGGCGGCGGCTTTTTCGGTGTTTTCCAGGCCCATCATGGCGGCGAAATCATCGGTGCCCGATTCGCTGCTGGCGGCCACGCCCAATAAAGGCAGGGCTTCGAGCTGATCGGCCTGGGCGCGGATGCTGTTCACTTCCCGTTCCACATCGGCGGCCAGCTCGCTGCGGCCACTGCTCACCAGCTTGTCCCGGGCCAGGGAGAGCTTGCCCAGGTGCTGGGAGGCGGTGAGCAATAAAGGCAGGTAGTTCGCCGCTTCCGCGCTCTTGGCCCCGCTGGCGTACTGGCTGAGCTGCTCCAGGTTGGCGCCCAGCTCGCGTTCGGCCTGCAACAGCAGGGCCTGGGGATCGCCTGCCAACTTGCCGGCGGCCAGCAGGTCGGTCTTGCTGAAGTCGTCGAGGCTGGCCAGGCTCGGGCGCAGGCTTTGCGCCAGCGGTAGCGGCAGTTCGCCCAGCTCGCCCTGCAGGGTTTCCAGGGCCTGGGCCGCACTGCTCAGGCGCAGGGCATCGCCGCTGGCCAGGTAGTCTTCGATATTGCGCGCCACCTGGTTCTGAAACTGCTGGGACAGCCCCAGGTAGCGCTCCATCAATAGATAGGGGCGTTCCAGGGCCCGTTGCGACCACCACAGCGTCGCCCCCAGGGCGAGGCAAACGGCAACGAGCAGCAGGGTATTGAGATTGGTCAGCAGCTTCAGGCGCATCGGGGCTCTACCAACGGCTTAAATGGTAAGCGCCTGAATTTATTGCGTTTGTATTACAAGGTTATGACCGAATCGGTGGATTCGGATGAAAAGATGGCACTTTGACTTGATCGCGCGGCCTGGACCCGATTGCGCCCGCCATGCTTGGCCCGGTACAGGGCTTCGTCGGCCTGGCTGGCCATCATCAGGCTGTCGGAATCCTCCTGCATTTCCACCACCCCGGCGCTGAAGGTGCACCACAGGTCCTGGGGCTGGGCCGGGTAGTGGATCTCGGCAAAGCGCTGGCGGATTTCGTCCAGAACCTTGCACGCGGCGTCCTGGTCGGTGTCGGGCATGACAATGGCAAATTCTTCGCCGCCGTAGCGGCCGATGAAGTCGGTCTTGCGCAGGCGCTGTTTGAGAAACAGCGCCAGGCTCTTGATCACCCGGTCGCCCATGGGGTGGCCGTGGCTGTCGTTGACCCGCTTGAAGTGGTCGATATCCAGCATGGCGAAGCTCAGCGGCTTGCCCTCGCGACGGGCGCGGAAACTGCAGTCTTCCAGCAGTTGCAGGATATGGGTGTGGTTGTACAGGCCGGTGAGGCTGTCGCGGACCATCCGCGCCTTGAGGTTGCGCGCCCGGGCCGCGCGGTTGCGCACGGTGGTGATCAGGTGCCGGGGCTTGATCGGCTTGGTGAGGAAGTCGTCGCCGCCTTCGCTCATGGCGTCCAGCTGCTTGTCCAGGTCGTCCTCGGCGGACAGGTAGATGATCGGCACGCTGACGTAGCGGTCGTTGTGGCGGATTACCTTGGCCAGTTCGGTGCCGGTGCAGGCCGGCATGTACATGTCGAGAATGATCAGGTCCGGCTGGAAGTCCGCCAGCTCGGCCATGGCCTGGATCGGTTCGATCAGGGTGCGGGTGACGATCCCGGCACTGTTGAGCAGGCGCTCGGTGTGCAGGGCCTGGGCCCGGGAGTCGTCGATGATCAGCACTTTATAAGGTTCGTACTGGGCGACGCAGGTCAGTACTTCGATTTTTTCCAGCAGGCTGGAGGCTTCCAGGGTGCCGGTGAGGAATTCCTGGCCGCCGGCGCGCACTGCGGCCAGGCGCGTCGGGGTGTCGGTTTCATGCAGGCTGAAGAACAGCAGCGGGAGTTTCTGCTCCAGGCCGACCTGGGCCTCGGCGGCCAGGGTCAGGCCCATGCCGGCACCGCAGAAATCCACATCGATGACGATGGCCGCCGGCAGGCGTTCGACCATGGACGAACGAAAGGCCGGAATGCTGTCCAGGGACTGGGCGCTGAGGCCGAAGAATTCCAACTGCTTGGCCAGGCGCTCGGCCCGGTCGTGGTCCTGCAGCATCACGTAGATCGGCTTGCGCAGGGGCGGCAGGAAGGTCTGTTCCAGTTGGTCGCCTTGGCGCAGCCCGGTGCGCGACAGGCGCTGCATCAGGCGGTTGAGGTCGGTGATCAGGTTGCTGCTGAGGCGGCCACGGTTGGCGTCCACCGCTTCCAGGGACTGGCTGATGCTGCGGGCCAGCTGGGTATGTTCGGGTTGTTCGAAACGTTCGGCGAAGCGCAGCAGGCGCAGGTTGGCCTCGCACAGCTCCGACATGTCGGTGGTCGACCATTCGCTGCGTTGCAGACGCTGCCATATCTCAAGAATCTGACGTGCCTGATGAATTACCCGCTGGGCAAAGTGGTGCTTGAGGCGCTCACGGCTGGGGTCTTCTGGCTCGGTCATATCCTGACTACTAGTTAGGGTGCATGCTGAGATCGACTGGTGGCTCTATGCTAGCACCACTTTTGTGTCCCATGAGTGTCGTACGTCAATAATGTGCAAAGCGACGTTATTCAGTTCCTGACCGACTGGTCGCGTAGGCTCCGGACTGTGCTTCATTTATAGTGGCCAGCTGATTCGCAATCATTGCGCGGCGCGCATTTGCCGGAAGATTTATCCCGTCAAGGCAAGGCACGATGGAGTAGGGTTGTGGTCGAACCGATGAACTCAAGTGATTGAAAGGACATAGCCATGCTGGATTGGAAGAATCGCGCAGGCAGCGCGCCGGATCGTGCTGCCGAACCCAAGTCGGCGACACGCAGCTATTTCGGTGGCCTGCTGTTCAGTCGTGCCCTGGCCACCTTGCTGGGCCTGTATCTGCTGGTCACCGGTGCCCTGGGCTGGTACTGGAGCCAGGAGCCGGCGCTGTTCCCGGTCCAGCAGAACGCCCAGATCGCCGCCGAGAAGGAAGGCCGACAGATGGTGGTGGGCTACACCACCGTGGAAACCCTGAAGACCGTGGTCGGCACCCTGCTGGACAAGCCGGGTGGCTACATTTCCAACGACCGTTTTCCACCGGGGCTGTGGATGGACAACATGCCGAGCTGGGAATACGGCGTGCTGGTCCAGGTCCGCGACCTGACCCGTGCCCTGCGCAAGGACTTCGCCCGTTCCCAGTCGCAGTCCGCCGAAGACGCCGACCTGGCCAAGGCCGAGCCGCGCTTCAACTTCGACAACAAGAGCTGGATCCTGCCGTCCAGCGAATCGGAGTACCAGGAAGGCATCAACTCCCTGAGCCGCTACCAGGCGCGTCTGTCCGATCCGAACCAGAAGACCGCGCAGTTCTATGCCCGCGCCGACAACCTCAACAACTGGCTGGGCGACGTTGGCACGCGCCTGGGCTCGCTGTCCCAGCGCCTGTCGGCCAGCGTCGGCCGGGTCAAGCTCAATACTGCTCTGAAGACCGAAGTGCCGGCCCCGGGCCAGGGCCCGCAGGTTGATGAAGAAGTGGTGGAAACCCCGTGGATGCAGATCGACAACGTGTTCTACGAAGCCCGTGGCCAGGCCTGGGCGCTGTCGCACCTGCTGCGGGCCATCGAGGTGGACTTCGCCGATGTGCTGGCGAAGAAGAACGCCACCGTCAGCGTGCGCCAGATCATTCGCGAACTGGAAGCGTCCCAGGAGCCGGTCTGGAGCCCGATGATTCTCAATGGCAGCGGCTTCGGCGTGCTGGCCAACCACTCGCTGGTGATGGCCAACTATATTTCCCGGGCCAACGCGGCGGTCATCGACTTGCGTCAATTGCTCAATCAAGGCTGATCCATGGTCGCAACCGACAAAGAGGCGGCCCACCGCGCCGCCTCCGATGCAGAACAGATTGCCTGGGTCGATGGCGAAGACCAGTTGCTGGGTGCCATGGTCCGTTCCGAGTTGCGCGAGCGCGGCCTGATCGGGCGTGGCACCTACATCATGCTGTTCAACTCCGCCGGTGAGCTGTGCGTGCACCGGCGAACCCTGAGCAAGGCCATCTATCCGGGCTACTGGGACGTCGCTGCCGGCGGCATGGTCCTGGCCAGCGAGAGCTACGCCGAGTCGGCCGCCCGGGAACTGGAGGAGGAACTGGGGGTGAGCGGGGTGGAGCTGGTCGCCCACGATCATTTCTTCTTCGAGGACACCGGCAACCGCCTCTGGTGCTCGGCGTTCTGTGCGGTGTGGGACGGCCCGCTGCGCCTGCAGCCGGAAGAAGTCCTCGAAGCGCACTTCATGCCACTGGATCAGGTGCTGCGGGAAATCCACGAAAAGCCCTATTGCCCGGACTCCCTGGCTGCCCTGCAGCGCTATCTGGCACGGCGTCGCTAAAGTTGCATAAATTGGCGCTGATTGGCTCTTAGCAACCGGGCTTTTTGCCGTTACACTGCGCGACTTTTCAAGCTGAACCAGGCTGCCCTGGTTCAGTAGCGCTGCCCCTGCCTGAGTGGGGCTTCGCGGTCGATGGCACCGCCATGTGCTTCGACCAGTCTTTGTCCTCCCAAGAGGATTGCCGGTGGCCAAAAAAGCCGCATCCTTCGCCGCCCTTGGTGGCCTGGTATTTTCCACCGACGCAGGTCGACATTGCCCGGACTGTAGCCAGCCGGTAGCCGCCTGTATCTGCAAACAAACCGTGATCCCGGCCGGCGACGGCATTGCCCGCGTGCGCCGCGAAAGCAAGGGCCGTGGCGGCAAGACGGTGACCACCATCACCGGCGTGCCCCTGGCCGAAGATGCCCTCAAGGAGCTGGCCACGACGCTGAAGAAGCGCTGTGGCACCGGCGGCGCCCTGAAAGACGGCGTCATCGAAATCCAGGGCGACCATGTCGAGCTACTCTTGGCGGAACTGGTCAAGCACGGTTTCAAGGCGAAGAAGTCCGGCGGCTAGCAGCCTCTGTGAAAACCACCTGTGACTGGACCCTGTCTTGATTCGCTCAGGACACCGGCGTCGTCTCCATGGTTTTCACAGAGCCTGTTCATGAACGGTTTCTAAACTCGGCACGGCGGGCGCGGTCTATTGCGCTTGCAGGCTAATCGTCATTTTCATTCTTTAGACTGCGCCAGCCCTGGAGTGGGGCGGCGCTCTATGACTTCTTTATAGGGGACTTCGATGTCCGTACGACGCACACGTAAAGACGATGGCAGCCAATGGACAGTTGCGGACAGCCGCAGTGTCTACGGGATTCGCCATTGGGGGGCCGGGTATTTCGCGATCAATGACGCCGGTCGCGTCGAAGTTCGTCCGAACGGCCCGAGCAGCTTGCCCATCGATCTGTTCGAGCAGGTCGAGGAGTTGCGCAAGAGCGGCTTGTCCCTGCCGTTGCTGGTGCGCTTCCCGGACATCCTCCAGGACCGCGTGCGCCAGCTGACCGGTGCCTTCGACGCTAACATCGGGCGCCTGGAATACCAGAGCAAGTACACCGCGCTGTACCCGATCAAGGTCAACCAGCAAGAAGCGGTGATCGAGAACATCATCGCCACCCAGAATGTTTCCATCGGCCTGGAAGCCGGCTCCAAGCCGGAGCTGCTGGCGGTACTGGCCCTGGCGCCCAAGGGCGGCACCATTGTCTGCAACGGCTACAAGGACCGCGAGTTCATCCGCCTGGCGCTGATGGGCCAGAAGCTGGGCCACAACGTGTTCATCGTCATCGAGAAAGAGTCCGAAGTGGGCCTGGTGATCGAGGAAGCGGCGTCCCTCAAGGTCAAGCCACAGGTGGGCCTGCGGGTGCGCCTGTCGTCCCTGGCTTCGAGCAAGTGGGCCGACACCGGTGGTGAAAAGTCCAAGTTCGGCCTGTCGGCGGCGCAACTGCTGTCGGTGGTGGAACGTTTCCGCGCCGCCGGCCTGGACCAGGGCATCCGCCTGCTGCACTTCCACATGGGCTCGCAGATCGCCAACCTGGCGGACTACCAGCACGGCTTCAAGGAAGCGATCCGCTACTACGGCGAGCTGCGCAACCTCGGCCTGCCGGTGGACCACATCGACGTCGGCGGCGGCCTGGGTGTGGACTACGACGGCACCCACTCGCGCAACGCCAGTTCGATCAACTACGACATGGACGACTACGCCGGCGTGGTGGTGGGCATGCTCAAGGAATTCTGCGACGCGCAGAACCTGCCGCACCCGCACATTTTCTCCGAGAGCGGCCGCTCCCTGACCGCCCACCACGCCATGCTGGTGGTGCAGGTCACCGACGTCGAGAAGCACAACGACGACGTGCCGCAGATCGACAACAAGCAGGAGCTGCCGGAAACCGTGCAATGGCTGGTGGACCTGCTGGGCCCGACCGACATTGAAATGGTCACCGAAACCTACTGGCGCGCCACTCACTACATGAGCGACGTGGCCGCCCAGTACGCCGACGGCAAGCTGACCCTGGCCGAGAAAGCCCTGGCCGAGCAGTGCTACTTCGCCGTATGCCGGCGCCTGCACAACTCGCTCAAGGCGCGCCAGCGTTCCCACCGCCAGGTGCTGGACGAGCTCAACGACAAGCTGGCCGACAAGTACATCTGCAACTTCTCGGTATTCCAGAGCCTGCCGGACACCTGGGCCATCGGCCAGGTCCTGCCGATCCTGCCGCTGCACCGCCTCGACGAAGAGCCGCTGCGCCGCGCGGTGCTGCAGGACCTGACCTGCGATTCCGACGGCAAGATCAAGCAGTACGTCGACGAGCAGAGCATCGAGACCAGCCTGCCGGTACACGGCCTCAACGAGGGCGAGGACTACCTGCTGGGGATCTTCCTGGTGGGCGCCTACCAGGAAATCCTTGGTGACATGCACAACCTGTTCGGCGACACCGACTCGGTGAACATCTACCAGCGGGCCAATGGCAGCGTGTACCACGCCGGGATCGAGACCCACGACACCATCGAAGACATGCTGCGCTACGTGCACCTGTCGCCGGAGGAGTTGATGACCCACTACCGCGACAAGGTGGCCAGCGCCAAGATCAGCGCCGCCGAGCGTACCCAGTTCCTTGACGCATTGCGCCTGGGCCTGACCCGTTCGTCCTACCTGTCTTCCTGACAGCCCCGGCGAACCCTGGAAACCCACCGCTTGCGGTGGGTTTTTTTTGCCCGCAATTCAGGCTGTGCGGCCTGCGGGCACGAGGTTCAGCGAGCCTCGGCGAACCAGCGGTCGCGGCGCTGCAGGTGCCAGGCGAAGGCGCCCAGGGTCAGGCTGCGCAGGAACATGAACAGCAGGAACGTCAGCCACAGGCCGTGGTTGCCCAGGCCTTGCAGCGCCCAGGCAAAAGGCAGCAGCAGGAGCACGGTCAGCAACATGCCGTTGCGCATTTCCCGGGCCCGGGTGGCGCCGATGAACAGGCCGTCCAGCAGGTAGCTCCAGACCGCAATCAACGGCAGTACGGCGAGGTAGGGCAGGTAGGTAAAGGCGGTCTGGCGCACGTCGGGAATATCGGTCTGCATTTCGATGAACAGGTGGCCGCCCAGCAGGAACAGCACGGCGAACCCCAGGCTGGCCAGCAGCGACCAGCCACCGGCTACCACCAGCGAGCGGCGCAGGGCCGGGCGGTCATGGGCGCCGATGGCGTGGCCGCACAGGGCCTCCACTGCGTGGGCCAGGCCATCGAGGGCATGGGCGGTAAGCAGCAGGCCGTTGAGCAGCAGGGCATTGGCCGCCACTGTGGCATCGCCCAGACGGGCGCCTTGCACGGTGATCAGGAAGAACACCGACTGCAGGGCCAGGCTGCGGATGAAGATGTCACGATTGACCGCCAGCAGCGGGCGCCAGCTCTGCCAGCGGCGCAATGCCGCCCAGGCGATTTGCCCCGGATAGGCCCGCAGGGCCGGCCGGGTCATGGCCAGGCCGACCAGCGCGCCGCTCCATTCGGCGATCACCGAAGCCCGGGCCGAGCCCACCACGCCCCAGTCCAGGCCGAGGACGAACCACAGGTTGAGGGCGATGTTCAGCACGTTGGTGCTGAGCAGGATGGCCAGCGGTGCCCGGGCGTTCTGGGTACCGAGAAACCAGCCCACCAGGGCGAAGCTGGCCAGGGCCGCGGGCAGGCCCAGCAGGCGGGTGTGGAAAAAGCTCCGGGTCATCTGGTCCAGCTCCGCCGAGGGCTGCATCAGGTGCAGCGCCGCGCCGCTCAGGGGCACGCCTATGGCGCCCAGCAGCAGCGCCAGCCCCATGGCCAGTATCAAGCCCTGGAGCAGGATCTGCCGCAGCGCCGCCCCGTCGCCGCGCCCGGCGGCCTGGGCGGCGAAGCCGGTGGCGCCCATGCGCAGGAAGCCCATGGCCCAGGCCAGGAAGGTATAGAGGCTGGCACCGACCGCCACGGCGCCCAGCTGGTGGGCGTGGGGCAGGTGGCCGATCACCGTGCTGTCCACCAGCGCTACCAGGGGCACGGAAATGTTCGACAGGATCATCGGCGCGGCCAGGGCCCAGACGCGGCGATGGGTGGGGCGGTGACGCCAATCGGAAGTCAGGGGGGGCATGCAGGCTCCTTGCGAGAGCGGGCATTGTACCCGGCGCCCGCGGGCGCCGGGGGTTAGTGCGGGGGGATCAGTGGATGATCCAGCTCAGCAGCCAGAGGCCGAGCACCAGCCAGATGATGCCGAGGATGATCGAGGCTCGCATGAAGGCGCGGATCGCCGAGTACAGGAACATCAGGCCGATGATCAGGGCAATGATGCTGACGATCGAGGTGTCCATGCCCAGGGCGCGGGACAGGCCGTCGACAAAGTTGCCACCGGCGTGGGTCAGGGTATTGAACAACCCGCTGAGCAGGTCGACGATAAAGCGGATCACCGAGCCGATGGCCTGGCCGAGCCATTCGAAGAAACTTTCTACCTGCATGTGCGCGTCCTGATGAAAGATGGGCCGAGTGCCCGAGCTCAAGCTTGGGCCATGAACACCCGTGGCGAGTTCCCTGTTAAGCATAGAAGCTGCCGGGGGTTGCGCATTCTGGAGGAGCCGGCTTGCCGGCGAAAGCGCTCTTGCGTCCCACGCCCATCCCCCGGAAGCTATACGCCTTCAGGAGACCCCGATGAACCTAGAGCAACTGACCCAACGCCTGCACGCCATTCGTGACCGCAACGATTGGCGGCAATTTCACAGCCCGAAGAACCTGGCCATGGCCGCCAGCGTCGAAATGGCCGAGCTGGTGGAAATCTTCCAGTGGCTGAGCGAGGACCAGTCGCGGCAACTGCCAGCAGACAAGCTGGCCCATGCCGGCCAGGAAGTGGGGGATATCGTCCTCTACCTGCTGTTGCTGTGCAGCGAGCTGGGGTTGGACATGGACCAGGTGGTACGCAGCAAGCTGGCGGACAGCGAACGGCGGTTCTGCTCATGAGCGACCGGCATTTCGACCAGTTGGCGACCCGTTTCGCCGAGAAGATCTATGGCGGCGCCAAAGGCGCGATCCGCCTGGCGGTGCTCCAGGCCGATCTCAAGGAAGCGCTGCCCGAGCGGCCACTGCGGGTGCTGGATATCGGCGCCGGGCTGGGGCACATGTCCTTGTGGCTGGCCGAGCGCGGGCACCAGGTCACCCTGGCCGAGCCCGCCGCGCCCATGCTTGAAGGCGCCCGCCAGCGCTTTGCCGACGCCGGGCAGCAGGCCACCTTCATCCAGGCGCCCTGGCAGGAACTGCTGGGGCAACTGACCGAACCCTACGACCTGGTGCTGTGCCACGCGGTGCTGGAATGGCTGGCCGAACCCCACGCGATCCTGCCGGTGCTGCATCAGTTGACCGCCGCTGATGGTTGGCTGTCCCTGGCCTTCTACAACCGCGACGCACTGGTCTACCGCAACCTGCTCAAGGGCCACTTCCGCAAGATGCGCAAGAACGACATGGCCGGCGAGAAACAGAGCCTGACCCCGCAACAGCCCCTTGATCCTCGCGAGCTGGCGGCGCAACTTGAGGGCCTGTGGCGAGTCGAAAGCCAGAGCGGAGTGCGGGTTTTCCACGATTACATGCCGGTGGAGTTCCAGGCCCGTGCCGAGCTGACGGATCTGCTGGAAATGGAGCTGGCTCACCGTCGACACCCAAGTTTCGCCGGGCTTGGGCGTTATCTGCATTGGCTGTGCCGGCCGGTCTAACGGAGTGTGCAATGAAACACCGCCTGGGTCTGATCCTCCTGTGTTCGGGGCTTGCCGCCTGTCAGGGCAGCAACCCCTATGTCGCCAGCTCCAACCCGCTGCCGCCGGCCCCGCCGCAAGCGGCCAACACCTTTGACCGCAGCGCCTACCCGGCGCCGCAACGGGACTATGGCCGCTACCGCAACTGGGCCTGGCTCAATGGCCGCCTGCCCAGCGGTTCGGCCTGGGCCGACTCGGCGCAGATTGCCGAGGCGGTCAGCAATGCCCTGGATCAGCAGGGTTTGCGCCCTGTGCATGACAACCGGCCGGCGGACCTGTGGGTCAGCGCCGACCTGCACCTGGAAAAGCGCCTGCGCCAGGTCCAGGACGACTACGGGTATGGCGGTTACGGCGGCTATAACCGTTATGGCCCGGGCTACGGCATGTACGGCAGCGTGCCGGTGGTGCGCACCTACGAGGTGGAAGTGGTGGTGGTGCGGGTCAACCTGTATGACGGCGCCAGCGGCCAACCGGTCTGGAGCGCCAGCGCCGAGACCAGCAGCCGCGGCAGCCTCGGCGAGCGGGCCGATGCCTTGCGTGAGGCGGTGCAAAAGGCAATGGCGACCTATCCTCCCAGTTAGGATCGCCCCCGGTTTTTGTCTTCAAGCGGAGAAACAGCATGTTCCATCGAATCGCTCTACTGGTGTGTGCCGCCTTGCTCAGTGCCTGCGCCGCCAACCAGGTCAATCATGACTTCGACGCCAGCCGGGACTTTGGCGCCTACCGCAGTTGGAACTGGAAAGAACCCGCCCTGCAATACCGCCCGGATGATCCACGGATCAAGAGCGACTTGACCGAACAGCGCATCCGCCAGGCGGTGGCCGAGCAACTGGACCAGCGCGGCTTGCGTCCGGCCCAGGGCGGTGCCCGGGCCGACCTGAATGTGCAGGCGTACCTGATCGTCGAGGACCGCCAGCAGCAGGTCACCACCAACTATGGCGGCGGTTGGGGCGGCCCGTGGAATGGCTACTGGGGCGGGCCGATGTACAACGAAACCCGCAACATCACCTATAAGGTGGCAACCATCCAGATCGACCTGCTGGACGGCAAGGACGGCAAGCTGGTGTGGCGCGGCAGCGACGAGCAGATGCTCAGCAGCTCGCCCAACCCGGCAGATCGCAGCGCCGCGGTTCGCACTACGGTGATGCGCATCCTGCAGAACTACCCGCCCCACTGAAACCTTCGACCGGGCAGGGCGGCACAGGGTGTGCGGCCCTGCCTGCTGCCGCCAGTCCGGCGCCCCTGCGCCCCGGCCGGCGTCTGCCACGGCCTTTGACTACACTGCTTTCATCGATGGAGATAGCGCTCGGCTGCGAGCCGGTAAAGGAGTGCCCCGATGTCTCCCCTGAAGCGGTTTTACGGCCCGGCCCGTCAGCGCGGGGCCATTGGCCTGATGGCGGCGGTGACCTTCGGCCTGGCGTTGTTGCTGATGTTGCTGGTAGTGGACAGCGGCCGGCTCTACATGGAACAGCGCAAGTTGCAGCGCGTGGCGGACAACGCCGCGCTGGAGGCCGTCAGCCGTGGCGGCACCTGCCAGGCCGGCCTGACGGCCGCCGCCTACGCCGGCCAGAACGCCACCCGCAACGGCTTTACCGTAGCCACCGGCAGTAGCCTGAGCACTTCCTGCGGTTCCCTGACCACCGGGGCCAACGGCCTGCGGACCTTCACTGCCAACCCTGCACAAGCGGTGGCGATACGGGTGATCGCCACCCATACCGTGCCCATCAGCGTGGCATCGGGGGTGACGGCCCTGTTCACACCGGGGCCGATCAACCTCACCACCCAGCTCAGCGCCACGGCCGTTGCCGCGGCGCCGACGCCCACCGTGGCGCAGTTGAGCATTCGCAGCACCCTGGGCACCGTCAGTACCGCGCAATCGAGCATTCTCAACCCACTGGTGGGCGGGATGCTGGGGGGCAGCCTGAGCCTCAGCGCAGTGGGCTGGAACGGCTTGCTCAACACCAACATCAACCTGCTGAGCTACCTCAACCAACTGGCGATCAATCTGGGGGTGGCCGCTGGCAATTACACCCAGTTGCTCAATACCACCACCAGCGTGACACAACTGATCCAGGCGGCGATCACCGTGGTCCAGGCCAATGGCGCCACCGCCGACATCCTGACCGCCCTGGGCAACCTGCAGGTTGCCGCGATCAATGCCGCGCCCTTGAAGCTGGGAGATATCCTGCAGTTGCAGACCGGCCTGCCCAGCACCGCCCTGGATGCCAACCTGCAACTGTTCCAGCTGTTGCAGGCGGTGATCCAGTTGTCCAACAGCAACAGCGCGGTGGCGGCGACCTTGCCGATCAACGTGCTGGGGCTGGCCAATATCACGGTGCAGGCCAAGGTCATCGAGCCGCCGCAGTTGTCGGCCATCGGCAATCCGGCGCTGGCCAAGGCCGATCCCATGGGCGCCAACCGGATCTATGTGCGCACTGCGCAGGTACGGACCCTGGTGCGGGTCAATCTGTCCCTGCCGCTGGTTTCCGGGTTGAGCACCGCGGTGGGCAACCTGGTGGCGCCGCTGACCCCGGTGTTGAACAGCCTGCTGAGCCTGAACCTGGTGGCGACCCTGGGTTCGGCGTTATGCCTGCTGGGGGCGGGGTGCGAACAGCTATACCCGGCCATCGCCTCCTCATCGGAGATCGACCTGAGCCTGGACGCGGGGGGCGCGATTGCCTATGTCACCGACTACAGCTGCCCGGTGAACAACAGCGGGACCAAGAGCCTGACCGCCCATGCCATCAGTTCCATCGCCGACTTGAAGGTCGGCCAGATCGACCCGGCCAATGCCTTTTCGTCTGCCGCCGAGCCCGTGGTGAAGCCGTTGCCGCTGGTGGACCTGGGCATACGCACCTGCTACCAGTTCCTGGTCCTGCCGGGGCGCTGCGACCCGGTGGTGCACTACGCGGGCGGCGGCATCGCGGTGATGGTCAACACCAGCGTGGCGCAGAATACCCAGGACCTGGTGTTCTCCAGCTCGGCGTCGCCGTTTCCGATACCGCCCAACGTCAACCAGACCCCGACTTACCAGACGGCGGCCCCGACCACGAACATCGTCAACAGCCTGGCGGGCACCCTGGCCGGCATCAACCTGATCGTCTACAAGCCGGTCAACAACAACCCGCTGGGGGCCATTGTCACGGGGCTGGCTTCGGCCATCAGCGGGGTCAGCAACCTGCTCACGCCGTTGATCACCGGGCTCCTGAGCCCGCTGCTGGACCCTCTGCTGAATAACCTGCTGTCGGGGCTGGGGATCAACCTGATGGACGTGGAAGTGGGGGCCAACCTCACCTGCGGGCAGACCGGCAAGGCCTACCTGGTGATCTGATCCGCCTCGGCGATCGGCAGTTCGATGCAGAAGCGCGCGCCGTCCTGGCTGTTGCTGACGCTCAGGCGGCCCCCCATGTTCTGCACGATGCCATAGCTCACCGACAGCCCGAGCCCGGTGCCGATGCCCACCGGCTTGGTGGTGAAGAACGGCTCGAAGATCCGCTCCAGCAGGCGCGGGTCGATGCCGCCACCATTGTCCTCGACCCACAGGCGTACCCACTGCTCGTCGCGCTGGCCGTACACGGCGATCCAGGGTTTGAAGTCGTGCTGCTTTTCCTGTTTGCCCAGCAGGGCGTCCCGGGCATTGACCAGCAGGTTGATCAATACCTGCTCCAACTGGTCGACAAACCCCAGCACCTGGACCTCGAACCCCAGCTCGCTGATCCGCAACTCCAGACCCTTGCCACGCATGCCTTCGGCCAGCAGCGAGAGGGTGCCTTCGATGGCGTGGGCCGGGTTGAACGGCTGCTGTTCCACTTCCGAGCGTCGGCCGAACACCCGCATGTGGTCCACCACCCGGGCCGCACGCTGGACCTGGGCGTCGATGCGCTTGAGCTTGTCGGTGAGGTAGTCGATCTGCACGTCGCCATTGCCCAGGCGCTTGAGCACGTTGACGATGGCCATGCGCATCACGTTGAGCGGCTGGTTGATCTCGTGGGCAAGCCCGGTGGCCATTTCCCCCAGGGTGGCCATTTTCGCGCTTTGCGTGAGCTGCTGCTGGGCGCGCCGGACTTCGGTGTTGTCGCGGCCCACGGCCTGGATTTCCAGCAGTTGCCCCTGTTCATCGAACACTCCGCGATCCGACCACACCCACCAGGCATGTTCGCGCCCGGGCAATTGCAGGTTGATCTCGGCGGTGCTCACGGGATATTCCGGGCTCAACAGCTTGAGCCGGCGCTCGAAGCCTTCACGCTGTTCGGCGGACAGCCACTGCCCCAGGTTGCTGCCCGGCAGTTCCTCGGGGGCGCATTCCAGGTAGGCCGCCAGCGGCCGGTTGCCGAAGGTCAGGGTCAGGTCCGGGCGATAGCGGCAGATCATCGCCGGCGAATCTTCCACCAGGATCCGATAGCGTTCTTCGCTCTGGCGCACCTGCTCGGCGGCCAGGGTTGCCTCGGTGACGTCCAGCCACAGGCCGACGGCTTCTACCGGCAACCCCAGGTCGTCGCGCAGCAGCTTGGCTTCGTCCAGCACCCAGTGGTATGCCCCGTGGCGATCGCGCAGCCGATAGCGGGTATGCACACTGCCTTCGCGCAGCAACTGGCGGCAGCGCTGGAAATACAGGTCGCGGTCGTCGGGGTGTACCCACTCCGCCAGGGGCTGCGCCGTGCAGTCCGCCAGGCTCCAGCCCAGCAGGGGGTGCAGGCTGGCGCTGAAAAAGCTCGGCTGCAAGGCGCCTTCCTGGTAACGCTGGACGTAGATCACCGCCGGTGAACTGGCGATCAGGTTGTCCAGCCGGGCATGGGCGGCGGCGGCCTGCTGCTGTTGGTTCTTGATGTCGCTGATGTCCAGCATGAAACCCACCAGGCGTTGGCTTTCCCCTCGGCCCAGGGCCTGGCCCTGCAAGCGATACCAGCGCTGGGGGGCGCTGGGGTCGGGCTCGTGCAGGCGCACATTGAGCAGCAGCGGCTTGCCCAGTTTCAGTTCCTGCAGGCGGCTGCTGAGTTCACCGCGGTCGGCGGGATGAATCAGTTCCAGCCAGGCCTGCACGTTCAGGCGAGCGCCATCCTCAGGCAGGTGCAGGCTGGCGGCCAGGCGGCTGGCCAGCAGTATTTCGGCGGTGTCCGGGCACAGCTCCCACCAGCCGGCGCCCAGCAGCCCTTGGAGGGCCTCCAGGCGTTCCAGGTGCAGGTGATGGCGATGCTCTCGCAGGCGACTGAGCAAGGGCCCGGCGAGGGCTGCGGCGAGCATCAGCCAGTCGCGATCCAGCAGGTACGGGGCATGCTGCTGGACCGCGTAGCAGCCGCACAAGAGCCAGGCGGCGACGCCGTGATCATCCCGGTACGGCACCAGGAAGCCTTCGCGATGGCCGAAGATGCCTTGCAGTCGCGGGTGTTCGTTGAGGCCCTGGATCTGGTTCAGGTGCTGCGGGGTGTTGCCGCTCAGGCTGTCCAGGCCGGCCCCCAGGGCCTGGCCTTCCTGCCACAGGCGCGGGGCGTCATGGGCGCTGTAGCAGCTGTGGATCACCCAGCCCTGCTCCTGCTCGTCGAGCAGGGCCAGGCCGAGACAGGGAATGTGCCAATAGCGGGCCAGGTCGGTGAGTTGGTCGTGGAGCACGTCCGGCAGGCGGGTCAGGTTGCACAGGCGCAACTGTTCGCTGGCCTGGGCGGCAAACACCCGGCACTGCTCGCGCCCCAGGGCCTGTTGCCGCTGCTGGACCAGGTCGCCGATATCCAGCAGTTGCAGGTGCCATTCCTGCCCACAGCGCTGGACCCAGCCGCGCAGGTGCAGGGGCTGGCCGCCGGCGCCGCGCAGGTCCAGGTCCAGCACCTGGCCGCTCCAGTCGGCAGGGCCGCCCTCAAGGGCCAGGACGCTGCCGGGCAATACGTAGTCCAGCAGGTGCGGTGGCTCCCGGGAGGGGGGCAGCTGGATCAGGCTGTGGCGCAGCGGGCCGTGGCTGGTGAGGATGCGCCCCTGTTGATCGAGCACCAGTTGCAGGCCCACCGCCTGGGGCGGCAGCGGGCTGTGCGGCTGTGCGGCGGGAAGCGCCTGGCGGCCCAGTAGACGTCCGAGCAGCTTGTCGCCAGAGGTCAAAATTGCAGACTCGAGCTAGCGGTCAGGGTGGTGGGCAGGCTGGGTACCGGGCCGATTCCCGGCAGCACCAGCCGCGGCAGCACCTGGTTCAGCTTGCTGGTGGGGTAGTTCACCGAGACCGTCAGCACCCCGGCGCTGTACACCGCGCTGTAGTCGGTGGCGGCGAAGTTGAAGGGCGGGGGAATCCACTGGGTCTGGGTCTGCACCACGCTGTTGGCGAGGTTCTGCACCGTGGTGGCGTAGTTCGGGGTATTGGGGTCGACCATCACCGCGCGACGCACCGCTTCGGCAGTGGCCTGGTGGAACGACTGCATCATCAGCAGCGGCAGGCTGTAGCTGACAAGACCGTAGAACACCGCGAAAAAGATCACGAACACCGCGGCGAATTCGATCGCCACAGCGCCTTTCTGCTTTCTAGGGAGGCCCGGTTTCATGAGTGCGTCTACCCTGACAACCACTATGTCCATTGAGCATAGGACCATTCCGGCAAAAGGGACCGTTCTGGCTAATGCATTTCTGGGTTTTGTGGGGTTGGTTGGCAATCTGTGCGCTGCAGGATTTGCGTCAGCGGCATATTGCCAATGGTTTGACTCTTGGCGCCGCGCTCTTGGCGACGGTCTACCTGCTGTGGAGCGGCACGACCTGGCTGGGGGCCGGCGCGAGCCAGGGCGGTTGGGCGTTGTTGCTGGCGTTGCTGTTCACCTTGCCCGGCTACGCCAGCGGACGAATGGGCGCCGGCGACGTCAAGTTGATGGCGGCCCTGGGGCTGGCCTCCGGCCCCCTGTATCTGCTGGGGACGTTCATCGCCGCCGGTCTGTGCAGCCTGCTCTGGCTGCTTGTGCTCAGGCTCTGGCCCCAGCAGAAACAAGCACTTGATACCCCCGTGGCAGGGCGCGCTGGGAGGGGGTCAAAAAAATACCCTTTTGCCCCTTTTGTCCTGGCTGGAATGGTCTTAACTGTGAGCGTGATCCACTAGTCGCCGGACCCATTAATGCTATGTACATAGTCGGAAAGTAGGTCTAGGTTTTAAGTCGTGGCTGCCCGGATCATGCGTGGCAGCACAGGAGTGGCCAATCGGCGATTGGCCCGCACGGAGTAGCACGTGAACAAGCTCACCTCACAGATGAAGGTGCTCGTGGTCGACGATCAGCCCCTGATTGTCGAAGAGCTTTGCGAGTTCCTCGAAAGCAGCGGTTACCGTTGTGTCCCTTGCCAATCCAGCCGCCAGGCGCTGGAATGCTTCAACAGGGACCCGGAAATTTCCCTGGTGCTCTGCGATCTGCACATGCCCGATATGGACGGCATTCAGCTGGTCCAGGAGCTGCAACGGATGGCCGGCAAGCAGCGGGTGTTCGAAGCCATCATGCTCACCGGGCAGTCCGACAAGCAGGACGTGATCAAGGCCCTGCGCGCCGGCATCGCCGACTACTACCAGAAGCCCATCGACCTGGACGAACTCCTCGAAGGCCTGCAGCGTCAGGAGGTCGCCTTGCAGGAACGGCAGAAGAACCTGCACCTGGGGCACCTCAACCAGAAGCTGCAGTTTCTTTCCGAATCCATCGATGACCTGTACCAGGATCTGGACAAGGTCCGGCGCAGCCCGGCTACCAGCCGCAGCGAAGAGGCCCGGGGCGAAGGCGCCGGCGAAGGGGATGCCATCGAGATCCCGGCCATCTTCAACCAGCTGTCGCCGCGGCAACTGGATGTGGCCCGACTGGTGGGCAAGGGCCAGACCAACTACCAGATTGCCTGCGAGCTGGGGATCACCGAAAACACCGTCAAGCTGTATGTCTCCCAGGTACTGCGCCTGACCCACATGCATAACCGCACACAGCTGGCCCTGGCCCTGTCACCGAGCAATTCCGGGCTGCGCCAGCGGGTGACTGCCCACTGAGCCCGCGGCGGCGAGCCGTTCGCCACCGGTTGCGGGCTTTCTCCTACTTGGTTTCCACCTTGCCGCCGGCGTCCGGGTCGTACAGGTCCGGGATCTCGTATTTGTATTTCTTCAGCCAGCGCTGCAGCGCCAGCTCGCGTTCGGTGGGCGTGGCCGTCTGAGGCTGGGGCGAGGACGCCAGGTTGCGGTTCTGCAACAGTAGCCAGGCTTCGGTTTCCTGTTGCTGGGGTGAAGCAGGGCCGGCCTCGATGGCCTGGGCGGCCAGGGGCAGCGCCAGCAGGGCAGTGCAATAGAACATCGGCAGTTTCATCATCAGCGCTCCTTGGCGGGTGCGGCGTCTGGCTGCAAGGTGGTAGCGCCACTGGCGACCTGGGTCACCTTGGCGCGCGGGGCGGTCGGGGCCTTGAGCTCTTCGGCGCGGGCCTGGGCCTGGGCAAACTGCTGCGGGTTCAGGCTCGCCTGGCTGACCACTTGCGCGGCCTGCTGCCAGTTGTCCTGGTAGAGCAACAGGGTCACCAGGTTGATGGCCGCCAGGGGCTCGGACTGCTTGAGCTCGATGGCGGTGAGGAACTCGAAGCGCGCATCCTCGATGCGCAACTGGTTGAGGTAGACCACCCCCAGGTCATTGCGGATTTTTTCATTGGTCGGCGCCAGGCGCGCGGCCCGTTGCAGGTGCGCCTGGGCCTGGCCGTTGTCGCCCCTGGCTGCCGCCAACTGCCCCAGGCCGTGCTCGCCTTCGGCGGCCAGGCACGAGCCCAGCAGGCTGCGGTACAAGGGTTCGGCCTCACTGCGGCCCAGCAACCGATAGACTCGCGCCTTGCGTACGCGCACCTCGGCGAGGTTGTCCGGCAGGTTCTGCAGGTTGGCCAGGCTGGCGTGCAGCTTGCCATCGGTGGCCATTTCGTCGGCGAGGTTCACTGCCAGTTCCTGCTCGGAGCTGAGCTTGGCGCAACTGCTGGAGTTGGTCAGGGCCGCCCAGGGCGTCTGGCCGTTGCTGGCGCATCCTCCGAGCAGCAACAGGCCGGCAACGACAATCATGGCTTTCATCAGGTTCCCTCTTAGGAAGCGAAGGCCCGGGCGATGGCGGTGAAGCCTGGCCCGGCCAGCACGATCAACAGGGCGGGGAAGAGAAACAGCATCATCACCACCGACATTTTTGCGGACATTTTCGAGATGTATTCCTGCAGGCGGGTCAGGCGCCGGTCGTCCAGCAGTTGCTTGAGCGCCTGCAGCGATTTCATTGCCCCGCCGCCTTGCAGGATCAGTTGCTGGAGAATCACGCAGGTGTCGGTGAACTCGTCCACCGCCAGCAGGGTGGCGGTCTGGTTGAGTTCATGGCCCAGCTCCAGCCCCGAGTCGACACGGGCCAGGATCAGGCGCAGTTCCTGGGTCAGTTCCGGCAGCAGCTTTTGCGCTTCGCTGCTCAGTACGCGTAACGCCTGTTCCACTGCCATGCCCGACTCGAACAGGATGCGCAGCAGGGGAATGAAGGTCGAGATCTCCAGGGCGATGTGCTTCTGCCGGCGCTTGGCGGCGTAGGCCAGCGCGCGCTTGGGTAGCAGGTAGCCGGCACCGAGTGCCAGCATGGGTACCAGCCACTTGCTCTGGGCCTGGGCAAAGGCCACTTCCTGGATGAAGATCACCAGGCACACGGCCAGCACCGGCGTGGCGATCTGGCTGGCGGCGAACAGTGAGCGCTCTCTGGCGCGGCGCCAGCCCAGACGGTTGAGCAGGGTCTGGGTTTCACTGTCCATGCTCACCGCGCGCTGCCCGAAGCGGCTGTCGCCCAGCAGTCGCAGCCAGTTGCCCAGGCGGCTGTCGCGGGTCATGTTGCCCTGCAAGCGCTGGGCGATCTGGCGCTCGCGCCGGCGCTGTTCCAGCACACCGTTGCCAAGCAGCAGCAACGCCCCGAGAAACATCAGTGCAGCGGCCAGTACCAGCATTTCAGATGCTCCTCAACATGCGCCAAAGGGCCAGGCAGCCGAAGATCTGCAGGCACACCGCGGTGATCAGCATTTTCTGCCCCGCGGAGTCGTGCCACATGCCCAGCATGTAGCCCGGGTTGGTCAGCATGAAGTAGCCCACCAGCAACAGCGGCAGGGTTCCCAGGACCCAGGCGGTCATGCGGGTTTCCCCGGTCATCGCGCTCAGTTGCCGCGCCCCTTGCTCGCGCTCGCGGATCAGCTTGATCAGGTTTTCCAGCAACTCGCTGGCGTTGCCGCCGTAGCGATGATTGACCTTCAGGCCCAGGGCGAACATGCGCAGTTCGTCCTGCTCGTAGAACTCGGCAAAATCGCTGACCGCGTCCGGCAGGTTGACCCCCAGTTGCACGTTGCGCTGGATGCGGCCCATGGCGTTCTTCAGCGGGTCGTTGCTGGCCTCGATGGCACCCAGCACGGCGTCCGCCAGGGTGCGCCCGGACTTCAGGCTGCGCACGCTGTGATCGAGCAAGGCCGGCAGTTGTTCGATCATGCGCTTGAGCCGGCGCTGATACAGCCAGGCGATATACAGCCGCAGCAGCAGGGGTGGCAGGAGGATGCCGCCCAACAGGCCGAGCCAGCTCGCCAGCACATAGCCCAGCAGCATCAGCACCACCCACACCGCCAGCCACAGGCCCAGGCGCTCGCTGGGCTGGCCGAGGCCGGCTCGGGCGAACGCGCGCTCCAGGCCACTCCAGGAGGTGCGTTGCGGCGTCAGGTCGGGCTGCCCTTCGGCCAGGCGGTTGAGCACTCGTTCCCGCTCGGTCTTGCGCACGCCGTGGTAGAACAGCCAGCCGGAAAGCCCCAGCAGAAGCAGGCAGATCAAGGTAAACAGCAGACCGATCATGGGCCACCTCGCCGGTTCAATTGACGCCCAGCCCGCTTTCGCGGCGCAGTTTGTCACCCGCAGGGTTCATCGCCTCGCGCAGGAAGCCGAAGCCGGTACGACGATCCAGGCGGAACAGGGTATTGGTGACGTAGATGTCGTCACGTATGCCCACCACTTCCACGACTTCGCTGACGCAACGCCGGCCATCGGGCATCCGGGTCAACTGGATCACCACATCCAGGGCGGCACAGATCATCTGCCGCAGGGTGCGCTCGGCGATCTGGCGGCCGGTCAGGCCCACCAGGGTTTCCAGGCGCAGCAGGGCATCCTGGGCGTTGTTGGCGTGCACGGTGCTCATGGAGCCGTCGTGGCCGGTGTTCATTGCGGTCAGCACGTCCAGTACTTCCACACCACGGATCTCGCCGAGGATGATCCGGTCCGGACGCATCCGCAGGGCGTTGCGGATCAGGTCGCTGGCCTTCACCTCGCCGTGCCCCTCGGCATTGGGCGGGCGGGTTTCCAGGCGGACCACGTGGGGGTGGCCCAACTGCAGTTCGGCCACGTCCTCGATGGTGACCAGCCGTTCATGGGGGTTGATCAACTGGCTGAGGATGTTCAGCAGGGTGGTCTTGCCGGTGCCGGTGCCGCCGCTGATCAGGATGTTGCAGCGCTTGCCCACCGCTTCCTGGATGAATTCGAAGATCGCCAGGTCGATGGTCTGCATGGCAATCAGGTCGCTGCTCTTGAGCATGTCCTTGCGAAACTTTCGAATCGACAGGCAGGGCCCGTCCAGGGCGATGGGCGGGATGATCGCGTTGACCCGGCTGCCGTCCGGCAGGCGCGCATCGACCATCGGCGAGGACTCGTCGAGGCGTCGGCCCAGGGGCGCGAGAATCCGCTGCATCACCCGCTCCACATGGTGGGCGTCGATGAAGCGCAGGTCGCTCTGGTGCAGCACGCCTTCACGTTCGACGAACACCCGATGCGGGCCGTTCACCAGGATCTCGGTCACCGCCGGATCGCGCAACAGCACTTCCAGGGGGCCGAAGCCGGTCAGCTCGTCGACGATCTCTTCGGCCAGCCGCTCCATTTCATAGCGCGAGATCGCCAGGTGCATGCGCGCGATGTACTCCGCCACCTTGTCGGTGACGAATTGCGAGAGGTTCTGCCGGGAGCTTTCCAGCAGGTTTTTCCCCGACTCTTCGATGGCATCGATGATGTAGCGATGCAGCACCAGCTTCAGGCCTTCGTGGTCGCTGTTGCCGGCGCCTGCGCGGGGTGGGGCGCCAAAGAGTTTTTCGCCGCTCATCTGCCCCCCATGATGCGATTGAGCCAGCCGGCCTTGGGCTTGGGCAGGCCCTGGGAGCGTTTCGCCAGCCGCTCGCCCAGGGTACGCAGGCTTTGGGTCAGGGCCTCGCGCGGGGCCAGTTCGAACAGGGTAACGCCCTGGTTCTTGGCGTTCAGTCGCACCTCGGGGCTGTAGGCCAGCACCGCGATCACCTCCAGGCCGAAGGTCTTGCCCAGGGTTTCGGAATCCGGTGCCACGGTGCGCAGGTAGCGGTCGACCAGCAAGCGCGCATGCTCGAGTTTCATGCCTTTTTCACGCCAGTGATTGAGTATGGCCAGGTTGCGCCGGCAGTCGAGCACGTTCTGGTCGGTGCACCACAGCAGCTTGTCGCAATGGCTGACGAAGGTACGCAGGGCCTCGCTGTCCGGCTGGCCGACAAGGTTCACCACAATGTGCTGGAAGTGCTGGCGCAAGGCACTGAGGAGCATGTACAGCTCCGCCGCGCTGGTGTGCTCCAGAGGCGCGTCGTGGCTGGCGTAGGCGAGGATCCGCAGGCCCGCCTCGGCGCTGGTGAAGGCGCTGTCGATCAGCGTGGCATCCAGGCGCCGCAGGTGGCGCAGGGCGTCGCCGAAGTGGAACGAGCTTTCCAGGCCCAGCAGCGCCAGGCTGTCGCCCCGGGGCAGGCCCAGGTCCAGCAGCAGGGTCTGCTGGCCGCTCTTTTGCACCACCAGCGCCAGGTGGCTGGCCAGGAGGGCGCCGTCGCCATCGCCCTGGGCGCCATAGAGCACGGTCAGGCCGCCCAGTTGCGTGTTGGGTGTCACTGCCGGCAGGCGTTTGCTCAGACGCCGGACCAGCCCGGCCACTTCACTGGAGCGCGAGCCGTAGGCGACAAAGTCGCGGGCGCCGGCGCGCATGGCATTGAGCACCAGCTGGTTGTCCATGCCATCACCGAGGGCGACGATCGCCAGCATCGGCTTGGCCTCCAGGGCGCCTTCGATCAGGGCCGCCTGGGCCACCACGTGTTCGCGATCGAGGCCGACGAACACCAGGTTGGCGAAGGTCACATCCACCAGTGCCAGCAGTTCGTCGAGACTGCCATCGGCACCCACGACCTGGCCCAGGGGCGCCAGGGCGCCTTGCAGCCACTCCAGGTCGGTGCTGTTGCGGGTGATGGCGAGAAACGTCTGGCTCAGGTCCTGGTTCATTGCGACAACCCGCTGCGCTTGTCGAAGTTGCCGTTCTCGAGGAAGAACATGCGGTAGAAGTTTGGGTCGTAGTTGCGCAGCCGTTCGCCGGGCAGGGCCGGCAGCTTGGCGTCCGCGGCCAGGGGCTGGACCAGGTGCGGGGTCACTACCATCAGCAGTTCACGCTCTTCGCGATTGATCGTGGTGTCGCGAAAGAAGGCACCGAGCACCGGAATGTCCCCCAGCCCTGGAAACTTGTTCACTTGAGAGCTGTTGTTGGTGCTGATCAGGCCGCTGATGACGAAGCTTTCGCCGTCGGCCAGGGAAATGCTGGTATCGGTGCGGCGTATGGTCAGCGCCGGGACTTGGGTCCCGGCAATGGTCACGGCGTTGCTGTAGTCCAGTTCGCTGACCTCCGGGGCAACCTTAAGGGAGATACGCCCGCGGTCGACGATAGTGGGCGTGAGGGTCAGGCGGATACCGAACTCCTTGTATTCGATGGTCACGCTGTTGCTGCCGGTGCTGGGCACCGGGATGGGGATTTCGCCCCCGGCCAGGAAGCTTGCGCTCTGGCCGCTGAGGGCCACCAGGGACGGGCGGGCGAGGGTGTAGGCGAAGCCGCTGCCTTCCAGGGCGTTGATCAGGGTCAGCACCCGACCGTTGCCGAAGCCGATGTTGAAGGTGCCGTTGTCCAGCGGGATGTTGGTCCGGCGGCCGCCGAAGGTGGGGGTCACGCTGCCGGAGGTGCCACTGGTAACGGGGGCGGTGCCGGGCGCGCCGAACAGGAAGTTGTGCCCGCGGCCGAAGATCGAAACGCTGGCCTCCTTGAGCTTGGTGCGGCTGACTTCGACAAAGCGGATGTCGGTCTGCACCTGGCTGGGCAGCAGTGGATCGTCACTGGCCGGCAGGCGGCCGGTGCTCATGTCGGCGGTGGCCCGGCCCTGGACAAACACCATGCTCTGGCGTGGGGTACTGGCGCAGGCGGTCCAGACCATCAGGCTGGTGGCGCCGGGCGCCATGCCGGTGAGCAGGAAGGCTTTGTTGCCGGTGGTCTGGACGTCCGCGATCTTGGGGTCGCCCACCGCCAGGCGGGTGATGGCCACCGCAGATTGCAGCTCCTGCTGCAAGCCTTCGCCGATCTCCAGCATTGCGGGCAACGGTGCCAGGCTCGAACAGCCTGCCACCGCCGCAGCCAGGGCCTGGGTGCAGAGCAGCGGGCCAAGGCTCAGGGTCAGCAGTGCGGAGAACAGTGGCATGGAACGACTGCGCATGTAGTGCATCCTTGCTCAATCAGGGAGTTTGTTGAGTGACTTGGTTGCCCCGGATCACTTCCACCGCCGACCGTGCGGCGCCACCTTGGGCGGCCGGTGCGCGCGGGGCGCTGCCCAGGGCAAGTTGGGTGAACTGGAACAGGTTGCTGTTGGCGGCATCGAGGTGCTCGCGGGCTTCTTCGTTGCCGGCCCAGTAATGGGCCAGGCGCTGTTCCTCGCTGCTGCGCACGGCCAGGCGCAGCACTCCGACCTGAGTGGCGAGCATCAGCCGGCTCAAGAGCTGTTCGGGGACGGCCAGGACCACCGTGCGCACATTCAGCCGGCGCTGGTCCTGCTTGAGCTTTTCTTCGTTGCTCAACCCGGGGGAGGCGGGCTGCCCGTCATTGGCCAGGCCCAGCTGTTCGCCCACAGCCAGCACGCGCATGGCGGGCACGGCGATCTGTGCCGACTGCTGCGGGTTGCTGGTGTCCTGGCGCAGGAACAGCACGACATCGACATAGTCCCCCGGGCTCAGTTGCCCGGCGGCGCCGATCACCTCGTCGACCGCGACCGCCAGGGCTCGTTCGTCGCTGTGAATCATCCGCGCCAGGGCGCCGCCGGTACTGAAGCTCTGCTCATTGAGCCAGGTGCCGGCATTCAACTGCCGCCAGGGTGTACGGCCCACCGCCTGGCTGATGGCGCTGAGGCTGCCGGCCGGCGCGGTACGCAGTTTTTCCAGCGCCAGATCGTCGGCGGCGAGGGGCACGAAGGGCGGCACATCGCGCACCAGCACGACCACCGGTTGGCGGGTCTGGTCTTCTGCGCTGGTGGTGGCTGGTTCGACGACACTGGGCGCCACGGGTTGAACCGGTGGTGCTGGTTCGGGTTTACGACTGAGAACCAGGCCCCAGTAACCGAAAAACACCGCACCTACCAGAAGAAGTCCGGCCAGACCCATGGTGAGGCGACTGTTCATGAAGGCTCTCCCTTTCCTGCTGCACTACCAGCCCGTGATTCCAAACGAGTTAATTTCGCAATCAGGCAGCTATGAACATGCAACTATTTCGCTATGTGAAGGTAGTAGAGCTAGGATGAAATGCCATTAACTCATCCAAAAATAGCTAACAAAGGGATGAGTCTGTCCACATGGGCAGGTTTTTTGGCGCCTACCTTCCAATTAATACTTACTGACTAATCAGTTCTTACAGTTGCTGGGCCGGTCTTTGTTGACAATGCTCAGGTGGCACCGGGGAATTTGCCCGGTGCTGTTCCAACGGCGCCTTGCGGCGCAAGGAGAGCTAGGATGATTTTCCAATACTTGTTGCTCAGGGCGCGCCAGTTTTTTGACCGCACCGAAGGCGCATCCGCCATCGAGTACGCCATTGTCGTGGCCATGGTGGCCGTTGTGGTCGTGGCGTTCGTCACCCCCCTGGGTGATCGTGTTCTGGCCATTTTCAACAACATCCTGACTAACCTCGGAGGCGCCACCGTCACCCGCCCTACCCCTTGAGCATGGAGGGGCCCAGCTGAGCAGCCGCTGGGCTGTGATCGCCCGACCTTCCAGCCATCCGGGTCTCGTGCAGGCCTGCGGTTTGCCTAACCAAAGGCCTGCCGGTGGTTGGGTTCCGCCCGGCCTGCTGTGCCTTGGCTGCGCTCACCTACTTGCATGAAGTTCACACCAGGGTACCGTCCATGACTTCCCCATCCTCACGTCAGCAACTTCTTCTGGTCGATGACGAAGAGGATGCATTGCTGGAGCTTGCCGAACTGCTCGAAGGCGAGGGTTTCTGCTGCTTCACTGCCACCTCGGTGAAACTTGCCCTGGACCACCTCACCCGGCATCCGGATATCGCCCTGGTAATCACTGACCTGCGCATGCCCGAGGAAAGCGGCCTGTCGCTGATCAAGCGCCTGCGCGAGCACACCGCGCGCCAGCACCTGCCGGTGATCGTCATGTCGGGGCATGCCGACATGGATGACGTCAGCGACCTGCTGCGGCTGCAGGTCCTGGACCTGTTTCGCAAGCCGATCTACCACGTGCGCCTGCTGGAAACCCTCAACAATCTGTTTCCCGAACCCCGGCTGCATATCGTTGGCCCCTGACCCCAGGGTTGGCCGGTGCTGTCCTGGCGGCAAAAAAAAGACCCGCTCGAAAGCGGGTCTCAGTCATCCGGATGCTCAAAGTTGATAGCTGAAGCTCAGGGTATAGCGTGGCTTGCGGTTGTAGGTGTCGAGGGCTTCATCGGACATTGGCTTGGCCGCTTCCAGGGCGATGTTGTAGTGCTTGGCATCACCGAAACGCAAACCGACCGCGGCGGATGACAGGCTGCTGCCCCTGACCGGCAGCTGGTTGAACCAGGTCTTGGAGCGGTCCAGCACCACATAGGGCTGCAGCACACGCACCCAGGGCCCCTCGCGGTTGAAACTGTAGTTCACTTCGTAGGCCACGCCCCAGCCCTTGTCCCCGGTCGCCTGGTCATCGGGATAGCCGCGAGCGAAGTTCTGCCCGCCAAAGGACGCCCGCTCGCTGTCGGGCAGGTTGTCGTTGCTCCAGTACCAGGCGGCGGAAAGCACGCCTTGCCAATTGTCCAGGAAACGATCGCTCTGCACCCCGGCCAGGCGCAGGCGGAAGAAATCCAGATCATAGAGGCTGTTGTTGGTCTCGGCGCCCATGCTGTCCAGGCCCCGATACAGGCCGGCGCTGAGAATCCGCAGTTGGCGCGGATCGGACTTGCTCCAGTCCGCCTCAAGCGCCAGGGCGCGGATGTCGGTTTTTTCTTCCAGGGTCAGCGGGCTGTTGCTGACCCGGTAACGGGTCTTGTCATTTACCGCATACAGGCGTGTGCCGGCGGTGAGCATTTCATTGGGCGAGGCGATGAAAGGGTGGCTGACGCCGATGGAAAAGCGGTCGTTCTCCCGATGGGGCTCCAGCTCGATCCCGTTGTCCAGCTGCACGTTGCTCCGTGGGTCGGCGCGGTAGCGGGCGCCATAGAGGCTCAGTTGCGTGCCTTCCGAACCCAGCAACTGGCTGTAGTCCAGGCGGTAGTAGTGTTCCTTGTCGTGGCCCGGCGGGAACAGCCCGCTGAGGCTGAGCTGTTCGCCCCAGGCGGTCTGCGAGTTGCTGGTGATGCCCACCAGGGCCTGCAGGCCGTTGCGGTTGTCGTCGGTGCTGTTGAGGGTGGTGGCGATGGCCTTGCGGCTGGCCACGGCCACCAGTTGGGTTGCGCCGTCGGTAGTGCCCGGTGGCGGCACTACCGCCTGCAGGGTGACCCCGGGAACCTTGCTCATCAGTGTGGTGTAGCGTTCGAAGGTCTTGCGGGTCAGCGGGCGCTCGGCCTTGAGCTTGCTCACCAGTTTGTCCAGGTAAGCAGATACCGGGCCTATATCGCCCTGCAGCTGGTAGTCCCGAATGTAGCCTTCCACCAGCACCACCCGCAGCACGCCCTGGTCGAAGTTCTGCTGTGGCATGAAGGCGTAGGACAGCAGGTAGCCGTCGTTCTGATAGCGCCGGGTGATGTTGCGCGTGGCCTCGATCAATTGGCCGAAGCTGGCCTCGTGGCCGATCAGCGGCTGGTAGATCGCTGCCAGTTCTTCCAGGGGGTAGACCGTGCCGCCCTCGATCTGCACCTGGCGCACCGTGACCTTGGTGCCCATCATCAGCGGCTGCTGGCCTTGCGGCGCAGTGGGCTGCTCGGGCAGTTGCAGTTGCGGGGTAGCCGGGCGGTAGGCATCCACCGGCAGGTTGGGTTGGGGCAGGTTGTTGATGCTGTCATTGCTGTTGAGAAAGCGCGGAAGGGAGTCGGCGTAAACGGAGGTACAGCATCCAACTAACAACAAACTGGCCAACGTGCGCATAGGACACTCCATGGTCGAGCCGCAGCGGTGTAGAAAGTTCCTGGCTCCAGTTGCCGCTCGGGTCTTGGCCACGATCTGGCTCTGGATGCTTGTCTCTGGATAAACAAAAAGGCGAGAGACTCGTGGGAATCTCTCGCCCTCAACCAAGCGTAGGCGCTGTAGGTGAGGCCGTCGAATCGGCCAGGTGCAAATTATTTCTTGTTGCCGCCCAGGGCGCCGGTCAGGCCGCCGAGCACGCCACCCAGGCCGCCATTGAGGCCCGCACCGGCAGAGGCACTGCCACTGGCGCTGGCGCCAAGGCCACCGAGCAAGCCGCCACTGGGTGCTGTGCCGCCGTTGACCAGGCCACCGACCGAAGCCACGGTGTTGCCCAGCGCACCGAGGGTGCCACCCAGAGCGCCGCCCACCTGATTGCCGCCGGTGCTGCCGGCGATACCGCTGCCTACGTTGCTGACCGCGCCGCCGACCTGGCTCAGCAGGCCGCTGACCGGGCCGCCGAGGCCGCTGGCTGCGCCCACTTGCTGGGTCAGCCCGGTGACCGAACTGGTAACTGGATTCAATGCCGAGCCCAGGTTCACGCCAACACTGGCCAGTGGTGCGGTGACGACCAGGTTGGGTGTGCCGCTACCGCCCAGGGCACCGCCGACCGAGGCGATCAGGTTCCCGGCTGCAGCCCCGGTGGTGCCGCCGGCACTGACGGTGCCGTTGGTGTTGCCGGTATTGAGGCCGTTGCCCAGGTTGGCCACGGCGCCGCCGACCACTTCCAGCAGCCCGGTGCCGCCAAGGCCAGTACCGCCACCTGTGCCGCTACCACTGCCACTGCCACCGGCGGATTTGTCGACGTAGCCGCCAGCGGTGCCCACTGCGTTGCTGGCGTTGCTCAGGGCGTTGCCCAGCAGGTCGGTCACCGGATTGCCGTTGCCGGCGTCAGTCACTTTATCGCCGGTGTCATCGACGGCATCGGCGACGCCTTTGAGCAGCCCCTTGACTGGTGCCCCGAGGCCCGTGGCGCTGCCGACCTTGCCGGTCACGCCTTCTGCCAGGCTGACCACCGGCACCAGTACCTTGTCGCCCACACCATCGGTCAGGGTGCCCAGAGGGCCGCTGCTGGTGACGGTGCTCAGGGTATTGCCCAACATGGTGACCCGGGTACCGACGCCGCCAAGAACCGGTGCAACTTTGGTCACCACGCCGCCGACCACCGGAACGCTCTGGGTGGTGGTGGCCAGTTTGCCGCTGAGGTCGGTGACCCCGGTGCCCACATCGCCGACCACATTGCCGACGGTGGCAGTGGTCTTGCTCAGTGCCTTGGGATCGGTGCCCAGTTTGCCCAGGCCGTTGGTCAGGCCTTCGCCTACGGTATCCACCACATTGCCGGTGGTGTTGACAGCGCTTTGTACCACGCCGCCGACCAGGGGCACGGCAGCCAGGGAGTTGCCCAGATCACTCACGCCATTGCCGACGCCGCTGACGGTGGTGCCCAGGTCGGATACCAGGGAGCTGGTGGTCAGGGTCGAAGTGGTACCACCTGTGCCTCCGTCGGTACCGCCACCAGTGCCGCCACCGCCACCGCCACTGGCACTGGCTGGCGAACTGCTGCCACCACTTTTATGACCGCCACCACCGCCGCTGCAGCCTGCCAGGCTGAGGGTCAGGATCATGGTTATTGCCGTTAACGCTTTCCATCCGAATTGAGTTTTCATGGCTGGTATTCCTTGCACCTGTTACAACGTTCGTTGTTTTCGATAGCTCTCCAGTTCTTGCGCTGGAGATACCTTCGTCCGTTGTCTACATAAAAGGCGCAGGGAACAAATTGAACAATTATGAACTTGGTATTAATGACTTATTTTGTTCGGTTAATTGATTTACAAGTAGCTAGTCTCAAAGTATTGGTTGGCGCCCCTAGTGTGTGATGAATTGTTTTAAAACAATGATTTGATGTTTTGTGGTGTCCTTGAAAAGTGCTCGTTCAACTAAAGTTATATATACACAATTAATAGGCAGTTTTTGTGCTGAGCTCGCGGTACTTGCACTTTTTCGCTGGCGTTTAATGGCTGGCAGGGGGATGGGATGGTGGCCTGGTTTATACTGCGCCGCCCAAAACTCTCTGGAGCTCAATATGCTGACGCCTGTCTGGTGGCTGCTGTGCCTGCCGTTTGTTGCCGGAGCCTTTCTCGCCCTGCAAGCCGGAATCAACGGTCAACTGGCCAAGCAGGTCGGCGGGGTGCTGGCTGCGGCCCTGATCTCTTTTTTCGTCGGCACCGCGGCGCTGCTGGTGCTGGTGGTGCTGCAGCGCGAAATGCCGACCCTGGGTGCCCTCAAGGGCCTGACCTGGTGGCATTGGTGCGGCGGCCTGCTGGGGGCGTTCTTCATTACCACGGCCGCCTTTGCCGGGCCGCGGGTCGGCGCCCTGCTGTTCATGTCGCTGGTGCTGGCCGGCCAGTTGAGCATGGCTCTGGCGCTGGACCACTTTGGCTGGGTAGGGTTTCGGGAAGCGCCGGTCAGCCTCGGCAAGATTGCCGGATTGCTGCTGATCGTCGTCGGGGTGGTGTTGATCCGCCGGGGCTGAGGCCCCTCAGGCGATGGGCTGCCAGTTGCCCAGCATATGCTGCAACTCGCCGCTGCCCAGCAACTGCAGTTCTCCGCTTGAACCCCCGGCACTGGCCAGCAGGCGTACTTCGCCGGGCAGCAGCACGGGCTTCATGAACTGCACCGTCACTTCGATGTTCGCTGCTGGCAGATGCTCGCTCAGGGCTGCCAGGGTGCGCGCCTTGTTCCACAGGCCATGGGCGATGGCCTGGGGAAAGCCGAACAGCCGGGCGCTCCAGGCGCTCAGGTGGATCGGGTTGTAGTCGCCGGAAACCCTGGCGTAGCGCCGGCCGATATCGCGCTCGGCGCGCCAGCAGGCGACTTCGCCGAGGTTGTCGGCGTTGGGCAAGTGTTGGCTGGAAGGTTCTCCCGCCAACTTGACTCCACGGCAGAGCATGCGGCTTTGCGCTTCCCAGAGGGGGCCCAGCAAATCGTCCACTGTGGTCACCAGGTCGAATGTTGCGCCTTTGGCGTGGGGTTGCAGGTTGCACACCTGGACCCCGATTCGAACGCTGCTGACATTGCCCATGGGGCGCAACACACGAATCCTGTTGCCCAGGTGAATCAGCCCCAGTAGCGGCAATGGAAAGTCCCGGGCAGTGAGCAGCTGCATCTGCAAGGGAAACGCCAGTACATGGGGGTAGGTCGCGGGCAGCAGGCCGTTATCGGCAAAGCCGCAGACCTTGCGGTAGCCCGCCAGTTGCCCGGGGGCCAGGCTGATCCAGCAGCGCAGGCCGTATTCGGGTAACTGCGTGCCGTTGATCCGTCGGCGCATTGCCGCTTTGAGAAACAGCGGCGGCAGGGACGCGGGCAGGTTCAGTTCGTGCCAGTGTGCAGTCATTTTCAGGCCCCCAAGAGACTTTGTCCGCAGACCCGCAGGGCCTGCCCGCTGACGGCGCCGCTGCCCGGCTGGCCGAGCCAGGCCACCGCTTCGGCAACGTCCTGGGGCAGGCCGCCCTGGCCCAGGGAACTCATGCGCCTTCCAGCTTCGCGCAGGGCGAAGGGCACCTTGGCGGTCATCTGGGTCTCGATGAAGCCCGGCGCCACGGCATTGATGCTGATATCCCGGGCGTGCAGCAGCGGCGCCCAGGCCTGGGCCAGGCCAATCAGCCCGGCCTTGCTGGCGGCGTAGTTGGTTTGCCCGCGGTTGCCGGCGATGCCGCTGATGGAGGCCAGCAGGATCACCCGGCCATGGTCGTGCAAGCGTGCGCTGTCCAGCAGGGCCTGGGTCAGCACCTGGGGCGCATTGAGGTTCACCGCCAGCACCGCGTCCCAGTATTCCGGGGTCATGTTGGCCAGGGTCTTGTCCCGGGTGATGCCGGCGTTGTGCACCAGGATGTCGATGCCCTCCGGCAGTTGCTCGATCAACTGTGCCGGAGCGTCTTCGGCGCAGATATCCAGGCAGATGGCGCGGCCGCCGAGACGGGCCGCCAGGGCTTCCAGATCGGCCTTGGCCTGGGGCACGTCCAGCAGCAGGACCTGGGCGCCGTCCCGGGCCAGGGTTTCGGCGATGGCCGCACCAATGCCGCGGGCGGCGCCGGTGACCAGGGCCTTGCGCCCGGCCAGCGGGCGGCTCCAGTCCTGGACCTGGGTCGCGCAGGGCTGCAAGCGGATCACCTGCCCGGAAACATAGGCGCTCTTTGGCGAGAGAAAGAAGCGCAAGGCGCCTTCCAGCTGTTCTTCCGCTCCGGCTGCCACGTACAGCAATTGCAGGGTAGCGCCGTTGCGCAGTTCCTTGGCCAGGGAGCGGCTGAAGCCTTCCAGGGCGCGCTGGGCGCTGGCGGCGAAGGGCTCGTCAAGGGTTTCCGGGGCGCGCCCGAGGATGACCAGGTGGGCGTTGGGCTCGAGGTTTCTCAGCAGTGGCTGGAAGAATTCCCGCAATTGATTGAGCTGGTCTGTGTGCAGCAGCTCGCTGGCGTCGAACACCACCGCCTTGAGCCTGGGCCCGTGGCCCGGAATCCAGGGGGTGGCCAGGGACGGGTCGGCGCCATAGCTGTAGATGCCATCGGTCAGGCGCGGCGCCAGGGTGGCCACCTGTTGTGCCAGCGCGCCGCCGCCGAGCAACAGCGCACCTTCGATAGGCCGCAGGCGACCGGCTTGCCAGCGCTCCAGGCGTACCGGCGACGGCAGGCCAAGAGCCCCGACCAGGCGCTGGCCGATGGACGAGTTGGCGAAGTCGATATAACGGTCAGACATGGAACGCACTCCGAAGGTTGGGGTTCAAAGTGTGGACCATGAATGGCCCTGGGTCGTTCGATCGGCCAGATCCCTCCTACGCTGGAGGAGGTACCCACCGCAGTCGCACTCAAAGAATAGGGAGCTTTCCATGACACAGCTGCGTCGCGTCGCGATTATCGGCGGCAACCGCATCCCCTTCGCCCGTTCCAACGGCCCCTATGCCACCGCCAGCAACCAGGCGATGCTCACCGCAGCCCTGGAGGGCCTGATCGAGCGCTACAACCTGCACGGCCTGCGCCTTGGCGAGGTGGCCGCCGGTGCGGTGCTCAAGCATTCCCGGGACTTCAACCTGACCCGCGAATGCGTGCTCGGCTCGCGGCTTTCGCCCACCACCCCGGCCTACGATATCCAGCAGGCCTGCGGCACGGGCCTGGAAGCGGCGCTGCTGGTGGCCAACAAGATCGCCCTGGGGCAGATCGACTGCGGCATCGCCGGCGGGGTGGATACCACTTCGGATGCGCCGATCGGGGTCAACGAAGGCCTGCGCAAGATCCTGTTGCAGGCCAACCGCGCCAAGAGCACCGGCGACAAGCTCAAGACCCTGCTGCAACTGCGGCCCCATCACCTCAAGCCGGAACTGCCGCGCAATGGCGAGCCGCGCACCGGCTTGTCCATGGGCGAGCACTGCGAGCAGATGGCCAAGACCTGGAACATTGCCCGCGCCGATCAGGATCAACTGGCCCTGGAAAGCCATCAGAAAATGGCCGCCGCCTACGCCGAAGGCTGGCAGGACGACCTGATCACTCCCTTCCTCGGCCTGACCCGGGACAACAACCTGCGCCCGGACCTGACCCTGGAAAAGCTCGCCAGCCTCAAGCCGGCCTTCGACCGTAGCGCCAGCGGCACGCTGACGGCGGGCAACTCCACGCCCCTGACCGATGGCGCCTCGCTGGTGCTGTTGGGCAGTGAAGCGTGGGCCAGGGAGCGGGGCCTGCCGGTCCTTGCCTACCTGCGCGACGGCGAGGCCGCGGCGGTGGATTTCGTCAACGGCGCCGAGGGGCTGCTGATGGCCCCGGTATACGCCGTGCCGCGCTTGCTGGCGCGCAATGGCCTGAGCCTGCAGGACTTCGACTACTACGAGATCCACGAAGCCTTCGCCGCCCAGGTGCTGTGCACTCTCAAGGCCTGGGAAGACCCCGAGTACTGTAAGGCCAGGCTGGGCCTGGAGGCACCTCTGGGCAGCATCGATCGCGCCCGGCTCAACGTCAAAGGCAGTTCCCTGGCGGCAGGGCACCCGTTTGCCGCCACCGGCGGGCGCATTGTCGCCAACCTGGCGAAGCTGCTGAGTGTGGCGGGGCAGGGGCGCGGGCTGATTTCCATCTGTGCCGCGGGCGGCCAGGGTGTGACGGCGATCATCGAGCGCTGAGGTTCGTGGCCTTCCCCGGCACGCAGGCTCCTACACAGAAATGCCGCCCATCCGTAGGAGCCGGCTTGCCGGCGAAAGCGTCTTCAGGTCTTGAAGCGCCGTACCAGGGCGTCCAGCTCATTGGACAGCCCCGCCAGGCTCTGGGAGTCCAGGCGCGCCGAGTTCGCCAGTTCCGCCACCAGTTGCGCATCGCCATGGATCTGGCTGATGTGCCGGTTGATGTCTTCCGCCACCTGATGCTGCTCTTCGGCGGCGGTGGCGATCTGGGTATTCATGTCGCGGATCACGTCCACCGATTCGCGGATCTGCCCGAAGCTGTTGCGCGCCAGGCCGATGCGGTTCACCGATTGCTGGGATACTTCCAGGCTGGCGTGCATCTGCTGGGTCACGGCGCTGGTGCGTTTGGCCAGGTTGCCCAGCAGCCCGTCGATCTCGGCAGTGGAGTCGGCGGTACGCTTGGCCAGGGCCCGCACCTCGTCGGCCACCACGGCAAAACCGCGACCCTGCTCCCCGGCCCGGGCGGCCTCGATGGCCGCGTTCAGCGCCAGCAGGTTGGTCTGTTCGGCGATCGAGCGGATGGTGCCGAGGATCGACTGGATGTCGGTGCTGTCGCGTTCCAGTTGCTGCATCGACTGCGCCGACTGTTCGATCTCCTGGCTCAGGCGATCGACGCTGTGCACCGCGTCATCGATCTGCTGCTGGCCTTCCCGGGCCTGGCGCTGGCCGCTGTCCGCCGACTCGGCGGCCTGGCTGCAGGAGCGGGCCACTTCGTTGGCGGTGGCGACCATTTCGTGGAAGGCGGTGGACACCATGTCCACCGCTTCGCGCTGGCGCCCGGCGGCTTCGGCCATGTCGCTGGAGACCTGGGTCGAACTGTGGGAAGTGGCGAGGATCTTCTGCGCGGCCTGGCCGATGCTCTGGATCAGGTTGCGGATTGCCGCCAGGAACTGGTTGAACCAGTTGGCCAACTGCGCGGTTTCGTCGCTGCCACGGATATTCAGGCTGCGGGTCAGATCGCCTTCGCCTTGGGCAATGCCTTCCAGGCCACTGGCCACGCCGCGGATCGGCCGCACGATGAGGCTGGCGAAACTCGCCCCGAGCACTGCGAACAGTACCGCCAGGATCGCGGCAATACCGGCGATGATCCAGGTCAGCTGGGTGGCCGCGCCCATGACTTCGTTCTGCTTGATCAGGCCGATGAAGGTCCAGCCCAGTTGCTCCGAAGGCCAGACGTTGGCCATGTAGTGCTCCCCGCCCAGCTCCACCTGCACCAGGCCCTTGCCGGCCTTGGCCAGTTGCGCGTAACCCTCGCCGAGGCTGCCCAGGGCCTTGAAGTTGTGCTCCGGCTGCTTGGGGTCCACCAGCACCGTGCCGTTGTTTTCCATCAGCATCAGGTAGCCCGATTCGCCCAGCTTGATCTGTTTGACGATCTCGGTGAGCTGCTTGAGCGACACGTCGACTGCGACCACGCCGCCCTGGGGGCCCAACTGGTTGGCCAGCGAGCGCACGGTGCTGACCAGCACCGCATCGTCGCTGGCCCAGTAATAGGCCTCGGTGCGCAGGGTCTTGCCCGGGTTGGCCTGGGCGGTCTTGTACCAGGGGCGTACGCGGGGGTCGTAGTTGGCCAGCTTCAGGTCAGCGGGCCAGGAGACGTATCCGCCGTTGCTCACGCCATAGGACACATAGGAATAGGCAGGATGGCTGGCAGCCATGGCGGCGAACAGCTCGAAGATTCGTTTGTCCTGCTCGCCTTCCGGGGCCTTTGCGGCATCGGCGCTCATCCAGGTCTTGAGGTTGTCGCCGGCCTGGGTGATCAAGGGTTGAGCGGCCAGGTAATCGATGTTCTGGCTGATGCCTTCGAAGAACAGCTGCATGGCGTTGGCCACTTGGCGGATCTCGCGGCCGCTGCCGTCGACGAAGGTGTTTTCGGCCTCGCTGCGCAGGTTGATCACCACCAGCGTGGCTACCAGCACCACGGGCAGGCTGGCGATGACGGCAAAGGCCCAGGTCAATTTCTGTTTGATGTTCATCCGCGCTCCAGTTTTTTGTAAGACCACGAAGTGCAGGCGACTCGCGGATTTATCGGCAGCTTGAAAGATGACGCTGATTGCATCCCTGGGGTGAAGTCGAGCCCGCGGCGATCGAACCTTGGCCGGTGGCTGACGTCTTTATTGGATTGTCGGACAAACTCCCTGTCTCTCTGAGGGCTTCGGCTGGCGCCGGGCAATATTGAGCCGCAGGCAGAAAAAAACTTCCGCGGGCAGGCCCGCGAAGGGGCTGGCCTGAGTGCCACTGATGGACGGTTGCGGACGCCGTCTCGGCTATGATCCTTGACGGCGTCGATGGATTGATCTGGCACATTGAGTGCATTGCTGTCGCTCGGTGGTCGGCAGCCCTTTCCCGTCGTGGGAGGATTGCCGTATAACGAGTGACTTTCGCGTGTTTGGTAACAAGGGACCCACAATAAAAGCTGATGAAGACTCCAAAACGCATTGAACCGCTGATCGAAGACGGTCTGGTAGACGAGGTGCTGCGCCCACTCATGAGTGGTAAAGAGGCAGCTGTGTATGTGGTGCGCTGCGGCAACGAGCTACGTTGCGCCAAGGTCTACAAGGAGGCGAACAAACGCAGTTTCCGTCAGGCGGCGGAGTATCAGGAGGGGCGCAAGGTTCGTAACAGCCGTCAGGCGCGGGCCATGGCCAAGGGCTCGAAGTTCGGGCGCAAGGAAACCGAGGACGCCTGGCAGAATGCCGAAGTGGCGGCGTTGTTCCGTCTGGCCAATGCCGGGGTGCGGGTGCCCAAGCCGTTCGACTTCCTCGAAGGTGTGCTGTTGATGGAGTTGGTGGCCGACGAGTACGGCGATGCGGCGCCGCGGCTCAACGATGTGGTGCTGGAACCGGACCAGGCCCGTGAATATCACGCCTTCCTGATTTCCCAGATCGTGCTGATGTTGTGTACCGGCCTGGTGCACGGTGACCTTTCCGAGTTCAACGTGCTGCTGACCCCGGATGGCCCGGTGATCATCGACCTGCCCCAGGCGGTGGATGCTGCCGGCAACAACCATGCCTTCAGCATGCTGGAGCGTGACGTCGGCAACATGGCGTCCTATTTCGGGCGTTTTGCCCCGGAACTCAAGGGCACTCGGTATGCCAAGGAAATGTGGGCCCTGTACGAGGCTGGCACCTTGCATCCGGGCAGCGTGCTGACCGGCGAGTTCGACGACCCCGAAGAACTGGCGGATGTCGGCAGCGTGATCCGCGAGATCGAAGCGGCGCGCCTGGACGAGGAGCGTCGCCAGGCAGTACGCGCGGCGGATGATGCGCCGCCGGGCAAATCCGAAGAACCACCGCCTCCGCCCTGGATGCAGTGATGCCATAAAAAATCCGGCCTTGGCCGGATTTTTCATTCCCGCAAACTACCCGGCCCCTGGGCCCCTTGCACCTTGCATCTTGTAGCCGCTGCCGAAGGCTGCGCACGGCCCGAAGGGACGCAGGGATCTTGAGGGCGCCGAGGTCTGGCGGGAGATCGCCAAGCAAGGTCCTGCGGGCCTTTTCGCAGCCTCGTCCAGGGCTCGGCAGCGGCTACATGGGCCGGCAGGTCACAGGCTCAGGATCCGCAGCAACTGCCCGAGGCCAGTTCCTTGAGGATCGGGCAGTCCGGGCGGTGGTCGCCCTGGCAGTGCTCCACCAGGTCCTGCAGGGTGTCGCGCAGCCCTGCCAGCTCGCGGATCTTCTGGTTCAACTCGTCGATATGCTGGCGGGCCAGGGCCTTCACATCGGCGCTGGCCCGCTGCCGGTCCTGCCACAGGGTCAGCAGCTTGCCCACCTCTTCCAGGGAAAACCCCAGGTCCCGGGAGCGCTTGATGAAGGCCAGGCTGTGCAGGTCGTCATCGCCATACAGGCGATAGCCGCTGTCACTGCGATGGGCGGGCTTGAGCAGGCCGATGGACTCGTAGTAACGGATCATCTTGGCGCTCAGGCCGCTCTTTCGGGCTGCTTGGCCGATGTTCATTCGGCGTTCTCCAGGTCTTTGGGTTTCCAGGTTTTCAACAGTAGCGCATTGCTGACCACGCTGACGCTGGACAGCGCCATGGCCGCCCCGGCGAGCACCGGGTTGAGCAGGCCGAAGGCCGCCAGCGGGATGCCGATCAGGTTGTAGACGAAGGCCCAGAACAGGTTCTGGCGAATCTTCGCGTAGGTCTTGCGGCTGATTTCCAGGGCCGCCGGGATCAACCGTGGATCGCCGCGCATCAGGGTGATGCCGGCCGCATGCATGGCCACGTCGGTGCCGCCGCCCATGGCGATGCCGATGTCCGCCGCCGCGAGGGCCGGGGCGTCGTTGATACCATCCCCGACCATGGCCACCACGCCGGTCTTTTTCAGCTCGGCCACCGTGGCCGCCTTGTCCGCCGGCAGCACTTCGGCGTGCACGTCGGTGATGCCCAGGGCGTCGGCCACCACCTTGGCGCTGCCGCGGTTGTCGCCGGTCAGCAAATGGCTGCTGATATGCCGTGCATTGAGTTGCTGCACCGCCTGCAGCGCGCCGGGCTTGAGGGTGTCGCCAAAGGCGAACAGGCCCAGCACCCGGGATTGCGGGCTCTGCTCGATCAGCCAGGACAGGGTCCGGCCTTCGTGTTCCCAGTCCCTGGCCGCCTGGGCCAGGTCGCCGGGGTTGAGGCCGCTTTCTTCCAGCAGGCGGCGGTTGCCCAGGGCCAGTTGTCGGCCCTCCAGGGTGCCGGCGATGCCTCGCCCGGTGAGGGACTGGCTGGCGCTGACGTCAGCCACCGGCAGTTGGCGTTCCTGGCACAGGTCCAGCACGGCCTTGGCCAGAGGGTGCTCACTGCCGCGCTGCAGGGCACCGGCCAGTTGCAGCACGCTGTTTTCATCGCCTTCCACCGCCTGCATATGGGCGATGCGCGGGGTGCCGGAGGTCAGGGTGCCGGTCTTGTCGAAGACCACCGAACTGACTTCGTGGGCCCGCTCCAGGGCTTCGGCATCCTTGATCAGGATGCCGTGGCGGGCCGCCACGCCGGTGCCGGCCATGATCGCCGTGGGCGTGGCCAGCCCCAGGGCGCAAGGGCAGGCGATCACCAGCACCGCCACGGCGTTGATCACCGCGGTTTCCAGCGGTGCGCCGTACAGCCACCAGCCCACCAGCGTGATCAGCGCCAGCACCAGGACAGTGGGCACGAACACCTGGCTGACTTTATCCACCAGTTTCTGGATCGGTGCCTTGCCGGCCTGGGCGTCTTCCACCAGGCGAATGATCCGCGCCAGCACGGTTTCCGCCCCCAGGGCCAGGGTGCGCACCAGCAGCCGGCCTTCGCCGTTGATGGCGCCACCGGTGACCTTGTCGCCGGGTTGCTTGGGCACGGGCAGGCTCTCGCCGCTGATCAGCGCTTCATCGGCATGGCTCTGGCCTTCGATGACTTCGCCGTCCACCGGAAAGCGCTCGCCGGGCTTGACCAGCACCAGGTCACCCAGGCGCAAGGCGCTGATCGCGACTTCCTGTTCGCGGCCGTCGATAACCTGGATCGCTCGTTCCGGACGCAGGGCTTCCAGGGCGCGGATGGCACTGGCGGTCTGGCGCTTGGCGCGGCTTTCCAGGTATTTGCCCAGCAGCACCAGGGCGATTACCACCGCCGAGGCCTCGAAGTACAGGTGCGGCATGCTGCCCGCGGCGGCGGTGGCCCACTCGTACAGGCTCAGGCCATAGCCGGCGCTGGTGCCCAGGGCCACCAGCAGGTCCATGTTGCCGCTGCCGGCGCGCACGGCCTTCCAGGCCGCGACATAAAAGCGTGCACCGAAGATGAACTGCACCGGGGTGGCCAGGGCGAACTGGGCCCAGGCCGGAAGCATCCAGTGCAGGCCGAACGGCTGCACCAGCATCGGCAGCACCAGGGGCAGGGCCAGGAGGATGGCCAGCACCAGGCTCCAGCGCTCGCGTCGCAGGTTCTGCTGTTGCTCGTCGCCCTGTTTCTGCTCGGCCTGCCACAGGCTGGCGGAGTAGCCGGCCTGGGTCACGGCATTGATCAGCAGCGCCGGGTCGACCTGGCCCAGCAGTTCGACATTGGCACGCTCGGTGGCCAGGTTGACGCTGGCGCTGCGGACGCCGGGGAGTTTGTTCAAGGCGCGTTCGACTCGCCCGGCGCAGGTGGCGCAGGTCATGCCGCCGATGCTCAGTTCGACGGCTTGTACCGGCACGCTGTAGCCGGCGTTTTCCACGGCTTCCAGCAGGGCCGGCAGGCTGTCTTGCGGTGCTTCGACCCGAGCCTGTTCCGTGGCCAGGTTGACGCTGACCGTGCGAATGCCGGCGACCTTGCCCAGGGCACGCTCTACGCGCCCGGCGCAACTGGCGCAGGTCATGCCGGCAATCGGCAGGTCGAAAGTGGTTGATTCAGGCATGGCGACGCTCCCTGTGAATGTTGCCTACAGGATCAACCTTGCCACGCAGGCAAGGTCAAGGGGGCATTGCACGGGTGCTTCATTTTGTCCCAGGGGCTGCTCGCAGTGCGCGAACAGCAGGCCCCGGGAGCTCGGCAGGGGGCGGGGTGTCAGTATTCCAGGGCGGCGGGCTTGAGGTACATGCCCGAGGCGTTCATGGCGATGCGGAACTTCAGCACATCGCCAGCCCGCAGGCTGATGTCCTGGGAACTCGGGGCAAGCAGCCCGGCATTGCAGCCCGGGGCCTGGCCTGGCAGCAGTTTCAGGCGCAGGGAAACCTTGCCCGGCGGCAGGTTGAACGAGGCGCTCTGTTCCTGGAACAGCCGGCCGGCGAGCTGGTCCTGGATGTACAGGCCGATCTCGCAGGACGTGGCGACTTCCAGCCGCTCCCTGGAAATGATCAGCACGCCGTAGTCCTCTCCGGCGGCCAGCGCCGATGGGGTTGCCGCGAACAGGCCCAGGAGGCCGACGAGGCTGAAAGTTGACCAGCGCATGGCTGAATCTCCCGCTGTGATGTCGTAAGACGTGCAGCTTGGCCGAGCGCGCCGCCGATTTCCAGCCCGGCAGATCAATCCGGAACTTGACCTTGCCACGGTGGCAAGGACAAGACTTGCTCCAACCCAATACAGGAGAAGCGCAATGCAAGTATTCAACGTTCAAGGCATGTCCTGCGGTCACTGTGTGCGTGCCATCACCCAGGCGCTGCAAAGCAAGGACCCGGCGGCCACCGTGCGGGTGGATCTGGCGGCCAAGGAAGTCGGGGTCGAGAGCCGCCTGTCCACCGATGAGGTGATCAGCCTGATCAGCGAGGAAGGCTACGCGGTCAAGGTTGCCTGAGCCTTTTTATATAGTTAGCGACCTATCGGAATGTTCAAGGCGTCCAAGCGCGGCTAGACTGTGCGACCGCTGACCAACGCTCGTTTGGATGCCATGAACCTCCGCACAATCCTGATTCTCGGCGCTCTGAGCGCTTTCGGCCCGCTGGCCATCGACTTCTACCTGCCGGCCTTCCCCTCGATGGCCCTGGCTTTCGGCACCGATGAAAAACACGTTCAGCTGACCCTGGCCGCCTACTTCCTCGGCCTGTCCATCGGCCAGCTGGCCTATGGCCCGGTGGCCGATCGTTTTGGCCGGCGCCTGCCGCTGCTGGCGGGGGTGGGCCTGTTCACGCTGGCCTCCCTGGCCTGCGCCTATGCGCCGAACCTGGAATGGCTGATCGGCGCACGCTTTGTCCAGGCCCTGGGCGGATGCGCCGGGATGGTGATTTCCCGGGCCGTGGTCAGCGACAAGTGCGATGCGGTGGGTTCGGCCAAGGTCTTCTCCCAACTGATGCTGGTGATGGGCCTGGCCCCGATCCTGGCGCCAATGCTGGGCGGCCTGCTGGTCAACCTCTACGGCTGGCAGTCGATCTTCATCATGCTCACGGTGTTCAGTGCACTGTCCGGGCTGGCAGTGGCCCTGGGCCTGCCGGAAAGCATGCCGGCCACCCGCCCGCGCCTGCCTCTGTCCGGGGCGCTGCGCCAATATGGCCTGCTGCTGTCGGACCGGGTATTTCTCGGCCATGCCTTGACCGGCGGGATCGCCATTGCCGGGATGTTTTCCTACATTGCCGGTTCACCCTTTGTCTTCATCAAGCTCTATGGCGTGCCAGCGGAGCACTTCGGCTGGTTCTTCGGGATCAATGCCGGGGGCTTCATCCTGGTGGCGCAGATCAATGCGCGCCTGCTGGCCAAGCGTGGCCCGGCGTTCCTGCTGGCGCGCACCGTGTGGATCTACCTGGCAGCGGGCCTGACCCTGCTCGGCGTCAGTGCCTTGCACACCAGTGCGCTCTGGCCGCTGCTGCTGCCGCTGTTCGTGTGTATCGCCAGCCTGGGCTGCATCATTCCCAATGCCGCAGCCTGCGCCATGAATGGTCAGGGCGCACGGGCCGGCAGCGCCTCGGCGATGCTCGGTTGCCTGCAATTCAGCGTGGCTGCAGGGGCGGCGTACCTGGTGGGTGTGCTGCATGACGGCAGCGCCATGCCGATGGCCATGGTCATCAGCCTGTGCGGTGTGCTGGCGGTGAGCATGGCGGTCATGACCCGGCGCTTGCAGAATGCCCGGGCGCTGAAGGCTGCCGAGCTCTGAGTCAGCCGGTGGCGCGCTGGCTCTGGGGAATCGGGTGGGGGGCTTGCAGGCGGCTTTGCAGGGTCTGGGTGAAGGCCCGGGCTTCGGCCTCGCTGCGGAACGTCACCACATGCTGGTCGAGCCGTACCTGCCATTGAGAGCCCTGGGGGTGTGCCAATTCTTTTATCAGGATCTTCATTGCTGACCTCCTAACGGTAAAAGACTGCGCTGCAAGGGCCCCCAGTGTAGACCCGAATACGGTCACAAATATGACCGGAATCAACTCTCGGACTGACGGCAGCCAGCACCTTTTACCGGTGCCGGCTGCCGTTCGTTAACGCCTCAGAAACCTTCGAGGACGATCTTGCCGCGAGCCTTGCCGCTCTCCAGCAGGGCGTGGGCGCGGCGCAGGTTGGCTGCGTTGATCTGGCCGAAGTGCTCACCCACCGTGGTCTTCAAGGTGCCGGCGTCAATCAGTTCGGCGACCCGGTTGAGCAGCACGTGCTGCTCTTGCATGTCGGCGGTTTCGAACAGCGAACGGGTGTACATGAACTCCCAGTGCAACGACAGGCTCTTGCGCTTGAGCTTGGTCACGTCGAGGCTTTTCGGATCGTCGATCAGCGCCAGCTTGCCCTGGGGTGCCAGGGCTTCCACCAGTTGGTCGAGGTGGGCATCGGTCTGGGTCAGGCTGGCGACGTGGGTCACCTGGCCTGCGCCAATGCGCTGGAGTTCGGCGCTCAGTGGCTGGCTGTGGTCCACCACCGCATGGGCGCCCAGCTCGCGGACCCAGGCCTGGGTCTGTTCGCGGGAGGCACTGCCGATCACCTTGAGGCCGGTGAGCTGACGGGCCAGTTGGGTGAGGATCGAACCGACCCCGCCGGCAGCGCCGACGATCAGCAGTCTCTGGCCTTTGTCAGCCGGCTCCTGGCTGATCTGCAGGCGTTCGAACAGCAGCTCCCAGGCGGTGATCGCGGTCAGCGGCAGGGCGGCGGCCGCGGCGAAGTCCAGGCTCTTGGGCATGTGGCCGACGATCCGTTCATCCACAGTGTGCAGCTCACTGTTACCGCCGGCCCGGGCGATGGAGCCGGCGTAGAACACCCGGTCACCGACCTTGAACAGGCTGACGTCGCTGCCCACGGCCTTGACCACCCCGGCCACGTCCCAGCCCAGCACCTTGGCCGCGCCGCCTTCGGGCTGGACGTTCTGGCGCACCTTGGTGTCCACCGGGTTGACCGAGATGGCCCTGACTTCCACCAGCAGATCGCGAGGGCCGGCCACGGGCTCGGGCAGCTCGATGTCTTGCAGGGACTTGGGATCGTCGATGGGCAGGGAAGCGTAATAAGCGATGGCTTTCATGTTGAGTTCCTGATGATGAGTAGGGAAAAAAGGCTCAGACAATCAACTGCAGGCGCTTGAGCTCGAAGTGCTCGATCGCCTCGCGGGTCTGATGGAGGAAATGCCGGAAGTGCGCGGTGTTGTTGTGAAACTCCAGGGCTGCTTCATCGTCCCAGCGCTCCAGCACGTAGAAGGTGCCCGGTTGCTCGGCATCCTGGTGCAGCTCGTAGTACTGGCAACCGCTTTCCTCGCGGCTGGGAGAGACCAGGGCGCTGAGTTCGCGCTTGAGAACGTCTTGCTGCTGGGGCTTGGCGATCAGGGTGGCAATCGCGGTGAAGGCTTGGGACATGTGGGCTTCCTCAGGTGCTGGACGATGGGAGGGATGATTGGCTATTTCTCCCGAGGATAAAACCGGCTAAAAGAGCAGGCTCTTTCAATATTTTTTTGATAATCCAGGAAAGCCTCATGCTGCGATTCGATGACCTGCAGTTGTTCGTGCGTGCCGCAGACCTGGGCAGCCTGTCGGCGGCGGCCCGGGTCATGGACCTGTCGCCGGCGGTGGCCAGCGCTGCCCTCAAGCGCATCGAGGAACACCTGGGCGCACGGCTGCTGGCCCGTTCCACCCGCAGCCTGCGGCTCACCGCCGAGGGCGAGGGCTTTCTCGAATACGCCCGGGCGGCCTTGAGCAACCTGGATGAAGGCCGGCGCCTGCTGGCCAGCGGTCAGGATCAGGTCAGTGGCGTGTTGCAGCTTTCTGCCCCTTCGGATTTTGGCCGCAACCTGCTGTTGCCCTGGCTCGACGAGTTCCAGCGTGAACATCCCAAGCTCAGCGTGCGCCTGCTGCTGGGGGACCGGATTGCCGACCTGTTCCGCCAGCCGGTGGACATTGCCCTGCGTTACGGCGAACCGGAGGACTCCAGCCTGGTGGCGCTGCCAGTGGCTCCGGACAACCGCCGGGTGCTGTGCGCCGCCCCCAGTTATCTGGCTCGCTACGGCGAGCCGCGCCAGCTTGAGCAACTGGCCCAGCACAACTGCCTGTTGTACATGCTCGACAGCCGGGCTCATGACCTCTGGAGCTTTCATGACGGCAAGCGCGAGGTGAGCCTCACCGTCAGTGGTGACCGCCTGAGCGACGACGCCGATGTGGTGCGGCGCTGGGCCGTGGCCGGTGAGGGGATTGCCTACAAGTCCTGGCTGGATGTGGCCGCCGATGTGCTGGCCGGCCGCCTGCAGATACTGCTGCCGGAACTGCGCTGCGAAGGCGCGTCGCTGAACCTGCTGTGCACCCACCGGGCGCACCTGAGCAAACCGGTGAAATTACTGCGTGACCTGCTCCAGGAGCGTTGCGCGCAGATCAGCGCGCAACGCCCGCGATAGGAGCCGGCTTGCCGGCGAGCCTGGGCACCGTGCCCTCGGCGTCGCTGGCGGACGCGAACAGGTCGCCCTCGGCAATCAGCCCCGGCCTCGATCCCGCACACTCGGGCGGTCAAGCATTCAACCGGGGGAACGGGCATGGGCATACAGGAATACAGCGCCGCAGAGCGCCTGGAACGGCTACCCATCAGCGGCTATCACCGGGTGATTTTCATCATCATCGCCCTGGCGTTTTTCTTCGACTCCATGGACCTGGCGATGATGACTTTCCTCCTCGGCTCGATCAAAACCGAGTTTGGCCTGAGTTCGGCCCAGGCCGGCCTGCTGGCCAGCTCCAGTTTCTTCGGCATGGTGCTGGGCGCCTCGCTGTCGGGCATGCTTGCCGACCGCTATGGGCGCAAGCCGGTGTTCCAGTGGAGCATCGTGCTCTGGGGCGTGGCCAGTTACCTGTGTTCCACCGCCCAGAGCGTGGACAGCCTGACCCTGTTCCGGGTGCTGCTGGGGATCGGCATGGGCATGGAGTTTCCCATCGCCCAGTCGATGCTCTCGGAGATGATTCCGGCCCAGCGTCGCGGGCGCTACATCGCCCTGATGGATGGCTTCTGGCCCCTGGGTTTCGTCGCCGCCGGGGTGCTCTCGTATTTCCTCCTGCCGCTGATCGGCTGGCGTGACATCTTCCTGGTGCTGGCAGTACCGGCGGTGTTCGTGCTGGTGATCCGCTTCTTCATTCCCGAGTCACCGCGCTGGCTGGAACAGGCCGGGCGCCACGCCGATGCGGATCGGGTGCTGTGTGGCATCGAAGACAAGGTGCGCGCTTCCCTGGGCACGGCGCAATTGCCGGAGCCGCTGCACCTGCCGCGTATCGAGAGTGCGCCGGGGCACTTTTTCTCGGCACTGAAGCAGATCTGGTCGCCGCTCTATCGCCAGCGCACGATGATGATCTGGAGCCTGTGGTTCTTCGCCCTGCTGGGCTTCTACGGGCTGACGTCCTGGCTCAGCGCCTTGCTCCAGCAGTCCGGTTTTGCGGTGACCCAGTCGGTGTACTACACGGTGCTGATTTCCCTGGGCGGGATTCCCGGGTTCCTCATGGCGGCCTGGCTGGTGGAGCGCTGGGGGCGCAAGCCGGTGTGCATCGTGACCTTGCTCGGCGGCGGGGTCATGGCCTTCTTCTACGGGCAGAGTGCGGTCTTTGGCGGCAACGTCAGCCTGCTGATCGGCACCGGGCTGCTGATGCAGTTTTTCCTGTTCGGCATGTGGGCGGTGCTCTACACCTATACCCCCGAGTTGTACCCGACGTCGGCCCGGGCCACGGGCTCGGGGTTCGCTTCGGCGGTGGGGCGCATCGGTTCGCTGTTGGGGCCGCTGGTGACCGGGCTGGTGTTTCCGTTGACCGGGCAGGGCGGCGTATTCGCCCTGGGGGCGGCGTGCTTCGTGATTGCCGCGGGGGTGGTCTGGCTGTTCGGGATGGAAACCCGGGGCAAGACCCTGGAGGAGTTGAGCGAGGCGGGGAGCTGATAGAGACGGGGGGGACCTGTTCGCCGGCCAGCCGGCTCCTACAGGTTCGTGTAGGAGCCGGCTGGCCGGCGAAGGCCGTTACGGCTTGACCAGCCGTGCATCCAGGCTGTTCTGCGCCAGGCGCCGGGCCTGGTCCTGGGTCATGCCCAGGTCGGTGTGCAGGGCGTGGAAGTTCTCGGTGACGTAGCCGCCGAAGTAGGCCGGGTCATCGGAGTTGACCGTGACCTTCACCCCGCGCTCGAGCATTTGCAGGATGTTGTGCTGGGACATGTGGTCGAACACGCAGAGCTTGGTGTTGGACAGCGGGCACACAGTCAGCGGGATCTGCTCGTCGATGATCCGCTGCATCAGCCGCTCGTCTTCGAAGGCACGTACACCGTGGTCGATGCGCTGGATCTTCAACAGGTCCAGGGCTTCCCAGATGTACTCCGGCGGGCCTTCTTCACCGGCGTGGGCGACGGTCAGGAAGCCTTCGCTGCGCGCGCGGTCGAATACCCGCTGGAACTTGCTCGGCGGGTGGCCCATTTCCGAACTGTCCAGGCCCACGGCGACGAATGCATCGCGAAACGGCAGCGCCTGGTCGAGGGTCTTCTGCGCCTCTTCTTCGCTCAAGTGGCGCAGGAAACTGAGGATCAGGCCGCTGGTGATGCCCAGTTGCTGCTCGCCATCTTTGAGTGCGCTGGCGATGCCGTTGAGCACCACTTCGAACGGCACGCCACGGTCGGTGTGGGTCTGCGGGTCGAAGAAGGGTTCGGTGTGGATCACGTTCTGTTCTTTGCAGCGCAGCAGGTAGGCCCAGGTCAGGTCGTAGAAGTCCTGGGAGGTGCGCAGCACGTCGGCGCCCTGGTAGTACAGGTCGAGGAATTCCTGCAGGTTGTTGAAGGCGTAGGCCTTGCGCAGGGTCTCGACGTCGCTCCAGGGCAGGGCGATCTTGTTGCGTTCGGCCAGGGCGAACAGCAGTTCCGGTTCCAGGGAACCTTCCAGGTGCAGGTGCAACTCGGCCTTGGGCAAGGCGTTCAGCCAGTCATACATGGTGTCGTCTCATCAGGTGCAGGCGGGCGCTGCGAGAGTGATGCGCTGCCGGGGCCGTGCCCTTCTGTGGGGAACTGGCTGTGGCTTGCGGCTTTCGCCAGGTTTTCACCGGGCCCGAAAAAGCCGCCATTCTACATCTGGCGGCGCAAATGTTCGGCAAAACCTGACCGGGGGGGGCGGTCAGGCCTGCTCCAGCTCCCGGCGGTAGGCGTAGGTATCGGCAAAGCGCGACAGCAGGAATTGGGCGCAGGTGGTCACCGGGTACTTGGCCGGGTGCTCCGCGTCCTGGCAACCGTGCAGGCATTCGATGCGGGTATCCGGGTGCGGCTCGGCGAAGAACGGCATCGAGTAGCGGTCCACCCCCAGCGGGCTGATGACCCGGTGCGGGGTCGACAGGTAACGGTCGTTGCTCCAGCGCGCCATCATGTCGCCGAGGTTGACCACGAAGCTGCCGTCGATGGGCGGGGCGTCGATCCACTGGCCCTTGACGTTGCGCACCTGCAAGCCGCCAGCGGCGTCCTGGTAGAGCAGGGTGATGCAGCCGTAGTCGGTGTGGGCGCCAGCGCCTTGCTGCTCTGCGCTGCTGGCGGTGTGGCGCGGCGGATAGTGGATCATCCGCAGCACGCTCACCGGGTCCTGGAAGCGGCGGTCGAAGAAATCACGTTCGATGCCCAGGGCCAGGGTCATGGCCCGCAGCAGGGTCTGGGCCAGGGCCTGCATGTCCTGGTAGTGCTGCTCCATCAGGGCTTGCCAGCCGGGCAGGTCAGGGTGGCGGTTGGGCCCGCGCAGGGGCTTTTCCGCCAGCACGTCCGGGTGCTCGGCCGGCAGGTGAAGGCCCATGTCGAAGGTTTCCTTGAGGTCGCTGGGCTTGCTTGGGTCCAGCTGCTCGGTGGCGATGGCGCCGTAGCCGCGATGGTGACGGCTCTGGGTGATATCGATCTTGAGTTTTTCAACACTGGGCAGGGCGAAGAAGTGCTTGGCCGTGCTCAGCAATTGCTCGATGCGTTGTGCGCTGATCGGGTGACCCTTGATGTAGAAGAAGCCCCATTCGCGACAGGCGCGGTCGATCTGCTTGGCGACACTGTCCCAGCCTTGCTGCTCATCCTGATACAGCGGGCTGATATCGATGATCGGCAGTTGATTCATGAAAGTGCTCCCATCCTGTTGGCGGTCCGTCGTCGCTGGCGGATGCTCCGACAGCGACGGCCAGATTATTTGGGGATGTCCGCCTTCAGGCCTTCGACGTAGTAGTTCATCGAGGCCAGTTCGGCATTGCTGGCGCTGACCCCCGCGGCGATTTTTTCGACCCCGGCCTGGTCCTTGATCGGGCCGGTGAACGGGTGGAACTCGCCGCTCTTGATGCTGGCGATGATCTGTTCGGCCTCGGTTTTCACCGGGGCCGGCAGCAGGTCGCTGAGGGGCAGTTCAACCGTACCCTCTTTCAGCCCACCCCAGTAGTCCTGGGGTTTCCAACTGTGGTCCATCACCCCCTGGGTGGCCTGGATGTAGTGCGGGCCCCAGTTGTTGACGATGGAGGTCAGCACCGCCTTGGGGCCGAAGTGGGCCATGTCCGAGGCATAGCCCACCGCGTACACGCCACGCCGTTCCGCGGCCTGGATCGGCGCCGGGCTGTCGGTGTGCTGGAAGATCACGTCGGCGCCCTGGTCGATCAGGGCATTGGCGGCGTCGGCTTCCTTGCCCGGATCGAACCAGGAATTGACCCACACCACCTTGATCTCGGTGCCCGGGTTGTACTTGTTCAGGGCCAGCTGGATGGCGTTGATGTCGCGGATCACCTCCGGAATGGGGAAGGAGGCGACGTAGCCGATCTTCTTGCTCTTGGTCATCTTCGCCGCGAGGAAACCACCCACGTAGCGGCCCTCGTAGGTGCGCGCCAGGTAGGTGCCGAGGTTCTTGTCCTGCTTGTAGCCGGTGGCGTGTTCGAAGGTCACCTTGGGGAACTGCCTGGCGACCTTCAGCGTGGGGTTCATGTAGCCGAAGGAGGTGGTGAAGATCAGGTCGTAGTTGTCCTTGGCCATGTTGCGGATCACCCGCTCGGCGTCGGCGCCTTCGGCTACGTTCTCCACGTAGTTGGTCTTGATCTGGTCGCCGAATTTTTCCACCAGGGCCTTGCGCCCCTGTTCATGCTGATAGGTCCAGCCGTGATCGCCTATGGGGCCGATGTAGACGAAACCGACCTTCAGCGGATTGGCGGCGCTGGCGGTAAGGCTGGCACTCAGGCCGATGGCGGCGGCCAGGGTGCAGAGCAACTTGTGCAACGGGCGTGTATGCATGAATGGGAGCTCCATCTTGTTGTGGGGGGCTGGGGCGGCAAGCACTGGAGGGCAATGCAAATAGCTGACCAAGAGGACAACAAAGATGGCCGTTGCGCCGGCGAGGCGGTTTCTACGGGGGCTTTGGGGCGCGCTTTTCGCTGGCAAGCCAGCTCCTACGGGGCTGGAATGCAGGAGGCCGCTTGCCGGCGAAGGGCTTTTCAAGAACCAACCCGGTGCGCGGCGCCTGGGGCTGGTGCACTAACATGTAACGAAACGTTAGTGACTTGGTGCAGTCTTTCAGTCATCTCCTGTACTCGTTTTTATTCCCGTCAAAGGACTGCAATGCTCAATTCCCTCAAGCAAGAAAAGTTTCTACTGCTTGCGCTGCTGGCCGCCGTGGCCGCCTATCCGCTTGAACATCTGTTGCTGGGCAGTGGCCAGGGCATCGCCCTGGGCGCCGGGCTGGTGCTGATCGGCTTTATCGTCATGGCTTCGATGCGCGTCGCCCACCACGCTGAACTGCTGGCGGAAAAGGTCGGCGACCCCTACGGCACCATGATCCTGACCCTGGCCGCGGTGCTGGTGGAAGTGGTGATCCTGGCGATCATGATGAGCAACGAAGCCTCGCCGACCCTGGTGCGCGACACCATCTACTCGGCGGTGATGCTGGACATCAACGGCATCCTCGGCCTGGCCGCGCTGATGGGCGGCATCAAGCATGGCGAGCAGCCCTACAACGACGACTCGGCGCGTACCTACAGCGTGATGATCCTCACCGCCATGGGCGTGTCGATGGTGGTGCCGGAGTTCATCCCCGAGGCCGACTGGAAGGTCTACTCGGCCTTCACCATCGGCGCCATGGTGGTGCTCTATACCCTGTTCCTGCGCATGCAGGTCGGGCCGCACAGCTATTTCTTCAGCTACAGCTACCCGGAAAAACGCCGCAATAAAGAGGCCCAGGAACAGCCCCATGCCATCAACCTGGCCTGGAGCATCGGCATCCTGGTGTTCGGGGTGGTGGTAATCGGCGCCCTGGCCGAGGTGATGTCCAAGACCCTGGACCTGGGCCTGGAAGGCACGGGCGCCCCGCCGGTGATCACGGCGATCCTGGTGGCGGCGATTTCCGCCGCGCCGGAAATCCTGACCGCCCTGCGCGCCGCCCTGGCCAACCGCATGCAGTCGGTGGTCAACGTGGCCCTGGGCGCTTCCCTGTCGACGGTGATCCTCACGGTGCCGGTGATGGAGGCCATGGCCTTGTACACCGGCCAGCCCTTCCAGATGGCCATGACCCCGGTGCAGACGGTGATGGTGTTCATCACCCTGATCGTCAGCGCGATCAACCTCAACGACGGTGAAACCAATGCCATAGAAGGCATGACTCACTTCGTGCTGTTTGCGACCTTCATCATGCTGTCGCTGCTCGGTCTTTAAAGGGGTTGCGCCGACTGGATAGCGCAGCGAAAGCTGACCCCGGGGGCATTCCAGGCCGCGAGTGCGCCCCAACGCCAACGGCGGACGGTGCTGGCCGAAGGAGAAAAGGTCGGGTCGTTGGCAAACTTGTTGTTGGCGCCCCGTTGCGCTCGATAAATGCCTGTTTCAGGCCCTTGCGGGTTCTCCACGGGAGATTCGCGGTAGTAGTGTTTGTCGTACCAGTCGTTGACCCATTCACTGGCATTGCCGGTGAGGTTGTAGAGGCCCAGCGGGTTAGGCACAAACCTGTCCACGGCGAAGGTTTCGTTGTCGTCAGGCGCCGGAAAGTTGCGGCCATAGTCCAGATTGCCGTTGTCGGTCGCGAACATCACCGGCTGGCCACGGTTGCGCGCCGCATATTCCCATTGGGCCTCGGTCGGAAGATCCACGGCATAGCCGCTGAGGTCTGCCAGCCAGCCACAGTAATCCTTGGCCTCTTGCCATTTTCGAGACGCCGGGGCGGGCAGGTTTTCCTGGTAGAGGTGTTTCATGTCGGCGCGGTTGCGCAGTGCCGCGTCGAATTGCGGCCGGCCTTGCGCCAGGAAGAACAGATCGAAATCGCCCAAGGTGGTTTGCAGCGAGGACAGGTAGTAGCTGCTCAACTTGACCGGGTGAACGAAGTCGTCATCGATGTCGAGGCTGATCCGTTCCATGTTTGCCGGGTCCACGCCACAGGGCCATTGGCACAAGGCCTGTGGGTCGAAGCCACGGGGCCAGCCGAAATCCCCCATCTGGAATTCGCCACCTTCAATCAGCACCATGTTGTCCATCGAACGCACGACGGTGTTGAGCACCGCATCGCGGACTTGCGGGGACAGGTCCGGGTATCTGCGGCTGATGGTCGAAGCAATGTCTGCAACTTTTTCAGGTGACAGCACTTTGCTGGCGGGGCCTGCAACCTCCTGTTTCCCACAGCCCGAAATCAGCAGCGCGACGCAGAGCGCCAGTCCGTGCTTTTGTTTCACGTAATGTCCCTATAACGGTTCGGATGAGGGCGGCAAACTAACATGTTTCCTCCCTCTGATACCGTCAACGCACAGGCGAGGGATACGCTCCCTCGCCGTGGGCGCCAAAGATCAGGTGCCGGCGATCAGTTGCCGGGCCGCCTGGCTGTGATCGGCGATCAGGTTTTTCAGATCCAGCCCTTCGACCTGGCCATCAATCACCCGCCACTTGCCGCCAATCATGACCCGGTCCGCTCGATCCGCAGCGCACAACAGCAGCGCTGAAACCGGATCATGGCTACCCGAGAAACGCAGTTCATCGAGCTTGAACAACGCCAGGTCTGCCTGCTTGCCTACCGCCAGTTCGCCGATGTCGGTACGGCCCAACAGGCTTGCCGACCCCTGGGTCGCCCAGCCCAGTACACGCTCCGGGGTGATCTTTTCGGCGCCGTAACGCAGGCGCTGGATGTACAGCGCCTGACGCGCTTCGAGGATCATGTTCGAGGCGTCATTGGACGCCGAACCGTCCACGCCCAAGCCGAACAGCGCCCCTGCATCGGTCAGCTCGATGCTGGGGCAGATGCCGGACGCCAGGCGCATGTTCGAACTCGGGCAATGGCAGATGCCGGTACCGGCTTGGCCGAGGCGGGCGATCTCATCCGGGTTGAAGTGGATGCCGTGGGCCAGCCAGGTACGCGGACCAAGCCAGCCGACGCTGTCCAGATAATCCACCGTGCGCAGGCCGAAACGCTGCAGGCAGAAGTCTTCTTCGTCGAGGGTCTCGGCCAGGTGAGTGTGCAGGCGCACATCGAGCCCGTTGGCCAGTTCGGCGCTGGCCGACATGATTTCCGGGGTCACCGAGAACGGCGAGCACGGTGCCAGGGCGATCTGGATCTGCGCACCGTCGCCACGCTCGTGGTACTCGTGAATCAGGCGCTGACTGTCGTCGAGAATCACCTGGCCTTCCTGCACAGTCTGTTGCGGTGGCAGGCCGCCGTCCTTTTCGCCAAGGCTCATCGAGCCGCGGGTGAGCATGGCGCGCATGCCCAGTTCACGCACGGTTTCGACTTGCACGTCGATGGCGTTTTCCAGGCCGTCCGGGAACAGATAGTGATGGTCGGCGGCGGTGGTGCAGCCGGAGAGCAGCAGTTCGGCCAGTGCCACTTTGGTCGCCAGGGCGAGTTTTTCCGGGGTCAGCCGGGCCCAGACCGGGTACAGGGTCTTGAGCCAGGGAAACAGCGGCTGGTTGACCACCGGCGCCCAGGCGCGGGTCAGGGTTTGATAGAAGTGATGGTGGGTGTTGATCAGGCCCGGCAGCAGCACGTGCTCGCGGGCATCGAAGACCTGCTGGCAGGGGCTTGCAGGTTGCTGGCCGAGGCCCAGCACTTCAACGATCAGGCCGTCTTGCAGCACCAGGCCGCCACGGGCGTCGAGGGCATTGCCGGTGAAGATGGCCAGGGGATTTTTTAACCAGGTACGGATCGCAGGCATGGTTGCCGGCTCCTCTGAAAGTGGGTTCAGGTTAGCCAGCTCAGTGATGCCCTGTCTGCTGATCCAGGGTCGCCGCAAGGGGCGAGGTGCGCAGTCTAGCGAAAGATTTGCCGGGGGACAAAACTTGCATTTTGCCCCCCGTTCCAGAGCCTTCGCTGGCCTGTGCAAGGGCTGCCCGGGGCAGCCGCGGCCTTACCAGGGGATGGTTTCGCCTTTGTAGTTGACGAAGTGATGACCGCCCTTGCCGGTGTAGGCATTGACCTGGGCGATCAGCCCGCGGGTGCTGGTCTGCACATCGATATCGGCGCCTTCGCCGCCCATGTCGGTCTTCACCCAGCCCGGGTGCAGCGAAAGCACGGTGAGCTTCTGCCCCAACTGGGTCACGAAGCTGTTGGTCATGGAGTTCAGCGCGGCCTTGCTGGCCTTGTACAGGGCCAGCTCCGGCGCGTCGGGCATGGTCACGCTGCCCAGCACCGAACTCATGAACGCCAGCACGCCGCTGTCCTTGCGGATCTGCCCGACGAAGCGCTGGGCCAGGTTGATCGGCGCCACGGCGTTGGTGAAGAACAGTTGGCCGACTTCGGCCAGGGTCGCCTGGCCCGGCAACTGGTTGTCCGGGCCCTTGACCCCGGCGTTGACGAACAGCAGGTCGAACACCTGGTCCTTGAGCTTCTGGCTCAGGGCAATCACCGCTTGCTGATCGTCCATGTCCAGTTGCTCGATCTGCACCTTGCCCAGGGCTTGCAGCGCCTCGGCCTTGTGCGGGTTGCGCACGGTGGCGGTGACCTGCCAGCCGTCTTCCAGCAGGCGCTGGACCAGGCCGAGGCCCAGGCCCCGGGAGGCGCCGATGATCAGTGCGGTTTTTGCCGTGGACATGATGAGGTTCCTTGATAAGTGAGGATCACGGATTCAATGGACAGGCTTGCCCCAGTCGCAGTTGCAGCACGGGGCGTAACTGGCCCGGTTCTCCGATGCGCAAGCATGGGGCTCGAAAGGGCTGACCCTGAAGCATACTCCAGGCTTTGGCCTGCGCGCTCCTTGAATCGATGGCGCGACATCTATGTGGACCACGCCCTGGCTCACGCAGCCACGGCATTGATCGGGGTGATCCTGTTCTTCGAGCTGGCCTGGTGCGTGGCCCAGTTGCTGCCGGTGCGAGCGGCTGCCGGTAAGGCCCCGGCAGCCATCTAGTGTCCCGACTGCCACGGCTGGCCGAGGGACACCGGTGCATACAGCCGGGTGCGCAAGGCATCCCGGGATAGCAGCACCAGCACCAGGATGGTCGCGGCATAGGGCAGCATCGCCAGCAGGTTGGAAGGAATCGCCAGGCCCAGGCCCTGGGCCACCAGGTGCAGGATGCTCGCCAGGCCGAACAGGTAGGCGCCGAGCAGCAGCCGCCACACCCGCCAGCTGGCGAATACCACCAGCGCCAGGGCGATCCAGCCGCGTCCGGCGCTCATGTTCTCGGCCCACATCGGGGTGTAGGCCAGGGACAGGTAGGCCCCGGCCAGCCCCGCCATGGCGCCGCCGAACAGCACCGCGAGCGTGCGCACCCGCAGTACCGGCAGGCCCATGGCGCTGGCGGCGTCTGGGTTCTCGCCGACAGCCTGGATGATCAGGCCGACCCGGCTTTTGAGCACCACCCAGGCCACCAGGGCGAACAGGGTGAAGGACAGGTACACCAGCAAATCCTGGGCGAACAGCATGCGACCGATCAGCGGGATCTCGCTCAGCAGCGGCAGCGCCAGCGGTTCGAAGCCGGCCAGGGGCTTGCCGACCCAGGCCGCGCCGACAAAGCTCGACAGGCCGACCCCGAAGATCGTCAGCGCCAGCCCGGTAGCCACCTGGTTGGCGGTGAACACCAGGGCCACCAGGGCGAACAGCGCCGCCAGCAGCATCCCGGCGGCCATCGCCAGCAGCACCCCGAGCCACAAATGGCCGCTGTTGAGGGCGACGATAAAACCTATCACCGCGCCGAACAGCATCATGCCTTCCTGCCCCAGGTTGAGGACGCCGCTCTTTTCACAGATCAGTTCCCCCAGGGCCACCAGCAGCAGCGGGGTGCCGCAGCGGACCATGGCGTAGAGAATATTGCTCAGCAGATCGATATCCATCACAGGGCTCCGGCGGTAGCAGTGGCGCTGGCGTTACGGCGCACCCAACGCAGGTTCAGGCGCGGGCGATAGAGAATCAGAACGTCGCTGGCCAGGAGGAAGAACAGCATCATTCCCTGGAACAGCTGGGTGATGGCCTGGGGCAGGTTGAGGCTCATCTGCGCGCTCTCGCCACCGATGTACAGCAACGCCATCAGCAGGCTGGAAAACACAATGCCGATGGGGTTCAGGCGGCCGAGAAAAGCCACGGTAATGGCCGCGTAGCCGTAGCCGGGAGACACCTGGGGCACCAGTTGGCCGATGGGGCCGGCGACTTCGCAGACCCCGGCCAGCCCTGCCAGCGCACCGCTGGTCAACAGCGCCAGCCAGACCAGGCGCTTCTGGCGAAAGCCGACGAAGCCGGCGGCACGCTGGTCCAGGCCGAGCACCCTGATCTGGAAGCCGACAAAGCTTTTCTGCAGCAGCACCCAGACCGCCACCAGGGCCAGCAGGGCGAAGTACACCCCGGCGTGGACCCGGCCGTCTTCCATCAGCAGCGGCAGGCGGCTGGCGTCGCCGAACATCGCCGACTCGGGAAAGTTGAACCCGGCGGGGTCTTTCAACGGGCCATGCACGCAGTACAGCAACAGGTTCAGGGCGATGTAGTTGAGCATGATGCTGGTGAGGATTTCATTGGCGTTGAAGCGGGTGCGCAACCAGGCGGTGAGCCCGGCCCAGGCAGCCCCGGCCAGGGTTCCGGCAAGCAGGATCAGCACCAGCGCCCAGCGGCTTTGCAGTTCGATGAGATTGACCGCCAGGGCGCTACCGACCAGGGCCCCGAGCAGCAATTGGCCCTCGGCGCCGATGTTCCACACCCGCGCCTGGTAGGCCACCGCCAGGCCCAGGGCACAGAGCAGGATAGGTAGCGCCTTGACCAGCAGTTCGGACACACCATACAAGTCGCTGACCGGGGCGATCAGCAGGGTGTGCAAGGTTAGCCAGGGGTCATGCCCCAGGGTCATGAACAGCAGGGAACCGCAGCCCAGGGTCAGCAGCGCCGCCAGCAGTGGCGAGCACCAGAGCATCAGCCGCGACTGGCGGCCACGGGGTTCGAGTGAAAGCAGCATGGACAGCTCCGTTAAATCGCCAGTGCAGCGGGTGAGGGCAGGGAATCGGCGTGGCCGGCCATCCAGCCGCCAACCTCCACCAGCGAGGTGTCGGCGCAGGCCTTGAGGGGCGATAGGCGTCCAGCGCACAGGGCCGCGAGGCGGTCGCTGATCTGGAACAGCTCGTCCAGGTCTTCGGAGATCACCAGGATCGCCGCGCCGGCATCGCGCAAGGCGATCAGTGCCCGGTGGATAGTGGCGGCGGCCCCTACATCCACGCCCCAGGTCGGGTGCGCGGCGATCAGCAGGCGAGGCTGCTGGAGGATCTCGCGGCCCAGGATGAATTTCTGCAGGTTGCCGCCGGACAGGCTGCGGGCCGGGCTCTGGGAACCGGCGCTCTTGACCCCAAAACGCTGGATGATGCGCTCGGCCAGTTCCCGCACCTTGCGTCGCTGGATCAGCCCGTGGCGCACCAGGCCCTGTTGAAAGGCGCTGAGCAGGGCGTTGTCCTCCAGGCTCAGTTCCGGCACCGCGCCGTGGCCCAGGCGTTCGGCGGGAACGAAAGCCAGGCCGCGCTGGCGTCGGGCGTCGGGATACAGATGAGCCACCCCCTGGCCGGCGAAACAGATACATTCGGCTTCGCCACGGGGCAGGCGCTGTTCACCGCTGAGCAGGGCCAGCAGTTCGTCCTGGCCATTGCCGGCGACTCCGGCGATGCCGACGATCTCGCCGCTGCGCAGGCGCAGGTCGATGTTCTTCAGTGAGCAGCCGAAAGGATCGGGGTTGTCCCAGCTGAGGTTGTCCAGGCGCAGGAAGTCGTTCGTGCCGCGGGCTTTCGGGTAGTCGGTGATCATCGCTGCCGCGTCCCCCACCATCAGCCGCGCCAGCTCGCGATCCGAGCACTGCGGCGGCCTGCAGTGCCCGGCCACCCGGCCCGCGCGCAGCACCGTGGCGCTGTGGCACAGGGCGCGCACCTCGGCGAGCTTGTGGCTGATGAACAGGATGCTGCAGCCTTCGTCGGCCAGCCGGCGCAGGGTGACGAACAGGTCGTCGGCCTCCTGCGGGGTCAGGACCGAGGTCGGCTCGTCGAGGATCAGCAGGCGGATGTCCTGCATCAGGCAGCGGACGATTTCCACCCGCTGGCGTTCGCCGATGGACAGGCTGTGCACCAGGCGCTGGGGTTCGAGGGCCATGCCGTAACGCTGGGAAACCTCGCGGATTCTGCCTTCCAGCTGGCTCGGCGTACCGGTGCCGGCGCCCATGGCCAGGGCAATGTTCTGCGCCACGCTGAGGGTTTCGAACAGCGAGAAATGCTGGAACACCATGCCGATCCCCAGGCTGCGTGCCTGGGCCGGGTTGTCGATGAGCTGGCGTCGTCCTTGCCAGAGCAGTTCCCCCGAATCGGCCTGGACCACCCCGTAGATGATCTTCATCAAGGTGCTTTTGCCGGCGCCGTTTTCGCCCAGCAACGCATGGATTTCACCCGCAGCGATGTTCAGGTCGATGGCGTCGTTGGCCAGGCAGCCGGGATAGCGTTTGCTGATCCGGCGCAGTTGCAGGCGTGGTGCCTGGCTGCTGGGTGCAGGGTGATTGGACATGACAGGCTCGGCTTCTGGGAGTTGTGCCTGTGGATAAAGCAATTTCCTGGCCAGTGGGTCAGGAAAGCCGGTGGAGCGCTCCCGGGCGGCATCCTGCCTGGCTGACAGGACCAGGGTCCGGGCACCACTTCGGGGCAAGGTGTTTGAAAAGGCGCTGTTTTTGTCCCCAGGCCGTTGCGCAGAAAATGATCAGTTGCCTGCAGACCCTGCGCAATCAGGGGCTGGAGCAGCCTTGCACGGGTTATCCACAGCTTGCTCCACAGTAATTGTGTGCAAGAGCGGCGCTTGGGCATCAGCACCACTGGCTTGCCCGTGAACTGCGATAAACCGGCTTAAGTGGCTGTTTCGCTGTGGAAAAAAGCTTCCTGGGGACGCTTTGGACAAAAAATGAACAAAGCCCGCAAAGCCACGTTGCAGAAGGGTTACAGCGCTATGTGCTCAGCTTATCCACAGTCGGGTGCACAGTAGATGTGGGCAAGTGCCCGGGGCCCTTGCGGGTTATGCACAGGGTGGTCCGGGCCGGGTTGGTGCCTTCAGCGCTGCAAAAGGATGCGCCCGCGGCTGAGGTCCGCCAGCTGTTGCTGCAGGGTATTGATCTGCTCTTCGCCCAGGGCCAGTTGCAGCTCTACGCCGTTGGCGGTGAAGTCTTCCTGGACCAGCAGCCCACCCAGTTCGGCAACCCGCAGCTTGACCAGCGCCAGTTCGCTGAAGCTGCAGGCGCAACGCAGCGGTACGCGGTTGACCAGGGCGATGCGCTCGGCGCCTTGCAGGCACTTGTTGGCGCCGCCGCCATAGGCTCGGGCCAGGCCGCCGGTGCCCAGCTGGATGCCGCCGTACCAGCGGATCACCAGCACCGCCACCTGGTCGCAGTCCTGGGCCTCGATGGCCGCGAGGATCGGTCGCCCGGCGGTGCCGCCGGGTTCACCGTCGTCGTTGCTGCGGTACTGGTCGGCGAGTTTCCACGCCCAGCAGTTATGCGAAGCGTTGAGGTCGCTGTACTGCTGGATGAAGGCTTGGGCCTCGGCCGCGCTGCTGATGGGCGCGGCAAAGGTGATGAAGCGGCTTTTGCGAATTTCCTCGCGGTATTCGCAAAGGCCGGCCAGGGTAAAGGGCATGGGGGTCAGTCTTTCAGTGCAGGTGTCAGGCCACAGCCTTTGAGGATGATGCGGATCAGGTTGTTGCCGGCGTCTTCCATGTCCTGCTTGGTCAGCCGGGTGCGCCCGGTGACGCGGCAGATCTGGGTGGCGAAATCGGCATAGTGCTGGGTGCTGCCCCACAGCAGGAAGATCAGGTGCACCGGGTCTACCGGGTCCATCTTGCCGGCGTCGATCCAGGCCTGGAACACCGCGGCGCGGCCCTGGAACCAGGCGCGGTAGTCCTGGCTGAAATACTCGCTCAGGCACTCGCCACCGCTGATGATCTCCATGGCGAAGATCCGCGAGGCTTGCGGCTGGCGGCGGGAGAATTCCATCTTGGCGCGGATGTAGCGGGTCAGGGCTTCGGCCGGATCATCTTCGGCGGTGAGGGTGTTGAAGGTGCTGTCCCAGAGTTCGAGGATGTTGCTCAGCACCGCGATGTACAGCCCCAGCTTGTTGGTGAAGTAGTAGTGCAGGTTGGCTTTGGGCAGGCCGGCCTTCTGCGCGATGGTGTTCATGCTGGTGCCTTTGAAACCGTGACGGGCGAACTCGTCCTCGGCGGCCTGGAGGATGGCCTCTTCATTCTTCTGCCGAATGCGGCTGGCGGGTTTGCCGGGGTGAGGAGCGCTGTGGGCGGGGACTTCAAAGGTCATGGAGGTTTCCGAGCAAGTCTGTGGGTGCAACCTGTGCGTTGATAGCGCACCCACGTGGATCAGACAAGCCTTGGCGCTACAAAAGCCTCAGTGGGCCCTCAGGGTGTCGTTTTCCGGAATCGGATTTGCGTCATTCGCCGCGCCCTTGCTTTCCGGCAACAGCAGGCTCATCAGCAAGGCGGTGAGGCCGCCGCTGGTGATCGCCGAATCGAACAGGTTCTGCACCACCTTGGGCAGCAGGTGCAGCAGGTTCGGTTGCGCGGCGATGCCCAGACCGACGCCGAACGAAGTGGCGATGATCAGCATACTGCGCCGGTCCAGCGGGGCCTGGGCGAGGATCCGTACCCCGGCTGCGGCGACGCTGCCAAACATCACCAGGGTGGCACCGCCGAGTACCGGCTTGGGGATCTGTTGCAGCAGCGCGCCGATCAGCGGGAACAGGCCCAGGCAGAACAGGATCAGGCCGATGTACAGGCCGACGAAGCGGCTGGCCACGCCGGTCAACTGAATCACCCCGTTGTTCTGGGCGAAGGTGGTGTTGGGGAAGGCGCTGAAGGTGGCGGCGATCATGCAACTGACGCCGTCCCCCAGGACCCCGCCCTTGAGCCGGCTTATATAGGAAGGGCCGCTGATGGGCTGGCGCGCCAGCATGCAGTTGGCGGTCAGATCTCCCACGGTTTCCAGGGTGCTGATCAGGTAGATCAGGGCTACGGGGATAAAGGCGCTCCAGTCGAAACTGAAGCCGTACCTGAAGGGCAGGGGCAGGCTGATCAACGGCAGGTCCGGCAGCGGCTGGGGCACCAGCTTGCCGCTGAACCAGGCCGCCAGGCTGCCCAGGGCCAGGCCGATGATGATGGCGCTGAGGCGCACCCACGGGGTGTTGCTGCGGTTGAGCAGAATGATGGTCAGCAGCACCAGCAGGCCCAGGCCGAGATTGCCCGGGGCGCCGAAGTCCGCGGCATTGAAGCCGCCGCCCAGGTCGGTGATGCCGACCTTGATCAGGCTGATGCCGATCAGGGTAATGACGATGCCGGTCACCAACGGGGTGATCACCCGGCGCAGTCGCCCGATAAAGCGGCTGAGGACGATCTGCACCAGCGCGCCGAAGAAACACACGCCGAAGATCATCGCCAGGATGTCTTCCGGGCTGCCGCCCCGTTGCTTGACCAGGAACCCCGCCGACAGTACGGCGCCGAGGAAGGCGAAGCTGGTGCCTTGCAGGCAGATCATGCCGGCCCCGATGCCCCAGGGGCGCCGGGCCTGGATAAAGGTGCCGACCCCGGAGACCATCAGCGCCATGCTTATCAGGTACGGCAGGTACGCCGAAAGGCCCAGGGCCGAACCAATCACCAGTGGTGGGGTGATGATGCCGACAAAGCTGGCCAGCACATGCTGCAGGGCCGCCAGCAGCGCGGGCAGCGGTTGCGGGCGGTCGTCGAGGCCGTAGATCAGTTCGCTGGGGCGGGAAGCATCTGGCTGCATGGCATGGAGCTCGGGCTGGGGTTCAAGGTGCCGAGGTCTTTGCAAAAAGCTGTCCAGGTGCTCAGGTTATTTTTTCTGTTTTGCGGTGCGGGCCTTTGAATACGGGGCCTTGTTGGTGAGTGGAGACGCTCTAGCGGGTTGCCGCCAGGCTCTCCAGAAAGCTTTCGAGCACCAAATGAGGGCGCCGGCCCTTGCGCGTGACCGATGCCAGGCTCAGGTCGTAGAAGCGTGACTTGGGCTTGAGGGCACGCAACCGGCCCTGCTGCACCCAGAGGCTGGCGTAGTGGTCCGGCAGGTAGCCGATGTAGCGGCCGGTGAGAATCAGGAACGCCATGCCTTCCCGGTCGGATGCGCTGGCGGTGCAATTCAGCGCCTGATAGTGGGCCTGGATCTCGGCCGGCAGGCGAAAGGTCGGGGCGATGGCGTCCTGGTCGTTGAGGCGCTGGTCGTCCAGTTGCCGGTCATCCACATAGAACAGCGGGTGGCCCACTGCGCAGTACAGCAGCGAGCGTTCGTCATACAGCGGCTGGTATTCCAGGCCGGGCAGGGCACTGGCCTGGGGCACTACGCCGACATGCAGGCGGCCGTCGAGCACCCCTTGCTCGACTTCGTTGGGGGCGATCATGCGGATCTGGATCTGCACGTCCGGGCCACGCTCCTTCAATTGCGCCAGGGCGTGGGTGATGCGCATGTGGGGCAGGGTCACCAGGTTGTCTGTGAGGCCGATGATCAATTCGCCGCGCAGGTGGCGGTGCAGGCCGTTGACCTCGGTACGGAAGCTTTCCAGGGCACTGAGCAGCTGCAGGGTCGACTGATAGACCTCGCGGCCCTCCTCGGTCAGGGAGAACCCGGCGCGCCCGCGCTGGCACAGGCGCAGGCCGACCCGTTGCTCCAGGTCGCTCATCTGCTGGCTGATGGCCGAGCGGCCGATGCCGAGCACGGTTTCCGCGGCGGAGAAACCACCGCACTCCACCACGCTGCGAAAGATCCGCAGCAGGCGGATATCAAAGTCGCTGACTTGCGCCAGCGGGTCGGCTCGACGGCTGCTCATAGTTTAGTGGATGCCAGACTGAAGGTTATTAAAGTTGGATTTCACCGACTTTATAGCCGTGGCAACTTAGCTGCAACAACGCTTTTCATTCCTACGCCGCTTCATTGCCTTGCGAGGTTTTGCTCATGAACATGCCGGAAACCGCCCCTCAGTCCCTGGCCAGCCAGCTCAAGCTCGACGCTCACTGGATGCCCTACACCGCCAACCGCAACTTCCAGCGCGACCCGCGCCTGATCGTCGGCGCCGAAGGCAGCTGGTTGGTGGACGACAAGGGCCGCAAGATCTATGACTCGCTGTCCGGTCTGTGGACCTGCGGTGCCGGTCACTCGCGCAAGGAGATCCAGGAAGCGGTCGCCAAGCAGTTGGGCACCCTGGACTATTCCCCGGGCTTCCAATACGGCCACCCGCTGTCGTTCCAGCTGGCCGAGAAGATCACCGACCTGACCCCGGGCAACCTGAACCACGTGTTCTTCACTGACTCCGGCTCCGAGTGCGCCGATACCGCAGTGAAGATGGTGCGCGCCTACTGGCGCCTGAAAGGCCAGTCGACCAAGACCAAGATGATCGGCCGTGCCCGTGGCTACCACGGGGTGAATATCGCCGGCACCAGCCTCGGTGGCGTCAACGGCAACCGCAAGTTGTTCGGCCAGGCGATGATGGATGTCGATCACCTGCCCCATACCCTGCTGGCCAGCAACGCTTATTCCCGTGGCATGCCGGAGCAGGGCGGTATCGCTCTGGCCGATGAGCTGCTGAAACTGATCGAACTGCATGATGCTTCCAACATTGCCGCGGTCTTCGTCGAGCCTCTGGCCGGCTCCGCTGGCGTGCTGGTGCCGCCACAGGGTTACCTCAAGCGCCTGCGGGAAATCTGCGACCAGCACAACATCCTGCTGGTGTTCGACGAAGTGATCACCGGCTTCGGCCGTACCGGTGCCATGTTCGGCGCTGACAGCTTCGGCGTGACGCCGGATCTGATGTGCGTGGCCAAGCAGGTCACCAACGGCGCGATCCCCATGGGCGCGGTGATTGCCAGCTCCGAGATCTATCAGACCTTCATGAACCAGGCGACACCCGAGTACGCGGTGGAATTCCCCCACGGCTACACCTACTCGGCGCACCCGGTGGCGTGCGCTGCGGGCCTGGCGGCACTGGACCTGCTGCAGAAGGAAAACCTGGTGCAGAGCGTGGCCGAGGTTGCCCCGCATTTCGAGAATGCACTGCACGGCATCAAGGGCACGAAGAACGTGATCGACATCCGTAACTTCGGCCTGGCTGGCGCGATCCAGATTGCACCCCGTGATGGCGATGCCATCGTGCGTCCGTTCGAGGCTGGCATGGCGTTGTGGAAAGCCGGCTTCTATGTGCGCTTCGGCGGCGACACCCTGCAGTTCGGCCCAACCTTCAACAGCAAGCCGCAGGACCTCGATCGCCTGTTCGACGCGGTTGGCGAAGTGCTGAGCAAGCTCGACTGATTCGATCCTTCTTATATAGAAGCGGGCGCGAAGTGTTTCGCGCCTGCGCCTTCCCTCTTTCAGGAGTCCCCGCATGAGTCTGATCCAACACCTGATCCACGGTGAGCTGGTAAGCGACAACGGTCGCAGCGCCGACGTATTCAACCCGTCCACCGGTCAGGCGATCCATAAAGTGCCGCTGGCCAGCCGTGAAACCATCCAGCAAGCCATCGACTCGGCCAAGTCGGCATTCCCGGCCTGGCGCAATACGCCACCGGCCAAGCGCGCCCAGGTGATGTTCCGCTTCAAGCAATTGCTGGAGCAGAACGAAGCCCGTATTGCCAAGCTGATCAGCGAAGAGCACGGCAAGACCCTGGAAGATGCTGCTGGCGAATTGAAGCGCGGTATCGAGAACGTGGAATACGCCTGCGCCGCGCCGGAAATCCTCAAGGGCGAGTACAGCCGTAACGTGGGCCCTAACATCGACGCCTGGTCCGACTTCCAGCCGCTGGGCGTAGTGGCCGGCATTACCCCGTTCAACTTCCCGGCCATGGTGCCGCTGTGGATGTATCCGCTGGCGATCGCCTGTGGCAACTGCTTCATCCTCAAGCCTTCTGAGCGTGATCCAAGCTCGACCCTGCTGATTGCCGAGCTGCTGCATGAAGCCGGCCTGCCCAAGGGCGTGCTGAACGTGGTTCACGGTGACAAAACTGCGGTGGACGCGCTGATCGAGGCACCGGAAGTCAAGGCGCTGAGTTTTGTCGGTTCGACGCCGATTGCCGAGTACATCTATGCCGAAGGCACCAAGCGCGGCAAGCGCGTTCAGGCTCTGGGCGGGGCGAAGAACCACGCGGTGCTGATGCCGGATGCCGACCTGGATAACGCCGTCAGTGCGTTGATGGGCGCGGCCTACGGTTCATGCGGTGAGCGGTGCATGGCGATCTCGGTAGCCGTGTGCGTGGGCGACCAGGTGGCCGATGCACTGGTGGCCAAGCTGGTGCCACAGATCAAGGCGCTGAAGATTGGTGCCGGTACTTCCTGTGGCCTGGACATGGGGCCGCTGGTTACCGCCCAGGCGCGTGACAAGGTCAGTGGTTATGTAGAAGACGGCGTGGCCGCAGGTGCGCAACTGGTGGTGGACGGTCGTGGCCTGAGCGTGGCCGGTCATGAAGACGGCTTCTTCCTCGGTGGCTGCCTGTTCGACCGCGTTACCCCGCAGATGCGCATCTATAAGGAAGAGATCTTCGGGCCGGTGCTGTGCATCGTCCGGGTCAACAGCCTGGAGGAGGCCATGCAACTGATCAACGATCACGAGTACGGCAACGGTACCTGCATCTTTACCCGTGACGGTGAGGCGGCACGTCTGTTCTGCGACGAGATCGAAGTGGGCATGGTGGGCGTCAACGTGCCGCTGCCGGTACCTGTGGCCTATCACAGCTTCGGTGGCTGGAAGCGTTCACTGTTCGGTGACCTGCATGCCTACGGTCCCGATGGTGTGCGTTTCTATACCCGTCGCAAGGCGATCACCCAGCGCTGGCCGCAACGCGCCAGTCACGAAGCCTCGCAGTTCGCCTTCCCTAGCCTGTAAGAGTGAAGCGATAAAGGCCGGCCCCTTGGGGCCGGCCTTTGCTTTTATGGGCTTTTCTGACCGATATGACAGAATTATGAAAATAACTGTTGACGGCAGATTCTACAGGTCTATAATTCGCCCCACTTCCGGCGCAGTCGAAACGGAAAACTCCTTGAGATTCAAC
>NZ_JBWKQO010000007.1:0-172669 GCF_059418825.1 Pseudomonas sp. GW821-FHT07F01
ATCGCCGATGGTAGTGTGGGGTTTCCCCATGTGAGAGTAGGTCATCGTCAAGATTAAATTCCGAAACCCCAACTGCATATGCAGTTGGGGTTTTGTTTTTGCGCGACATAAAAGCCCGACGCTTTCTCTGTCACTGTTTGCTCGACCTGGCTGCCACTGCCCGGTGACAGTGCTAAGGTTCCGCCCTAGCTTTTTGCATTCTCCAAGGAAGCCTTTATGCCGGACGCCTCGTCCCTCAACCCTGGTTTCATGGTGGTTCACGGTAACCGCCTGGACGAGTTGCGCAGCCTGGTGGTCAGCTGGATGCGGCGTTATCCCCTGGCGCCCCTGGAAAATGAAATTGCCCTGGTACAGAGCAACGGTATCGCCCAATGGCTGAAACTGGCCCTGGCCGAAGACCCCGAAGTGGATGACGGCGGTGGCTGCGGTATTGCCGCTGCCATTGATGTGCAATTGCCGGGCAGTTTCATGTGGCAGTTGTACCGCCTGGTCCTGGGGCGAGACGAAATCCCGCCCAAATCCCTGCTGGATAAAGCTCCCCTGACCTGGCGGCTGATGCGCCTGTTGCCGGAGTTGATCGATGAGCCGCATTTCGAACCCCTGCAACGCTTCCTGACTCACGACAGTGACCTGCGCAAGCGCTATCAATTGGCCGAGCGTCTGGCCGATCTGTTCGACCAATACCAGGTATATCGAGCCGACTGGCTGGAGGATTGGGCTGCCGGCCGCCACCAACTGCGCAATGGTCGTGGTGAAACCAAGGCCCTGACGCCTGCCAACTGCTGGCAGGCCGAGCTATGGCGCGCGCTGCTGTTGGATGTCGGCACCGAGGGGATGGCCCAGAGTCGCGCAGGCGTTCACCAGCGCTTTATCGAGCGGATCAACCAACTGGAGGTGGCGCCCAGGGGCTTGCCGTCCCGAGTGATCGTTTTCGGTATCTCTTCGCTGCCGGCCCAGGCCCTGGAGGCACTGGCCGGGTTGGCCCGTTTCAGTCAGGTGCTGCTGTGTGTGCACAACCCTTGTCGCCATCATTGGGCCGATATCGTTGCCGACAAGGACCTGCTGCGCCACCAATACAAACGCCAGGCGCGCAAGGCCGGCATGCCCCTGGCCCTGGATCAGCAAACCCTGCACCAACACGCCCACCCGCTGCTGGCCGCCTGGGGCAAGCAAGGCCGTGACTACATCAACCTGCTGGACAGCTATGACGATCCCAATAGCTATCGCAGCGCTTTTCGCGATGGCCGGATCGATCTGTTCAGTGACAGCCAGCCGGCCAGCATGCTCCAGCAATTGCAGGACGACATTCTCGAACTGCGCCCGCTGAATGAAACTCGTGAGTTGTGGCCGCAGGTCGATATCCAGCACGATCAATCGATCCGTTTTCACATTGCCCACAGCGCCCAGCGAGAAGTGGAAATCCTCCACGATCAGCTCCTGGCGCGCTTCAGTGCCGAGCCGGACCTGCGGCCCCGGGATGTGATCGTCATGGTCCCGGACATCGACAGCTACGCCCCGCATATCCGCGCCGTGTTCGGCCAGCTGGAGCGGGATGACCGGCGCTTCATTCCCTTTACCCTCACAGACCAGGGCCAGCGTGGCCGTGACCCGTTGCTGATCGCCGTCGAACATCTATTGAAGCTGCCGGACAGTCGTTTTCCGGTCAGTGAAATTCTCGACCTGCTGGACGTTCCAGCCCTGCGTGCGCGCTTTGGCGTCGACGAAGCCGACCTGCCGACCCTGCACCGCTGGATTGAAGGTGCCGGCATCCGCTGGGGAATGAATGCCGAGCAGCGCGCAGAACTGGGGCTGCCCCCGGAACTGGAGCAGAACAGCTGGCGTTTCGGCTTGCGGCGCATGCTCCTGGGCTATGCCGTCGGCCGCTCCGACGCCTGTGACGGTATCGAACCTTATGACGAGATCGGTGGCCTGGATGCGGCGCTGATCGGTCCCCTGGTCGCCCTTCTTGACGCCCTGCAGATCGCCTACCAGCAACTCACCCAGCCGGCGGTTCCGGCGGAGTGGGGCGAGCGCCTGCACAACCTGTTGGAACAGTTCTTTCTTGCCAGCACCGAGCACGATGATTACCTGCTGGGACAGCTCGACGACCTGCGGGAAACCTGGCTGGAAACCTGCGAGTCTGTGGGTCTGCAAGATCAGTTGCCGCTGACGGTGGTCCGCGAAGCCTGGCTGGCCGGCCTGGACCAGGGGCGCCTGTCCCAGCGTTTCCTCGCCGGAGCGGTGAACTTCTGCACCCTGATGCCGATGCGCGCCATTCCCTTCAAGCTGGTGTGCCTGCTGGGCATGAACGATGGCGATTACCCCAGGGCGCAGCCGCCTCTGGACTTCGACCTGATGGGCAGCGACTACCGCCCCGGCGACCGATCACGGCGCGAAGACGACCGTTACCTACTGCTTGAAGCCCTGCTCTCGGCTCGTTACCAACTTTATGTCAGTTGGGTTGGCCGCAGCATTCGCGACAACAGCGAGCGCCCGGCCTCGGTCCTGATCGGCCAGTTGCGCGATCATCTGGCCAGCGGCTGGCGACTGCCCGATGAGCAGGACTCCCTGCTGGAGGCCCTGACCCAGGAGCATCCCCTGCAACCCTTCAGTGCCCGCTATTTCCACGACAGCGACACGCTCTTCAGCTACGCCCGGGAGTGGCAAGTGCTGCATCAGGTCCGAGAGGAACTGGGCGCAGTCGAACGCCTGGAACCCTATGTCCAGGACGAGCCCCTGAGCCTTGCCCAGTTGCAGGATTTCCTGCGCAACCCGGTGCGGCATTTCTTCAGCCAAAGGCTCAAGGTGTTCTTTGAAGCCATGGAAGCACCGCTGGCCGATGAAGAGCCCTTCGTGCTCGATGCCCTGCAGCGCTACAGCCTCAGCGACAGCCTGCTGGAAGCGGCGCTGGGCGACGCTGGGCAGCCCGAGCAAGCCTTGCAGGCCCAGGCCCAGAGGCTGCAAGCCAGTGGCCTGTTGCCCATGGCCGGTTTTGGCGAATGCCTGCAGCGCGAACTGCTGGAGCCCCTGCCGGACCTGTTGCAGCGTTATCGGCAACTGCTCGACCTGTGGCCGACCCCGGTAACCAGTGCGCTGCCGGTGAGCCTGGAACTGCAAGGCGTGCGCCTGGAAGGTTGGCTCAGCAGCCTGCACCAGCGAGCTGATGGCGGGTTGTTGGCTGTGAGCGCCATCCCCAACGGCATCGGCTCGACCAAGACCCGTAAATGGCATCGGCTGATCAAGCCTTGGGTCAATCATCTGCTGGCCTGCGCCAGTGGCTACTCCTTGACCACCGCGCTGGTGGCCAGCGATGACAGCCTGTTGTTGCCGCCGCTGGAGCAGGAGGTGGCCCGGCAGATTCTCGGCAACCTGCTGCAAGCCTGGCAGGCCGGCATGCGCCAGCCGCTGCCGGTGGCGATCAAGACCGCCTTCGCCTGGCTGGGCCAGAGCGACCCGGACAAAGCCGCGGCCGCTGCACGCAAGACCTACGATGGCGACGGCCAGAACAGCGAGGGCGAACGCCGGCAAAGCCCGGCCCTGGCCCGCCAATTCGCCGACTACAACGCACTGATCGCCGATGAAACCTTCAGCGGTTGGGCCGAGACCCTTTATCGACCCCTGTTGAATGCTCCCTGGCGTTCGGCGCTCGGCGAGGAGGCAGGCGCATGACTGCACAAGCTCCCCTGGCCCTGGCATTTCCTCTGCGCGGCAGCCAGTTGATCGAGGCCAGTGCCGGTACCGGCAAGACTTTCACCATCTCCGCGCTCTACTTGCGCCTGGTGCTGGGCCATGGCGGCGAGGCGGCGGGTTTCGGGCGTGAATTGCTGCCGCCGCAGATACTGGTGGTGACCTTTACCGATGCCGCCACCAAGGAATTGCGCGAGCGCATTCGCACGCGCCTGGCGGAAGCCGCGCGCTTCTTTCGCGATGAAACCAGCGCCCCTGATGGCCTGATCGTCGAGTTGCGTGAGCAATACCCCGTCGAGCAGTGGGCCGCCTGTGCCAATCGCCTGGACATCGCCGCGCAATGGATGGATGAGGCCGCGGTCTCGACCATCCACAGTTGGTGCCAGCGCATGTTGCGCGAACATGCGTTCGACAGCGGCAGCCTGTTCACCCAGACCCTGGAAACCGACCACAGCGACCTGCTGGGCCAGGTTCTGCGCGATTACTGGCGGCTGTTCTGCTACCCGATGCAGGGGGATGCCCTGAACTGGGTGCGCAGCCATTGGGTCGGGCCGGCCGAACTCATGCCCCGGGTGCGGGCAATGTTCGGCAACGAGCGTCGGGACCCACCCGAGCAGACGCCGAGCGAGTTGATCGAAGCCTGCCTGCAAGAACGTCGTGAAGCCCTGGTGCAGATCAAGGCGCCCTGGCGCGAGTGGGCCGCGCAACTGCGGGAGATCTGCCTGCAAGGCGTGGCCAGCAAGAGCGTCGACGGGCGCAAGATGCAGGCCCGGTTCTTCGAGCCCTGGTTCGAAAAGATCAGTGCCTGGGCCGAGGACGAATCCGTCGAGCAACTGGACATCGGCACCGGCTTCACCCGCCTGACCCCCGAAGGTATGAGCGAGGCCTGGAAAGGCGCGGCCCCCGATCACCCCGGGTTCGACGCCATGGCCGTGCTCAAGGCCAGCCTCGATGCCTTGCCCAGCCCGGATGCGGCGGTCCTGCAACACGCCGCGCAATGGGTGGGGGCACGTTTCGAAGAAGAGAAGCGGCGGCGCGCCGAGATGGGCTTCGACGACATGCTGCTGCGCCTGGACAGCGCCCTGCAGAGCGATGGCGGCGAGCGCCTGGCGACCCTGATCCGCGAGCAGTTCCCGGTGGCCCTGATCGACGAATTCCAGGACACCGACCCGGTGCAGTACCGGATCTTCGAAAGCATCTACCGGATCGAGGCCAACGACCCCGAGACCGGCCTGTTCCTGATCGGCGATCCCAAGCAGGCGATCTACGCCTTCCGTGGCGCCGATATCTACACCTACCTGCGGGCACGCCAGGCCACCAGCGGGCGCCTGCACACCCTGGGCACCAACTTCCGCTCCAGCCAGGCCATGGTCAGCGCGGTCAACCATGTGTTCCTGCAAGCCGAACAGCGGCCGCAGGGACAGGGAGCCTTCCTGTTTCGCGAAGCGGATGGCGAGAACCCGGTGCCATTCCTGGCGGTGGCCGCCCAGGGGCGCAAGGAGCAACTGCTGGTCGACGGCCAGCCGGTGCCGGCACTTAACTTCTGGCAATTGCCTTCGGAACAGCCGCTGTCCGGGGCCCAGTATCGCCAGCATCAGGCGGCGGCTTGCGCCACTGCGATTGTCGGCCTGCTCAATGGCGGCCAGCAGGGGCGCAGTGGGTTTGTCCGTGAGCAGCAAGCGCTGAAAGGCTTGCTGCCGGCGGATATCGCGATCCTGGTGCGCGATGGCAAGGAGGCCCAGGCCGTGCGCGGCGAGCTGGCGGCCCGCGGGGTGCGCAGTGTGTACCTGTCGGACAAGGACTCGGTGTTCGCCGCCCAGGAAGCCCGGGATGTGCTGGTGTGGCTCAAGGCTTGCGCCGAGCCGGACGTGGAGCGGCCGCTGCGCGCGGCCCTGGCGTCCCTGACCCTGAACCTGCCGCTGCTGGAGCTGGAGCGGCTCAACCAGGATGAACTGGCCTGGGAAGCGCGGGTCATGCAGTTCCGTGGCTACCGGGCGATCTGGCGCAGCCAGGGCGTGCTGCCGATGCTGCGGCGCCTGCTGCATGACTTCCAGCTGCCCCAGGCGCTGATGGCCCGCAGTGATGGCGAGCGGGTGCTGACCAACCTTCTGCACCTGTCCGAGCTGCTGCAACAAAGCGCCGCCGAACTCGACGGCGAGCAGGCCCTGATCCGCCATCTGGCCGAGCACCTGGCGCTGTCCGGGCAGGCAGGGGAGGAGCAGATCCTGCGCCTGGAAAGCGATGAGCAACTGGTCAAGGTGGTGACCATCCACAAGTCCAAGGGCCTGGAATACCCCTTGGTGTTCCTGCCCTTCATCTGTTCCACCAAGCCGGTGGATGGCAGCCGCTTGCCGCTGCATTACCACGATGCTGCCGGCAAGCCCCAGGTCAGCCTACGGCCCACCCCGGAGCTGATTGCCCTGGCCGATGAAGAGCGCCTGGCGGAAGACCTGCGGCTGCTCTATGTGGCCCTGACCCGGGCCCAGCATGCCTGCTGGCTGGGGGTGGCCGATCTCAAGCGGGGCAATCACAGCAGCTCGGTGTTGCACCTTTCGGCCCTGGGTTACCTGCTGGGCGGCGGCGATGTCCTGGGCGAATCCAGCGCCTTGTTGCGCTGGCTGCTGGACCTGCAGCAGGGCTGCGCTGCGATTGGCGTGTCCGAGCTGCCCGTCGTCGATGACCAGCGCTATCAGCCACCGCGCAACGAGGCCACCCTGCTGGCGCCGCTGACGCCCAGCCGTCGCGCCGCGGAAAACTGGTGGATTGCCTCCTACAGTGCCCTGCGCATCAGCGACATCCTGGGGGCGGGCAGCACCGAGGCGCCGGAAAACCCCCAGGCGCAGAAACTCTTCGACGACGAACGCCTGGACCCCGAAGCTCCTCGGGAAACCCTGGCCAGCGGCGGCGATATCCACCGCTTCCCCCGCGGCCCGAACCCCGGGACCTTCCTTCATGGCCTGCTGGAGTGGGCCGGGGAGGAGGGTTTTGCCGCTGCCCCCGAGGCGATCGAGGACGCCGTGGCCCGGCGCTGCAATCGCCGCGGCTGGCAAGGCTGGATCCCGACCCTGAGCGACTGGCTGCAGCACCTGCTGCAAGCGCCCTTGCCCCTGGGCGAGGGCCAGGCACCGGTGGTGCTCGGGCAGTTGACCCAGTACCGGGTCGAGATGGAGTTCTGGTTCGCCAGCCACAAGGTCGATGTGCTCAAGCTCGATGAGCGGGTACGCCAGCAAACCCATCAGGGCGCGCCCCGAGTCACGGCCGAGCCGGTATTGCTCAACGGCATGTTCAAGGGCTTTATCGACCTGACCTTCGAGCACCAGGGCCGCTATTACGTGGCCGACTACAAATCCAACTGGCTGGGCGCGGACGACGCGGCCTACACCGAGCAGGCCATGGAACAATCGACTCTCGACAACCGTTACGACCTGCAGTACGTGTTGTACCTGCTGGCCCTGCACCGGCAATTGAAGGCCCGGCTGGCGGACTACGACTACGATCGCCATGTGGGCGGCGCCCTGTACCTGTTCCTGCGGGGCACCCGTGCCGCCAGCCAGGGGGCCTACTTCGCCCGGCCGCCTCGACAGTTGATCGAGCAACTGGACCGCATGTTCCAGGGCCAGCCCGAGCCACCCAAGGCCGAGCCCGCCTGGGAGCAGGGAGTGTTGCTATGACCCAGGACCTGTTCGATGCACTGGACCAGGCGCCGCAACCGGCCTTCGACCTGGCGCCCCTGAGCCGCGCCGACGACTTGCTGCTGTTGCTTGAGCGCTGGGTCGAGCGCGGCTGGCTGCGTTCCCTGGACCGGGCCTTTGTCGGCTTCCTGCATGAGCTGGACCCGGGCTGTGATCCGCTGGTACTGATGGCCGCGGCCCTGACCAGCCATCAGCTGGGGCACGGGCATGTCTGCCTGGACCTGTTCGAAACCCTCAAGGAGCCGGACTTCGCCCTGTCGCTGCCGCCCGAAGGCGACGCACAAAACGGCGCACCGGCGCTGCCGTCCCAGGTGTTGATGGGGCTTGAAGGGGCGCACTGGTGCAAGGTCCTGGCCGGCAGCCGCCTGGTGGCCCTGGCGGCGGATCATGCCGAGTCTTCCCGGCAGCGGCCGCTGGTGCTGTCCGGCAAGCGCCTGTACCTGCGCCGCTACTGGGCCTATGAGCGGCGTATCGACAACGCCTTGCGCCAGCGCCTGGCCTTGGCCGAGGCCACCCCGGAAAACCTCGCGGCGCGTCTCGACGGGCTGTTCGGCCCGGCCAAGGCGGCGGGGCCCGTCGACTGGCAGAAACTCGCCTGTGCCCTGGCCACCCGGGGCGCCTTCAGCATCATCACCGGCGGCCCCGGCACCGGCAAGACCACCACCGTGGTGCGCCTGCTGGCCTTGCTCCAGGGCCCGGCGGTGGAAGCACGCAAGCCGCTGCGCATTCGCCTGGCGGCGCCTACCGGCAAGGCCGCGGCGCGCCTGACCGAGTCCATCAGCTTGCAGGTGCGTTCCCTGGCGGTGCCCGATGAGGTGCGGGAAATGATCCCCAGCGAGGTGACCACCGTGCACCGCTTGCTGGGCAATCGCCCGGGCACCCGGCATTTCCGCCATCACGCCGGCAACCGCTTGCCCCTGGATGTCCTGGTGGTGGACGAAGCCTCGATGATCGACCTGGAAATGATGGCCAACCTGCTGGACGCCTTGCCCATCCATGCACGCCTGGTGTTGCTGGGGGACAAGGACCAACTGGCCTCGGTGGAAGCCGGCGCCGTGCTCGGCGACCTGTGCCGTGACGCCGAGGCCGGTTGGTACAACCCGCAGACCCGGGCCTGGCTGGAAGCGGTCAGTGGCGAGAACCTGGGAGCCAGCGGCCTGCAGGAAGACAGCGCCCACCAGCATCCCCTGGCGCAGCAGGTGGTGATGCTGCGCCATTCCCGGCGTTTCGGCGAAGGCAGCGGCATCGGCCAGCTGGCGCGTTGGGTCAACCAGCAGCAGGCCGATGAAGCCCGGCGCCTGCTGGCGGCTCGCAGCCATGCCGACCTGTATGGCCTGAGCCTCAAGGGCGAGCAGGATCGGGCCCTGGAGCGGCTGCTGCTGGAGGGCCATGGCGAGGGGCCGCAAGGCTACCGCCACTACCTGAATGTACTGCGCAGCCAGCGCCCGCCGCCGGGTACGCCTCTGGAGGATCGGCGCTGGACCGACTGGGCGCGCCATGTTCTGCAGGCCTTTGATCGCTTCCAATTGCTGTGCGCGGTGCGCAAGGGCCCCTGGGGTGTCGAAGGCCTGAACCTGCGGATCACCCAGGCGCTGTTCAAGGCCCGGCTGATCGACAGCGACCAGCAATGGTACGAGGGCCGCCCGGTGCTGATGACCCGCAACGATTACGGCCTGGGCCTGATGAACGGTGATATCGGCATCGCCCTGAAACTGCCGGAGCAAGAAGGCTCGGAGGCGGGGCGTCAGGTGCTGCGCGTCGCCTTTCCGCGCAACGATGGCCAGGGCGGGGTGCGGTTGGTGCTGCCAAGCCGGCTCAATGACGTGGAAACCGTTTACGCCATGACTGTGCATAAGTCCCAGGGCTCGGAGTTCGCCCACACCGCGTTGATCCTGCCCGACGCCCTGAACCCGGTGCTGACCAAGGAGCTGATCTACACCGGTATCACCCGGGCCAAGGACTGGTTCAGCCTGATCGAGCCCCGTGCCGGAGTGTTCGAAGAGGCTGTTCGGCGCAAGGTCAAGCGTCTGAGCGGGTTGATGCTGGAGTTGGACTGACGCCCATGTTTCCGGCTTTTCTCAGGCATCGTGCTCGGGCGCTGGTCTCGCTGCATTTTCCCGGGCTGTGCTATCGTTGCGGCATCATTTCCGTGAAAATCAAAGAGAATCCCTGCATGGACGTGGCTGTCTTGAGGACAGAGCGCATTTTGGGGTGGAGACAGTGTGTGCTGTCGACCATTCTCTGCCTGTTCAGCCTGTTGGCCATCGCGCAGTCGGAGCCACCGGCGTCCGCGAGCCTGGCCGAGCAACGGGCCAAGGCTGTAACCCAAGTGGTGCTGGGCATTCTCAGCTACGCTCGCTGGCCCGTGGAGCCTGCGCAACTGCGTCTGTGCGTGGTTGGCCCCACCGAATACACCGATGACCTGCTCAAGGGCGCGACCCAGGCCACCGGCCGCCCGGTGCTGGTGCGGCGTCTGCTGGCCAACAACCCGTCGTTGGCCAGTGAGTGCGATTCGGTCTATGTCGGCAAATTGTCCAATGATGAGCGTACCCGCCTGTTCAACTCGCTGATCGGGCAACCGGTGCTGAGCATCAGCGAGGGGGGCGACCAGTGCACCGTGGGCAGCCTGTTCTGCCTGCGGGTCGGCGACAGCCAGGTGTCGTTCGAGGTCAACCTGGATTCCGTGGCGCGCAGTGGGGTGAAGATTCATCCCAGCGTGCTGCAGCTTTCCCGTCGTCGTCCGGCGGCCCCATGAAACTGTTCAAGCCCAACGCCCGCCCTACACTGCGGTCGGTCATCGGTCGCGGCCACCTGATCGTCGCTCTGCTGGCGATCTCCATGGCCAGCCTGTCCCTGACCTTTCTCGGGGTGTTGGCCCTGCGCGTGTACGCCGATCACAACCTGCACCTGATCGCCCGCTCCATCAGCTACACCGTGGAAGCTGCAGTGGTGTTCAACGACAGTGTGGTGGCCACCGAGGCCCTGGCCCTGATCGCCTCCACCGAAGAGGTGGCCGACGCCAAGGTGTATGACAGCCAGGGCCAGTTGCTGGCCAGCTGGCAGCGCCCGGAAAGCGGCTTTCTGACCAACCTGGAAATGCACGTCGCCAGCGCCTTTCTGGAAAAGCCCATCAGCCTGCCGATCCTGCACCAGGGGCGGGAAATCGGCACCATCAATGTCACCGGCCATGGCGGCAGCCTGTTGCGGTTTCTCCTCAGTGGCCTGGTGGGCATCGTGCTGTGCATCGCCCTCAGCGCCTGGTTGGCGCTGTACCTGGCGCGCCGCCAGCTGCGGGGCATCACCGGGCCGTTGCGCAGCCTCGCCGATGTGGCGCACGCGGCCCGGCGCGAACGGGCCTTCGATCAGCGGGTGCCGCCTGCGGAAATCGCCGAACTGGACAACCTGGGCAACGACTTCAACGCCCTGCTCGATGAGCTGGAAGCCTGGCAGACCCATCTGCAAAGCGAGAATGAAACCCTGGCCCACCAGGCCAGCCACGACAGCCTGACCGGCCTGCCCAACCGGGCGTTCTTCGAAGGCCGGCTGATCCGTGCCCTGCGCAGCGCCAACAAGCTCAACGAGCGCATGGCGGTGCTGTTTCTCGACAGCGACCGGTTCAAGGAGATCAACGATAACTTCGGCCACGCCGCCGGCGATGCGGTGCTGGTGGCTGTGGCCACGCGGATTCGCGCGCAGTTGCGCGAGGACGACCTGGTGGCGCGCCTGGGCGGGGACGAATTTGCCGTGCTGCTGACCCCGCTGCACCGGGTCGAGGATGCCCAGCGCATCGCCGACAAGATCATCAGCAGCATGGAAGTACCGATTCAACTGCCCGGCAGCCTGTCGATCCTGACATCGCTGAGTATCGGTATTGCCGTGTACCCGGATCATGGTGCGACACCGGGCAGTCTGTTGAATGCCGCCGACGCGGCCATGTACCAAGCCAAGCGCGGTTCGCGAGGCGGGCAACACACAGTGGGGGCGGAGCCCCCTATCGTTCAGGTTCAAAACAGGAGCTAATTCCCTTGTTCTCGATGACGCAACGTTCGGTTCGACTGTTCAGCACTCTGGTGTTCATGGCCCTGCTGGCCCTGGCCGGCTGTCAGAGCGTGCCGCCCAAAGGTCTGACCCCGAAACAGATCGCGGTACTGAAACAGGAGGGCTTCGAACTGACGGATGAAGGCTGGGCCTTTGGCCTGTCGGGCAAGGTGCTGTTTGGCAGCGATGTGGAAACCCTGAACCAGGCCAGCACCGAGATCGTCCAGCGCATCGGCAAGGCGCTGCTCAGCGTCGATATCCAGAAGGTCCGGGTCGACGGTCACACCGACGCGTCGGGCAAGGAGGCCTACAACGTGCAACTGTCCGTGCGCCGGGCCAAGAGCGTGGTCAAGGTGTTGACCCAGGTTGGCATGCGTGAAGAAAACATCCAGCTGCGCGGCCTGGGCAGCAGCGAGCCGGTGGCCTCCAACAGCACCGTGGCCGGGCGTACCGAGAACCGTCGGGTGTCGATCGTGGTGATCGCCGACTGATCGACGACCTGCCGGGTTGCGGCTGCTAAGGGTCAGGGGGCGGCGAAGCGCATGCTGCGACTCTCGCCCATGAGCAGCGGCCGATTCTGCTCGGTCACCTCGCGGATGTAATCCCATAACAGGGTGATGCGCTTCAACTTCCTGAGATCCTCCCGGCAGTACATCCAGAATTGCCGGGTCAGGTTGATTTCCTTGGGCAGCACTGGTAGCAGGCGCGGGTCCTGGGCCGCCAGGAAGCACGGCAGGATCGCCAGCGAGCGGCCCTGCTGCGCTGCCACGTACTGGGCAATCACGCTGGTGCTGCGCAGGTTGGCGCTGGCCCCGGGCACCACATTGGCCAGGTACAGCAGCTCGGAACTGAAGGCCAGGTCATCCACATAACTGATGAATTGATGCTCGCCCAGGTCGCCGGGGCGGCGGATCGGCGGGTGGCGGTCGAGGTATTCCTGGGTGGCGTACAGCTGCAGGCGGTAGTCGCACAGCTTGCAGCACACATAGGGGCCGTGCTCCGGGCGTTCCAGGGCGATGACGATATCCGCCTCGCGCTTGGACAGGCTGATGAAGTGCGGCAGCGGCAGGATATCCACCGAGATTGCCGGGTAGGCGTCGAGGAAGTGGCTGAGTTGCGGGGTGATGAAGAAGGTGCCGAAGCCTTCGGTGCAGCCCATGCGCACATGGCCGGACAACGCCACTCCGGAGCCCGAGACCTGCTCGCACGCCATGTGCAGGGTGCTTTCGATGGACTCCGCATAACCCAGCAGGCGCTGGCCCTCGGCGGTGAGGACAAAGCCGTTGGTGCGGGACTTTTCGAACAGCAAGGTGCCCAGGGCGGTTTCCAGGGACCCGATGCGCCGCGATACCGTGGTGTAGTCCACCGCCAGGCGCTTGGCCGCGCTGCTGGCCTTGCGGGTGCGCGCCACTTCGAGGAAAAACTTCAGGTCGTCCCAGTTCAGGGTGCTTAGCGAGGTGATGTTTTTTTGCATGATGGACCGGTTTTTATGTGCGTTCTTATTAGAAGTTTGCACATCTATACTCCAAAAACCGTCCGATACCAACTCGCGACAGCCCCTCTTTCAAGGCGCTTGCCCGCCTTGGTTTCCCTGCATAAGAACTCAAGAAGTCAGGAGACCCCATGAACGCATCCCTCAAGCCCGACGGCACCACCCTGCAACAGGTCAAACTGCTGATCGACGGTGAATGGGTCCAGTCCCAGAGCCAGGAATGGCACGATATCGTCAACCCGGCGACCCAGGAAGTGCTGGCCAAGGTGCCCTTTGCCACTGCCGCTGAAGTCGACGCCGCGATCGCCGCTGCCCAGCGCGCCTTCCAGACCTGGAAACTGACCCCGATCGGCGCGCGGATGCGCATCATGCTCAAGCTCCAGGCCCTGATCCGCGAGCACTCCAAACGCATTGCCGTGGTCCTCAGCGCCGAGCAGGGCAAGACCATCGCCGACGCCGAGGGCGACATCTTCCGCGGCCTGGAAGTGGTGGAGCATGCCTGCTCCATCGGCACTCTGCAGATGGGCGAATTCGCCGAAAACGTCGCCGGCGGCGTGGACACTTACACCCTGCGCCAGCCGATCGGCGTGTGCGCCGGGATCACCCCGTTCAATTTCCCGGCAATGATTCCGCTGTGGATGTTCCCGATGGCCATCGCCTGCGGCAACACCTTCGTCCTCAAGCCTTCCGAGCAGGACCCGCTGTCAACCATGCTGCTGGTGGAGCTGGCGGTGGAAGCCGGGGTGCCGGCCGGTGTGCTCAACGTGGTGCACGGCGGCAAGGACGTGGTGGATGCGCTGTGCACCCACAAGGACATCAAGGCGGTGTCCTTCGTCGGTTCGACCGCGGTCGGCACCCACGTCTATGACCTGGCGGGCAAGCACGGCAAGCGCGTGCAATCGATGATGGGCGCCAAGAACCACGCCGTGGTGCTGCCCGACGCCAACCGCGAACAGACCCTCAATGCCCTGGTGGGCGCCGGCTTCGGCGCTGCCGGCCAGCGTTGCATGGCCACCTCGGTGGTGGTGCTGGTGGGGGCGGCGAAACAATGGCTGCCGGACCTCAAGGCCCTGGCGCAGAAACTCAAGGTCAACGCCGGCAGCGAGCCGGGCACCGATGTCGGCCCGGTGGTCTCCAAGCGTGCCAAGGCGCGGATTCTGGAGCTGATCGAAAGCGGCGTGAAAGAAGGCGCCAAGCTGGAGCTCGATGGCCGCGACATCAAGGTTCCGGGCTACGAGCAGGGCAACTTCATCGGCCCGACCCTGTTCTCCGGGGTGACCACCGACATGCAGATCTACACCCAGGAAATCTTCGGCCCGGTGCTGGTGGTGCTGGAGGTGGATACCCTGGACCAGGCCATCGCCCTGGTCAACGCCAACCCCTTCGGCAACGGCACCGGCCTGTTCACCCAGAGCGGTGCGGCGGCGCGCAAGTTCCAGAGCGAAATCGACGTCGGCCAGGTGGGCATCAACATCCCGATTCCGGTGCCGGTTCCATTCTTCAGCTTTACCGGCTCCCGCGGTTCCAAGCTCGGCGACCTGGGCCCCTACGGCAAGCAAGTGGTGCAGTTCTACACTCAGACCAAGACCGTCACCAGCCGCTGGTTCGACGATGACAGCGTCAATGATGGTGTGAACACCACCATCAGCCTGCGTTGAGGAGCCTGACATGAACATTGCATTTATCGGCCTGGGCAACATGGGCGCGCCCATGGCCCGCAACCTGATCAAGGCCGGCCATCAGTTGAACCTGTTCGATCTCAACCAGAGCGTGCTGGCAGAGCTGGCGCAACTGGGCGGGCGTATCAGTGCTTCGCCCAAGGCAGCTGCCGAAGGCGCCGAACTGGTGATCACCATGCTCCCCGCTGCGGCCCATGTGCGCAGCGTCTGGCTGGGCGAGGATGGGGTGCTGGCGGGTATTGGCCGCGGGGTTCCGGCGGTGGATTGCAGCACCATCGACCCACAGACCGCCCGTGAAGTGGCCGCAGCCGCCGCCAAGCAGGGCGTGGCCATGGCCGATGCTCCGGTATCCGGTGGCACCGGCGGCGCCCAGGCCGGGACCCTGACCTTCATGGTCGGCGCCAGCGCCGAACTGTTCGCCACCCTGCAACCGGTGCTGGCGCAGATGGGCCGCAACATCGTGCACTGCGGTGAAGTGGGTACCGGGCAGATCGCCAAGATCTGCAACAACCTGCTGCTGGGGATTTCGATGATCGGCGTCAGCGAAGCCATGGCCCTGGGGGATGCCCTGGGCATCGACACCCAAGTGCTGGCGGGGATCATCAACAGCTCCACCGGCCGGTGCTGGAGTTCCGACACCTACAACCCGTGGCCGGGCGTGATTGAGACCGCCCCGGCGTCCCGCGGCTACACCGGAGGCTTTGGTGCCGAGCTGATGCTCAAGGACCTGGGGCTGGCCACCGAAGCCGCGCGCCAGGCCCACCAGCCGGTGGTGCTCGGTGCCGTGGCACAGCAGCTGTACCAGGCCATGAGCCAGCGTGGGGAAGGTGGCAAGGACTTCTCGGCCATCGTCAACAGCTACCGCAAGCCGCAGTAAGGCGTCGCTTGTAGGGAGGGGGCGCTGGCGGGTTTGCGCGGCAATCTCGACGCCGCCAGTGGTCTCTCTGGGTATCGTCAAACAAGGCCCTGCGGCTCAGCAGCGGCTACAAGGGGCGATGTAGCCGCTGCCGCAGGCTGCGAACGGCTCCGCAGGAGACGCAGCGGTCTCAAACCCGGCAGAGGTTTGTCTGGGTATCGCCAGGCAAGGCCCTTCGGTCCTTTTCGCAGCTTCGCGGGCTCAGCAGCGGCTCCACGCGTCATTGAATGCAGCCCCTTCAGCCGGGGCATTTGCGGGAACCTGCGTCGGGCAGGTTCCCGCTTTTTTTTGCCCGGATCAGTTCGGCCGGCTGGCAACGGTGCCGGAGGGAGGGTTGAGGCGGGTGTCGAGGCCGAAGCGTTCCTGGATCACCACCTGGTACAGCCCCTTGGCCAGCAGCGGATTGATCAGGATATTCCAGCTGTGCCGGGAAACCGACGAGGGCACCAGCACGAAAGGGTGGTCCGCCAGCAACTGATCGGCGAACTTCTGCTGGCCGGCGCTGGGAATCCCCGGCACCAGCCAGTTGGGGTTGGGAATACGGTTTTCATCGACCCGGTAGATGGCGGTCGGGTCCTGGATCAGGGCGCCGGTGAGTACATGGGGCACGCTGTCCAGGGCGGCAAAACCCTTGTGCACCGCCACTTCCAGAATCGCCGTGGCCGGGTCGGCGCTGGCGTACACCGCCTTCACGCCCTTGGAGTTCCAGCGGCCGCCACACAGCTCGGCACCAATGCCGCTGTCCCAGCTGTCGGCGTGCCGGGCGGCGTCCAGCCGCCAGAAGTGAAGGGTGCTGCTGCCCGGCACACTGATCACTGATAGACCCCGTATTCCAGGCGGGTGAGGAACTCGTCCACCAGTTCGAAACCGATGGGGTTGGTCAGCAGGTCCACCGGTTTGTGGCCGTCCAGGCCCATCACCGGCTTGGCCATCCACTCCTGGGCCTCTTCACTGCTGCCGAAGATGTCCTCGGCCTTGGCCAGCACCTGGGCGAAGCGCACCGCACGGGCGCTCTGTTCCGGGTTCAGCGGCTCGTCCGGGGTTTTCAGGCGCCGGTGCAGGGTGCGTTCGGAAAGGCCTATGATCTTGGCCAGGACCTGTTCGTCCTTGAGCATGGGCACCGAGGAGACGAACTTGATGATCGCCGTCAGCGGGATGCCCTCCTCGGTCAGGCGATAGATCGAGATACGATCGTCAAAGCGTGCCCGGCCACCCAGAAGGATGTCCGAGGACTGCTCTTTCAATACCAGTTTGCCTCGCCGCTTGGGAACGAGGCCGGTGCCTGTCAGCGCGACCATGAGTGCTGCTCCTGCCTTTTGCCATTTGGCAGTGATTATATAGACATTTGGCAAAAGGCGCTGGCTTGAATCGCAACACGGCCAGGGGAGCCCGGCTGGCGCGGGCTCCCGGTATCGAGGGAGGGCTCAGGCGAAGACGAAGTACTTGCGCACGGTTTCCACCACTTCCCAGGTGCCTTTCATCCCGGGCTCCACCACGAAGATATCGCCGGCGCGCAGGTGGATGGGGTCGCGGCCGTCCGGGGTGATCACGCAGTAGCCTTCCTGGAAATGGCAGTACTCCCACTTTTCATAGGCCACCCGCCATTTGCCCGGGGTGCAGATCCAGGTGCCCATGATCTTGCTGCCATCCTCGCTGGTGTAGGCGTTGAGGTTGACGGTGTGCGGATCGCCCTGGAGTTTTTCCCACTTGCAGGCGTCGAGCACCGGCAGCGGATGAGTGTCGCGAAGAACGGTGATGGGTTGGGACATGCTGTGCTCCTAGCAGGCAGAGAACTGAAGCCGCACCCTATAGCGCCTGGCGGGCAGGGGGTTGTCTGTACTCGACCTCGGGGTATCCAGAAGCGCAGCGCGGCCCCGAGTCGAGGTGGCGGGGCGCAGGGCCGGGAAGAGGCGTGGCGGTTGCAAGATTCATTCGGCAAACAGGGCTTTGTTAGCAGTAATTGCGAAATATCCGCGGCTGCCCGAGTTATTTCGCAAGAATCTTTACCGGTTTCGCTCGTATCATTCAGCTCGGAGTGACCTAAGAGCCGCACGAATGGAAAATACACCACGCTGGTGGGATATCAGCCCGCCGTTGAGTACCGCAACCCCGACCTGGCCGGGAGATACGCCGTTCCAGGAGGAGCGCGTCTGGCAGTTCGGCCCCGAGTGCCCGGTGAATGTCGGGCGGGTGACCCTGTCGCCCCACACCGGTGCCCATGTCGATGCGCCCCTGCATTACCGGCCGGACGGCCTGCCCATCGGTGAAGTGCCGCTGGATGTCTACATGGGCCCGTGCCGGGTCCTGCACTGCCTGGACAGCGGTGCTCTGGTGCAGCCCGAGGCGTTGCTCGGGCGCCTCGAAAACTTGCCTGCGCGAGTGTTGCTGCGTACTTATCCACAGGCTCCGCTGAGTGCCTGGGACCCGGACTTTACTGCCGTAGCTCCAGCCACTGTCGAGCTGCTGGCCAGCCTCGGCGTGCGCCTGATCGGCATCGACACCCCGTCCCTCGACCCCCAGCAGTCCAAGACCATGGACGCCCACAACACCGTGGCCCGCCATGGCATGGCGATCCTCGAAGGCGTGGTTCTCGATGAGGTTGCCGAAGGCGACTACGAACTGATTGCCCTGCCACTGCGCTTCGCTCACCTGGACGCCAGTCCGGTGCGGGCGATCCTGCGCCCCCTGGCCGATTCATTCCTACAATAAATACACAGCTGACCCTTCGCGCCGTTGTGCATCCCGATCCGGGCTGCGCAGCCAGCGATGGGCAACCGCTGCCTGAGGCGAGGAGCCCACGCGATGAGCCAATGTCCCTTTTCAAGCAATCCGCCGGCTGAGTGGCATAACGCCGAGCTGAATTTTTCCGACTCCATGAGCTACGGCGACTACCTGGACCTGGGGCGCATCCTCAGCGCCCAGCACCCCCTGTCGCCGGACCACAACGAGATGCTCTTCATCATCCAGCACCAGACCTCGGAGCTGTGGATGAAGCTGATGCTGCACGAGCTCAAGGCGGCCCGCGAGCATGTGCGCCAGGGCCAGTTGCCGCCGGCGTTCAAGATGCTGGCGCGGGTTTCGCGGATTTTCGATCAACTGGTGCACGCCTGGGCGGTGCTGGCCACCATGACGCCGTCCGAGTACAAGTCGATCCGGCCTTACCTGGGCCAGTCCTCGGGCTTCCAGTCGTTCCAGTATCGGGAGATCGAATTCATCCTCGGCAACAAGAGCGCGGCCCTGCTGCGGCCCCATGCCCATCGTCCCGAACTGTTGCAATCGCTGGAAGCGTCGATTGCCACCCCGTCCATGTATGACGAGGCGATTGCCCTGATGGCCCGCAGCGGCTTGAGCATCGACCCTGCGCGCCTGGCACTGGACAGCACCACCACGACTCAGCATGACCCGTCGGTGGAAGCGGCCTGGCGCGAGGTCTACGCCAACCCTTCGGCCTATTGGGACCTGTACCAGTTGGCGGAGAAGTTCATCGACCTGGAAGACTCCTTCCGCCAGTGGCGCTTTCGCCATGTGACCACGGTGGAGCGCATCATCGGCTTCCAGCCCGGCACCGGCGGCACCGAGGGCGTGGGCTACCTGCGCAAGATGCTCGACACCGTGCTGTTTCCCGAACTGTGGCGAGTGCGCTCCTCGCTCTGACCCGAAAACGCCCCGCCTGCCGGGGCGTTTTCATGTGCCTGCCGGTGACTGACTCCCAGAGTGCGGCCGCTGCCGCAGACTGCGATCGGCAGCGCAGCAGACGCGCTCTTGAGGTCTGGAAGGTCCTCCGGACCTTATCGCAGCCTGCGGCAGCGGCTACAGAGGTCGTTAGAGAGCAGCGGGCGCTGGCGGCAGTTGCGCTCTGGGGATAAGGTGGCCGCCTTCGGTGCACCATTTTTACTCTCTGAGGCAGACCACATGTCCCGGACCTTCGAGCTTGAAACCCTCAAGATGCGGCTCAGCGATCCTGAGTTCCGCCCTCTGGACCTGCACCAGCGCATCCAGCGCGCCTTGCGCGGGCTGATCCTCGACGGCGCCCTGGGCCCCGGCGTGAAGCTGCCGGCGACCCGAGCCCTGGCCAAGTCGCTGGCGGTATCGCGTGACACCGTGGAAAACGCCTATGTGCAGTTGCAGCGCGACGGTTTTGTCCTGCGGCGCAAAGGCTCGGGGAGCTATGTCTGCGAAACCATCGGTGCCCAATTGCGTGGCCCGTCCCGCCGGCGCCAGCTCCAGCAGGGGTTGCCGGCCCACAGCCCGGAACCGGGAGCGGGCCTGAGCCGGCGCGGCGCGGCACTGTTGGCGCGGGGTGGGGTCAGCGATCAGCAGGCGGTCACGGCCTTCGCTACCGGTTTGCCGGAAACCCGCAGCTTCCCGCTGGAGGTCTGGGAGCGCCTGCAACGCCAGGCATTGAAGGATTACCGTGCCAGCGTGCTGCTGCATGGCGATCCCCAGGGCGCGCTGCCCCTGCGCAAGGCGATTGCCGCCTACCTCAACCTGGAACGCGGGGCCAAGGTGCAGCCCGAGCAGATCCTGGTGCTGAGCAGCACTCGCCAGGCGCTGTTCCTGTGTGCGCAACTGCTGGTGGACGCCGGCAAGCCGATCCTGATGGAGAACCCGGGCTACTTCGGCGCGCGCAAGGCCTTCGAGGCGGCCGAGGCGCGGATCGTGCCCATTGATGTGGATGGCCAGGGCATTCGCACCGACCTGTTGCGAGCCGACCGCAGCGGCGCCCGCTGTGTCTATGTGACGCCCTCGCACCAGTACCCCACGGGTGCCACCCTGTCCCTGGAGCGCCGCCTGGAGCTGACCCGCTGGGCCGCCGAGCACGACCGATGGATCATCGAGGACGACTACGACAGCGAGTTCCACTACGAGGGCCTGCCCACCGCCTGCGTCCAGGGCCTGGACCCGTTTCGGCGCACCCTGTACATCGGCACCTTCAGCAAGACTCTCTATCCGGGCCTGCGCATGGGCTACATGATCCTGCCCGCCGAACTGGTGGGGGCCTTCAGCAGTGCCCGCAGCATCATGGACGGGCACACGTCGCAGATCCTCCAGCTGACCCTGGCGCGGTTCATGGAGGAGGGGCACTACAACGCCCATGTACGGGCCATGCGCAAGCTCTACGCCGGGCGCCGGCAGGCCATGCTCGAGGCCATAGGGCGGCATTTGCCGGGCATTGCCAGGGCCTTGCCGCCACCCGGCGGGTTGCAGGTCCCGTGTCTTCTGGAGCCCGGCTGGAGCGAAGAGCTGACCCAGCAACGCGCGGCCAGGGCTGGCATCCAGTTGCCGGGGCTCAGCCGGCTTTATGCGGGCGAGCAGAAGCAGCAGGGCTGGCTATTGGGCTATGCGTCCCTGAGCGCCCATGAGATCGAGGCGGCGATGGCGCGTCTGGCCCAGGCCCTGGGAAAGCCCTAGCCAGCGGCCTTTTTCCAGCGCCGGCGGTCAGGGCTTGGCGCGTTCCAGTGCCAGGGCGCTGCGCGGGCCCAGGATCAACAGGTGCACGGTCAGCCCGGCAACCAGCCCCCAGAAGGCACCACCGATCCCCAGCAGAGTGACGTTGGCGGCAGTGGCAAGGAAGGTGATCAGCGCGGTTTCCCGGGTGGCCGTATCGGCCATGGCGTTGGCCAGGCTGCCGCCGATTGCCCCCAGCAATGCCAGGCCGGCCAGGGTGGTGATAAAGGCCTTGGGCAAGACCATGAACAGGGTCGCCAGGGTGACCCCGAAGGTCCCCACCAGGATGTAGAAAACGCCGCAGGCGATACCGGCGATATAGCGTTTGCCCGGGTCCGGGTGGGCATCCTCGCCGGTACAGATCGCCGCCGTGATCGCCGCCACGTTGAATGTGTGAGCGCCGAACGGCGCCATGATCAGCGAGCCCAAACCGGTGACCGTGAGCAGCGGGTTGGCGCTGGTCTGGAAGCCGTCATTGCGCAACACCAGCATGCCCGGCATGTACTGGCCGGTCAGGGTGATGACGAACAGTGGCAGGGCCACGCCGAGCAAGGCCGACACGGAGAACTGTGGCGCAGTGAACAGGGGAGCGGCGAAGCTCAGGTGCACGCTGGCGAAGTCGACCCGCTCCTGGACGATCAGCAACGCCAGGCCGATGAACAGGATGCCCACCACGGCAAAGCGTGAAGTGAAGCGCCGCAGCACCGCATAGGACAGTACCAGCACGATCACCAGCAGTGGATCGGCACTCGCGCCGCCAAAGGCGTTGATCCCGAACTGCAGCAGGATGCCTGCCAGCAGGCCAGCCGCGATGCCCTTGGGAATCAGGCGCACCAGCTTGTCGAAAGCCCCGGACCCGCCCAGGACGATGAACCCCAGGGCGCAAACCAGGTAGGCGCCGATCACCTCGGCATAGGGCGTGAAGGGCATCACCGTGGCCAGGAAGGCCGCCCCGGGGGTAGACCAGGCGGTGATGATCGGCGCCCTGTAGCGCAGGCTCAGCCACATGCCGCTCAGGCCCACGCCCAGGGACACGGCCCAGACCCAGGAGGTGGTCTGGGCGGGTGTCAGCCGGGCCAGTTCAGCGGCCTGGAACACCAGGATGAAGGTCCCGCCATAGTTCACCAGCACTGAGATCAGTGCCGCCACGGTGGGAGAGAAGATATCGGCCGGTCTAAGGCCTGTCGCGGTTCTGTTCATAAGCCACTCTCCGTCGAGGAACAGGCTCCCTGGCCCAAGCGCCGGGAGAGGCCCGATTCTAGGTAACGGATGGACTATCGTTTCGAGCCACATTCTTGTTTGCTGGCAGACCACTTTGGCGGCGCCGACAAAAAAGCCCGGCCTTGGATTAGGCCGGGCTCGGGGGTGTGGCGTGAACCTGTGGGCTTAGCGCAGGGCGGGTTGCGAAGCTTTCTTCGCCCGGCTCAGGAGGTAGAAGCCCCAGATCACCAGGACCCACACCGGGATCGCGTACACCGAGGCACGGATGCCGGGGATCATCCACATCACGCCGACGATCATCACCATGAAGGCCAGGCACAGGTAGTTGCTCAGCGGCGACCAGAAGGCCTTGAACGAAGGCACCACGCCCTGCTCGGCCATGGCCTTGCGAAAGCGCAGGTGGGTCAGGCTGATCAGCGCCCAGTTGATCATCAATGCGGCCACCACCAGGGCGAACAGCAACTCCAGCGCTTCATGGGGCGCCAGGTAGTTGACCAGCACGCAGAGCAGGGTGATCAGCGCGGAAATGCCCAGGGCCAGGATCGGCACGCCCTGCTTGTTGAGCTTCATCAGCGCCTTGGGTGCGTCACCCTGTTCGGCCAGGCCATAGAGCATGCGGCTGTTGCAGTACACGCCGCTGTTGTACACCGACAGCGCCGCAGTCAGGACCACGAAGTTGAGGATCTGCGCTGCGGCATCACTGCCGATCAGCGAGAAGATCTTCACGAACGGGCTGCTGCTGTAGGCATCGCCGCCAGCGTTGAGGCTCACCAGCAGTTCGTCCCACGGGTACAGCGACAGCAACACCGCCAGGGCGCCGACGTAGAAGATCAGCACCCGGTAGACCACCTGGTTGATGGCCTTGGGAATGACCTTGCGCGGTTCGGCGGCTTCGGCGGCAGTGATGCCCACCAGTTCCAGGCCGCCGAAGGAGAACATGATGAAGGCCATGGCCATCAGCAGGCCGGTGCCGCCGTTGGGGAAGAAGCCGCCGTGTGACCACAGGTTGCTCACCGAGGCCTGGCTGCCGCCGCTGCCGCTGAACAGCATGTAGCAGCCGAGGACGATCATGCCGACGATGGCCACTACCTTGATAATGGCGAACCAGAACTCGGCTTCACCGAAGAACTTCACGTTCATCATGTTGATCAGGTTGACCAGCACGAAGAACACCGCGGCGCTGACCCAGGTGGGGATCTCCGGCCACCAGAACTGCACGTACTTGCCCACCGCAGTGAGCTCGGCCATGCCCACCAGGACATACAGCACCCAGTAGTTCCAGCCCGCGAGAAAGCCGAAATAGCCGCCCCAGTACTTGTGCGCGAAGTGGCTGAAGGAACCGGCCACCGGCTCCTCGACAATCATTTCCCCCAGCTGGCGCATGATCAGGAAGGCAATGAACCCGGCAATCGCGTAGCCCAGGATCATCGAAGGTCCGGCGGATTTGAGAACCCCGGCCGAGCCGAGGAACAGTCCGGTGCCGATCGCCCCGCCCAGGGCGATCAGCTGAATATGGCGGTTCTTCAAGCCACGCTTGAGTTCACCCTGCTTCAAGGTTTGATCCACTAATGTGCGCTCTCTTCTAGTTGTTATCAGGATCGATCGGGGTCGATCACGGCGAATGCTGACGGGATCAGATATTACTCTCGGTGAACCGCTCGTAATACAGCTGAACGCGGTTAAGTTGCTGTTCTTGCAGCCAGATCCGGATCGAGTCGACCATTGGCGGCGGCCCGCACACATACATGTCGGTGTCCTGGTCCCGCAGTTCGCTGCTGTCGAAGTGTTCGCTGATGTAGCCGCGCTTGCCCGGCCAATCCGGGTCGGCGTCGCTGATCACCGGGGTGAAGCGAAAGTCCGCCATGCGTTCGCCATGGGCCTGGATCCGCTCCAGCTCGCACAGGTCGCGGCTGTGGCGCACGCCGTAGTACAGGTGCACCGGCTGCTGGCAGCCCTGCTCGACGATCTGTTCGAGCATCGCCAGCAGGGCCGAGAGCCCGGTGCCACCGGCCACCAGGATCAGCGGACGGCTGATCTGGCGCAGGTAGAAGGCCCCCAGCGGCGCCTCCAGCTGGAGGGTGTCGCCCACCAGGCAGCGCTCGCGGATGTAGTTGCTCATCACCCCGTCGGGCAGCAGGCGGATCAGGAACTGCAACTGGTTGTCCGCCGCCGGCCGGTTGGCGAAGGAGTAGGCCCGGCTAGTGCCGGTACCGGGGATGCTCAGGCGGGCGTACTGGCCCGGGAGGAAATCCAGTGGCGCCTGATGGCCGCCCAGATCCAGGTGGAGGATGGCGGTGCTTTCGGACACCTGGCGCACGTCGATCACCGAGCCCTGCAACTGCACCGGGTCGGCGCTGTGGCACAGGCTGGAGTCGAAATCGAAATAGAACGCTGCGTCGGACTGCACCCGGGTCTGGCAGGTGAGCATCTTGCGCTGTTCCAGGTCCTGGGCGCTGAGGGCTTCTTCGTCCACATAGTCCTGGCTGTACTGGCCGGACTCGCAACGGCCCTGGCAGGTGCCGCACACCCCTTCACGGCAGTCCAGGGGGATCTTGATGCCGTTGCGCAGGGCGGCGTCGAGCAGGATTTCATTGGCCTTGACCGGGAAGAACAGGGTCTTGCCGTCGGCAAAGCTGAACGCGACCTTGTGCGTCATGGGAGAACTTCCGTGGGTCAGAGGTGATAGAAATCGAGCACCGAGTTGATCGTGTCGTTGAGCAGCAGCACATGCTTGCGCTGGATCAGCCAACTGTCGCCCTGGGGCTTGAGGTCGTAGGTGGCATGGCCGTAGAACTCCTCGGCGGTGGCCAGGCGATAGAACAGCGTGTGCCAGTTCAGGCGTACCCGCAGCAGGCCGTTGTCGCCCTCGGCAATGCGCAGGTTGCTGACCATGTGCAGGGTGCGCGGCATGGGAATGGTCGAGGCCGCCTTGCCGGTGCGCAGGCGGAATACCCGGTCCTCCAGTCCCGAACGGTTGGCGTAGTAGATCAGCGACATCTCGCGTTTCGGGTCCCGGGTGTAGACGTGTTCCGAGTCCCACTGGGGCAGGTGGAACTCGCTGTCCACGGCAAACAGTTGCAGGTAGGCGTCCCAGTCCTGGGCATCGCAAAGCTCGGACTTGCGATAGAAGAATTGCTCGATCTGGTACTGCAATTGCGCATTCATGCTTACACCTCACGCAGTTTCAGGGGCTGGCGCTGCAGGCCGTCGAGGAGGAACTTCTGCCAGTTCTGGTGCTGGTTGACGTACAGCCCCTCATGGGTGATTTCGGTGCCGGTCATGGCCGGCTGGATGCCCAGGTTCTCGCTGTTGGCGGTGGGCCCGCTGACCCAGCGGTGATGGCCGCGCGAGACATCGCTCCAGCGCTCCAGGCGCCCCTGGAAACCGCGCTGGGCCTCGCGAAATTCCACCAGGTCGTCCGGCGTGCCCATGCCCGAGACGTTGAAGAAATCCTCGAACTGGCGGATGCGGTTTTCCCGGTCGGCGTCGCTCTCGCCCTTGACCCCGATGCACTGGCTGATGATCTCGGTCTTGTTCCAGGCAATGGGGCGGATGATCCGCAACTGGGAACTGATCTGGTCGAGGAAGAACAGGCTGGGGTAGATGTTCAGGTTGCGCAGGCGGTGCATCATCCACTCGGCCTTGGCCTGGCCGTGCTCGGCCACCAGGCGCGGCATGATGCTGGCGTAGCCGGAGCGCACCGCCGGGTTGGGCATTTCGCTGAACAGCACGCTGTGGCCGTTCTCGAAGGCGAACCAGCCATCGTCGGTGCTGGCGTCGCCGGCGCCGAGCTTGCTGTAGTCCAGGGTGGCGCTGCTGCCGGCGCCGCTGTCGGCGTTGACCTGCTGGCGGTGCTGCACCGTGGCCACGTAGTTGTAGTGCACGGTGCTGACGTGATAACCGTCCAGGCCGTTCTCGTTCTGCAGCTTCCAGTTGCCGTCGTAGGTGTAGGCGGACTTGCCCGGCAGCACCTCCAGCTCACCGTCGGGGGACTGGGCGACCATCATGTCGAAGAAGATCCTGGCGTCGCCGAGGAAGTCTTCCAGGGAATTGTCGGCGGCCACGTCCAGGCTGATGAAGACGAAGCCCTTGTAGCTCTCGATGCGGGCCTTCTTCAGGCCGCGGGTGGCCTTGTCGAAGCCCTCGTCGTATTCCCCTGGCGCCTTGACCTTCACCAGGCGCCCGTCGCTCTTGTAGCACCAGGCATGGAAGGGGCAGGTGAAGGTCGACTGGTTGCCCTTGCCGACCCGGGTCAGGGTGGTGCCGCGGTGCTGGCAGGCGTTGACCAGGGCATTGAGCCGGCCCTCGCCGTCGCGGGTGATGATCATCGGCTGGCGCCCGGCGCGCATCGTGATGAAGTCGTGGTTGTTGGGCAGCTCGCTTTCGTGACAGGCGTAGATCCAGTTCTTCTCGAAGATCAGCTCCATCTCCAGGTCGAACAGCTCAGGTTCGGTGAACATGTCCCGGGCGATACGGAACACCCCGTCCGCGGGACGAAAATCCAGGCAGCTGTGGATGAAGTCTTGCCACTGCTCGACGTTTCTTGCACCACTCATGAGTCGGTACCTTTTTATTCAGGCCAATCGGGTGCAGTCATTAGAGAGAGGGGAGGGGGCCTGCGGCTATCCGCTTAGTCGGCCAAGGTCATCCACAAAATTGCCCGTTCCCGGCAAGGCATGGAGCAGCAGGCCCCTGGGTAGCATCTACCCAGCATCGTGCAGGCAAGCGATGGATGGCTGCCTGTTGGTGCGCTGATCGGCTACTGTGAGCGCAGCCAATGAGAGTGATGGGGCCCGGTTATCCACTTAGTCGACGATTGCTATCCACTGGGTTGGCAGCGCCGTCGGCTGGCGCAAAACTTGCCCTGTCATACAAGACGCGCCGTCAGAGCGCGCTGAATAAAAATTGCCGTGGGTGCGCCGTGATGAATAGCAAGGCTGATGGGCAGTTTCGCGAGATTCGTATCGATCGCTTTGACCTTGAAGGGGCCAGGAACTGGATGGCGGGAATCTGTGGGCCTCACCGCCTGGAAACCGCCAACCCCGAACGCATTCGTTTCCACCACAGTGCCAACGTGCTCAGGTCCCGTTCCACGACCCTGGGCATCATCGAGTACGGCACCGATGTGGTGGTGGATATCCAGGACACCGAGCGCTTCAGCAGCTACAGCCTGAGCCTGCCGCTGTGCGGCGAGCAGGAACTGAGCAAGGACGGGCGCCTCTTGCGCTCGGACCGCGGCCAGGGGGTGATCATCGCCCCCAACGAAAGCCAGGTGCTGGCCATCTCCGGAGACTGTCGCAAGCTGCAGGTGGTGATTTCCCGGCCGGCCATGAGCGAGGCCCTGGAGGGCCTGTTGCAGCGCCCGGTGCTGGAGCCGCTGCGTTTCGAGCCCGGCATGGATGCGCTGCACGGTGCCGCCGCGGCCTGGTGGCGCATGGCGCAGCATTTCATCGGCGAACTGGCCCAGGGCAACGAGCTCTATGAACAGCTGGCCTTCACCCGGGAAATCGAAAGCTCATTGATCAAGGGCCTGATCCTGGCCCAGCCCAACAACTACTCCAGCGAGTTGCGGGCAATGCTCGGGGTCAAGCTGCCCCACTATCTGGTACGGGCCCGCCAGCACTTGCATGAACATGCCCGCGAGACCGTGCACCTGGAAGACCTGGAGGCCGCCGCCGGCGTCTCGCGCTTCAAGCTGTTCGAGGCCTTTCGCAAGTACTTCGCCCTGTCGCCCATGGCCTACCTCAAGCGCCACCGGCTCAATGGCGTGCGCCAGGAAATTCTCGAGCACGGCTCGGCGCGCAACATCTCGGAGATTGCCCTGGGCTGGGGCTTCACCCACCTGGGGCGGTTCTCCGCCGAGTACCGCAAGCTGTTCGACGAAACCCCGAGCGTCACTGCCCAGCGTCACCCCGCGCGGCGACCGGCCGGGTTCTAGGACGGCTTACTTGCGCTGCACCAGGTCCAGCAGGCTGTTCTGTTCCTTGATCTTCTGCAGGACGATTTCCGAGCGGATGTCGGTCACGCCCGAGGCGCGGTTCAGATGGTTGACGATGAAATCCGAGAAGTGCTTGAGGTTGCGCGCCTGGATGCGCAGCACGTAGTTGCTGGCGCCGGTGATCACGTAGGCGGCCACCACTTCCGGCCACTGCTGGACCTTGCCGATAAAGGTCTCGTGCCAGCCTTCCACGTCCTGGCGCAGGGACACATGGACGATCGCCTCCAGCTCGATGCCCAGGCGCTCGGCATTGAGCTGGGCGCGATAGCCGCTGATGATCCCCTCCGTTTCCAGCAGGCGCAGGCGGCGCAGGCAGGCCGAGGGCGAGAGGGCGACTTTCTCCGCCAGTTCCTGATTGCTGATACGCCCGTCCTGTTGCAGGAAGTAGAGGATGCGCAGGTCCGTGGAGTCGAGGGTCATGGTTGGCATAAATCCGCGTTTTTTATTGGAGGATTAGAATTTTATTCGAGATTAGTACGACAGCGCGCTGCACTTTGCACGAAAATTCTCCCGGCCTTCGTCCATTATTTCTCAAGTTTTCGGGTTTCCAGGACCCCGTGCCCGGCCCCTTCCGGTGGGCATGACATTGACCAAGACAGGACTGCCAATGATCGATAAAAACCACTGCCTGCGTCTCGATGAACAGGACCCCCTAGCGCCACTGCGCCAACAGTTCAGCCTGCCCGAAGGGGTGATCTACCTCGATGGCAACTCCCTTGGTGCCCGCCCCGTGGCGGCTGCCGAGCGGGCCCGGCAGGTGATCGAGCAAGAGTGGGGCGAGGGCCTGATCCGCAGCTGGAACACGGCCGGATGGCGTGACCTGTCCCAGCGCCTGGGGGATCGGCTGGCGCCGCTGATCGGTGCGGGTGCTGGTGAGGTGGTCATCACCGATACCACTTCCATCAACCTGTTCAAGGTCCTCAGCGCCGCCCTGCAGGTCCAGGCCGGACGTGCGCCCCAGCGGCGGGTGATCGTCTCCGAAAGCAGCAACTTTCCTACCGACCTGTACATAGTCGAAGGCCTGACGCAGCTGCTGCAGCAGGGGTACTCCCTGCGCCTGGTGGACAGCCCGGAACAACTGCCGGCGGCCATCGGCCAGGACACCGCGGTGGTGCTGCTGACCCACGTCAACTACAAGACCGGCTACATGCACGACATGCAGGCGACCACCGGGTTGATCCACGAGGCGGGCGCCCTGAGCATCTGGGACCTGGCCCACTCGGCCGGCGCGGTGCCGGTGGACCTGGGCCGCAGCGGCGCCGACTACGCCATCGGCTGCACCTACAAGTACCTCAATGGCGGCCCCGGCTCCCAGGCCTTCGCCTGGGTCGCTCCGGCGCTCTGCGACCTGGTTACCCAGCCGCTGTCCGGCTGGTTCGGCCATGCCCGGCAGTTCGACATGGCCACCCGCTACGAGCCTTCCAGCGGCATTGCCCGCTACCTGTGCGGCACCCAGCCGATTACCTCTCTGGCCATGGTCGAATGCGGCCTGGAAGTCTTCGAACGGACCGACATGCAGAGCCTGCGGCGCAAGTCCCTGGCGCTGACCGACCTGTTCATCGAACTGGTGGAGCAGCGCTGCGCCGGTCACGAGCTGAAGCTGGTGACCCCGCGTGAGCATGCCAAGCGTGGCAGCCACGTGAGCTTCGAGCACCCCGAAGGCTACGCGGTGATCCAGGCCCTGATCGCCCGGGGCGTGATCGGCGATTACCGCGAGCCGCGGATCATGCGTTTCGGCTTCACTCCGCTGTACACCCGCTTCAGTGAGGTGTGGGAAGCGGTGCAGATCCTCGGTGAAATCCTCGATCAGAAAACCTGGGCCCAGGCGCAATTCCAGGTGCGCCACAGCGTGACCTGAGACGTGTTTCACCCCCTGGTTGCCGCCCTGTGCGGCGACCAGGCCAGCGGCACAAGGACGGGCCGTCACAACGATTCATACGTGCACACAACAATAAAGAGGCACTCAAAGTGACCACCTCCAACAAGGGTTTCGAAGCGATATCCAATCGCGAGCACGGCCTCAGGCGGCAGTTGACCGCCGGCCAGATGAGCATGATCGCCATCGGCGGGGCCATTGGCACCGGGCTCTTCATGGGCAGCGCCTACGCCATCGGTTATGCCGGCCCCAGCGTGCTGCTGAGCTACGCCATCGGCGCGTTGATCACCCTGATCCTGATGGGCTGCCTGGCGGAAATGACCGTGGCCCATTCCACCTCCGGCTCCTTCGGTGCCTACGCCGAGTTCTACGTCAGCCCGCTGGCCGGCTTCCTGGTGCGCTATGCCTACTGGGCGGCCATCGTGCTGGCGGTGGGGGCCGAAGTCACGGCCATCGCCATGTACATGAAGTACTGGTTCGCCAACGTTCCGGAGTGGGTGTGGATCATCTCCTTCTCCAGCGTGCTGATCGTGCTCAACGGCATCAGCGTGAAGACCTTCGGCAACTTCGAATACTGGTTTTCCACCATCAAGATCGCCGCCATCGTCGGCTTCATCATCCTGGCGGTGTACGTGGTGTTCGGCTCTGGCAACCCCGACTACGGGCTGCACAACTACAGCGCTCACGGCGGCTTCTTTCCCAACGGTTTCGAAGGCATGTGGATTGCCGTGATCGTGTCGATCTTCAGCTACCTGAGCGTGGAGATGATCGCGGTGGCGGCGGGCGAGGCCAAGGACCCGCAACGCGCGGTGAAACAGGCCTTTCGCGCCACCATCGTGCGCCTGGTGGTGTTCTATCTGCTGACCCTGGCGCTGATGCTGGCCATCGTGCCCTGGGCCCAGGCCGGCAAGGCCCAGAGCCCGTTCGTCACGGTGATGCAGACCATCGGTATTCCCGGGGCCACCGGGGTGATGAATTTCGTGATCCTGATCGCCGCGCTATCGGCGATGAACAGCCAGCTCTACATCACCACGCGGATGATGTTCAGCCTGTCCCGCGCCGGCTATGCGCCCAAGTCCATGGGGGCCCTGAGCAAGAACGGGATTCCGCTCAATGCCCTGCTGCTGTCCAGCTCCGGCATCGCCCTGGCGACCCTGGTCAATGTGCTGTACCCCGAGAGTTCGTTCACCCTGATGATGGCGATCTCGATGTTCGGCGCGATCTTCACCTGGTTCATGATCTTCCTCACCCATTACTGCTTCCGCCGCTATCACCAGCGCCACGGCGAGCAGCAGTTGTCGTTCCGCATGCGCCTGTTTCCCTACAGCACCCTGCTGGGGCTGGTGCTGATGGGGGCGGTGATGATCACCACCTACTTCACCGAGGCGTTCAAGATGACCCTGGTGTTCGGGGTGCCGTTCCTGCTGTTGCTGACCCTGGTCTATTACCTGTGCTTTCGTAAGCCGCGGGTGGTCGCCGGCTTGTCGGAGGTCTGAAGCAAGGCCGCCCGGGCGGTCCTAGCGGCTGCCCAGGGGGGCATTCCTCTCGCGCCTGTTGCAGGCTGGTCTCGAACAGCTCGAGCCGGCCCTGCAACTGCTGCAAATCCTCGATCTGCTGTTGCAGCTCGCGCTTTTTCTGCGCCAGGGCCGCCTGGGCCCGGTCCCAGGGGAAGGCCTGCCCCTGGTGGGTGGCGAACACCTGCTGCAGTTCCTTGAGCTTGAAGCCCAACTGCTGGGCGCACTTGATGAATATCAGTTGCTCGACGCTCTGCGCGTCATACAGGCGGTAGCGACCCTGGCGTGGCGCTTCGGGCAAGAGGCCGATGGCCTCGTAATGACGGATGCTCTTGACCGTGGTTCCGGACAGTTGCGCGGCTTGGCCGATGTACATGAAGGCTCCTTTTCCAGTACCGGGTCGTCGGGCGGTGGACGGCGTTGCGCATTATCCGGCGCTTTCACTGCCTGGCAAGGTGCTCCACTTGCAGCAGCCAGTCGGCCCGGCGTTCCTGGCTGGCGTCCAGCACCGGGCCGAAGGTCAGGGTGCGCAAGGGCTTGATGCCGCAGAAGGCCAGGGTGGTGCGGCGCATCTGCTGCAAGCCGGGCATGCGGTAGAACCAGCGGAAGTACCAGGGCGGTGTATCCATGGTCACCAGCAGGTGGGCGCTGCGGCCCTTTAGCAGCTGCTCCGGAAAGGCTTTGCCGGGGCGGTACTTGAAGGCGAAGCCCGGCAGCAGCACGCGATCGAGAAAGCCCTTCATCAGCGCCGGAATGCCGCCCCACCAGATGGGGAAGACCCAGGTCAGGTGCTCGGCCCAGAGGATGTCGGCCTGGGCCTGCTGCAGGTCTTCTTCCAGGGGCTGGATCTGGCGATAACCTTCGCGCAGCACCGGGTCGAAATGCAGGTCGCCGAGCCTGAGCTGGCGCACTTCATGGCCGGCTTCCTGCGCCGCCTTCACGTAGCGCTCGCTCAATGCCGCGCACAGGCTGTGGCGCGAAGGGTGGCCGAGAATCACCAGGATGCGTTTGCTCATTGCCGTGGTCCTTGAGGAATAAACCCCAAGGCTAAAGTCTGCCCCTAAGGGGAGAGTCAAGGCTCCAGCAGCGCACGGCACAAGCCCTGGGCATACAGGGGCAGGGCGTTGAAGTCGCGGGCGCACAGCAGCAAGCGGCGGCGTGCCCAGGCCTCGTTCAAGGGGCGGCTTTGCAGAGCCAGGTGCAGGTTGCGTTGCAGGGCCGCCAGGGGCACCAGGGCCAGCCCGGCGCCGCGGGCCACCATGCGCAGCACGGCGTCGAAGCCTTCGGCGCGGATGCGCAACTGCATGCGCCGGCCCAGATGCAGGGCCTGTTCCTCCAGGTACACCGCCAGGGCGCTGTGGCTGGCCAGGCCGACATAGTCGTGGGCCAGGCTGTCGCTGAAGCTGGGGGCCGCCAGGGCACCCAAGGGGTGGTCCGGGGGCATCACCAGCACCAGTGGGTCGTCGCGAAAGGCCCGGGTCATCAGGCCCTGAGTGTCCACCGCATCGGAGACGATCCCCAGGTCCGCCGCGCCCTGGCGCAGGGCGTGGGTGATGCGCTGGCTGGGCAGCTCCTGCAGCTCGATATCGACATGGGGCTGGCTGTGCAGGAAGTCTGCCAGCAGCTCTGGCAGGTACTCGCTGAGTGCGGTGGTGTTGCACAACAGGCGCACCTGGCCCTTGACCCCCCTGGCGTATTCGCCAAGGTCCTGCTGCAGGTGCTCGGCGTACAGCAGCAGCGTTCGTGCATGCTGGGCCAGGGCCTTGCCGGCGGCTGTCGGGCGGATGCCACGACGCCCGCGTTCGAGAAACTCGATGCCCAGCGAGGCCTCCATGGCGCGGATTCGAGCGCTGGCGGCGGCCAGCGACAAGTGGCTGCGAGCGGCACCGGCGGTGATGTTGCCGGCCTCCAGAATGTTCAGGTACAGGCGCAGGTCGATCAGGTCGAAGTGCATGGGGCATCTCTCGGGGAGCGTCATGTTTGTAGGAGCCGGCTTGCCGGCGAAGAGGCCGCTGGGTTCTGCGCAAATCTCGAAATCGCTTTCGCTGGCAAGCCAGCTCTTACGGCGGTACGGGCCATAGGTTTTTGTATGTGCCTATTGCCGGGCAAGAGGCTGGCTCAGTATATGGCAGATTTTCAGCAGGGCGAGCAGGGCGCAGGATAGGCCCATGAACAGCTCGCTCGCGTTTTATCAGAGTCTCGGAATGGCCCTTTCCCTGTTGGTGATCGGCACTTTTGTGCTGGCCGGCATGGTCAAGGGGGTGATCGGTCTTGGCCTGCCCACCGTGGCCATGGGCCTCTTGGGGTTGGCTATGGCGCCGGCGCAGGCTGCGGCCCTGCTGATCATTCCGGCGACCCTGACCAATCTCTGGCAACTGGCCTTTGGCGGGCATCTGCCGGCCTTGCTCAAGCGCCTGTGGCCGATGCTGCTGGCGATCTTTGCCGGCACCGCCGCCGGCTCCCTGTGGCTGGGAATCGACGCCGGGCATTGGGTGGTGCGGGGCTTGGGGGCGGCGCTACTGCTATATGCCCTGAGCGGCTTGCTGTTGCCGACCCTGCGAGTGTCGGCGGCCCAGGAGCGCTGGCTGGGGCCGCTGTGCGGGCTGGTCACCGGGGTCATCACCTCGGCCACCGGGGTGTTCGTGATTCCGGCGGTGCCCTACCTGCAAGCCCTGGGGCTGAACAAGGATCAGCTGGTGCAGGCCCTGGGCCTGTCGTTCACCGTCTCGACCCTGGCCCTGGCCGGCGGCCTGCTGTGGCGCGGCGCCCTGGGCGGCGCCGAGCTGGGGGCCTCGCTGCTGACCCTGGCCCCGGCGCTGCTGGGCATGTGGCTGGGGCAGTGGTTGCGCCAGCGCATCAGCGCCCAGTTGTTCAAGCGGGTGTTCTTTGTCGGCATGGGCCTCTTGGGCGGGCACTTGCTGATCAGCGGCTAGCTTTTGCTCAGCGGCCAGCCGCGGCCGGGCTGAGCATGTCGATGGCGCGGATCTCGAAGTCGCGCTCCAGGTAGTCCATGCGCGCGTCGAGGAACTGCTGCATGTGCGGCAGGCTGGAGTGGCTATCCAGCGCCTCCTGGGAAGCCCAGACCTCGTAGAAAATGAACAGGCTCGGGTCCTGTCGGTCCCGCAGCATGTGGTATTCGATGCAGCCGGCTTCAGCGCGGCTGGCGGCTACATGGCCGAGAAAGAACGCCTCGAAGGCATCAGCCCGTTCCGGGCGGGTCTTGGCGTGAAGGATGAAGGCCTGGGGTGTGGGCATAAGGAGCACTCTTGCTGATGGGGAGGTCGGCAAAAATTCTAAGGCAACAATCCACCACTGATTCGTGCGTTTGAGTCAAATGTATTTTGAACAACCCGGGCTTATTCTCCGGCCCTGGCCTGATTAACCTGCCGCCATCGTTTTCAATCTTTACAGCCCGCCGCCATCGATGCGCAACGGGTTGTTCCCGATGAGGCTGGATCATGAAAAAAGTACTGCTGCTCAATGGCGCCAAGCAATTCGCCCACTCCGATGGCCGCTACAACGCGACCCTGCACGACACTGCCCTGGCGGTGCTCGACCGGGGTGGTGTGGAGGTCAAGGTCACCCATATCGACGAGGGTTATGACATCCAGGAAGAAGTGGCGAAGTTTCTCTGGGCCGACGTGATCGTCTACCAGATGCCCGGCTGGTGGATGGGCGCGCCGTGGATCGTCAAGAAATACATCGACGAAGTCTTCACCGAAGGCCACGGCAGCCTCTACGCCAGCGACGGCCGGACCCGCTCCGATGCTTCGCAGAAGTACGGTAGCGGCGGCCTGATCCAGGGCAAGCAGTACATGCTTTCGCTGACCTGGAACGCCCCGCAGCAAGCCTTCGACGATCCCACCGACTTCTTCGAGGCCAAGGGCGTGGACGCGGTCTACTTCCCGTTCCACAAGGCCAACCAGTTCCTGGGCATGAGCGCCCTGCCGACTTTCCTCTGCGTGGACGTGATGAAACGCCCGAACATCGAAGGCGATGTGCAGCGTTACGAGGAACACCTCAAGGCAGTGTTCAATCTGCCGGGCTGAATCCGGCTACTATTGAGTGCCTTGAAATTCAGGGGCGATGTTGCCCCGCTGCCGCCAGAGGACTCATGTGAAAGCCCGATCCGACGAGTTGCAAGTCTTCGTCTGTGTCATCGAGTGCGGCTCGATTTCCGCCGCCGCCGAGCAGTTGGCCCAGACCCCTTCGGCGGTCAGCCGCAGCTTGTCGCGGCTGGAGGCCAAGCTCGACACCACGCTGATCAACCGCACCACGCGACGCATGGACCTGACCGAGGAAGGGCGCTACTTCTTCGAACAGGCCAAGCTGATCCTCGATCAGATGGACGAGCTCGAAGAGCGCCTGTCCTCGCGCCAGCGCAATCCGTCCGGGCGCTTGCGGATCAACGCCGCATCGCCCTTCATGCTGCACGCCATCGTTCCCTATGTGGCCGAGTTCCGCAGCCTGTACCCGGATATCCAGCTGGAACTCAACAGCAACGACCTGATCATCGACCTGCTGGAGCAGAGCACCGATATCGCCATCCGCATCGGCGTGCTGGCGGACTCCACCCTGCATGCCCGCTCCCTGGGCTGCAGCCCGCTGCACATCCTCGCCAGCCCTGACTACCTGGCCCGCCACGGTACGCCGCAGAGCGTGGCCGAACTGGCCGGGCACACCCTGCTGGGCTTCACCCAGACCGAGACCCTCAACCACTGGCCGCTGCGCCATGTGCATGGCGACCGCTGGCAGATCCAGCCGGGCATCAGCGCCTCCAGTGGCGAGACCCTGCGCCACCTGGCGCTGGAAGGGCAGGGCATTGCCTGCCTGTCGCACTTCATGACCATCGACGACATCCGCGCCGGGCGCCTGCAACCGGTGCTGGCCTCGTTCAACAGCGGCTATCGCCAGCCGATCAACGCCGTGTACTACCGCAACTCGCAACTGGCCCTGCGCATCCAGTGCTTCCTGGATTTCATCCAGGGCAAGCTGGCCGATTACGCCAACCCCGAGTTCCAGGGCTGAAGGCTCCCCCATTCCCCGCCTATCCCCCGTAGGAGCCGGCTTGTCGGCGAAGGGGCCCCCGGGTTTTGCGCAACTCTTGAAACTGCATTCGCTGGCAAGCCAGCTCCTACGGTTATCCACGGCTGAGGCTTGGGACGTTCGTGCCACGATTGGCGATTGCTCAAACCCGGGTCTGGGGCCTAAGGTTCTTGCCGTTCAATAACAAGAAAAGGAAGGACCTATGCGCATTCTGTTGTTCAAGACCCTGGCCCTGACGGCCGCTATCGCCGCCAGCAGCTCGGCCTTCGCCGTGACCCTGGAAGGCGGCGCGGTGGCCGCGCCCAACCAGTACGGCGCCGATGTCGCGGCGCAGATCCTCAAGAAGGGCGGCAACGCGGTGGATGCCGCGGTGGCCACGGCCTTCGCCCTGGCCGTGACCTACCCCGAGGCCGGCAACATCGGGGGCGGCGGGTTCATGACGATGTACATCGACGGCAAGCCGTACTTCCTCGACTACCGGGAAACCGCGCCCAAGGCCGCGACCCGGAACATGTACCTGAATGAAAAGGGCGAGGTGATCGAGAACCTGAGCCTGGTGGGCGCCCGCGCCGCCGGGGTGCCGGGCACGGTGAGGGGCCTGTGGGAAGCTCACCAGAAGTTCGGCAAGTTGCCGTGGAGCGAGTTGATCACTCCGGCCGTGGGCTACGCGAAAAACGGCTTCAAGGTGGCGGACAAGCAGTACCAGTACCGCGAGGATGCGTTGAAGCTGTTCAACGGCACCACCAACTTCGGCGACTACTTCGGCAGCATGAAACCGGGTGAAACCTTCCGTCAGCCGGAGCTGGCCGCCACCCTGGAACGCATCGCCGACCAGGGTGCCAAAGAGTTCTACAGCGGCAAGACCGCCGACTTGCTGGTGGCGCAGATGCAGGCCGACAAAGGCCTGATCACCAAGCAGGACCTGCAGGACTACAAGGTCCAGTGGCGCCAGCCGCTGCAGGTCACCTTCCGTGGCAACACCCTGTACACCGCACCGCCACCCAGCTCTGGCGGGGTGGCCCTGGCGCAGCTGATCAGCATCAAGGAAGAGCGCGCGGCGGACTTCAAGGGTGTGGAGCTAAACTCGGCCAAGTACATTCACCTGCTGGCGGAAATCGAAAAGCGGGTGTTCGCCGACCGCGCCGACTACCTGGGCGACCCGGCGTTTTCCGATGTTCCGGTCAAGCAACTGACCGACCCGGCGTATCTGAAAAAACGCGCCGCCGAGGTCAACCCCAACGCCATCTCGGCCACCGAAAAAGTGCGCCCCGGGCTTGAGCCGCACCAGACCACCCACTTCTCCATTGTCGATGCCCAGGGCAACGCGGTGAGCAACACCTACACCCTGAACTGGGATTACGGCAGTGGCGTGGTGGTCAAGGGCGCTGGCTTCTTGCTCAATGACGAAATGGACGACTTCAGCGCCAAGCCAGGCGTAGCCAACGCCTTTGGCGTGGTGGGTGGCGATGCCAACGCCATCGCCCCGGGCAAGCGCATGCTGTCGTCCATGAGCCCGAGCCTGGTGACCCGCGACGGCAAGGTCACCCTGGTGCTGGGCACCCCCGGTGGTTCGCGGATCTTCACCTCGATCTTCCAGGTGCTGAACAACCTCTATGACTACAACCTGCCCCTGGAAAAGGCCGTGGCCGCGCAGCGCGTGCATCACCAACTGCTGCCCAAGGACACGATCTACTACGACGCCTATGCGCCGCTCACCGGCAAGGTCGCCGATGAGCTGAAAACCATGGGCTACACCCTGGAAGACCAGGGTTGGGAGATGGGCGATATCCAGGCCATCCGGGTCAATGGCACCGCGCTTGAAACCGCTTCCGACCCACGTGGCCGCGGTGTCGGCAAGGTCGTCAAATAACCGCTGAACCCCGGTAGGAGCTGGCCGGGCGGCGTTCCGCTTGCCGGCGAAAGGGCCCGTGAGCCTGGTGCCAGATCCAACGGCCTTTTCGCTGGCAAGCCAGCGCCTACATTCGTTGTGCAGACGCCGACGGCCGGCTGGCCGGCGGCGGCTCAATTCCGTAACATTCCCCGCCTTCTTTCCGCTCCTCCAAGGGCCGCGCCTGCCGGTCCGTCTATCAGGTCAATCATGAAAGCAAAACGTCTGCGTGCCGATGTCCTGGCCGGACTCACCACCTCCTTTGCCTTGCTGCCCGAATGCATCGCCTTCGCCCTGGTGGCCCACCTCAACCCGTTGATGGGCCTGTATGGCGCGTTCTTCATCTGCACCCTGACCGCGCTGTTCGGCGGCCGGCCGGGCATGGTCTCCGGCGCGGCTGGCTCCATGGCGGTGGTGATCGTCGCCCTGGTGGTGCAGCACGGGGTGCAGTACCTGCTGGCCACGGTGCTGCTGGGTGGGCTGGTGATGGTCGCCTTCGGCCTGCTGCGCCTGGGCAAGCTGGTGCGCATGGTGCCGCACCCGGTGATGCTGGGCTTCGTCAACGGCCTGGCGATCGTCATCGCCCTGGCCCAGCTGGAACATTTCAAGAGCGGCGAACACTGGCTCAGCGGCCAGCCGCTGTACCTGATGGCCGGGCTGGTGGCATTGACCATGGCCATCGTCTATCTGCTACCGCGCCTGACCCGGGCGGTGCCACCGGCCCTGGTGGCGATCCTCGGGGTCGGCGCGTTGGTGTACTTGCTGGGCCTGCCGACCCGCACCCTGGGGGACATGGCCCACATCGCCGGCGGCCTGCCGAGCCTGGCGCTGCCCCAGGTGCCGTGGAACCTTGAAACCCTGGGCATCATCGCGCCCTATGCGTTCCTGATGGCCATGGTCGGCCTGCTGGAAACCCTGCTGACCCTCAACCTCACCGACGAAATCACCGAGAGCCGCGGTTACCCGGACCGTGAATGCGTGGCCCTGGGCGCGGCCAATGTGGTCTCGGGAATGTTCGGCGGCATGGGTGGCTGCGCGATGATCGGCCAGACCGTGATCAACCTCAGCTCCGGTGGCCGCGGGCGTTTGTCGGGCGTGGTGGCGGGCGCTCTGATCCTGCTGTTCGTGCTGTTTCTCTCACCGCTGATCGAGCGCATCCCTCTGGCGGCGCTGGTGGGGGTGATGTTCGTGGTATCGCAGCAGACCTTCGCCTGGGCGTCCCTGCGGGTGATCAACAAGGTGCCGCTCAACGATGTGCTGGTGATCCTCGCGGTGACCGTGATCACCGTGTTCACCGACCTGGCCATGGCGGTGTTCTGCGGCATCGTCATTGCCGCCCTCAATTTCGCTTGGCAGCAGGCCCGCGAGCTGTACGCCGACAGCCACCTGGAAGCCGACGGCAGCAAGCACTACCAACTGCATGGCACCCTGTTCTTCGCCTCCACCACGCCGTTTCTCAACCAGTTCGATCCGGCGGGCGATCCTCGGCACGTGACTGTCGACTGTCGCCACCTGAGTTTTGTCGACTACTCGGCCATCGCCGCACTGAAAACCCTGCGCGAGCGTTATGCCAAGGCCGGCAAGCAGTTGCGGGTGCTGCACCTGTCCGAGCGCTGCAAGAAGCTGCTCAAGCGTGCCCGAGAGCATCACGACTGAGATCGGCCACAGCGGCAGTGGATGAAAATACCCACTGCCGATTTTCATAAGCCGGCCTTTCACTTAGCTGTTCGCGACAAAGCCTGCCTCTTTACGAAAATAAGTTTCACTCGGTTTGAAGTTCACCTTTCTAAGTGATTAATGAATTTCACAACCATTCGAAAGTGACGCTGTTTTCAAGGAGGACGCCATGGCTCCCGCTACGGGTTCTTGGCTGCTGGGCTACGCCGCAGTCGCCATCATTGCGCTGATCGTGTTGATCGCCCGCTACCGACTCAACCCCTTTATCGTCATCACCCTGGTGTCGGTGGGCCTGGCGCTGATGGCCGGCATGCCGCCTTCCGGAGTGGTGAGCGCCTACGAGGCCGGGGTTGGCAAGACCCTGGGGCATATCGCCCTGGTGGTGGCACTGGGCACCATGCTCGGCAAGCTGATGGCCGAATCCGGTGGTGCCGAGCAGGTGGCGCGCACCCTGATCGACCGCTTCGGCGAACGCAACGCCCACTGGGCCATGGTCTGCATCGCCTTCCTGGTGGGGCTGCCGCTGTTCTTCGAAGTGGGTTTCGTACTGCTGGTGCCAATTGCCTTCACCGTGGCGCGGCGGGTCGGGGTGTCGCTGCTGATGGTGGGCTTGCCGATGGTCGCCGGGCTCTCGGTGGTGCACGCCCTGGTGCCGCCGCACCCGGGAGCGATGCTGGCGGTGCAGGCCTATCAGGCGTCGGTGGGGCAGACCCTGGTGTATGCGCTGCTGATCGGTGTGCCCACGGCGATCATCGCCGGGCCGCTGTACGCGCGGTTCATCGTGCCGCACATCCACCTGCCGGCGCAGAACCCCCTGGAGCGCCAGTTCATCGCCCGCGAGCCGCGCCTGCGCCTGCCGAGTTTCCGCCTGACCTTGGCCACCATCCTGCTGCCGGTGGTGCTGATGCTTCTCGGCGGCTGGGCCAACCTGCTGGCCGAGCCCGGCACCGGCCTCAACCAGTTCCTGCTGTTTATCGGTAACTCGGTGATCGCCCTGCTGGTGGCCACCCTGGTGAGTTTCTGGACCCTGGGGCTGGCCCAGGGCATGAACCGCGAATCGATCCTCAAGTTCACCAACGAATGCCTGGCGCCCACCGCCAGCATCACCCTGTTGGTGGGGGCCGGCGGCGGCCTCAACCGCATTCTCATCGACTCCGGGGTGACCGAGCAGATCGTCGGCCTGGCCCATGAGTTCCAGCTCTCGCCGCTGTGGATGGGCTGGCTGTTCGCGGTGCTGATGCGGGTCGCCACCGGTTCGGCCACCGTGGCCCTGACCACCGCTTCCGGGGTGGTGGCGCCGGTGGCCGTCGGCCTGGGCTACCCGCACCCGGAGCTGCTGGTGATCGCCACCGGCGCCGGCTCGGTGATTCTTTCCCACGTCAACGACGGCGGCTTCTGGCTGGTGAAGGAATACTTCAATATGACCGTCATCCAGACCTTCAAGACCTGGACCGTGCTGGAGACCCTGATCTCGGTGATCGCCTTCGGCCTGACCCTGGTCCTCGCGGAGTTTTTGTAGATGGACATCCTTTACCAGATCCGCTCGCGCCTGGATTTTCTCAGCGCCGGGGAAGGGCGGATCGCCCGGCTGATGCTCGACGATGTGGGCTTTGCCGCCTCTGCCAGCCTCGACGAACTGGCCCGCCGCGCTGAAGTCAGCGCCGCCACCCTGTCGCGCTTTGCCCGCAGCGTCGGCTGCCGCGACTTGCGCCAGTTGCGCCTGCAGTTGGCCCAGGCCAGTGGGGTGGGCAGCCGTTTCCTGGACCCTGCCGGCACCCCGGAACAGTCCGGGTTCTACCGGCAGATCGTTGGCGATATCGAAGCTGCGCTGCACCAGCATCTGGCCGGTTTCGAGGAGGCCCAATTCGCCGATGCGGTGCGCCTGCTGGGGCGCGCGCGGATGATCCACGCCTTCGGCATGGGCGGCTGCTCGACCCTGTGCAGCAGCGAGTTGCAAGTGCGCCTGGTACGCCTGGGCTACCCCATTGCCGCCTGCCACGACCCGGTGATGATGCGTGTCACCGCCGCCGCCCTGGGGCCGCAGCACGCGGTGATCGCCTGTTCGCTGACCGGTATCACCCCCGAGCTGCTGGAGGCGGTGGCCCTGGCCCGTACCTACGGCGCCGGGATCCTGGCCATTACCTTGCCCGACTCGCCCCTGGCGCAATTGGCGGATGTGCTGCTGCCGCTGCACAGCGCCGAGACCTCGCTCATCTACAAACCCACCGCGGCCCGCTACGGCATGCTGTTGGCCATTGATGTGCTGGCCACCGAGCTGGCCCTGGCCCTGCCCGACGACAACCAGGAACGCCTGCGACGGATCAAGCTGGCCCTGGACCATTACCGTGGCGGCGACGATTGCCTGCCCCTGGGAGACTGACATGCGCTACCACACGCTGATCCGCAACGCCCTGATCATCGACGGCAGCGACCGTCCCGGTTACCCCGCCGACCTGGCCATCCTCGACGGGCGCATCGCGCGCATCGGCGATCTGTCCGCGGCCAGCGCCGAGCAAGAGATCGACGCCGCCGGGCGGGTGCTGGCCCCGGGTTTCATCGATGTGCATACCCATGACGACACGGTGGTGATTCGCCAGCCGCAGATGTTGCCCAAGCTCAGCCAGGGGGTGACCACGGTGATCGTCGGCAACTGCGGGATCAGCGCCGCGCCGGTGACCCTCAAGGGCGAGCCGCCGGACCCGATGAACCTGCTGGGCGAGCGCTCGATGTTCGTCTACCCGCGTTTTCGTGACTACCGCGCGGCGGTGGATGCCGCGCGCCCGGCGATCAACGTGGCGGCGCTGGTGGGGCACACCGCGCTGCGCAGCAACCATCTGCCGGACCTGTTTCGCACGGCCACGGCCGATGAAATCAGCGCCATGCGCGGGCAACTGCGCGAAAGCCTGGAGGACGGCGCCCTGGGCCTGTCCAGCGGGCTGGCCTACGCCAGCGCGTTTTGCGCCGAGACCGATGAAGTGCTGCAACTGGCCCAGGAATTGACGGTGTTCGGCGCGGTGTACACCACCCATTTGCGCAGCGAGTTCGAGCCGGTGCTGGAGGCCATGGACGAAGCTTTTCGGATTGGTCGCGTGGCCCGGGCACCGGTGATCGTCTCGCACCTCAAGTGCGCCGGCGCCGGCAACTGGGGGCGCAGCCCGCAACTGCTGGCAGCCCTGGAAAACGCCGCTCGGGAACACCCGGTGGGCTGCGACTGCTATCCCTACGCCGCCAGTTCCTCGACCCTGGACCTCAAGCAGGTCACCGATGCCTACCGCATCACCATCACCTGGTCCACACCGCACCCCGAGCAGGGCGGTCGCGACTTGAGCGAGATCGCCGCCGACTGGGGCGTCAGCCTGCTGGCCGCCGCCGAGCGCCTGCAACCGGCGGGGGCGGTGTACTACGGCATGGATGAAAACGATGTGCGGCGCATCCTCGCCCATCCGCTGTCGATGATCGGCTCCGATGGCCTGCCGGAAGATCCTTTCCCCCATCCAAGGTTGTGGGGCGCCTTCCCCCGGGTACTGGGGCACTTCAGCCGCGACCTGGGCCTGTTCCCGCTGCACACTGCGGTGCACAAGATGACCGGGCTGTCCGCGGCGCGCTTCGGCCTGCACCAGCGTGGCGAGATCCGCGAAGGGCACTGGGCCGACCTGGTGCTGTTCGACCCGGCGCGGGTGCGCGACGTGGCGGATTTCAAGGAGCCGCAGCGCGCCGCGCAAGGCATCGATGGGGTCTGGGTCAATGGCGTGTGCAGTTTTGCCCAGGGCCGGGCCAACGGTGAACGCCAGGGGCGCTTCCTGCCCCGGGAAGGTGACCTGCGCCCGGGATTTGCATCCGCTGGCTGATTTGTTGACCTCCATCACAATGATGGCTCTGTGCTATTAAAGAATCCCCGAGCGGCGCCGAACTGCTGATAATCGCCGTCTGTATAGTCGGCTCATTTCAGTCAGGGAGTCGCGCAATGAGCTTTGGCAAAACCACCCCCATTCTGCGGATCTTCGATGAAGCCAAGGCCCGGGAGTTTTACCTCGATTTCCTGGGTTTCTCCCTGGATTGGGAACACCGCTTCGAAGCCGATTTTCCGCTGTACATGCAGGTCTCGCGGGGCGAGTGCGTGTTGCACCTTACCGAGCACCATGGCGACTGCTCGCCGGGTGCGGCCCTGCGGATCGAGACCGATGAACTGGAAACCTTCCAGCAGCAGTTGCTGGCCAAACACTACCGCTTCTCCCATCCGCAGATCCAGGCCATGCCCTGGGGCAGCCAGGACATGACCATCAGCGACCCGTTCGGCAATCGCCTGGTGTTCACCAACGCCATCAGCGTGTAACGGGTTTCAGGCCTTGCCGGAGCTCTGCGCGCTCAGGCGGAACTGCCCCGGGGTCAGCCCGGTGCGGGTCTTGAAACTGCGGTGGAACGAGCGCGGTTCGGTGAAACCCAGGCAATCGGAGATGCCCTGGATCGACAGCTCGCTGTGGCGCAGATAGTGCTCGGCCAGCTCCTGGCGCAGGTCGTCGAGAATCTGCTGGTATGAAGTGCCAGCCTGTTGCAGTTGGCGCTGCAGGGTGCGTACCGACAGGTGCAGGTGCTGCGCCACCTGCTCCTTGCGCGGCAGGCCGTCCTTGAGCAACTGGCGCAGCACGTTGTGCACCTGCAAGGCCAGGGGCGCATCGCCCAGGGAAGCCATCATCGCCTGGGCATGTTCTTCCAGGGTCTTGAGCAGGCGCGCGTCGGCCTGGCGCAGGGGCATCTGCAGGTACTCCAGCGGCGCCACCAGCGCCGAGCAGGGTTGCTGGAACAGCACCGGGCAGCCGAACAACGCCTCGTACTGCGCCGCCTCGACGGGTTCCGGCAGGGCGTGTTCGAACCACACCGCGCTGGGCGACAACTGCGAATCGGCGATCCAGCGCGCATACAACAGCCAGGACGCCAGGACGTTTTCCACCAGGTGGCGGCGGATGTCCGGGCGCTGATGGCGGCAACTCCAGATCAGCCGCACCTGGTTGCCAGCGACTTCGGCGCGGCTGGTGCCCATGTCTCCCACCAGTTTTTCGAACGGCATGATGCGGCCCATGGCTTCGCCGAGGGTCGCGCAGTTCATGGTGATGTAGCCCAGCACATTCCACGAGCTGGGTTTGACGAAGCGCGCCGAATTGAGCCCGAACAGCGGATCGCCCGAGTGCTGGCAGAAGTAGTCCAGCAGCCGCTCATGCACCTCCATCGGCAGGCGCAGGCTGGTGTCGTTCAACTGCGCGGCGCTAAGCCCGGCCGCCGCCAGCGCCGGCTCGGTGGCAATACCCAATTGCTCCGCATAGAGCAGGTATTTCAGCAGGGGCGGGACCGAAGTAAAACCGAGGCTGGGCATGAACGGATTCCTGGTGACTAATCCCTAGGACAGCAGGACGAAGACCGGGAAAGGTAAGGGCAAACCCTGATGGGTGTAAATGCTCGGGTCCGGGGATTGGCGCCTTTCGCCGGCAAGCCAGCTCCTACGGAGGGTGTAGGAGCCGGCTTGCCGGCGAAGGGGCCTGCGCGAATCAGACGCGGAAGTGGCTGACCATCATCTGCAACTGGCCGCCCAGGCGCGCCAGTTCAACGCTTGCGGCTGCGGTTTCATCGCTGGCGGCGGCGGTCTGTTCGGACACGTCGCGCACGTTGATGATGCTGCGGCTGATCTCTTCGGCCACGGCGCTCTGTTGCTCGGCAGCGGCGGCGATCTGCTGGTTCATCGACTGGATGTTGGACACGGTGCGGGTGATGCTTTCCAGCGAGGCGCCGGCCTTGCGGGTCAGCTCGACGCTGCTGTCGGTCAGGCTGCGGCTGTTGTTCATCACGGTAGCCACTTGCTGGGTGCCGTTCTGCAGGCCGGCCACCAGTTCCTCGATCTCTTCGGTGGACTTCTGGGTGCGCTGGGCCAGGGCCCGCACTTCGTCGGCGACCACGGCGAAACCACGGCCGGCTTCACCGGCGCGGGCGGCTTCGATGGCGGCGTTCAGTGCCAGCAGGTTGGTCTGTTCGGCCACCGCCTTGATCACGTCCATGACGCTGCCGATCTTGTCGCTTTCCTGTTGCAGCACGGTCATGGCGTCGGTGGAGCGCACCACTTCACTGGCCAGGCGCTCGATCTGCTCGATGGCCTGGGCCACCACCTTGTCGCCCTGGCGGGCTTCGCCGTCGGCGGCGGCCGCGGCCTGGGAGGCTTCTTCGGCATTGCGCGCGACTTCCTGCACGGTGGCGGTCATCTCGTGCATGGCGGTGGCCACCTGGTCGGTCTCGACTTTCTGGCTGTTGACCCCGGCGCTGGTTTCTTCGGTCACCGCGGACAGTTCTTCGGCGGCGCTGGCGATCTGGGTCACGCCGTCGCGGATGCCGCTGATCAGCTCGCGCAGGGTCACGCCCATGCGCACGATGCCTTGTTGCAGCACGCCCAGTTCGTCGCGGCGGGTGACCCGCAGGTTCTCGGTCAGGTCGCCGGAGGCAATGCGCTCGACCACGGCCAGGGTTTCCTGCAGTGGGCGGGTGATCTGCCGGGTGATGATCACGGCGGCCAGTACACCGACCAGCAGCGCCAGCAGGGTGCTGATCAGCTGCAGGCTGCGGGCCTGGGCGCTCTCGATGTCGCGGCGGTCCAGCTGGATCTGGTACAGGGCGTCGCTGCGGCTGACGATGTCGGCGCCCTGGTCGGTCATTTCCTTGCGCGCCTCTACGGCGTTGGTGAAGGCGACCTTGAAGGCCTGCAGCGAGCTGCGGTAGCCGCTCAGGGCGGTTTCCAGCTGTTGCAGGGCATCGCGCTGGGTGCTGCTGAAATGGGACTTGAGCTGATCCATTTCGGCAATCGCAGCGTTGAGCTGGGTGACGGCTTTCTGTTCGGTGTCCGGGTTGTTGGTGGTGACGTAGCCGCGCACTTCATAGCGCGCCAGCTGGAAGGCTTCCTTGGCCTGGGTGATGGCCTGGAACTGCGTAAAGCGCTCGTCGCTCAGGGGCAACTGCTTGACCCAGGAGTTGATCCCGTTGATCAGGTCATTGGCGCGTTCGGCGTTCTGGTTCATCGCCAGGCGTGCGGCGTCGCCGCTGCGGTAGGCGTTGCGCATCTTGTTCAGCGAATCCTGATAGGCACTGATGGTCGCGCCCAGGCCTTGCAGGAGCTTGATGTTTTCCGGGCTCTGGAACGAGGCCAGGAGTTTTTTCTGCTGGGCGCTGAAATCGTCCAGGGTGTTCTGCACGCCTTGGGCGGCGGTTTCGTCGCCGTTGGCCAGCATGTACTGCAGGCGGGTGACCCGCAGCTTGGTCAGGCCGCTGTTGAGCTGAGTGATGTCGCTCATCCAGTTGCTGCGGTCGATCAGGCTGCCCAGGCTGGTCCAGCCGGTCAGTGCAAGGACGGTGGTCAGGGCCAGGACCAGGCCGAAACCCAGGCCCAGCTTAAGGTTGACGCTGATGTTGGCAAACCAACTACTCATTGAATTCCTCCAGGAACGTAGCTCTTCTTGATCTTGAGTTGGCTGGAAGATTGTTGTTGTTGGTGACCAGCAAGGTGTTTTGTAGGGGGTGTATCGGCGGGATGTGCCATAGCTGAAACGATTTCGTCGGCATTGTCCCAAGACAATGTTTTAGGCGATGGACGGCTATTTTGCGGGATGTGCCGCCGGTCCGTTGAGCTTTTTTTCACATTGATTTCACTCGGGTCCCACGCCCGGCGCCCTAGAGTCTGGGCGGTCGATGCCACGGGTATCGGCCAGCGTTCAATTGTCATCAGGCTTTCGTAGCCTTGCTGTGCGCTGCTCAACACATCGGAACATTCTCGTAAGGGCGGCTGGGAATTGACTACAAGACTGGTGTTGCCGGCGAGCAAGCGGCCCTTCCTGGAGCGCGTCCTGGTCCGTTACAAGAACCTGCTGGCGCTGCTGCTGGGCGCCTGCCTGGTGATTCCCCTGGGGCTGTTCCTGCTCCGGCCGGCCTCGGTGCCCGACCTGAGCCACGGCAACGGGGCCGGGCTCCAGGCCCTGACGGCCGCCTGGGACAAGGGCGAAATGATTGTGCTGGTGCGCCACATGGAGCGCTGCGACCGCTCCAATGCCGCGTGCCTGGGCCCGGCCGATGGCATTACCGACCGGGCCCGCGAGGTGGCGGTGGGGCTCGGCGCGCAGTTCGAGCACCTGGGCCTGGAGCGTACCGATATCTACAACAGCCCGTTGACGCGCACCGCGCAGACCGCGAGCTACATGTTCAGCAAGGTCAGCAGTGGCGATGGCTGGCTGTTCAACTGCAAGAACACCATGTTGCGCGATGTCATGGCGCACAAGGTCGCCGGGCGCAACCTGGTGCTGGTGACCCACAGCGAATGCATGGCGCAGATGGAGCAGGACCTGAAACGGGCGACCCCGACCCTGGGGTACGGCGCTTCCCTGTTCGTCTCCACCGATACCCTCAATGGCGCACCGAAGATGCTCGGCCTGATCGAGGCCAGTGACTGGCGCTCGGTGAACCTCAAGCCCTGACCGCAGGCGGCCGCTCCGTGTGGCTGACCTTCAGGGGCATAGGAAGCGGCTCAAGGTGCCAGCAGGTCCGGCTCGGCCGGTGGCGTGCCAGCCGCTGGCGGGGTGGCTGGCGGGCCGTCGTTGATGCGCTGCGGGCTGATCAGGTTGGTGAACTCCTCGATCAGGCGCTGGATCGCTTCCGGCGGCTGGCAGTCGCGAAACTCCATGCTGATCTGTACCTCGTCCGGGTCGCGTTCCTGGCCGTCACGCTTGCCGCTGCCGAAGGTGACGAAAAACTTCTCGCTCTGCAGCTCGCCGTTCTCCAGGTCGTGGCTGGCCTTCTGCAGCTCGGTGGCCTGCATGCGCACCGACAGGTCGACAGTCATCTTGTGCAGGGCCAGGCCCTTGGGCGAGACCAGGGCAATCAGCGGCACATTGATGATGTGGTCTTCGTTGAGCGCCACCTCGACCATCTTGGCCTTCATCGGCGTGCCCAGGTCGTCGACGTTGTAGTCGAAGAACTGGTCGAACAACTTGATGTACTGCTGGGCGATCAGGTTGTGGGTGGCGGCTGCAGCCTGATGCATGCCGCGGGTGATATGGCTCAGGTCGCTGGCGGACATGGGCTCCTTGCTGCGAGAAAAAAACGCCATGGATCACGCTCCTTGTTCGGTGGCTGAAGTGCCCCGCCATGAAGGCGGGGCGGGTTACTGGGGCGAAGGCGCGATGTGGATCAACCGCCGGTGCCGGTTTTCTTCTCGTCCGCGGCGTCGGGCATTTTCAGCGCGTTGGCGGTCGGCAGCTTGTCGGTGTCGGTCGGTTGAGTGCTAGGCAGCCGCACAGGCTTGGTGGCTGCGTCGGTGAGGAAGTCGATGACCCGCATCAGGGCTTCCGGTGGGTCCTGGCGGACGATCTTGGTGCTGATGGCGTAGCGGGCACGGGTGTCGGTCTTGCGGGTCTGGGTCGATTTGTGGCTCGCCGCGCCCTTGACCGAAACGCTGAACGGGCCCCAGCCCATCTTCGCCTCGAAACTGCCGGAGGCTTCGGTGCTGCTGGTGTCCTCGGCCATCTGGCTGATGGTCAGCTCGAACTCGATGGAGCCTTCCTCGATGGTGATGTTGGGGTGACTGATGGCCGCCAGCAACGGGATGCGCATCGACTTCTTCACGGTGCCCTTGTACACCCCCTGCTCATCCACCAGGGTTTCGTCATAGTCGAACTGCACCGAAACCGCCTGGCCGTTCTGAATGCACACGCCCATCAGGAAGTCCGCATAGGCTTTGCTCGCGGCGACCTGCGCCTGAATCATCGCCATCAGTGGACCGGTGATCATCTTGTCCAGGGGCAGGGCGGCGATCACGCCGCCAATCAGGCCCTTATCGATATCTGCCATGGTCTAGCTCCTTGTTCTTTGTTGCGCGAAATGCGCCCTTGCAGGTTAAGAAAGCCGTGAAGGCCGATTCAGCAGGAATCGATTACCGGTGAGTGTTGGCATCCAGGCGGCGGATGTTGCCGATCTGCCGCAGGCTCAGGCCGTACTTGTCCGCCAGCACACTGCGGGAAATACCGCCCAGGCTTTCCAGTTGAATGTGCTGGTTGCGGATCTGCCGGCAGAAGTGGTCGGCCTTGGGGATCTCCAGGGCCAGGCCGGCGAAACGCTCGATCAGCGCGTTGAGGGCGTCGGGCGGCAGGATCAAAGCCAGGGAGGTACGTTCGGCGTGCTTGGGGATGTACTTGGGGCGGCCGCCGTATTCACGGGTCAGGCGGTAGGCATTTTCCAGTCCGATGCAGTCGATGAGGGCCTGGAGCGAGTGAGGGAGCTGGCGAACATCGATGAGTACGAGGTCTTTCACGTCCATTTGGTACCTCCTTGGAATTATGGATAAGGCTGGTTTGATCCTAAGGAGGTGTCTCGTCCTCTGTTCAGTGGGAAATTTCCCCCCTATTAAGGGGAACTATTACATTCTGATGTTGTATCGGTCGCTGGTGGTGCACTGGATTTTCCTAAACTGGATGAGGAAAAATCCATGTCACGCTACGCGATTGATTTCAGTTTTATCGCCGCTCTGGAGGGAGCTGCCATTACCCGCGGTTATGTGCCCGATCCGGACAAGAGCAAGAGTGGCGTCACGGTGGGCACAGGCTTCGATCTGGGGCAACGGAACGTAGAGGACCTGCAGGCGCTCAATCTGCCGGCGGACCTGATCCGGCGACTGACCCCCTACCTGGGGCTGAAGGGGCTCAAGGCCAAGGCGTTTCTCGACGGCCAGCCCTTGAACATCAGCAGTGACGAGGCGCTTTTGGTGGACGAGGCATTCAAGGCGCCCTTCGTCGATCTTCTGGCAGCGAACTACACCAAGGCCAGCGGAGTGGACTTCGCTCAACTGCCGGCACCGATGCAGACCGTTATCGCCTCGGTGGCCTTTCAGTACGGCAACCTGGCCAGTCGCACACCGAACTTCTGGGCCCAGGTGGTGGCCCGCGACTGGAAGAGTGCCCTGGCCAACCTGCGCAACTTTGGCGACAGCTACGGCACTCGCCGGCGCAAGGAGGCTGATCTGCTGGGCTCGCAGCTAACCTCGTAAGTGCTCGCCGCCCAGGCTCAAGGCCTGGGCGGCTTGCCGGTTTCAAGGGCAGGGGTAGGTTTGCAGCAGGCTGGCGTTGCCCATGTGGCTGGTGTCGTCGGGTTGTGTGCCGCTGGGCAGCGAGCGCCAGTCCACCAACAGGCACATGGCCTTGAGGGAAATGCCCTTGGCCTGGCCGATGGGGTTGGAAAACTCATAGCGGTACAGCGCCTGGGTGGTGTTCTGCGGGGTTACGCTGCTGGCATTGATCAAGGTGCTGCGAGCCATGTCCGGCAGTTTGTCCTGGGTGATGGTGAAGCGCGGTTGTTCACCCTGTTGGGTGAATGCGCCCTGGTCCCGAGAGCGTTTCCACAGCTGCTGCCACTGGCTGTTGCCGGCGGCGGTGCTCAGGGTGGCGGCATAGGCCTTGAGGGTGGCGGGTGGGAGATTGGTGGTTTCCAGGGCTTGGGCAGCGCTGGCCAGCAGGCTCAGGCCGAGGATCAGTGAACGCAGAATCAACATGGGAATATCTCCTTTTCCAGGCCGCAAGGGCCTGACACGAACATAGGGAAGATCCCGGCAACTAGGGTATCGCCGGGGGCAAGGCTCAGCGGGCGTCGAGGTAGTCCCGACGCAGGCCTTTCTTGCTGCTCTTGGCGATCAGTTCCTTGGCCACGGTGTTCTCGATGGCGTTGTCGTTGATGTTTTCCACCCCAAGGATGTTTTGCGCCGCCAGTTGCTGGCGCAACCCGGCCTTCTGGGCAACGGCCCGGCTCAGGGTGCTACTGATAACGGTGATGCTCATGTCTGACTCCTTTTCGGGGAAAGCCCGTCGTTGGGCAGGAGTCATGGTTTCAAGGGCGGCGGGCGGGTATCAGCGGGAAAGGGTTCAAGGGGCATGGGCGGCGGGGATGGGCAAACGGCACCTGATTCAGGTGCCGTGTTTTTTGCGTTCAGCCGGCCGGCGCCAGGTTGACGAAGTAGTAGGCCTGGCGGCCCACCATGAGGGTCTGCTGGATCTGCAGCGGCGGCTTGGGCGCCTCGGCGCCACCCAGTACCGCCATGTGCTGCGGCGACTCGCGCAAGAAGGCCAGCAGTTGCGCCTCGTTCTGCAGGTCCTTGAGCAGGCTCTGGGTGTAGAACACGCTGGCGCCGGCGATGCGCTCGTTGGCCTGGTACAGCGCCAGCTGGTGCCCGCTACCCTGCAACGCCATGATCCGGTCGGTAACTGGAACGAACGACAGTTCGCGGTCGGCCCTGGGCGCGGCCCATTGGGCGTTGGCCAGATAGCCGCCGATCACCAGGGCCATGAGCGCTATCAGCCACCCTCTGCGCTGGCGCCCCACGGCACTCCAGAAACCCGTGCCCGGGGCCCGCCGGGCCAGGCGCTGGTAGAGCACTGCGCCATATTCCGCTGCCAGCACCGCCGCGGCCGGGGTCAGGGACATCAGGTACACCGTGCGCTTGCTCGAAGCCAGGCACAGCAGGGCGAACTGCGCCAGCAACCAGAGGCTGAAAAACAGCAGGTAGCGGTTCTGCACCAGGGTTTTACGGAAATGCCACAGGCCCAGGTAAACCAGGATGTTCCACGGCAGGAAGGCCTGGGGCAGCTTGGCCAGGTAGTAATAGAAGGGCTCGTAGTGCCCGGCCTCCTCGAAGGAGCCGTCGAAGCGCCCGACGCTGTTGGTCCACAGCACTTCCCCCAGGGCCTGCAGGCCGCCGCGCTGGTAGAGCATGTACAGCCAGATCATCAGCGGCACCAGCCCCAGCAGGGTCAGCAGGCCCGGGCGCAGCCAGTGGCTGAAGGTGAAGCGCTTGTCGATCAGGCTGTCGGCCAGCAGGTAGGCGAAGATCACCACCCCGGGCATGGCCAGGCCGAGCACGCCCTTGCTCAGGGTGGCGATGGCGATCCCGCCGGCGAATGCCAGCCAGGAGAGCAGCGCCGGCTGCTGCGCGGCCTGGCGTCGATGGGCCTGGAAAAACGCCAGCAGGGCCAGGGTTACCCCGAGGCTGAGCAGGGCATCCTCGCCCACGCCGCGCACGTTGCTCCAGTAACTGGCCATGGTCGCCAGCATCAGCCCGGCCATGGCCGCCAGGGCTGCCGGTCGGCCAAAGCGGCGCAGCATGGCGTACAGCAGCATCACGCTGAACAGCCCGGCGAAGGCCGAGGCCAGGCGCACCGCCAGGGGCGTGCCGCCGAAGGTGCGGATGGCCCCGGCATCGAGCCACAGGCTCAGCGGCGGTTTTTCCAGGAATGGCGTGCCGAACAGGCGCGGTGTGACCCAGTCATCGTCCAGGTGCATTTCCATGGCGATCCCGGCCACCCGGGCTTCGGTGGAACCTTGCAACTGGTGGTTGCCCAGGGCGAAGAAGAACAGCAGGCAGGCCAGCAGAAACAGTAGCGGAGCGGGTCGTGACATGAGTTGTGCGCCGACAGATCGAGGGGCGCAGCCGGAAGGCCGCGGGCAAGCCCGAAAGTATACGTAGGCAAGTCTTAACGAATTGTGAACAAGTAGGGGTAAAACGTGCGGATGTTCGCCGGCTGTGCGCGGGTTAGCCCATGGCCTGCTGGTAGGCGGCCACGGCTTGCGGGAACAGCTGTTCGTAGAGGGGGTAGGCGATGCCCAGCACGGTGATCTCGATGGCATCGGCGCCACATTCGGCGGAGTAGTCCTGAATGCTCACGCCCAGGGCAGGCACGGGTTGGTCGAGGTGGTGTACTACCAGGTGCAGCCCGCTCTGGCTCGCTCCTGCCAGTGCGCGAACCTGCTGCTGGAGGCCGGCATAGGCCGGGGCGACGATGAATTGGCCGAAGGCCACACCCATGGGCGGGTCGGCCGACTCCAGGGCCGACCAACCGAGCAGGGTCGAGCCCTGGTAGACCTTGAACCTTGCTGGAGCATCCGGGTGGGTGGGCATGGGGGGGGCTCTGGTGAGGGATCAGGTGAGGGTGCTTTCCTGCTGTTGCCGGCTGATGCGCCCGCGGCCCCAGGCCGACAGCGCCTCGATCACCGGCTGCAGTGATTGCCCCTCGTCGGTCAGGCGGTATTCCACCCGCGGCGGCACCTCGGCGTACACCGTGCGCGACACCAGGCCGGCGGCTTCCAGGTCCCGCAACTGCTTGGTCAAAAGACGTTGGGAGATCCCCGGCAGGCGCCGTTGCAGTTCGTTGAAACGCAGGAACTCGTTGGCCAGCAACTGGTGCAGGACCACGCCTTTCCAGCGGCCGTCGATCAGGTCCAGGGTGACCTCCACCGGGCAGCCTGGAATGTCCTGATAGTGTTTGTTTTTCATTGCCTGACGACCCTTTTGCGTAGCTGGTACGCAAAAGTACCCTACTTGTGCGGGCAGGGCATGAGGGATTTAAGTGTGCGCTTTCAATCGCCAAGGAAGCTCTGCAATGAAGGCCATCGCCTACCTCAAAGGCTCGCACCTGTCTGACCCCCACGCGTTCTGCGAGGTGCAACTGGACCCGCCGCCACTGGAACCCCACGACCTGCTGGTGGCGGTCGAGGCAGTGTCGGTCAACCCCCTGGATACCAAGGTCCGCGCCGGCCAGGTGGCGGTGCCCGACGAGGTGCGGACCCTGGGCTGGGACGCCAGTGGCGTGGTCCGCGCGGTGGGTAGCGCGGTGACCCTGTTCGCCCCTGGGGACGCGGTGTTCTATGCCGGCACCTTCACCCGCGATGGCGCCAATGCCGAGCTGCACCGGGTGGACGAGCGCCTGGTGGGGCACAAGCCGGCCAGCCTGTCCTTCGCCCAGGCGGCCGCCATGCCGCTGACCTCGCTGACCGCCTGGCAATTGCTCTTCGAGCGCCTGGGCCGGGTGCCCGGTGACCTCGCTGAACAGGGCACGCTGCTGATTGTCGGCGGTGCCGGTGGCGTGGGGTCGGTGCTGATCCAGCTGGCGCGCCGGCTGACCGCGATGACCGTCATCGCCACGGCTTCGCGGCCGGACAGCCGCCAGTGGTGCCTGGACCTGGGGGCCCATCAGGTGCTGGACCATTCCCGTTCGCTGGTGGAGCAACTGGCGGCCCTGGACCTGCCACCCGTGACCCATATTGCCGCCCTGACCCATACCCAGCGGCACTATGCCGAGCTGGCCCGGATCATCGTGCCCCATGGCCATATCGCGCTGATCGACGATCACGACTTCTTCGATGCGGTGCCGCTCAAGGCCAAGAGCGTGTCCCTGCACTGGGAGATGGTGTTCACCCGCGCCCTGTTTAAGACCCCGGACATGATCGAGCAGCACCACATCCTCAACCGGCTGGCGCAGTTGCTGGACCAGGGATTGATCCGCTGCACCCTGAATGAAGTCTTCAGCCCGTTCAACGCCGACAGCCTGCGCCGGGCCCATGAGCGCGTGGAGCAGGGCGGCCTGCCGGGCAAGGTGGTAGTGGCCCGCGACGCCCAGCCCATCGCCTCCTTGTAGGCGCTGATTGGGTGCTGGCTTGCCAGCGAAGGCGGCACCACCTCTGGCGCAGGGCCGCAGGGCCTCTTCGCCGGCGAGCCGGCTCCTATGGAAGTGGAGTGTCGGGGAGGACTGATCGGCGCAGGTGGCGCCCGCTGCGCCACCAGAAGATGCCGCCGAGGAAGGCCCCAGAACAGCCGAACAGGGGCGCCACCGGCAGGTAGCGCGCCAGCCCTTCGGGCTCGGGTTCTTCATCCGGCGAGTCGGTGTAGAAGCTCGACGGGGCCAGGCTCATCACCAGCGGAATGGTCGGCATCGCCGCCAGTGCACCGCAGAACAGATAGATCAGCACATTGCGCCAGGCAAAGCGCTGGGCCAGCCAGAAGAACAGCACACAGGGCAGGACCGTGAAAATGCCGATCAGCACACCGCTCAACACCAGGGTCAGCAGGCCCACGAACAGGGTCTGGAGAATGATGTCCGTGTTCAACGCGCCGGCACTGGCCAGCATCCCCAGCATCATCAGCACGGCCACGAGCGTGGCCAGGGCCGTGACGCCGATGAAGTAGGCGGCGAACCAGTCTTCAGGCTGCACGGTACGAAGGGTTGGCGTTTTTGCGGGCATGGGAAATATCGCTTCTTGAGGTGAGTGACAAGGCCGGGGCCGTGGGAGCTTTCTTTGCCGGCAAGCCGGCTCCTGCAGGAAGTAGTCAGCGCAGATGACGCCCGCTGAGCCACCAGGACATCGCTCCCAGAAAGGCCCCGCAAGCGCCGAACAAGTGTGCCAACGGCGCATAGCGCTCAAGGATGTTGACGCCGTGCGGGAGGTTGAAAAAGCCGGGAGACAGGCCCACCACCATGGGAATGGCGGGCAGCGCCGCCAGGGCTCCGCCCAACAGGTAGATCCACAGATGGCGCCAGGTGAAACGCTGGGCCAGCCAGAAGAACAGGATGCAGGGCAGGGCGGCGACGGCGCCTATCACCGCCACGCTCACCAGCAGCGCCACCACGCTGAAAGACAGGACATCGAGCAGATTGCTCCACGGGTCCCGGCTGCTGAACTGCACGACCAGGTTGACCAGCAATGTCAGGACCAGGGCCAGCGTCGCGACGCTGATGAAATAGGTGGCAACCCAATCAGAGGGCTCAACGGTGCGAAGGGATGTGGACGGCTGGGGCATGGTGGCAGTGGCTTCAGGCTGAGAATGACCGGAGCAAGGCTATCGGCAGCGAGCCTGTCTGTTTGTGGAGTTTGCGTGGTTTTTTCGCGGTCGACGCGCTCTGGTGGATGACGCCGGGGCAGAAAATCCCTTATACAGGCAGCGGCCCGTCGGTCGTGCACGGGCCCGGTTTGCACCCCCACCCAGAAGGAGATGGACATGTTCAAGTTCCTGGATATTACCGAGTTGCCTCGTACCCCTGCGCATCGAGATACAGGCTCCGTCAGCGGAGCGATCAATGCCTGGGAGCTGAAAAATCGAGCTCTCAATACGAAGGGGTTTGTTACATGTCCAAAGAATTACTCGGAGTTTCTGCTGTAGGGCTGATGGTGCTGGGCGAGTTCTGCGCCATCTACAGTGAAGTGGTGGTGGCGCGGCTGGCCCATTCCGGCAACACCTCGGGTGCCGAACTGGCGTTGCCGGTGCTGATCATGTGCCTGGGCGGTATCTGCCTGCTGGCGGCCTACTGGCTGGGTTACGTGGCGGTGGGCGACATCTGGATCATCACCGTGGTCTCGGTAACGTCGCTGCTGCTCTTGGAGCCGCTGGTGATCTGGGCGCTGTTCCAGCAGGCGCCCGGGCGCGGTGCCTTGATCGGCTTCTGCCTCGGCGCGCTGGGGATGTTGTCCGCCGTGTTCCTCTAGCACGGCCTCGCTCCGGCTCGGGTCCTTCAGGCCCGGGCCCGGGCAAAATAGCGGCTGGGCGTCTCGCCCAATACCTTGCGAAACACACCGCTGAACGCACTCGGGCTGCTGTAGCCCAGGTCGCCGGCGACCCGGGTCACGGCTTCGCCCTGGCCCAGGCGCACCACGGCAGCCAGCAGGCAGGCCTGCTGGCGCCACTCGACGAAGCTGATGCCGGTGTGCTGGCGGAACAGCCGGGTGAAGGTGCGGCGGCTCATGCCGGCGCGCTCGGCCATTTCATCGATCCCCAACTCCAGCGAAGGTTGCTCCAGCGCCTCGCGGCAGGCCCTGGCCAGCCGTGGCTCGCGGGGAAGCGGAGCATTGAGGGCAAGGGCCGGCATGGCCGCGACTTCATGCAGCAGCAGGTTCATCACCTGGCCCTGCACGCTGCCCACGGCGTAGCGCGGGGGAATGGCCGTGGCCCGCAGCAGCAACTGGCGCAGCAGCTCGGACACCTCCCGCACCTGGCATTGCTCCGGCAGGCCCAGGCGCTTGGCTGCCCGGGGCCGTACGTAGGTGTTGAGCATGGTCACCGGCCCGCTCATGTGCATGGCGTGGGGCACGCCGGCCGGCACCCAGATGGCCCGCTGCGGCGGCACCACCCAGTTGCCCTGGTCGCTGAAGACGCTGATCACCCCCGTAGCCGCATAGGCGAACTGCCCGCGCCGGTGCTGGTGCTCGGCGAAGTACAGGCCGTCGGGGTAGTCGATGGCGGTGACCACCACATCCCGCGGGGTATTTTCGTAAGGGTCGATATCGATGGGTTGCATGGCCCGAATCTACTGATAATTGACCTGATACTGCAAGCGGGCCATGGCGCGCCGGGGCGATAGTTCGGCCCCGGCCGGGGAATGACCCGCGGCCGCCTGTCCTGGACCGCGCGACATGCAGAAAAAACACCTGTTCCTGGCCCTGCTGGTGACGGCCTTGTGGGGCCTGAACTTTCCCATCACCAAACTGGGCCTGGCCAGTATCGATCCGTTGCTGCTCACCGCCCTGCGTTTCACCCTGGCGGCGCTGCCCTGGGTGTTCCTGGTGCCGCGTCCGCCGGTGGCATTCGCCTGGCTGGCGGCCTACGGGCTGATTTTCGGCGTGGCCATGTGGGCGCTGATCAACCTGGGGATCGATCACGGCGTGGCGCCGGGCACGGCTGCACTGTTGATCCAGTTCAGTGCCTTTTTCTCCCTGGGCTGGGGCGTGCTGCTATTCGGCGAGCGCCTGCGCCTGCAACAGGTGCTGGCCACGGCCATTGCCCTGTGGGGGCTGCTGCGGATCATTGGCGACAGCCCCGGGCATGCCACCAGCCTGGGTTATGCCCTGCTGCTGGTGAGTGCATTCAGCTGGAGCGTGGGCAACGTCATCATCAAGCGCTGCGGGGTGCGCGAGGTGTTCGCTTTCGTGGTCTGGGCCAGCCTGTTTGCGCCATTGCCGCTGCTGGCATTGACCTGGATAAGCCATGGTGCGGCGCCGTTTCTGCAACTGGCCGGGCAAGTGTCCGCCGGCGCGGCCTTGTCGCTGATGTTTCAGGTCTATGCTGCAACGCACTTTTGTTACTGGGGCTGGAACCTGTTGCTGCGCGAGTATCCGGTCTCCCGGGTGGCGCCCTTGTCGCTGCTGATCCCGGTGTTCGGCATGGCCGGTTCGGTGTTGATCCAGGGGCAGCGGCTCGGGGCCGAGGAGGGCATTTCCATGGGCCTGATCCTGCTGGCGCTGGCGGTGGGGCAGTTCGACTGGCGCCGGCTTATCACCCTGGGTCGCCGTTCCCTGTAGCCGCTGCCGCAGGCTGCGAACGCTCCGGGGGCACTGTCGCAGGAAGCGCAGGAAGCGCAGGGACCCTGAGGCCATCAGAGGTTTGCCTGAAGATCGCCAGGCAAGGCCCTACGGGCCTTTTCGCAGCCTCGCGGGCTCGGCAGCGGCTACAGTCGGTGACAGTCGGCTGTGCGGAGCGGGTTTTTTATCCTTGTTCAGGCACCGTTCAGGGGCTGCGCGAGCAACATGTCCAGCCTTAATGCCTCGCTTTGGGTGCGGCGCTTTCTGGTGGGGCGAAGATGGTTCGAGAAACGCGTTTGAGTATTGAGGCCTGGGGTATTTACCTGGTGGCCCTGCTGCTGTTCACCTTTGGCATCTGGGACCAGCAGCCCCAGGGTTTCGACGGCCGTTGGGCGCTGTTCCTGCAGGAAATGTTCCGCCACGGCGCCAGCCTGTTCCCCACCACCTACGGCCAGCCATACCCGGACTACCCGGGCACTGCGACCTTCTTCAGCTACCTGTTCGCCCAGGCTTTCGGCGCCCCCAACCACCTGGCCAATATCCTGCCCACCGCGCTGGCCTCGGCCGGGGTGCTGGCGCTGCTGTATCGCTTGCTGGCGCCTTCGGGGCGCACCTGGGCACTGCTCGCGGTGCTGCTCACGGCGCTGACCAGCCAGCTGTTGGACAAGTCCCGCTCGGTGTGCCTGGACCAGATGGTTTCCCTGCTGTGCCTGGGCACCTTCTACCTGCTGCACAGCGGCGAGCAACTGGGCTCCCGGCTGCGGTTGTGGGCGGTGCTGCCGCTGCTGGTGCTGGCCTTTGCCATTCGCGGGCCCCTGGGGCTGGTGGAAGTCTGCGGGGTGGCCTGCACCTACTGGTTGCTGGGGGACAGCCGCACCCGCGAGGCGCGCCTGACGCTGATCAAACGAGTGCTCGCCTATGGCGTCAGTGGCCTCCTGTTGCTGGCCGGCTGCTGGTGGCTGCTGATGCAACTGGCCTATCTCGCTGGTGGCGAAGATTTCGTCCGTCAGGTCTACAACATGCAGGTGGTCGGGCGCCTGGATGAAAGCGGCGAGCCGTTCTACTTCTACTTCCAGCTGGCGCTGTACCGTTACTTCCCGGTGGTGCCCCTGGCCCTGGCGACGCTCTGGGTATTGCGCCGGCAATGGTCGCAGCGCCATGTGAACCCGCAGCTGCGCCTGGTACTTCGGTTGGGGGCCTGTGGCCTGATGATCCTGCTGGGCCTGTCGGTGCCGCACTTCAAGCGCGCCTATTACATCCTGCCCATGGTGCCGATGTTCGCTGCGGTGGCGGCCTACGGCCTGCTCACGGCCCGGGGCTGGCTGGGCAAGGTGCGCAGCGGCTACCTGTGGCTGGTGGGGCTGCTGCCGGGGCTGTGCATCCTGGTGCTGTTCTTCTTGCGCCACAGCTGGCACAAGCACGGTTACTGGCCGCCGGTGTCCATGCCGCTGCTGATCGCGATCTTCGTCGTGTTGCAGCTGCTGGCGCTGTATGGCTGGCGCAGGACCCTGGGCAGTTTCGGGCGGCGCCTGGTGCTGCTCAGCGCCCTGGCGCTGGCGGCGCAATGGACGTTGCTGGTGGCGGTGGTGGACCCGGCCAAGGACCTGCAGTTCGACACCAGGACCTTCGTTTCCCAGGTGGAGCAGTTGCGCCAGGCCAGCCCCGGGCCGCTGGTGTTCTTCAACCTGGGCCAGGACACCTGGGCGGTGCGCTACATGATGAACCTGGACCACGACGAACAGCCGCTGTTCGTCAGCGGCGACGACCCCGGGCACTTGGACTCGCTGCCCCATGACTCCTGGGTGATCATCGCGCGCAAGGACCGGGGGCTGCTGGATAACACCTCCCTGGAGAATCAATTGCCGGTGTTCGAGGGGCGGCTCAACGACAACCCCTGCCTGGTGTTCCAGTTGCAATAAGTGCTTGGCAGGGCCTGGGGCGGGCCGTATTTTGGCCACTGTCATCCGCGGGATAACCAGGGAGTGGTCATGCAATATCAGGTTCGTCCGGCCGTGCCGGCCGATGCTCCACAGGTCAGCCAGGTGATCCTGGCGGCCTTGCTCGCCAGCAATGCCCAGGACTACCCCGCCAGTGTGATCGAGCGGGTCCAGGCCAGCTTCACCCCCGATGCAGTGCGCCAACTGATGCAGCGCCGGCAGATGTTTGTCGCCCTGGTGCACGGGGAATTGCGGGGCACCGCCAGCCTCGACGGGCGTGCGGTGCGTTCGGTGTTTGTCGACCCGGCCTACCACGGCCAGGGTCTGGGGCGGCAACTGATGGCCGCGGTCGAGCAGGCGGCGCTGGATTCGGGCCAGACCTCGCTGGTGGTGCCCTCGTCGGTCACCGCTGAAGGCTTTTATGCCCGCCTGGGCTTTGTCCGGGTGCGCGAGCATTACGAGGGCGAGGAGCTGACGCTGATCATGGAGCGGGCCCTGGTGGCCGCCGAGACCGGGCCAGGGCTGGGCTGATTCAGGCCGGTTGCGCAGCAATCACCAACACTTCGATGCGGTAGTGCGGCTTGGCCATGGGCGCCTGCACGCAAACCCGCACCGGTGCCTGCACACCTTCGAGCCAGGCATCCCAGAGCAGGTTCATGGCCGGGTAGTCGGCCATGTCCTTGAGCCAGATCTGCGCGCTGAGCAGGTGGCCCTTGTCGGTGCCGGCCCTGGCCAGCAGGGCGTCGATCTGTTGCAGCACATCCTGCGTCTGGGCGCGGATGTCCCCTTCGGTCAATTGCGAAACCTGGCCTGCCAGGTAGACGGTCCGGTTGTGGATCACGGCCTGGCTGAAGCGCGCGGTGGTGCCGATTCGCTGGATGGATGAGGTCATGTCGAGGTCCATTGGTTCGTCCATTGGTTCAAGGGTGGAAAGGTCAGTTGTTGTCGCTCAGGCCGGCCCCGGCGCCCAGCAGGCGCGAGGCTTCGGAGGCCGGCACGTAGGTGCGGGCGGCCAGGTGATCGAGGTCGTGCTGGGGGCTGTCGCCCAGGTCCGGAATGCTGCCCGCCAGAGGCTTGCCGAGGGTGCCGGCAGGATCTGTGCAAGCGCAGCGCACCTGGGCGGCTGTGGCGGCGCCGAGGTTCTGCGCACGTACCAGCCAGGCTTCGCCCGAGGGGGAAAACTTCAGGCAGCAGCCGTTCCAGGACAGCTCCAGCCACAGGCCGAGCTGGCGTGCGGTGGCGCTGGCAAAGGGCAGCAGCAGTTGCGGGTGCGCCACCTGCCGGAGCTCGATGCGGCCGTTGCTGCGCAGCAGGTAGGCGTGGTCGCTCAGGGTCGCCCCGGCGATCAGCGGGCACAGGGCATGCCCTGGCACCTGCCAGGGCTCGGCGCTGACATCCGGGGCCAGTTGCTGGTAGGCACAGCCGTCATTCTGTCGCAGTTGCGTGGCCAGCACGCCGGGCCCGTCGAGGCCGTGGGCGGAGAGCCAGCGCGCGGCCTTGCCGGCTTCCTCCGCCAGGCCCCAGGACAGCCCGGCACCGCGGGCGGCTTTCTTGCACAGGCTTTCGATTTCATTCAACGAGGCATGCACGGCGCTGCTCCTGGCTGTCGAGGTTGGGGTAGGACCAGTCGTCCGCGGCCATCTGCCCCAGCTCATGGGGGAAGGGCGCGTTCTGGTAGAGGGTGATGCGTACCCAACGATCCGAGCGCGGGTCGAAGTGGGTGGCGCCGAAGAACGACAGCTTGCAGCGCAGCAGGTCGATGGGCAGCAGCGCCTGGTCGATCAGGTTGTCCTGGATATCGGCGTAGGGGAACGCTGGCGCCAGTTGCACCCGGCGCAGGCTGTGGCGATGTTCCGGGTGCCGCAGCAGGAAGCTGGCGACGCTTTGCGAGTCGTTCCAGCCGGGCAGGGCGGCTTGCAACTGGGCGATGTCCCGGGCCACTGCCAGGGGCTGCTCCAGGTCTTGCCCGGGCTCGGCAAAGCGCTGGCCGATCCGCGGTTCGAGTTTTTCCTCGGAGACGTACCAGAACAGCGCGCGGCTGGCTTGGCTGGAAAAGTCGATGGCCGCGACCCAGGAATAATGCTCGTCGAGTATCTGCCGCAGGCGGCCGATGCTCATGCTGCCGTCGACGCTGAAGCTGGCCTGCTCATCGGCCTGCATGCCGGCGCCCAGCTCATCCACCAGGTGGCCGTAGGGCTCCAGCAGCAGCGACACCAGGCATTCCTGCGCCTCCAGCGACAGCGCGCCTTCGGCCCAGCGATAGAGTTCGTCCCAGGGGGAATCCTGCTCCAGGATGCCGCTGGCGAGATGGTGCTCCAGGCGCTGCAGGTCACCTTGCAGTTGCAGGATGCGGCCGTGTTGCAGTTCGTGCTCGGAGTGCCAGTGGCCGATGCCGGCCTGGGCCCGGGTGAGAAACTCGACGAACCGCTGGCGCTCCGCAGCCGATGGCTGGCGCACGGCGCGCACCCGTTGCAGGGCGGTTTCCCGGGCCTGTACCCAGTTGTTCAAGAGCACCGGATGGTTCAGCAGGAACGGCGCCATGCCCAGCCCCGTGGAGTTGCCGATGCCCAGGCGCCGGCGCAGTTGCGGCTCCAGGGGCACCGCCTGCCGGGGCGCCCGGGCCTGGGCCAGGTGCTCCACCAGGTCCAGGGTGAAGGCGCGGATCAGGAACACGGTGAGCATTTCCGCCTGGAAGGGTGCCGCCAGCTCCGGCCGCTGGGCGATGCTTTCACGGTCGGCCGCGCCGAACTTGCCGCTGCCGTAGACCGCGGTGGTGCGCATCAGGTAGCCGACTTCATCGATGAACTCGCGCTGCGGCTGGCGGCCGGCAGCCAGGGCCTCGATCACATGGTCGAACAGCCGCACCGAACGGTTGGCCCGGGCCATGCACAGCTCGCGGGAGGAAATGCGCCCGGCTTCCTGCTTCGGCACATTGGCCTCCAGGCGGTCCAGGTCGGCGGCATTGGGGATGCCGTCGAACAGGGCGAAGGTGGCATCCCAGGCGGTGGCGATGACCCGGTCCGAGCGCAGTGCCGGGTCCAGGTCATGGGCGAAGGCCACCAGGCTGTAGCTGCGCTGCGGGCCGGTGGCGGTGTACACCGCACGGCCCACGCCCTGGCTGTCGAGGGTCCACAGCGGGCGTTGGAACTGCCAGTTTTCAGCCTTGAGGCGGCGCAGCAACTGGCGCATGAACGACAGCCGGGATTGGTGGAAGGCCCCCAGGCGCGCCGCCTTCATGACGCTGGCGGGTGGTCGCAGGTTCATTCAGAGCACCCCCTGTTCACGGGCCATTTGCCGGGCAATGCGGATCGCGTCCCAGACCGCCGGGAGGATCAGCAGCGACACCGGCACCGCAGTGATCACGATGAACGACTGCAAGGCACTGATGCCGCCCTCACCGAGGGTGATCAGGGTAGCCCCCACCAGGCCCATGCCGGCGCCCCAGAACACCCGCAGCCAGGCCGGGGATTCGGCGTGGTTGCTGCTGATGGCCATGGCCACGGTATAGGACATGGAGCCGGCGCTGGTGACCACCGAGAAGAAACTGAGGAACAGGAACAGCGCCGAAATCAGGTTGGGCAGCGGCATCGACTGGGCCACCCCGAGCAGCAGCGCCTCAGGTTGCACGCCGTGGCTGATCACGCGGCCCGGCGACTGCAGTTCGATACCGATCCCGGTGCCGCCCACCAGGGTGAACCAGAGCATGGTGATCAGCGGGGCGGCCACCGACATCAGGGTGATCACCTCACGGATGCTGCGCCCGCGGGAGACCTTGGCCACGTAGATACCCATCATCGGCGCGTAGCCGATGAACCAGCCCCAGTAGAACAGGGTCCAGCTGTTGAGCCAGGCGTTGTCATCGCGGTACAGGGCGGTCTGGAAGAAGCTGGTGACGTGCACCGCCAGGCTCTGGGCCAGGGTTTCGCTGAGGAACAGGGTGGGGCCGAAGATGAACAGGAACGCCGCCAGGCCCAGCATCAGCCACACGTGGACCTTGCTCACCAGCCGCAGGCCGCCCAGGCCCACCACACAGGACAGGGTGTAGATCACCGTCACCGAGAGAATCACCATGGCCTGGACCATGATGGTGTTCGGCACGCCCCACACCGAGTGCAGGACGAAGGCGATCTGCAGGCCGAGAAAACCCACCGGGCCGATGGTGCCGGCCACCACCGCGATGATCGCCGAGGCATCGGCGAACACGGCAATCGGGCCCTTCAGGGCACGCTCGCCCAGCAGCGGATAGAGCAGGGTGCGCGGCATCAGCGGCAGGTTCTTTTCGTGGTGCAGGTACATGTAGACCACGGTCAGCAGGCTGCCGAGCACCGCCCAGGCCATGAAGCCCCAGTGCAGGAACGACTGGGACAGTGCGGCCACGCCGGCGGCGTCGCTCTTGGCCACGGCGCCGAAGTACGGCGGTGGGGCGATGAAATGCATCATGGGTTCGGCAGCGGCCCAGAAGGCGCCGCCCCCGGCCAGCAGGGCGCACATGATCATCGATACCCAGTTGAAGGTGCTGATGCTGGGCTTGTGCCCGACGCCGCCCAGGCGCACCCGGCCCAGGCGGGTGAAGCCGATGTACAGGCTGGCGCCGAAGGTCGCCAGCATCAGCACCTGCCAGTACAGGCCGAAGTAGTGGGTGCTCCAGGTGAAGGCGTGGCCGATCAGGCTGGAAAGGGTGTTCAGGTCTATCAGGGCAATGACCAGGAACAGCAGGAAGAAACCTCCGCTGATCCAGAAAATCGACCAGTCGAGGGTTCCAGCGGCGCGGCTGTGCAGCGAGCGGGTGTCGATCCCCGCTTTGATTTCGCCTGGAATTTCCATGGTGCCTCCGTGTTGCGTTGTCGATCGCTAATAATTGTTATGGGCGCATTTGTTGTTGTTAGTGCTTGGCGATGACCCTGTTCAGGCCGGACGTCAGGACAATCGGGAAACAGTCGGGGGCCTCAGACCGCGATCTCGTGAGGGTGGACGGCGGCACCTGCCTGGGCCTTGGCCGGAACAAAATTGTTCTCGAAGAAGCGCAGCCAGTTGCCGCCCATGATCGCGGCGACCTCCTGGGCGCTGAAACCCACGCCGTGCAGGCCCGCCTCGATGTTGGAGAAGTCGCGGTTGTCGCGGAACCAGGCCGGCTGGTCGGGGAAGCCCGGTTGCGCCTTGGAGCCTTCGCCGTAGTCGACATCCAGGGTCCAGCGGCCGACGCGCATCCAGTCCACCACGCTGTTGGGCTGGTCCTGGCACAGGTCGGAACCCAGGCCCAGGTGTTCGACGCCCATCAGCTCGGCGGTGCGCGCGATCATTTCGCAGAAGCTCTGCACGCTGCAGGCGCTCTTGTCCTTGAGGTGGTGCGGGTACAACGAGAAACCGAACATGCCACCGCTCTGGCCCAGGGCCTTGAGCACGGTGTCGGACTTGTTGCGCAGCGCCGCGTGCCAGAACGCCGGGTTGGCGTGGGTGATGGCGATCGGGCGCTCGGAGTGCTCGATGGCTTGCAGGGTCGAGCGTTCGGCGGAGTGGGACATGTCCACCACCAGGCCGACCCGGTTCATCTCCCGTACCACCTGCTTGCCCATGCGGGTCAGCCCCGGGTCTTCCTGTTCATAGCAACCGGTGGCCAGCAGCGACTGGTTGTTGTAGGTCAGCTGCATGAAGCGTGCGCCGAGGCTGTGCACCACTTCCACCAGGCCGATGTCGTCCTCGATGGGCGAGGGGTTCTGGAAACCGAAGAAGATCGCCGTGCGCCCGGTCTGCCGTGCCAGGGCGATGTCGCTGGCCCACTTGCCGTGCAGGATCAGGTGCGAGTAGCGCTGGAACCTGCGGTTCCAGGCTTCGATATTGGCCACCATTTCGCGGAAGGTCTCGTGGTAGGCGATGGTCACGTGGACCGCATCGACGCCGCCTTCGCGCATCTGCTGGAAGATCTTTTCCGACCAGTTGTCGTACTGCATGGCATCGATGCGCGGGCCGCGGCTGGCGAAGGTCTGGGGCAGGCTCATAGTGGCGCCCCCGCGGCGATGTAGCCGGTCTTCACGTGGGTGTAGAACTCCACCGCCGAGCGCCCCTGCTCGCGCGGGCCGTAGCTGGACTCGCCACGGCCGCCGAAAGGCACGTGGTAGTCGGTGCCGGCGGTGGGCAGGTTGACCATCACGCAGCCGACCCGGGCATGGCGGCGAAAGTGGCTGGCGCGGGCCAGGGAGCGGGTCATGATGCCGGCGGTGAGGCCGAAGCGGGTGTCGTTGACCAGGCTCAGGGCCTCTTCGTAGCTGCCGGCCTTGATCACGCAGGCGATGGGCGCGAACAGCTCTTCGCGGTTGATGCGCATGGCATTGCTGCCGCCAATGAACAGCGCCGGTGCCTGGTAGTAACCGGGGCTTTCCAGCTCCAGGCGCTGGCCGCCGGTGAGCAGCTCGGCGCCTTCTTGCTGGCCCAGTTGCAGGTTCGCCAGGTTGGCCTCCAGCTGTGCGGCGCTGGCTACTGGGCCGATCTGGGTACCGGCTTCCAGGGCATGGCCGACCTTGAGCGCCTGGGTTGCCGCCAGCAGTTTTTCCACGAAGGCATCGTGGATGCCTTCATGCACGATCAACCGCGAGGAGGCGGTGCACTTCTGCCCGGTACCGCCAAAGGCGCCATTCACCGCGCAGCTCACCGCCAGGTCGAGGTCGGCGTCGTCCATCACCGCCAGGGCGTTTTTCGAGCCCATTTCCAGCTGCACCTTGGTCAGGTTGGCGGCGGCCGAGGCGGCGATGCCCTTGCCCACGTCCACCGAGCCGGTGAAGGAAATGGCGTTGATGCCCGGGTGCTCGATCAGCGCCTGGCCGATCTCGGAACCGGCGCCCATCACCAGGTTGAACAGGCCCACGGGCAAGTCCTGGCGGGCGATGATCTCGCTGAGAATCACCGCGCTGGCCGGGGTCAGGTTGGCCGGCTTCCACACCACGGCGTTGCCGAAGGCCAGGGCCGGGGCGATCTTCCAGCAGGCGGTGGCCATGGGGAAATTCCATGGCGAAATGATCGCCACCACGCCGATGGGTTCACGGCGGATATCGATCTCGATGCCGTCGCGCACCGAGTCGGCGGTCTGGCCCAACTGGCGCAGGGTTTCCGCAGCGTAGTAGGTGAAGAACTGCCCGGCGCGGTACACCTCTCCAGCACCTTCGGCCATGGGCTTGCCTTCTTCCCGGGACAGGGTCCTGCCGATTTCCGCAGAACGCTGCATCAGCTCCTGACCGATGGCCATCAGCACCTTGTAGCGTTGCTCGAGGCCGCTGCGGGCCCAGATTCGCTGGGCCTCGCTGGCGGCGGCAATGGCACTGTCCAACTGCGCCCGGGAGGCCTGGGCGTAGAGGCCGATCAGGTCGCGGGTGTCGGACGGGTTGCGGTTCTCGATCTCGCTGGCGCCCTTGAGCCATTGGCCGGCGATGTAGTTGTGATGGTTGTCGCTCATGAAATCCTCCAGGGCGGCACGCCAGGCGGGGCGTTGCCTTTGTGCGGTTCTGGGAGGATTATGAGTCGGCCTTGTATTAAGTAAATCTAATAAATTTTAAGGTTGTTTAAGTAAAATTTAAGCTGTGCCTTTGCCAGCAGGACGCGCCGCCATGAGCATCAAGATCTCCAATTTGCAGTTTTTCGTCGCGGTGGCCACCAGCCAGAGCCTGACCCAGGCTGCCCAGCGCCTGCACCGCACACCGGCAGCGGTGTCGCTCTCGCTCAAGCAACTGGAAGAGGAACTGGGCGGCGCCTTGTTCGAAGGCGAGCGCAAGAACCAGCTCAGCCCCCTGGGGCGTTTCGTGCTGCTGGAAGCCCAGCGCGAACTGGCGCATTTCGACCGCACCATCAGCACCATCAAGACCTACGCCAAGGCCGAGACCGGCCTGGTGCGGGTGGCGGCGGTGCCGTCCTTCGCCATCACCCTGCTGCCGCCGCTGCTCAAGCAATTCCATGAACAGCACCCGCAGTTCCACCTGGATATCCGCGACATGGATTCCGAGCGAGTGGTGCAAGCTGTGCTCAGCGGCGACGTGGATATCGGCATCGGCACCGTACCGGCGAGCATCCCCAACATCGACCAGGACTTCCTGTTCTCCGACGCCTTCTGCGTGGTCTGCGCCAGCGACAACCCCCTCAACCGCCTGGCGCGCCCGCTGCGCTGGAGCGACCTGGACGGGCAGAACTTCATCAACAGCGGCCTGGGCGCCGAGATCAACGCCGCCGAGTTCCGGCACATCCGCGACCACTCGACCCTCAGCGTCAGAAACACCACCTCCTTGCTGGCACTGGTGGCCCAGGGCATGGGCGTGACCCTGCTACCGGAACTGCTCAGCCGTTCGGCGGCGGGGGATCAGCTGAATTTCCTGCGCCTGGAAGACCAGCGCATCGTGCGCTCGGTGAGCGTGATCACGGCCCCGCGAGAGACGTTGAACCATGCGTCCTATACCTTTTTGAAGGCGCTCAAAGGGAGCCGGTTTGCTTGAGCGGGCCGCTCCTACGGCACCGGGCTTGACTCAAGGCACCTGGGATGACTCCCGGGTGCCTGCCCCATCGAGCGACGCCTACGCCACCACCACCCGCCGTGGTCGCAGCCAGCCGATCACCACCGCGGCAATCAGCAGGAACCCCAGGTAGCCGAAGAACGGATAGACCTGCCCCACCAAACTGATAAAACCCACCAGGCTGCCGACAAACGCCAGGGCGCCGGCGGCGATGGAGCCGAGGCGGAACTGTCGGGTGCCCGCCGGAAACAGCCGCGCAGAAAAGGAGTACAGGGTGCCCACGGCGGTGTTGAGGATCATGCAGAAGATGATCAGCGCCATCAGCAGCCCCAGGGCCGGGGAGACTTCGCTGGCGATCGACAGCATGGGCATCGGCAGGTCCGCCACGCTGTCCAGGCGCGACAGCAGGCCCAGGCTCATCACCAGCATCAGCAGGCCCAGCAGCGCACCACCGAAAATACCGCCCCACATCGCCTGTTTTTCGCCCTTGGCCGCGCCGCCCATGATCGCCAGGATCGGCACCCCGGCCACGATGTTGTAGGAGACGTAGAGCAAGGCGCCCAGCAGCCAGTGGCTGGCGCCGGCTTCTTGTTTGGCCGCCAGTTGATTGAGTTCGCCGAAGCTCAGGTCGCGGGTCGCGGCGCCATACAGGGCCACGCCCACCGCGGTGATGATCAGGAAGGGCGTCACCGCGCCGATCATGCCGATGACCTTGTGCACGTCCAGGCACACGATGGCGACCACGATCAGGGTCACCAGCACGCTGCCGGCAATGGCGGGAATGCCAAATTGCTGTTCCAGCAGGGCACCGCCGCCGGCCAGCATCACCACGGTCACGGCGAACATGAAGAAGGTGATCATCAGGTCCACCAGGGCACCCAGGTGTTTGCCGCACAGGGCATGCACCACGTCCTTGTGCGACGCCGCTCGCAGGCGGCTGCCCATGCTGGCCAGGGCCATGCCGAGGAAGGTGAACAGCGCCGCGCTGACCACCGCACCCGCCAGGCCCCAGGCGCCGAAGTCGACGAACATCAACAGCAGTTCACGACCGGAGGCGAACCCCGCGCCGACAATCACACCGACGAAGGCGCCGGCGATCTTCAGACTTTCTTTCATGACGATTAGCCTCGATTTTTTGTTGTTATGTGGGGTGGACCACCCCGGCATTCATGGCCTTGGTGGTCCTGGGCATCGCACTTGAGGGCTGGGGCGGGTGACTCAGTTTTCGCCGACCCAGGCCTGGACTTCGATCTCGACATCGACCCCCAGCGCCAGTTGGGCGCTGACGGTGGAACGCACCGGGAAACCGTTCTTGAAGTGGCGCTGGTAGACCTCGTTGAAGCCGGCGAAGTGCTGCATGTCGGTGAGCCAGACAGTGCTCTTCACCACCTGGTCGAAGCTGGCACCGCATTCGGCCAGGGTCTCGCCGATGCGCGCCAGGGCGGCTTCGGTCTGCACGCGGATGTCGCCGTGCACCACTTCGCCTTCGGCGCTCATGGGCACCTGGCCGGAGAGGAACAGAAAGCCGCCGACCCGGATCGCCCGGGAGAAGGGGTAGGGCAGGTGGCTGGGATAACGCTGGATGTCATTGGACATGGCAAGGGCCTCGTGGGCTGGGTGGGTTAACGCAAGCGAGCGGGGGCCAGGGCCTGGGCATCGACGCCCTGGCTTAGCAGTTCTTCGGGGACCGGTTGCCCCAGCAGCAGGGCGCAGGCCAGTTGCGAGACGCCGGCCGCCGACTGGATGCCGTAGCCGCCCTGGGCGGCGAGCCAGAAAAAGCCTTCGCAGCTGTCGTCCCAGCCCACCACCAGATCGCCGTCGGCGACGAAGGAGCGCAGGCCGGCCCAGCTGTGGCGCGGGCGGCGGATGCTCAGGGAGGTGACGTTCTCGATGTGGTAGATGCCGGTGGCGATGTCCAGCTCTTCGGGCATCACGTCCTGGGGCGGCACCGGGTCGGCATTGGCCGGGGAGCCGAGCAACTGGCCGGCGTCGGGCTTGAAGTAGAAGCTTTCGTCGATGCCGATCACCGCCGGCCAGCGGCTGAAGTCTTCATCCGGTGGGCCGTCGAAGGTGAAGGCGCTGCGCCGGCAGGGTTGCAGGCCGATGGGGGCCACGCCGCACAGCTGGGCCACGTCATCGACCCAGGCGCCGGCAGCGTTCACCAGATTGCGCGCCTGCAGTGCGCGGCCATCACTGAGTGTGAGGTTCCAGAGGCGGTCTTCGCGGCTGGCCTCGACGATCTGTATGTCGCACTCCAGCAGCCCACCGGCCCGGCGCATGGCCCGCAGAAAGCCCTGGTGCAGGGCGTGCACGTCCAGGTCCTGGGCGGCGGTTTCCAGCATCGCCCCGGCGACCGCGTCGGGGCGCAGGCAGGGCACCAGGGCCCGGGCCTGCTCGGCCGTGATCAGGCGCACATTGGCGGAGCGGGCGCGGGTTTCATCGTAGGTTTGCTGCAATTGGTCCAGCTGTTCCTCACTGGCCACGTACAGACAGCCACGGGGTTCCATCAACGGGTGTTCGCAGAAACCCTGCGGCGGCCGCTGGTAGAAAGACCGGCTGGCGCGGGTCAGGGCCTGGATCTGCGGGGTGCCGTAGGCTTCCATGAACATCGCCGCCGAGCGCCCGGTGGAGTGGTAGCCCGGCTGCGATTCACGTTCCAGCACCAGCACGCTGGCCTGCCCGGCCAGGCGATAGGCCAGGGAAGCACCGGCAATACCGGCGCCGATGATGACGAAGTCGAAGCATTGGTTCGCGTGCATGCCGGGGTTCCTGAATCGCTGGGAAATGACAGGGGTCAAAATTCTCACATACGAGAAATGTAAGATATGAGAATTTTCCAGTCAACCCGGGGTCATGGGTTAATATTTCGCCACGTGCCCCGGCCAGCGTCGCGGTTGCCCTTATTTGCCAGACAGAGAGCCTCAATGAGTTCCGACCGAGCCCAGCCCGCCTCGAGCTCCCATGCCCATCCACTGATCGACCGAACCCAGGTCGGCGCCCGCCTGCGGACCATTCGCAAAAACCAGAAGCTGACCCTCAAACAGCTCTCGGAACGCTCCGGCGTGGCGCTGTCGACCCTGTCGAAAATGGAGCTGGCCCAGGTCTCGGTCAGCTACGAAAAACTCGCCGCAGCAGCCCGCGCCCTGGGCGTCGACATCGCCCGGCTGTTCACCCCCGCGCCGAACCTGATCCAGACCGGCGGCGCCCAGGTGCAACCGACCGTGGTCAGCACCACCATCGCCGACGCCCCCGGCTACAGCACCGGCAACTACGACTACCACCCCATGGCCGGGGACTTTCCCGGGCGCAGCATGACCCCCATGTACGCGCGGATCTTTGCCCGCGAGCTGCAGCAGTTCGAGGATTACATCCGTCACCCCGGGCAGGAATTTGCCCTGGTGCTGTCGGGGCGTGTGCGAATCCAGTTCGAGACTGGAGAAGCGGTGAGCATTGGCCCGCAGGAGACTGCCTATTTCAACAGCAGCATTGGCCATATCTACCTGGCGGAAGGGGATGAGGATGCGGAAGTGATGGTGGTGATGTCGGAGCGTTGAAGCCCCTCACCATCGAGCAAGGCTTCCTCAACTCCTGGTACAAGTGGTTAGGTTCAACCAGGTCGTTTCGCACAATAGAAACAGACTCTGCGCCGCCTTGAGCCATAAGCGGTTGGAGTTGAAGGTAATTAGAACTGTTGTGCAAAGCTCGGATTGTATTTGGCGCAGTTCAAATCCTGATCCTCGCCAGCATATCTTCGCCGTCTGCATCCATACCAACCTCGACAAACCCGAAACTGGAGTAAAACCCTTTGGCTACGATGTTGTTGGGGTTGTAGCAAATTTCAATTTCTTCCAAATCCGCGATCTGTTTTATTTCATGTAGGGCGAGGCCCAGCGCTACTCTACCGATGGATTTCTGCTGATGTTCTTTGTCCACCATAAAGCGCCAGATAGAAACTTTGCCTTTTGACTCTTGCACCCACATAAAGAAGCCTACAGGCTCTCCATCCGCGATGATGGCGCGTGTGAAGTAACCTGGGTTGTACGCAGCCTCAACGAGCGACCAGGTATTACTTGCCACGTAGTCTTCCTGCTCTTCAGTAACCTCCAGTTCACAAATCGCTTCATAGTTTTTTTGCGTTACTTGGGTAAGCGAGATTTTCATAAGTCTCCTGAACTGGGGTGTTGATAAGGCTCAATTAACTTTCACGGGCATTCAGTTCATCCTGCGCCTTCGCCAGCAGCGCGACGAACAGTTCGGCGCTGTCCTGCGGCAGGCTTCGCACTCTAACTGTTGCAGTTCACGGCAGTGCTGGGGCGGCGGGGGATTCCGCTTAGCTCTCCGTGCAGTTCCGAGTAAGGTTTGAACTCCTCTGCGGCGTTCGTGCGGTATACGTCGTCACCAGGCTGCGTCCGTCGGTTGTGGCCGCCGTACACCGGGATCTCGGTTTGTGCCCTTACTCTTTCGTATGTTCCTGCCATTCTTGGTAGGTGATACGGCTAATGTGTTCTGTCCGATAGTCTTGGAGGAACTGGTTGTATTTGTTTTCTTCCGTGTGATGAAAGCGAAAGCCACACTTGGATTGAGCAGCATAGGACTGGATGTTGTTGGCGAAGTAACCACACCAAAGTGCTTTGAGATTCAGGTTTTCAAAGGCGTGTCGCATCACTTCACGTACTGCTTCCGGAGTCAGGCCTTTGCCCCAGTACGGCACGCCGATCCAGTAGGCGATTTCCCCTTCCTGCTCACTGATTTCAAAATTGCTGTTGCTGCCTATGAGAATGCCCACACAACCAACAGCACGGCGATTTTCCTTCAGTTCGACCGCGTACACCTCGGGGTGATTGAAGACCGTACGGATGATGTCGGCACTGTTCTCCACACTGGTATGGGGAGGCCAGCCAGCGATAGGGCCGACTCGGGCGTCTTTGGCATATTCGTATAGATCGGCGGCGTCTGTGGCCTGCCAGGGGCGAAGCAAGAGTCGTTCTGTTTCAAGTGTCATGTCCTGTACCCGAATGGATTGGTTCGTTCGGGACAGAGTATTGGGAGACAGATCATCGGTACACGCCAGTACCTCGGCTTTTTCGGTACTTTTCGAAACAGCTGCGCCAAGCGGTGATAGGGTTTTGGCTCTTGTTTGTTGTAGCGCCGGGGCACTATGCATCACATTCCGAAACTTTCCGCTCCTGACGACTCGATGCGGATGGGAGAAACCACACTAGCGGAAGGGCGAGGTTTGCCGCTCTCCTTCGGTCACGCTTACTTGACGCTGCTGGTATGCCTCTGCGGTAGTGCCCACTTCACACTTAACTTCAAAGAGCATGCGGTTAGGCGCGGTGCTGTGATGCTGCTGGCTGAGGACACTATTGCCTTGCTCAAACGTCGCTCGCGCCGCTTCAAGGTGTTTTTCTGCCTTATGCCGAAAAGTTTTGCCGCAGAGGTTGCCTACCCGCTACCCAATACCTTGTTCGTATTTCTGCATGACCATCCTCATTGCGTTCCATCCAAGGACGACATGCCGCTGATAGAGGGCTGGGTGACGCAGATGCGGAACATTGCGCAGACCTGTCCCACCTACCAACGCATCATGTTGCGCAATCAGCTGCAGAATCTCTTTCTGAAAATAGCCGAGCAACTTCCAGCCAACCAGATAGAAAACAGGGGATTCAGCCGGAAGGAAATGCTCAGTTGGCGCTTCTGGGAATTGATAGGCAAACATTGCGTGCGGCACAGAGATGTGAAGTTCTACGCCGACGCACTGAATATCACGCCGTTCTACCTGTCGCAGTTGACCAAAGCGTTTTTCAATGACACACCCAAGGGCTTGATCGATCGGCAGGTAACCTTGGAGATCAAGGCTCTTCTTTCATACAGTGACTTGGCTATTGGCCGTGTGGCCGACGAATTGAACTTCGTCGACGCGTCTTACTTGTGTCGCTACTTCAAGCGCCAAACGGGAATTTCGCTCTCCCGTTATCGTAAGCACAAGAGAGAGGAGGGGGAGCAGGACTGACCTGCGGTCGAAATGGAGGAGGGAAGGCGCACTACATTTTGATTACATATATAGCGTTCACTTTAGGTCGGCTGCCGAATTTCACAGCAAGCAGCATTCGGCAGATTCAGTTGAGAGTCGGGCTGCCTAAACGGATTGAATAGTGGCTGGTTAAAACGCCTTTTTTGCAAACGACTAACTGAAATCTGAGTTCGGAAGCCTTTGCCGACGTAAAGAATTCAACTTCGGGCGCATTATTTTCTTCTGCAGAAACCATGGGCGACTTTTTCAACGGAGTCAGGCAAGTGCAGTCACTCGAATGCGTCTACTAAACCAGGGCGCTTTTCATCGTATTCACCTGCAGACATAAAAAGCCCGGCAGCACGAGACTTCATTCCACTGCACCTTGCGCTCGGACAGCGCGTGCATGCGGTACATAAAGTCGTCCCATTGCGACACGGCGATACCAAGATGATTCTTCACCACTTTCGCATCGAAGCGGGTGTTGTGTGGCACCTTGATCGCCTGGCTGGTGCCGTCCAGGGCAATGGTCAGGGTGTTGTTGCACACGACGCGCACGGTGGTTGTCGTGGCTGTGGTGGCCAGGGTGCCGTAGCAAGAGGTCGCCAGCAGCATGTAGCCATTCACCTGGTCGTTGCCCTTGAGCGCCGCGCCTTGCCCGGTACGCGCCAGAGCCCAGAACTTGCGCCCACCCTTGAGCACGCCGGCCGTTTCCAACTCGTAGCGAGAAACCGCGGTGAGGTCACGATAAAATTCGAGTACCTCCCGTGGCTGCACAGTGTGGTAACGCTGGGAGACCACCGACAGCGGCGCCTTGCTGTCGGATCGATAGAGCACCTTTTGCTCGCGGAAGGAGTGGATCGCGCCCAGGTGGCCGATAGCATCCGATTTGAAATGCACGGGGCTTTCCAGAATCTGCCAGTCCATTCCAGCTTCGCGTTGCCAGATTTCGATAGGTTGCTTCTGACTGAGCTGATTGCCCAGCCCATGCCATGGGGTAGCGCCAGCGTGGGCCATGGTTTCGATGAGATGTGCCATGTGATTGATTCCTTTTAATACAGGTAGGCATAAAGCGCTGCGCGAGTCGCAACACCGGATGGATAAATGAAAAGAGAGAGGGCCAATCAGGTCGGCAGGTTGAAGCGATGGCCGCATTGCTGGCAGAGGTTGTGGGCCAAGATGTGGCGGTCGAGTGATTCACCGAGCTGAGCGCCGAGCACGCAGCCACCGACGCCGCCGGCCAGGCCGCCGAATATGGCACCTGATACGGAGCCGAGGGTGATACCGATCGGTCCGGCGATAGCGCCGATGGCTGCGCCAGTCTGACTGCCAGATAGGGCCGCGCTGATGCCACGCGCAACACCGCCCACGGTGCCGATGGTCGCACCGATCTTCATGGCGTGATGGAAGGAGGCGATTCTAGGGGCGAGGCTGAGAGGGCATTGCAACGACATGGGGGGAACCTCAATGGTGATGATGTCGTTGGGGTTATGTGCAATTCAAATTTTTTGAGTCGATTTTTTTGCTGAATATCTTTCTCGTGTCTTTCCGATTGGTGTCCTCAATGATGATTTCTATAGCAATTCATCAGCTTTAAAGGGCCAGTTCGCCACTTTTGCTGAAAGAGTAACCATGCCAAAGAGAAGAACGTCCGAGGATAAATACGAACTTGAGTTGAGTGATGGCCAATAGGCATTATTGCGTCGGTTAGATAATCAAGAAATCCCTTCACAAGCCGATGACCTCCCTAAACATTGCGCGAGTTTCAACAGGAGTAGTTGATGAAAGCCCCCCTGATCAAAGACATGGAAACCGCTTTAGCCGGTGTGCTCAAGATCTCAGCCGAGCTGAAGACTCGTAGCAATCCCCGACCAGCCTTGGTCTCGATCCTCCGCAAACTGCGCATCGCCCGCGAGCTCTCTTCGGTTTACTACATCTGCGTAGCCGGCAGCCAAAGTGCCGGCAAAACCCGTCTGCTCCGCGAACTCTACGACTTGGGCGAGGGCTGGCTTGCAGACAACCAGGGCCGCGGCGAGCTTATCCCGGTGTTCATCCTCGAAAAGGATTGCGACACCCCCTACGCCGTAGTCGTCAAGTACGACGCCCAAGGCAACGAGCAAGAAGAAAAGATCTCCCAGGAGGCGTTCCGAGCGCTGATCAGCGGCTACGACAACTCCGGCGACCTCGACTGCCTGTTTCCCAAGCTCTACGTGCCACGCCGCTACTTCGACGGCCAGCGTTGCGGCTTCGTACTGCTCCCGGGCTACGAAATGCTGAACCCCGACAACGTCGAGTGGCAGGGCCTCATGCGCCACACCCTGGTGCATTCCTTGGGCAGCATCCTGGTCACCGACCGCACCCGCGTCGCCGACAACAGCCAGAAGCAGATCCTCAACGATCTGGTCGCCCGCTACTTCCCCGATCGTAAACCTGCCATTGCCGTTACCAAGACTGAAACGCTCACTCCTGAGCAGATGGATGAACTGGCCGGCACCGTGGCCGAAGTTTTCCAGATCCGCTCCGACGAGCAAGACCGTGTGATCTTCACCGGCGTCGGCGACGAAGCCTACCGCTCCGCCTGGACCAGCCAACTCATCCAAGTCATCAACAAATATGCGCTGTCTGCAGGCGGCTCGGACGCAGGTCGTCTGCGGGAGTTGGAGAAGCTGCTGGACACGGAACTGGCAACGGTCAAGGCTGCGCTGGAAAGTGAGCTGGACGCGCAGAGCATCAGTGAACACCTGACCGAGCGCCAGGTCGACCGAATGCGAGAGGTGTTCACCAAGGCATCAGAGCGCTACCGGAACCGTTATGCCAAACGGCTTCGCGAGCACACCATGAATTACCTTGGACAGGTCAAGGAAATCGCAGAGGAACGATATAACAACGAAGAGGAGACGATCACTAACAAGCTTCGGCACGCAGCGAACTTCCTTACCTTGCAGTCTGGTCAAAACGAGATCCGCTTCAGGTCAAGAATCATCGACTGCTGGTGTAACGGCACCAGTACCCTGCAATCACCGCTGGAATCCGATTACCTGGCCATCTCGGACATGTCTGCTAAAGAGCTGGGCATTCAGGAAATCAAATCCACGGAGCTCGCTGCGATCAAGCACGAGGGCCTGAACAAACTGCTGGGTTACGAGGGGGCCTCTCTCGAAGTTCCTGCGGTGGGTAACCAGGAGCTGCAGCATGATCTGCGCCTGTTGCTTTCCAAAGGTAGTACTACCACCAATGACGTCGAGCGATTCAAAGCGAAGCATGTCGAAGAGGTGCTGAAGGCGCTGCCCGCGATGACCATGGAGTACTTCCGCCTCAACCAGGCAGTTGCCATCCGTACTCCTGAGTTGGCCCGCACCGAACTGGAAGCCTTCGACTTCGGCAAGCTTGCCTCGTCTATTCAGCAAGACCTCCCAAAGGTCACGACATCGGCCAAACCGCTGCTCAATACCCTGGCGGCAATCCTCGCAGTGGACGTAGTCATCGACGGCTCCATCGACACCATCCCGGCCATCGCGGGCACGCTGACGGGCGGCCAGACCGCTGCTGCTTCGCTGGGCGCATCGTTGTCCATGGCTGCTGCCGGTGCGATCACTTTGGGCTTCATCGCCTACCGTGGTGCCACAGAAATCCAGCGCTACGACGCTGCGCGCAAAGGCTTTATCGCCGAAAGCCTCAACCAGTTCGCCGAGTCCCATATCAAGAAGGGCCTGGAGCTCTACGACGACCTGATGGAAACCCTCGAAGAGCGCCTGGTGCGCAACCTGCGGGTGGCCTATGGCCTGGGCGCCGACCTCACGGTAAAAGACGCACTGGCGCGTGGGTTGACGCGCCTGGAGCACGCTCGGGTGAACCTGATCAAAGCCATCGATGATGCGCAAAGCCGACATGTGGCTTGAGAAGTACAGCAACCGCTATCGCTGGGCCTATGACGCGTATCAGCGCTTCACCGACGAGGTAGACCCAAGCCTGGCTGGAGACTTCAACCGCTCCAGCCATGTGACGGTCGCCGTCTATGGTGCGACCCAAGTCGGCAAGACCACGCTGATTCTGGACTTGCTGGGCGTGACCGGCGAGGTGTTGGAGCGGGCTTCCAGCGTATTGCGGGGCGACCAGCGTATGGGCAAGTCTTCGACGGCCTGTGCGATTCGTTACGGCCGTTCAAAGGATGATTACTGGTACATCGGCGACAACAGTGATGCGCTGGATGATGAAACCGCGAGAGTGCAGTTTTCCGCGATACGCACCGAGCTGGAGGAAGGTAGAGCACAGTCCGTGGACGTGTTGTCCGTGCGTCTGCCATCGATGTTCTTCGATCAAGAAGGAGGGGATGCTCTGAGCCTGGATCTGCGCATTCTCGATATCCCAGGCATCAATGCGGTCAACGAGGCTGAACAGGCCCAGGTCGCGCGGGTGGCGGAGAAGTATGTGGCCACGGCCGATCTGATCTTGCTGGTCGGGCGTGCGGATGACCTGGGCTTCCTTCATCCCAATAAGCTCAAGTTGGCGGCGTTGGGAGACTGGATGCTGCAGCCCAACCGCTATCGGGTGGTGCTCTCCTATACGTTCTCGCCTGCCAGCTTCAAGACCTGGTTCGGCCAGGACGAGCGAACGCTTCAGCAGGTCAGGGCCAAGCTCTACCAGGAACTGGGTACCCATGACTACAAACCGCCCAAGTCGGTCGAGGCGATGTTGTATCCACTGGAGTTCGGCGACTCGCTGCGAAGCCTGGGGGCGACGCCTGAATATCATCAAGCAGCCGTTACATTGATCCAGCAATTACGACGCGAGCTATTGGCAAGCATCACCGAGTCGGCCAGCCCCTATGGCCGGCTCGCGTCCGCATTCAAGATGAAAACCTTGATCGATGCCAGGCTTGATCGAGAGCAGGTTCATTACGAGGAGCACAGGAAGGAGCTGGAAGGCGACCTCCAGCATGCACTGAATGCGTTGAAGCAGGCTGAGGGGTTATTGAGTGGCTGTCAGGAAGAAAGCGGCACGCTCAATCATCACAGGCGTCGCCTGCACCGTTACCTGAAACTGTACAAGGGTAGTGATGTTCGTGGCTTTTTCGCTCAGTCTCTGCCGAGTACTACCGAATCAGTCAGTGCCCTGAAGTTGGTTGCCATGCAGTTCGAAAACGGTATCCAGGCGAAATGGAAGGCAATGTGCGAACGTCACGCCCATCGTCAGGCCCATATTCGGCTGGCTGAGCTTTCGCCTCCCGCAACCAGTGCGCTGATCAGCTTCTATCAGAAAATGAATGGGTATCTCACCGATGGTTACTGGTGGTCCAGCGAGAACTTCCGTTCTGACCGGAGCATGCTTCTTGGGGCAGCCGTGAAGGTGGTGGATGCCTATGCCGAAGCCGCAACCTTGGAAATTCAGAAGTACTTTGAGCATCAGGTGAGTGGCCTGAAGCGTAAGTATTCGGACTACGAACGACGGCTTGACGTCATGAAAAGAGCCGTTGCAGAGCGGCAGCAAGCGGTGGAAGACATAATAGGCAAGCGCTATCACCTTGAACAGGCCCACGCGCAATTCAAAGCCCGCATGCAGTTCAGCATGGACCACTCGCACAAGTTCGAACAGTACATCCTCGAAGCCTTCAAGGCCGAGCTCGATCGTGTCCGGGAAGCTACCCGACGTCCGCTCAGTGCGCTGGAACAGGTCTACGACATGTTCTACCTGCATGTACTGCTGGGCGAACTAGACAAAATGCTGGAAGGGAAGAAGTTCTGATGGAACGATCTGATTTAGATGTCGAAATCGCAGCTGCTGATCAAGAGCTGTCAGCGTTGCTGGAGAAGCACATCAATGTACCGGTGAAGCGGAGCATTGAAGAGGTGAGCGGCGGCCTGTCGCTCACGCTCAAGGGAGACTTCGAAGCCAGTGTTCTCAGCTTGCGGTCGGAGCTGAAAAAGCTGAACAGTGCCTTCGAAGAGTTGGGTGATGACTTTGGCAGTGTTCACAAAGTGTCCAAGCGCGTCGAGACACTGGTTCAGCAGGCTGAGGGGGCGCAAGACAGCCGGTTCGAGAGGGCTGGCGCGCAGGTTGCCGAAAGCGCTCGTCAGGTTACCGAAGGGATCGCCGGTATAGAGGAGCGCCTGAGCAAGCTTGGCGCAGCACAACTGCATCACCTGAACACCGCGCTGAAAACTTTGGCCGCAGACATTCAAGCTCAGCGCGCTGAAAGTCGCGATGGTCAAAAGAAGTCGTTGGTCAAACTGGATGAGATCGCGTCAGCGATTGCAGCGCAGCAGACTGAGGCGCAGGCGATGAAAGTTGTATCCAGGCGGCGCTTCATCTGGACGTGCGTGGGGCTTGCGGTGAACTTTGGAGTGCTTGTAGCACTGTTGGCCAAGGCGTTCCTGTAGAAGCTCCACAGGTGCCCGGCACAGTCGCGGCACCTGTGCATTGCAGTCGGATCGTCACCTTTCCTCTTCTTGAACCGGTCAAGGACAGCCCGTCGTGAGTTCCTCAAACGTACCAAATCGCCTGGAACTCTAAAAGCCTCGAAAACCCCCAAGAGCCCTGAAACCCCCGGATTTACTGGATTCCAGGCACAAAAAAAGACGTCCCTGGACGTCTTTTTTTGTTGAGTTGGTGGGCCGGGGTAATCTGAACAGGTCTATTAATATATTGATTTATATAGATTATTTTCGGTTTGGTTTTCCGTTGGAATACTATTTGGAATACCAAGCGCGGATCTATTTAAATTACCGCCTTTAGTCGGTCAGAGTTGAATTTCATAGCCATATTTCGGATCTCGATTTTGAGCTCAAGCAACGGCTTCTGAAGGCAATTGCTGGCGCTTGTTCATGCCTTCATTCGCTCTGGCGAATCAGCACATGCCTGATTGCCATCGCGTGTGTGCTCCCTAGAATCAGGCAATCCTCAGCGCATTTAGGTCGCAGTTCGGATTGTGGTGATAAAGGGAGACTCGACCCTATCGAACGCTAAATGTACCTGCGCCTTGGCGCGGGTAACACCCACATAAAACAGGCGCGCGGCCTCCTCATATGCATCGGCCGTCTTAACGTATTTGCTTGGGACCACGCCTTCTTCCAACCCAAGCATGATCACTGCCTGAAACTCTAACCCTTTTGAGCTGTGAAGCGTCATGAGGTTAATTTGATCTGGGCTCTTTCCCTGATTACCAAAAATCTGGACAGTGAAGTCTTCAAGCTCCCCGCCAACAGTGGCAGCTTCAATAAGCTCGTTAAGGTTATCGATCTCATCGCTTAGACCTGGCTCTCCACGAAGCATGTCGTTCAGAACGGCTGTAGCTAAGGAGGTCAGCCATTCATGAAGCGACAAAGCACCATCTCTTAACGCGAAGAGAGCTGAGATCAGTTGTTTGCGAGACTCGTGTAGCTGAGTCTCGCTTTTTCCCGCCCGCTGCAAGCGTCGCCAAGCTTTGAGCAAGTGAGAAAGCTGTACTTCGCCGGTCTCCCAACCTCCGGCACACCATCGCGCCGCTTCGGTGAGCCACTCGGTTAAGCGTGTTCGTTTAATCGGCGATCCATTGTCTAGGCGGAAGTAACGAATTTGTAAGCGATCGGCTGCCTTGGCAATCTCAGTACCTTCAATCTTGCTCGGATAAAGCAAGGCAATATCACCTGGGGACCAGGTGTCATTTGCATCGAGCAGGGCTGTCACCAGCGTTTCGAACGCATACTTTGCCTGTCCCGCGAGGTCACGTTCAAGCTTGTGAATAACAATTTCACCCTGCCGGCCATCGAAGGACTCAAAATCCGCGCGATCAGGGAAAAGTGACCTTGATGCCGCGATGATGCGATCGGCGCAGCGGTAATTAAGCCTGAGGGTGATCGGCTCAATTCGAGGATCCTGTGCCAAGTCCCTTAGCAAACCGGGGTTAGCACCGGTGAATCCGTATATCGACTGATCAGGGTCACCAACAGCTATCACCCTGACATTCGCATCGAGTAATGCCCGAACAATGCGGTGCAACGGCAGGCCGAGGTCCTGATACTCATCTATCACCAGGACAGGGTATTTTGCCCGAATCGCACGGCGCACCCATTCGTGCTTCTCAACCAGCTCTAGGCCGGCAAGCACAATACCGTCGAAATCGATCTGCCCGTGCACCAAGAGTAGGTCCTCATAAGCTTCGACAATTTGCGTTTCGTATGAAGACCATGCCCTCCACTCGGCTGAGTTCCGATCTGGAATCGTACGTCGTAACTTGTCACACGCCGTACGGACGTAGCTCTTCGGATATCCCCCATGCAGCGCGGCGTAAGCCGCATTGAAAAGTCTACTGGCTTCGGCTGGTGTCGCTATTGCCAACGGCTCCGGCACCTTCAGACCTGCCAAGCTCGAGTAGGGCAATACGAGCTCAGTCAGACAAAATGAGTGCACCGTGGAGATGAGAATGCGATTGCCATCCTCAACTCCGAGCTTGTTCAGCCTTGATCTCAACTCAGATACACAGGCATTGCTGTAGGTTATGCATGCGACGCGTTGTGGTCTATACACCGTCTCTACAAGCAGTCTGGTGATTTTCAGTGTGATGGTTTTAGTCTTTCCGCTGCCGGGGCCAGCCAGAATGACGCAGTTACCTGCCGACTCGTAGGCCGCCCATTGGTCATCATTGCCGCGTAGGTCGTCAGCAGCAACCAGATACTCGGGTCTCGCAGCATTCATCGCAGCTTCTCCCTCATGTATTCCAAAGCATCTTTGATGTAGGCGGGGCACACATCTGCGTCTGCAGCTCGCAGCGTGGAAGCTAGTCGTTGGGCAAATCGTCCCTTGCCGATGGAGTCGATGTCTTTCAGAAATTGCTTCTCATCCAAGGAGGTTGGATCTTTACTCAAGGTTTCGAAGCGCGCGTGCATCTTCTCGTTAGTTGACAGCCCTTCGGCAGTTTTTTGGAAGTGCTCCTCGGCGCCGGCGTTGAACACATCAACCTCAAAGGTGAATTCGTTGAGAAAAACGCCACACCGCGTCGCAAGCTTGAGCAGTTGATGGGCTGTGAGCTCTTCCCAACGCTTCGGAGGAAGCAAAGCTTTCATGATGTGGTTTATAACGCGGCTCTTCCCGTAACTATCAATTATGTGTTCGGCTTCTGGGTCGTCGTCCTCTTGACTGGCTTCTGAGCCCTTAGGGTCAAAGTCAGTGAGTATCGCGAATGGAATATTGAGTCCTTTGGGCCCCAATAGCTTCACATAGGGGGCGAAATTGGTGCCGGCGATTGAGCAAACGGTGATACCCATCGCATCAAAATCGAATGCTTTGTCATACAGGCGGGCTAAGGTCGGCAGGAGAAATTTTTCTGCATCACCCTCTACCAGAATCACGCCTTTCGAGAAAAACAGCTCACCGCGAGTGACGTCTAGGTATCGCTCAAGATCCTCTCTGTCAGCTTTCTTGAGTTTGATCCCCGTAAGTGATCGCGCCACGGTATGCCCTTCCTTGGGGATGCTTTGTAAAACGACCACATTCGAGAGTGGGGCAACGCTAGCAACGTTCGGCGAATGGGTCGTGAGCATGATGCTGCGCAGCTCTGGACTAGGATCATCCTCATCACGCTCCTTCAGGTAGTTTCGGTAGATCAGACGCTGCAGATGGGGGTGCAGGTGCGCCTCGGGTTCCTCAATCGCCAGGAACGTGTGTTGCCGCTCCCCTTCTTCCACCAGGTACTGATGCTCCAAGTGTTTCAGTGCAAGGTACAGCACGTTGGCGGAGCCTAGACTTGCTTCTGCGACGCCTCGTTTGCCGCCGTCGATCATCATCTGCAATGCACGGATCAAGCGCTCAGGCTCTGTTGGGGCGAAGCCTAGAGCCGTCTCTATCGTATGCTTCTCGCCAATCATTTCTGTGAGTTGGCCATTGACCTGCGTCACCACGTCAGCGAGTTCGGGCAAGGCCGCAATTTTGGATGTCGTTGCATGTACTTCGTCCGCAATCTCCTGGAGATCATCCTCGTCGATGGTCTGCGCGGCCCGGTCCAGTAACGGTCTTAGAGGAGAACGTGTCCAGCGAGCAAGGTCTGACTCTGCGTCTCGAAGTGCCGGGAACAGGTCCATTGGCATCCACCGTCTCAACTCGTAGCCCACGGAGTTTTCTGGGCGACTACCTCCGAAAAGCACGAACTCATAATCCGCCTCGCCGCGAGGGGGACGATCAATGCCCATAATAGGTTGGAAGCGATACGTGACCTTTGCCACCATCGGTGCGGGGTTAATCAAATGGTCGGCAAGTACAGCAAGCAGCTCTACGCTGTCCTCGAATTCGCTGAACTCAACTGAGATTTCAATTACATCATCGGCCTTCAGCGGCCTGGTCAGGCCATCCCAGAAATCATCAAGACGCAGCCGCCGCGCGGAGTCAGGTAGGGTAGGGTCCAGGATCATCCGTAGGGCGAAGAGCAGATTGGTCTTACCCACCTTGTTCTCGCCCAGTACCACCGCGTGCTGCCCCAAGTACACGTCGAGGTGCTTGAAATTTCTGAAGTTCTTGATCGTAATTCGACTCAGCCGCATATAGCCTTTCCTTCCCTAGACTGCGAGTGCTCACGGGGATAACGGATATCCGCGCGTACGGTTTTTGAGTTGTGCTTCGCACCTCTCGTAGTGGCACCATACTGGCGCGCTCTATCACGTTTGTCACCCGCAGTGTGGGATGCCTGTAACTCGGCATAGACTGGAAGGTTGGGTAATCCAAGTCTTATAGAGTTAAAGATGCACATAGCTATCTATAGCTCCTTAGAGTACTTAAACAAACGGGCGATCAAAAAAGGTGGTATTGCTCTAGGCGGGCGTTTCCCTCAAATCGTTAGGCAAAGTACTAAGTGATGAGTCGAGTGTTTTTGTCAGGGTTACAAGTTTTAAAGATTTGTCGCTTCAGTCATGGATAAACTTAAAAGAGTGGTGCTATTTTTAGTCATAAATTTTTTAGTAGTTGTAATGTTTTGATTCGTTCAGGTATGTGGTCATTCTTTTCTGTCTCCATTTCTATCAAGATTTCTAAAATTCTTGCTCGGCTTACTTCATGGCGACTCGCCAGCTTTTCGAGATTTTCAATTGCCTTGTCTGAAAGAACAAAGTTGTACTGAGCCTTTCCTTTTAGGTTTTCTCTATATTTTTTCTGAGCCCATCCTTTTTTAATTTTCCCTATATAAAGTTCTTTTTGTTCGCGTGAGTAATTCGCTTTGTCAAAAAAAATCAAGATGTCTTCGAATGTTTCGAAGGGGGCTGACCCCAGTGTGACGACGAAGGAGTTCTTTTCTAGCCAGTCCCAAGCGAATTGGCTTTTCTGGTCGTCATCTTTAAACCAAGCATACACTTTGTCGTTTGTTTTGTGGCTTTTCCATCTTTGTTCAAGATCTCTAAGTAGGTTTGCTTTTTGAGTTATGTCTCTTTGCCATACGTCGAGGATCGCGATAGGTAGATCTTTTTCTTTTAGGTCGAAGTAATTCTTGAGTTGGCTGTGTCCGGTCGAGTTTTGGATTTCTCTTGTCATCCACTCTGCTACGCGGCGGTCTTCCGTTATCCACTCAATATCTCTTTTGTGGACAAGTTGTTTGCGTCTTTCTTTAAGTAGCTCGTCGACTCTCCATGTCCTGGTCTGAAGATACCTGGCCATTTTGTCTCTCATGCCAGTATCTGAGTAGTCATTTGGGTTAAATCTAGTTTCGTAGAATAAAAGTGTGTACCACAGCCATATATCGTGGCGATTGCTGTATTCCGTTTCGCCGAGAACTTGGGAAAGATCATCTTCAAGGTGTAGTGCCACTATAGAGTCCTTCTAGCGTGAATCAAGTAAGGATATAGGTTTACTCTAAAATCGTACAAGTGTCAATCAAGATTGACTCTAGTAGATATGATATCGCGTTTGCTCAGTCTTTACTGGGGTGATGAACCTTTTTAAGCAGCTATCTGGCGAAGTGGAGCAACCTCCCGTTTATAAGCAATTTTTGCGTTGGATTACCATTAGGTGCGCTGCTTTGCCAAGTTTGCCTCGCCAGGTTCCTCCTCTGGGTGAGGGGTAGAGTCTGTAGCACGTTAATTTTTACTGGGCTTGCCAATCCTCTGGACGAATACAGGAGCTGCGTTCATGAGGATAATTCGATTGAAAGAGGTCATGGATCTAACTGGTCTTGCTAGATCTACGATTTACAAGTTTATTTCGGTAGATTCATTTCCCAAACCTATTTCCTTGGGGGACCGTTGTGTAGGTTGGCTGGAAAGTGAAGTTCACGATTGGATACTAATTAAAGTTAAAGAGCGGGATCAGTTGGCGAAGAATGATGCTTGAGGATCTGCTGCGTTTTCCTTTGTGAATTTCACTGGCTTGGTTCTAGTTAACACCATGAAGGAACTTATCCTTCATGGTGTTTTTCCAGAGTTGTTGTGTCTCTGTGATGTATCTTTTTTAACAGGGCTTGCTGGTATTTTATCTAGTGTTGTGTCGTCAGAAAGTTTCGGTATTGGTACTATGCTTATACAGTATCTCTATTGTGAGTTTGGCATGTCTGTACTGGTTAGGTGTAGGGGGCGTGTCGGAGGGAAGGTAGCCACTCTAAGCAGAGCAGTATTGTGCTCTGTATTCTTGGGTGTAAGTAAAAATGTACTAGTGGGCCTGACTATATGAAACTAAATACTCGGAGCTCCATCATGGCTAGATATCCAGGCAACACGAACTTAACCCTTCATTACGAAGGTTCTTATCAAGGCTTGACCGTGCAAGTGGATAAGGGACCTTTCATCCAAGAGTACCTAAACCGTCTTCATCAGACGGTATCTCGAGCGCTTAATCAGTACCCTCGTGTGTTTGCATTCAGGTTTGACCTGCGGCTACCAGCTAACAATCAATTGCCCGATTACGCTTTCACGAACGAAGTTATTGACCGCTTCATTGAATCCTTTAAAGCCAAGATCAAGCACAATCGCCAAATGGCGAAACTTGTGAATAAGTACGCACACGACACCAAGGTGCGTTACGTCTGGGCTAGGGAACAAGGACAGCACGGGCGACCACATCATCACTTTGCGATCTTGCTGAACTACGATGCATTCAATGCGCTGGGTAAGCTCGAATCAGGCAGAGACAACATGTTTAATCGCTTGGAAGGAGCGTGGGCAAGTGCTTTAGGGCTATCAGTAGAAGCCGTCAGGGGGTTGGTCGAGATTCCACAAAATCCTTACTATCACTTGTATCGCGACGAGATAGCCGGACAGGCAGCCTTCTTCCATCGTGCGAGCTACCTGTGTAAGTCGAGCACGAAGGTTTTTGGGGATGGTTCCCATGGTTTCGGGTGCAGCAGAAGCTGAGCACAACGCTGAATCACAAAAAAAATAGAAGGACACCGTGCCGACAACCACCCTGGCAATGCCAAAGGCGGTCCATCGGACGGTGTGTACATTGGAGTTAAAGGTAACCTCGTTCAGCCAGCGATACGCAGCCTTCATGACCTACAACGATGTGATCCAACGTCTGGGTGCCAATCATGCTGAGGGCGTTCTTGAGCGCCTGGGTTAGCGTGTGATCAGCTTGGCTGGGTTCAGGATCGCCGGATGGATGGTTATGTACCAGAATTACCGCTGCCGCATTGAGCTCCAATGCAATCTTGACCACTTCTCGCGGGTACACGCGGGCACCATCCAGCGTGCCTCTGAATAGTTCCCTGAAGGCAATCACTCGATGTTTGCTGTCAAGCAGTAGTAGCGCAAAGACCTCGTGCTCGTGGTACTGCAGCAGTGTTTGCAGGTGGCTAAAAACCTGCTTTGGCTCCGTCAATGCCCGGCCTTTAGACAGACGGCTCATTGCCAGTTGTTGTGCCATCTGCAGGATGTCAGCCTCGGTAACCGGGGATTCCATGACATAGGTACCGGTTGTTTCACCGGCTATCAGCTTGTGATATTTCATTCGGGTATTCCTGAGCGAATAGGGAAGAACGCAGAAGAGTTGGTGGCTACTGAACCGAATACCTGCTTTTGTGCTGCGAGGCTCGTGATTCCAGCTTCTGGGCAAGTGAGGGTTTGGCAGGCGCTGCCAGTGGAGGGGGGTTGACTTCTATACGGCTGGGCTGATCTTCAATGACAGGGAATAATTCTTCGACGATGGCGCTAGTGTCTTCCTCGCTGTCTTCAAAGGCCCCATTGTTAAAGCCCCGCCGAGCCGCTTGATCCAAGGCGCTCTGGTCAAAACCCGCGGCTTGTCGGGTCTCCTCCAATTGCTTGGCTGCGATTAAGGAATCCTCCATGCCCAGACCACTGCGTACCGTGATGTCTACATAGAAAATCGGTGCACCGTGGCTTTGGCGAGTGGACTTACCGCGAAGACGCAACTCCAGCGGCAGGCAGGCCAGTCGATCACCGGAGATGGCTTGCAGATAATGCAGTCGCGCTGCGAGGGTGCGGATGCTGTTGTAGCCGGTGGTGCGAAAGACAAAGCTGCCAAGTGGATCGTCATCGCCAATCACTACGTTGAGCCGGCCGTAAGGTTTGCAGGCATTGCCTTGAGCCAGTGAACAGCCATCCGGTGAAGGGCAGGGCAACGACTGAACACCATCCTTGGTCAGACGCTTGCAGGTCTCACCATTGCCGACGCACAACGGCCGGCCGGTGTTACGGTCGAACAGGTTGTAGTCAGCCCGAAAGTTGAGGTCCGGCTCGTTGAAGAGCAGCCGGATCGGAATGCTGCGCAGTTTGCCGTCCTGGCCATTGCGCAGTTCTTCGTTAAGGGGGTGCAGCAACCAGCCGTCACGGCTCTGCACTTGGGAGGTGAGGGTGAATTGATCGTCCTTTTCCGGCAGACGTTTGCCGTTCTTTTCGACGACCTTGCCGATGGATATTCGGCCCAAAATCGGTGGCGTGATGGCTAAACCTTTGAGCATGGGAGTTCTCCTGTAACTGAAATAAAAACGCCACCGAGACCGCACGAGCGACCAGGGTGGCATTGAAGGGAGAGGGCACGGGGATAAGGGAGGAGCGAACGATCGCTTAAGCCAGCAGAAAACGTCGACTACCGGCTTTGGTGGTCGAGTAGCGAACTTGCAGATGAGGCTTTTCTTTTAGCAGGCGTGGGATATCCAGAGCCAAGCTGTCTTTGGCTTTCTTCCACGTGATGCTGCCGGTTGCGAAGGTCGCCCGACTGGCATCGCCTATGGCCTGTTGCAGTGTTTGCTTAAGTTGAGCTTCCTGCGCCTCCTGCAGAGCAATCGACTTGCGCACGTTCTGCAGCTCGGTAAAGGCCGTGCAGAGCAGTGTGTCCTGGCTAAAGTCTAGGGTTTGTCCATTGTCGTGCGGATACAGACAGCGCAAAGCTTGCTCCGCTGAGGCCGAACCGTCTGCTGGCGGTGGGGTGTCACTGACGACGTAATCCCAGAAGAGCCGTTCCAGGTCGATCAGCCGAGCTATCAGTGACTCATCGCGCTCAATGCGATGGATTTCCAGGTGCTGACCTCCGAGCAGTACCGCCACATCCGCCGCCTGCTTGCCAGTCACGGCCAACTGGTGAATGACCTGCAACTGCACATACTCGGGCACGCCTTCTTTCCAGAGATGTGCGCCGTTTATGCCGGCGGTTTTGCATTCGAGAATCTGCACTTCTGACGCACCGATAACCTCACGGTCGATATTGGCCAGCATCCAGGCCAGTTTGGGATCAGGATGCTGCAGAACCGCATTGACCCGGCGGACCCGATGACCGCTGCGCCGGGTGTAATGGGATGCGACAATCGGCTCCAGGATGTTGCCCCAGTACGCGGGGCTTTCCTCATCCTGCGGATCGAGCATGGTTAGTAAGGCGTCACGCCCGGTTTTTTCCATCCACAGTTCCAGCTGTGATTTATAAGGGTTCAGGCCCACAGCGGCGGCGGCATCCGAACTGCCGATGCCTTGCTTGCGCACGGTCAACCAGTCCTCACGCGGCAGTTGTTTGGTGTCGACCAAGCGTAAGGCAGGACGGGGTTTAGTTCTGAGATGTTGTAGGGAGTGAGTGCTCATAATCATTTCCTTGAGGCATAAAAAACGCCTGATCAGCACGAGGCTGATCAGGCGTTTAGGGAGTGGAAGAACAGAATGGGAAAGGGGTTGATGAGGGACAGTGAAAACCAGGCTTAAGCTGCAAGTTGTAGCGCCGCCTCCAGCGCCCGTTGCTTGAGCTTTGCTCCTTGCCCGAACCAGGCAGAATCCATGCGGTACTCGATGCTTCTTGCTCGGCGTTCGTGGTCGACGTACTCCGTCACGGCGTTGAGCAGGCCCCAGGCAGTTCCTTGAGCTGACTCCAGGGTTGATCCGCGGCCCTGACCTTCATATAGGCATTGCACCTTGCGTAGCGCCCGCTCGTTGGGAAGTACTGCCGGTAGGGGCGTGTTCGGACTGGCATCACACAGCACGTTCATGAAGAATCCCATGGCTTCATGCCACTGAACTTTGCGTTCAGACAGCATTCGCATACGGTGCATGAAGTTGTCCCATTGCGAGACGGCGTTACCGAGTTGCTTTTTCACCGCTTGTGGATCGAAGCACGTGCTGTGCGGCACCTTGATCGCTTTGGCGGAACCGTCCAACGCAATAGTCAACGTGTTATTGCAAACTACCCGCACAGTTGTAGGTGTGGCCGTGGTAGCCAAGGTACCGTCACAGGAGGTGGCCAGCAGGAGATAACCATTGACCTGATCGTTGCCTTTCAAGGTCGTACCTTGGCCAGTGCGGGCTAGCGCCCAAAACTTGCGACCGCCTTTTAGTACGCCGGCCGTTTCCAGCTCGTAGCCCGATACTTCAGTGAGGTCCCGATAGAACTCCAAGACCTCGCGCGGCTGCACGACCTGGTAGCGCTGAGAAACCACGGACAACGGGGCCTTAGTATCGGAGCGGTAGAGAACCTTCTGTTCAGGGAAGGTGTGAATTGAGCCAAGCGCACCGATGCTATCGGATTTGAAATGCACCGGGCTGTGCTGGATCATCCAGTCCATACCCGCTTCGCGCTGCCAGATATCGATGGGTTGTTTCGGGGAAAGGCGACTACCCAGACCGTGCCAGGGAGTTGCGCCAACGTAAGCCATTTGTTCAATGAGATGAGCCATGGGAATAGGTCCTTTGACAAAGGGGGAGCCCCTGTTTGCATGAGAAACAGGGGCTGACTCGATGAGTTAGCGGTTGGCGCTGAAGCTGTAACCGCACTCTAGGCATTGATAGTTATTCAGTACCTTGTCATCGATCTGCTCACCGAGCGTGGCGCCTGCGACTCCGCCAGCAACCCCGCCAAGTAGCCCCCCTAAAAGCGCCCCAGCGATACTCCCGATGACTATTCCAAAAGGTCCTCCAGCCACACCTAAGAATGCCCCGGCCTCTGCGCCAGACAAGGCACTTGCGGCACCACTGGCCGCGCCTCCTGCTGTCCCAATCAATCCACCTGTGTGTTTACCAACGTTTTTAGTGACGACTCTTCCCGAGTTGCAGCTTGGGCATGGAGCGTACATGTTTAAATCCTCTTAGAAAAATGAGCGTGCAGAATGAGAAATCAGCACGCGAATCTCCTGCCGCTGTTAATACGGATAGGTATTCATAGAGGTGATATAGGTCTGAGATTTTTTTGAATGTGATCAGCGTCTTGCAAACTGGAATTTGGGCCCAAAAAATATGCCGCCCTGAAGGCACAACGACGTCGCTACGCGCAAGTCCCCCGTTTGAATGCTCCAAGCCGGCCCGTGCTGACAGCATGGTCTTCAATGGCTGACGTCAAACATGAGGGCGACGACGCCGATTGTGTCGCTTCGCGGCGCACCCTTTCTTGGACCACATGGGGGCGGTTGAACTGCCCAGCAGGTCCTCTTCGGACTCATGAAATTTGTGAGGCTACGACGAGGGGACTATCGGTTGGCAACAACCGCCCAGAGGACAAGTGGGCCTAAGATTTGCGCAGCGTACTTAACTCATGATTCGATGTGACGGGAGCATCTGTCACTTGGCCCGGCCCGGCATCTCCGACTTTTTCGAGAGTACGGAATGGCAATCGGCGGGCCCCCTAAGAGAAGGTAGGCAGAAGGAGCCATGTAGAAATGATCGGTTTCAATTGGATCGAAGATCTGAGCCCTTTGACTCGCAACGCTGTGCATGAGAAATCACGCTTACGGAGCTTGCCTGGTGGGACCACCCTCTACCAACAAAACGATCCAATTATTGAGGTCTTCCAGATCGTTTCTGGTGAAGTTCGTCAGTGTATTCTCACCGCTGATGGCCAAGAGGTTCTTATATACATCTACAAGCCAGGAGACGTGATCGGCGACAGTTCAGTGGTCGACGAGGAGCCGTACTCGGTAAACTATATTACGCGTGGCGAGTCTGTGCTGAGGGTGTGGAAAGCACGTGATTTCAATGATCTTAGGCTTACGCATCACGAAGTAGAGAGTGCGGTAGCTGCTCAGATTAGCCGCCGACTGAGGAGCGTGCTTCGAATGTTAGAGGAACTGCTGACGCAACCGGTAGCTGCTCGAATAGCCTCTCGTTTCCTCTGGCTTTCAGACATGCAAAGGTCATCAACTGATGTCGTGAAGCTGACATTGTCTCAGTCAGACATCGGTCTCATGGTTGGTAGTACTCGACCAAACGTCAATCGAGTAATGAAGGAGCTAAGAGAGCTGAACTTGATTGAAACGGACTACGGCAAAGTGGCAGTCAAAGACGTGGAAGGACTCCGCCGCTACATTAATGATCATCGGCGTCGCAGTCGCGATGATTGCGACAACAAATGACAGTTTAAATGCTCGCAATGCTTATGTGTGACTGAATAAGTTCGCTGTCAGTCACTACAGAAAGGAAATCGGTGGCGCGGGGGACTCAGATCGAACTAGGACGTCTCTATGAAGCTTAATCGTGACGACAGAAAACTCCCCAAGACAGGAAGTTTTTAGTGTTGCGTATGGAAACGCCGATTTGATTAGTGATGTTCTCGTCAGTGAATACATCTAACAAATCAGCGTTCTTGATTTTGTATTTTTGGGGTTTCGTAAAAGTTCCTTTAAGCTTGGTGTTAATGCCAGGCTTTACTTCCTGTTTTTTTGATGCGTGCTATAGTTGTCGCTAAGATAGGGGTTTGTGTCATTGTTATTTCCTTTGCGAGAAAATAGATGGTGGGAAGTTTGGGTTTTTCGCTTTGATTTTCTAGATTGGCTCTAGGTCTCATGACTCATTTTAATAACTTGGGACGCAAAGTTTCCCGTTAGAATTTTTGATTCTGTGTAAGTTTCAATCTGTGCTTCACATATGCCGAGTTCGGTACAAATACTGTGGTTATGTTCACCCTGAATAGCCGGATCTCCTGGTGGATCTAGTTCATCGTCGGAGAAATGCCAAGGTCGGCCAGGTAGGCGGAAGGTCCCGCCATTGCGATCCGAAACTTCATCGACTGCGCCCCAGTAGGTAGCCCATTCCGTATCAGCAATGTCTCGAAGTGAGCGTATTTTACCAATGGCGATTTTGGCCTCGTCGAGTTGTGCATCCAAAGCAGCCATGTCTTGGAAGGTCAGCATCCAGGATTGCACCAAGGCATGCAGTTCTGTCAGATGTTCTCGACGCGCTGCTGCACTTGAAAAGCGAGGATCATCTATTAGGTCTGGACGGCGCATCGCCGCCATGTAGAACCGGAAAGTCAGGTTGTTTATGAGGCTAATGGCTGAGATGAAACGCTCGCCGCCCGGACCATTGAAGAAAACACCATCAGTCGCACCTAGGATCGGAAATTCATCTCCGCTATCCAGATCGCTCAAATCAAAATGCGCATGCTCATTAATGGACATAATTGTCGCAGCCATCGAAACGTCGATGTGTTGCCCTTTTCCGGTGCTGTGTAACCGATTCAAAGCAGCCAATACGCCAATTGCTGCCTGTAGTCCGGTATAAATATCGGCATGGGATAGGCTATCTGTACGATCAACGCTCAGAGCGTCTCCAAAATGACGCTTGGTGTGTGCGGTAAGGCCTATCTCAGCCTGGACAGTTGCGGCGTAAGCCATCCGACTAGCCCACGGGCCGCCTTGACCATACCCCGAGATCGATACGTAAATTATTTTCGGATTTCGAGCAGCTACGCTTGCGTAATCTAGGCCGAAAAAACCGAGCGTTCCTGGTCGGAAATTCTCAACGATTATGTCGGCAGTCTCACATAAGCGCATCGCCAACTCTCTTCCTTCAGCAAAGTTGAGATCAAGCGAGATATTTCGTTTTCCAGCGTTCTGTTGGGCGTAATAACCCGAAACCCCATTCTGATTGGTAGGCGCGGAGAAACGCGACACATCTGCGCGAGGCGGTTCAATCTTGATGACATCAGCACCAAGATCAGTCAGCGTCTTGGCACATAAGGGGCCTGCGAGCACTCGCGACAGGTCGATTACGCGAAGACCTTGAAGAGGACCTGCCATAATTAGCGCCCCACAAACTTAGCGAGGCCTAGGCCGGAGGTGAGCAGCGACTTAACGCCGATAGCTAGATCTTCAGTGTCCCACAGAGCTTCTTGCAATTCGCCCATTGCAGTATCCGCCGCCTCAAGTCCATGATCTGCTGCGATGTGCGCAATTTTTTTTGTGATGCCATGCGCGAGGGTCGGGCCATGAGCAAATTCTTGAGCAATCACCAGCGTCGTTTCTTCTAAAACTTCATCAGCGACAACTCGGTTAATCAGATTCCAGCGTTCTATGGTTTCGGCGTCATAGCGATGTCCGAGCATGCAGATTTCTTTGGCACGAAGCAGGCCTGCAGCTTGCACTTGGCGCTGAATTGCACCCATCAGCGGGTTTAACCCAATTGTGGATTCTACGGAGCCGAATTTGGCTGACTTGGCAGCAATGACAAAATCACATGCCAATGACAGCTCAAACCCCCCCCCTACACAGATGCCACGAACGCTGGCGATGATTGGTAGTGGAAAGCTCTTGAATGCATGAAGGAGCTTTGTAGCCGAGAGCTCTATTGGTTTTTTCTCGGGGGAAATGCGGGCTTCAAACATTGACACATCGCCACCTGCACTGAAATTGCGCAGTCCAGTACGTATTACGACAGCACGTGCGCCTGCTCCTAGGACGGCATCCAGTCCTGCCAGCAATGCATTGACCAGTGTTGAATCAATCAGGTTATGCGGCCGATGGTTCATGGTCAGGATGGCCAGTGCACCGTCGTAGCTGATATCTACAGTGGATTCTTCAGTCATGATTTTCTCCTGGAACGTCAGAGTGCCTAGTGGGTTGTCTCTTGGGGCGCTGGAAAGCTGGAAACCAAGGGTTCCGCACACGAAGCTTTTGGGGTGCCAGGAGTGATTCTCGATTCTAGCTCTATAGTCAACAAGGTTGATTGATGCCAGTATTGGGGTGATTTGCTGCCAAACGCGTGAAGGTAGTCACCTCATGAATCAGAATAAAAAACTCCATTTCTCAAACCAGCCTCAAGATGCCCACACTCCGAGCTTGAGCCTTTTCGGTTTGAATGCTCTTGTCGCTGAGATGGCCAGCCAAGGAGTTTCGCTTAGAGAGCTGGTAGAGGGTTCCGGCGTGCATCCTCGTCAGTTTGCTGATCCGCAGTCACTGATCTCAAGAAGGCAGAGATTAGCGATTTATGCAAATGCTCAACGCTTGACCGTCCGGTCAGACGTTGCGCTACACGCCGGCGCAAGACAGCGTGTAAGCGATTTCGGTATTTTCGGTTATGCCTTGGTTAGCAGTCGTACACTCGGTGATGCACTTGATTTCTGTTTCAAGCATCTTTGGCAGGCTGGCCCGGTGCTGCATATAACCTCGTCAATTGACCGGGAAGTCGGCATCATGCGAAGTCACCATCCCGATTCACTGGGCGATTTGTTGCCGTTCGTAGCTGAATTTTGGCGAAGCTCAAATCACTCGATGTTGTCTCGGGTACTTGAAGCCCCATTCCCCTCTGTATGCATGTTGCTGCCCTATCCCGCGCCAAAGCATTGGCGACTCTACGAGAAGATGCTCAATTGCCCAGTGGAGTTCGACGCTGGCGTTATGGAGTGGCATTACGACGCTAGCTCACGTGCACTTCCTCTTCCCAATGCCAATCAGATGACAGCGCTACTCTGTGAAAATTTCTGTGATCAGCTTTTGTTCAACAACAAACCGAGCTCGGATTTAGCGCAGAGCATCCGCACTATACTGGTCAACCGGCCCGGACATTTCGCCAAAATTGATGAAGTTGCAGATCAACTAGGTATTTCTCTTCGTACGTTGCATCGCCATCTGGCTTCTGATGGGATTTCCTATCAGGGCTTGGTTGACGAAATTCGCCAAACGCTGGCGATCGAGTATCTCGAACGCACCTTAATGACTATCGATAATATAGCGGAGCGGGTGGGTTTTTCAGACGCATCAAACTTTAGAAAAGCTTTCAAGAAATGGACAGGATTTACACCTAGCGAGTTTCGAGCAACTGTATCTATTTCGTCACTAATCGAAGTTTAATGCTCTTCAGTTTGCAACTGAGCAATCGTGGGAGGCGCAATCTCACTGAAAACGGCGGCGTACGGAAATAGCTTAGTTTTTTGCTGTTTACCGGACGCTGCCACAACCTTCTCAACGTCTGCGCAATCGATTCGGAATTGGTCCAAGCGTCTATCATCAGCTTTTTTGCGGCAGCCACTGCATGCAAAGAGCGCTGAGAAAACTCAGGGCAAATCCCGAGGCTCCTCTAACGGATCATCGGAGGTGTAAGTGATCAGCCCTGGGTGGTGGGCCTGCCGAGTGTCGAAGACGCCACCAGAATGTCAGCGCCATCGCCACGTCTTTGTGTAGCAGAATCAGCCCTCACCGCGACTCCATAATGGATAATCGCGCTTCGGGCTCCGCAAATCGAATGTCTGCATCGAGGGCAATCAAGCCAGCACCAAAACCATTGCCGTGGAAGTCACGATGACAGGAACGCTTAGACATCGCCAGATTAGATACACTTTTGGATAGCGATTATTTAACGGCTTTCAGAGCGTCAAGAGGCCATAACTTTATTCATGACTCCACCGGTCATAAGTATAGCTAGTCTGGATAAGTCCTCCTCTATTATCCTGAGCCCATGCCGTAAAAAATTAATCAACTCGCTCTAATCTGAATGCGTTTTTTGATAAGGAAGTGACTAAGCGAAATTTGGGCATTAGCAATTCTAAGAGGCTTGATATCTAGACTAACGGATCTTTGTTTATTATGGTGTGGCGAATGGTAAAGCCGCTAAGGATCTGCTCAATAGCAGCCTGAAGTGTGTCGGTATGACTGCTCACATAGACATGAGCAAGTTGGCCATAAATGTCATCGGCTACCACCTCTACCTTCAAACCCGGGTCGAGATGGCGAAGATGTTCTTCGAACACCCGCTGAATCGCATCAAAGCGAAGGCTGGGTTTGAAAATTTTTCCTACATGAGTCAGCGGAATGGTCTCGACAATCCATACGTTTTTCGGTACCGCTGCTCGTTCCGGAATATGAGCTGCCGCGTGCTCCAGCAACACTTCGGCCGTTGTACTGGCGCCTGGCACGAGCTGGACATATACTACCGGCAACTCGCCTGCCCTGGTATCTGGCTTTCCCACTGCGGCTGCCATAGCTACATCTGGATGAATGTGTAGCGCTTCCTCGATCATTTGTGGATCGATGTTATGACCACCACGAATGATCAGATCTTTGCTTCTTCCTGTAAGCCATATGTAGCTATCCGCGTCTATACGCCCCAGATCGCCGGTATTAAACCAATCACCATCGATCCAAATCCGGCGGTTCTTTTCAGGTTGCAGGTAGCCGGTGAACACGGTGACCCCACGTAGGCAGACGGTACCAATTTCATTTATTTCGGCATCGCGGACAAAATCACCATCACCATCCAAGATCGCAATTTTAACGTCACAGTAAGGCATCCGTAGCCCAATAGAGCCTGGTCGTCTCTCGCCTGCAGATGGGGTAGCACTGCTTGCACAAGTGCCCTCGGTCATACCGTAGCCCTCGATCAGCTTCAGTCCGGTTTTAGACTCAAACTGGTGGATCAGTTCTACCGGCATTGGCGCAGCGCCGCAGAGTGCATAGCGGAGACTACTTAGGTCATGTCCAGCACTGGGTACTTGGAGCAGGCCTGCATAGATCGTTGGTACACCGCTGAAAAAACTTACGCGGTAGCGCTCGATAATTCCCCAGAAATTTGAAATCAATGAGCCGTTGCGATAGCCCTGCGGGGTTGCCAAAAGCACCTCGGCGCCGACATAGAACGGGCCCAGGCCCGTTACCATTACACCGTTGACATGAAATAGAGGGAGACCACAAAGGGCAGTGTCGTTAGCCCTGAAATCCATAGCCATCGCCATGATCATCGCCATCGCCACCTCATTCCGATGAGTATGGGGCGCGAGTTTCGGGGTGCCTGTGGTTCCTCCCGTGTGAAAATACGATGCGATGTCGTCTGGGTTAATAATTCGCCCACTTTCAAGGTGGTCTGCGGGACATTGAGCAATCAGCTCATCAAAATCGAAAATGTCCTCTGGAAGAGTATTGCGGAATGGCTCATTTTGATAGCTACCCATGCCCACTGTAACGATGTGTTTCAACTCGGGAATGTGGTCGCGCAGTGCAGAAATTTTTCTCCAGATATCAGTTCCTTCACCGGGGGATAGTGTCACTAGTACTTCAGAGTTGGACGCTCGAATGAGTTCCGCTATGTGTTCACCGTCAAGCATTGGATTGATAGCGTTAACTGTTCCCGCTGCCTCACCCCCCCATATTGTGAAATGCGTCTGAGGGAGGTTGGGCAGTAGATAAGAAACTGCTTTGCCGGGCCTAATGCCCAGCCTATGGAACGCGTTTGCCGTTTGCGTAACTTTCGCAAATAGGCCTGCGTAGCTAAGCCGATAGGGCTTCTCTTCACTGTTCCCGTTCAGCAAAAAGGTCAGCGCAATAGAGTCAGGATTGCGTTCAGCGCTACGTCGAATCAACTCATACGTACTGGGAGGCATACCCCTGTCTTCTAACGAAATATCTTCAATACGAAGAACGTCTTTGATTGAAGAAATAACAAAAGTGCTAGCATCTTGATTAATTGTATCATGATCCATTTTGAAAACGCTCTTGTTGTTTTGAGTTGGAGCTACAGTTATTTTCATAAGGCGAAGCGACTGATGCGGAAATCTTCTCAGGTATATAAGGCGGGCTCTTCAGTCATGTTTGTTTCTTAGGAAGGGCAGGGCACCTAATAAATGATTACTCGAAGGCGCCGAAAGCTGAAAACCAAACCTTCCATGCACGTGGCTTATGGTGTTGCCAGAATCAATTTTCGAATTTTACGCGAAGGTCAACAAGGTTGATTGATGCCAATATCCGGGTTATTTTCTGCCACATACGTAAAGTGGTCCACCCGCCCGCCATAGGCGTCCCCCAGCCTATGCTTGGACTAATCTCCGCGGCGACCTTCCAGGTCCCTCCCCATTTTTTACTCATTCAAACGGATTTTACTAGCAGAGTGTCATCTAGATAACACTTTGGGTTTTCCCATCTTAATAGAATTAGAGGACCCATGTTTCGTGAACTTTGTGAACGGTGCTTGAAGCGTGGTAGGGCCTTTTGAAAGTTTTCAGAGGGCTATTTTACGAATCGGAGTCGAATAAAAATGTATAAAAAGGCTTTTCATCGCTTTCTCGCCCTCAGTGCTTGTACAATTTCGCTTGACGCATATTCCAATGGCTTTAGTATCAATGAACAAAGCGCCAGTGGGGCGGGCACGGCATTTTCGGGCAGGGCATCAACTGTATTGGATGCAAGCATTATCTACGGAAACCCGGCAGGGTTGGTCAAACTCAAGCGTGCGGAGATCAGCGGTGGTTTTGCTGTCATAGATCCGAGCATTGATATCAAGAATGCATCGAGCAATGCTCGCGGTACTAACAAAGGCGATTCGGCACCTATTACAACCATTCCTTTCGGGTACGCTTCGTCCCCCGTGAGTGATGACGTTAGTGTTGGGATAGGTGTGTATGCACCGTTCGGACTGATCAACGACTATGAGTCTTCGTTCCAAGGACGTTATCACGGGTCATATAGCATGGTTAAAGTGATCACGTTCCAGCCGACCGTAAGTTACCGGGTCAATGACTTTATTTCTGTCGGGGGAGGGTTAACCATAAATCGTCTTGATGGCAAGTTGAAAAACGACTTGGCCACCGCAGCGCTCAACCCAACTGGAAAAGATACTGAACTTAAGATCAAAGGGGACGACACTGCTTTCGGTTATAACCTTGGTGTGATGATCGATATCAGTGAGTCCGCCACTTGGGGCTTCACCTATCATTCCAAGGTTGATTATGGTCTCAAAGGCCACATCAGCGTTTCTGAATCACCTGCTGCCTTTCGCTTGAACGGCCGATACGGCACTAGCATGGATGTTACTCTTCCAGAGTCTGTAGATACGTCGCTGACATACCGCTTCGATGAGAAGTTGACTGGTTACCTAGGCACAACCTGGACGCGCTGGAGTCGCTTGAAGGATTTGACTGCTGAGAATAAGGGAATCCCTCCGCTCAGCCTCGCTTTAGGATTTGGGACGGTTGGTGAGCAAGTCAATTTTCACGACATTTGGTCAGTGGCTATAGGTACTTCGTACCAATTGACTCCGCAGTGGGTGTTGCGCACTGGCTTTGCCTACGACCCGTCTCCGACGAAGAACGAAGATCGGATCGTTCGCATCCCTGTTGGGGATCGTCGAACAGTTACCGTCGGGGCTGGTTACACTCCCACAAACGAGCTGACCATCGACATTGCATACGCCTACCTTTGGGAAAACACAGCTCCGATCAGTCAGTCCAACTCCTCCGGCCTCCAGCCCGCGTACAGTTCGAAGTACGAAAACAGTGCGCATGGACTGACAGCGCAGATGACTTATCGCTTTTGAACAGACCCCGTTGATATCGTCCTCTGGCTCCCTGCCAGATGAGTAGCTCGTTATGGTGTTTTCAGGCACAAAAAATATGTCATTGATCACCAGTCAAGCATTGCGATTACAACCAGTTGGCTGGTGATAGCTACATGACTCTATCTTCCTGCGTCGAAATAGACGCAGGAAGATAGACCTGAATTATTGCAGGATTAAAACTGTTCTGTTGGCATCTCCATGACTGAGGTGCAGCCGCTTGCAATTGCCGCGGCTCGAAAGTGGGCTTCAGGTAAGAAGCGTTGAAAAAAGAAGCGAGCGTTACTCAATTTTCCAGCGTAGTACGCTGAGCTCTTTACCTCAGTTTGTCCTTGAATTGCCACCTTCGCCATTCTGAGTCAGACGAATCTCAATGCCACTATTCTGAACTGTCGCAGTAAGTCGGTTGCTGCAGCGCCTAGCCTGACAGGTCGTTCTTTTTCTTTGCCCATGACGAGTGCGATCGGCTCCTCGAGATCGCTCACAGCAACTTGTACGAGTGGGATCAGATCAGCCAGGTCGGGATCATCAACATGCGCTTTGAGAAGGGTACCTACAGGGTCCATGAATCGGCGCAGTATTTGTCGGCAGGGTAGTGAAAGCTTACGTCCCACAAGGTCCATCGCCTGGGTGCCATTCGTGCCTTCATAAAGAGGGATGATGTGAGTAATGGGCACTGTGTAGTGGTTGCCGATACTAACCACCGCGGCACGCAATAACGCTGACTGGCCAAGCGGTCGGTCACCCGTGTCGTCTAGATGGATGGTGGGTAAAGTCTTACTGAACACCAACAATCATGCGCCATCGCGCATGATGGATGAGCGCTCTAGGGTAGCATTACAGTTTCTTCACGCAGTTCGCGATGAGGTGATTCATGTGGGAGCCATTTGCGAAATATCCAAGAACGTAGTTACGTTCGGCGGCCGGCAACGTCCGCGCGCCCACCGCAGACGCCCAGCTTCTCCAGGTGGAGGCTCCGGGCTTTAGGATCCGCGCTCGGATAGCTTTCAGACCGAATGTCGGGTTCGGAATCTCTAGCAGCCCACTTTCCATAGATGTACACGCAAATGGATTGGGAACATTCATGCGTAGCGTGAGGACCATCACCGTGTAGCTATTAGCTGCGTAACTGCCTTCTCGCTGATAGACTCCAGCCGACTTTAAACGACTATGACAGCTTGAGATCGAGCGTATCCACCATGAGTACTGAGCATTGGGTCACTGCCGAGCAGGTCTCCCTTCACTTGGGTGTGGCTAAGGACACGGTATATCGCTGGCGTGAGCGGCGGGGCATGCCGGCTCATCGCATAGGCAGACTCTGGAAGTTCCAGCTCTCTGAGGTGGACGAATGGGTGCGGGCTGGTGGGGCGGATGATGCCTCTGACACCGTAGCGCAACACAACTAGCGCATTGCATTAAGGAAGAGCACACCTGATGGTTTTCAATGAAGATTCGCGCGTCAAGATCCCTTGCATCTTGCACCTGGTTCGCCTGGGCTACAGCTACCTCTCACTGAAGGGGGCTTCCTGGGATGAGCAAACCAATATCTTTCCTGTGCTTTTTTGTTCTTCGCTTGCCAGGATCAATCCTGGCGTGGAAGCCGATGATATCGACCGTCTGCTGGCTGAAGTCAAGCTCTCGCTGGACAACGAAGACCTCGGCCAGGCTTTCTACGATAAGCTCACAGAGCGCTCTGGCATCCGCCTGATCGACTTTGAGAATTTCGACAACAACAGCTTCCACGTTGTGACCGAGCTGCCATGCCGAAATGGTGATGATGAGTTCCGGCCCGACATCACCCTGCTGATCAATGGCATGCCGCTGGCCTTCATCGAGGTCAAGAAGCCCAACAACCGCGAAGGCGTGATGGCCGAGCGCAACCGCATCATCACGCGCTGCCGCAATTTGCGCTTTCGTCGCTTCATCAACATCACCCAGTTGATGGTCTTCTCCAACAACATGGAGTACGAAGACGGCTCGCCGCAGCCCATCGAAGGTGCTTTCTATGCCAGCCCTTCATATGACTCGCCAATCTTCAACTACTTCCGGGAAGAGGAGGCGTTGAATCTGGCCGAGCTGCTGGTTGCCGAAGATGACGACATCGAGAATGCGGTGCTACGCGACAACAATCTCAACGTCATCAAGCACAGCCCGGAGTTCCTCAGTAACAAGGAACCCAACGCGCCGACCAATCGCATCTGCACTTCATTGTTCAGCCGTCAACGCCTGGCTTTTCTATTGCGTTTTGCGCTCGTCTATGTCAACGAGTCCGACGGCTTGCAAAAACACGTCATGCGATACCCGCAGCTTTTCGCCACTAAGGCGATTGAGAAGAAGCTCGATGCTGGCGTGCGCGAGGGCATCATTTGGCACACTCAGGGCAGCGGAAAAACTGCGCTTGCCTATTACAACACTCGGTTTCTAACGGACTACTTCCAGCGCCAGGGTGTCATTCCCAAGTTCTATTTCATCGTCGACCGTCTCGATCTGCTCACCCAGGCCCAGCGCGAATTTGCCGGGCGCGGGCTGATCGTACACAGCATCGACAGCCGTGAAGCCTTCGCTCGTGACATCAAGGCCACCCAGGTGCTGCACAACCACAGCGGTAGACCAGAAATTACCGTGGTCAACATCCAGAAATTCCAGGATGACCCGGACGTGGTGCGTACAGAGGACTACGACGTCAATATTCAGCGCGTCTACTTTCTTGACGAGGTGCACCGCAGCTACAACCCACAGGGCAGCTTCCTCGCCAACCTCAGCCAGTCGGACCGCAGCGCCATCAAAATTGGCCTTACCGGTACCCCCCTGCTAGGTGACGACTACAATTCCCGCGCCTTGTTCGGCGACTACATTCATAAGTACTACTACAACGCTTCCATCGCAGACGGCTATACCCTGCGGCTGATCCGCGAAGAAATCGCCACCAATTACAAGCTCGTTCTGCAGGAAGCGCTAGCCGCTGTAGAGCTTCAACAGGGCGATATCGACCGCAAGCTCATCTATGCCCACCCGAAGTTCGTCGACCCTATGCTCGGCTACATCGTGCGTGATTTCGAAAAGAGCCGCGGTGCGCTGGCTGATGCCAGCATCGGCAGTATGGTGATCTGCGACAGCGCCGAACAGGCCCGGCAGATGTTCAAGATCTTCAACGAAGTTTATGTCAATCAGGGCCAGCCCAGCCCCAACCTGCAGGACTCCGCGCAATCATTGATCGCCGCCACGCAGCCCGGCAGCTACGCCGCCCGCACCCTGCTGGAAAACCGCATCAAAAGCGCCGCACTGATCCTGCACGACGTGGGCAGCAAGGAAGAGCGCAAGCAATGGGTGGAAGACTTCAAGGCGGGCAAGATCGACCTACTGTTTGTCTACAACATGCTGCTCACTGGCTTCGATGCCAAGCGTCTGAAAAAGCTCTACCTTGGTCGGGTGATCCGTTCGCACAACCTGCTGCAGGCACTCACCCGTGTCAATCGCACCTACAAGGATTTTCGCTACGGCTATGTGGTCGATTTCGCCGACATCCGCAAGGAGTTCGACGCCACCAACAAGGCCTATTTCGACGAGCTGCAGGCCGAGCTAGGTGACGAGGTTGAGCACTACTCCAACCTGTTCAAATCTGCTGAAGAAATCGCCGAGGAAATTGAAGCGATCAAGGACATCCTATTTAGCTTCAACATCGAAAACGCCGAAGAGTTTTCGCGGCAAATCACCCAAATTCAGGATCGCGCCACGGTGCTGGCGCTCAAGAAGGCACTAGCCGACGCCCGCAGCCTTTATAACCTGATTCGCCTGCAGGCTGACTATGCACTCCTGCAGCAGCTTGATTTTCAGAAGCTCAACCAGCTCTACCGCGAAACCTGCAACCACCTCGACATGCTCAACCTGAAAGAGAGCATCGAATCCAGTACCGACACCAGCAACCTGCTCAACGTGGCGCTGGAAGATGTGCTGTTCATGTTCACCAAGGTTCGGGAAGAAGAGCTGGTACTGGCTGACAAGCTCAAGAATACCCTGCGCCAGACCCGTGAGGCTTTAGCCGAAAATTTCGACCAGCAAGATCCCAAGTTCATTACTCTCAAGGAAGAGCTGGAACGACTGTTCAAGAAAAAGAAACTCAACGAAGTCACCCAAGAAGAAATGACTGCCAACATCGGCGCGCTCAACGCGATTCATGACCAGGTCAAAGAGCTCAATCGGCAGAATAACCAGCTGCGTGCCAAGTACCAGGGCGACGCCAAATACACCCGCATTCACAAGCGTCTGCACGAGCGCGGCGGTCTCACCCAAACTGAACGCCGCCTGTTTGAGGCGCTCTCGGGCGTCAAGCAGCAGGCCGACGAGCAGGTGTTGCAGAACACCCAGCTTGTGAATAACGAAAGCTACTTCGAGCGGATGATGATGCCGCTGGTGATTGGCGAGTTCAAAGGTCGCCAGAAAATCCAGCTCACCCCAGACGCTTCACGCACCATCAACCAGTTGGTGGTGGCCGAATACATCAATGAATTTGCCTCTGGCACTCGAATAGGAACACGTACGTGGTAACGCAGGAATTTGAGCAACGCACCCGCCAACTGATCGACAGCCTCAAGGCCATCTGCGCTGCCTATGGCCTGGGCAACGATGGCAACGAATTCAAGATCATCACCCAGGTCTTTCTCTATAAGTTTCTCAACGACAAATTCACCTTCGAAGCCAAGAAAATCCGGCCCGAGCTAAGTCAAGCCCTCACTTGGGAGCAGGCCATGTCCAGTCTTAGCGCGGATGAGCTGGAAATGCTGCAATTGCAGTTAGGACCGGACACTCCACGGCTGAAACCCGAGCATTTCCTCGCCTATTTGTTCGGCAGGCAGAATGGGCCTGAATTCGCGAAATTGTTTGACGACACCCTGCGCGATATCGCCATTGTCAACAACGACATCTTCGCGGTGAAAACTGATGGCGGGACCAAGGTCACTCTGTTTGATCGCGTCAGTGAATACATCTCCGACCCGTCCAAGCGCGACGATTTCTGTCGTGCTCTAATAAACAAATTGGTTGAGTTCAGCTTCGAGCGCATCTTCACCCAGAAGTACGATTTCTACGCTACGGTCTTCGAATACCTGATCAAGGACTACAACAGCAACAGTGGCGGTAAATACGCCGAGTACTACACGCCACACTCTGTAGCTAAGATCATGGCTGCTATCCTAGTGCCTGAGAATGTACGCGGCAAAATCAGGAACGTGAGCTGTTACGACCCTTCCGCCGGCTCCGGCACCTTGTTGATGAATATTGCCCACGCCATTGGCGAGCAGCGCTGCAGCATCTATTCGCAGGATATCTCGCAAAAATCATCCAGCCTGCTTCGTCTGAACCTGATCCTCAACAATCTGGTGCATTCCATCCCCAATATCATCCAGGGTGACACCATGCGCCACCCTTACCACCGGGAGGGAAAATCGCTGAGGCAGTTTAATTACATTGTCAGTAATCCTCCGTTCAAGATGGATTTCAGCGATTTTCGTAACGAGCTGGACAGTAAGGAGCACCAAGAACGTTTCTTCGTCGGGGTTCCAAAGGCTAAGCCGAAGGACAAGGACAAAATGGAGATTTACCTTTTGTTCTTGCAACACATAATCCATTCGCTAAAACCTGGCGGCAAAGCCGCAGTGGTCGTGCCCACCGGTTTTATCACCGCGCAAAGTAGCATAGACAAGGGGATTCGCCAGCATTTGGTGAATAACAAGATGCTCGCAGGCGTTGTCTCTATGCCCAGCAACATCTTCGCGACTACCGGGACCAACGTATCCATCCTGTTTATTGACGCTGCCAATCAGGGCGACGTGGTGTTGATCGACGCCTCTGGACTGGGTACCAAGGTCAAGGATGGCAAGAATCAGAAAACCCTGCTTTCTGAAAACGAAGAAGACCGTATTATCGCAACCTTTAATGGCAAAGAGGCGGTTGAAGATTTCTCAGTGTTGGTGAGCTATGACGATATTGCTGCTAAGAACTATTCCTTGAGCGCGGGGCAGTATTTCGAGGTGAAAATTGAATATTCTGATCTGACGCAGGAGCAATTTTCCGCAAAGCTGAGGGGGTATAGCGAAAAGTTGGATGAGTTGTTCAGGGAGTCAGCTGGGCTGGAGTTAGAAATTAAGAAGCAGTTGGCAGGTTTGCTGTATGAATAAGTTAACTAAGTATAAGTTCTCGGATTTGTATGAAATGGCTTCAGGTATTTCGTCGAAACCAGAACAAGCAGGCCATGGTGCCCCATTTTTGTCGTTCTCATCGGTATTCAATAACTATTTTCTGCCGAATGAACTTACTGATAAAATGGATACCACAGAGCAGGTGCAAGAGAAGTTTTCAATAAATGAAGGGGATATATTTTTAACAAGGACAAGCGAAGTAATCGACGAGCTTGGGATGAGCTCTGTTGCTTTAAAAAGCTATCCTGCGGCGACATATAGTGGTTTTCTAAAAAGGCTTCGGCCGACAAAAGAAAAAGTAACCTATGCCAAATTCATGGCGTTTTACCTGAGAAGTCCTCTGTTCAGGAAAACCATGAAAAACAATGCGGTATTAACGCTAAGGGCTAGCTTGAATGAAGAAATATTCTCTTACTTGGATTTGTTGCTCCCAGAGTACGAAGATCAAATAAGTGCAGGGGATCTTCTCTTTCTGCTGAATAAGAAGATCGACTGTAACAATCGAATCGCAGCCGAGCTGGAGGTGATGGCTGAGGCCTTGTATGAATACTGGTTTGTGCAGTTTGACTTCCCCGATGTCAACGGTAAACCCTACAAGTCCTTCCGTGGCAAGATGGTCTATAATGCACCGTTGGGAAAAGAGGTTCCTGAGGGATGGGGGAGTGTATTTGTTGAAGATATCCTGGATAAAGTTCCTTCCTCGACGAAGGTAATGAGTAAAAATATTTGTGATACAGGTTCTATACCGATCATAGATCAGAGTAAAAGTTATATTTGTGGTTTTACTGATGATCATTCATCTCTAATCGTCCCAGAACAGCCGCATGTTGTCTTTGGTGATCACACTAGAGTAGTAAAGCTAGTCAATTTTAGCTACGCGAGGGGCGCAGACGGGACTCAGGTTCTTGTTTCTAAAAGCCCAAAAATTCCGGGCTATCTACTGTATCAAGTCGTATCTGATATTGACTTGTCTAGCTATGGATATGCGAGGCATTTTAAATTCCTTAAGGAGTCACGTATTATTCATCCAGGGCAGGATGTTGCGGAGCAATACCAGCGTATCGTTACGCCTTGGTTTGAAAAAAGAAAAGAAGCTATTTTTGAAAATATAGAGCTAACAAGATTGCGTGATTGGCTCCTGCCCATGTTAATTAGCGGCCAGGTCACGGTGGCTGAGGTGGGCACCTCGACTAATGATCACGAAAGTCATCCACAGTAGCGCTGCCAGCGTCTGATCTTCATTGGGATGGCAGGCAAGCGGCCGCAGATTAGGCTTGGCGGGCTGTAAATACCAATGACGGCTAAACAGTATGAGGTTACAGACGCTTCGCCTATCGAACTTTCAATCTTACAGTTTGGGGCCTACTGAAGTCGGCCTCGAAGCTGTGACCTATTTGATCGGCCCTAATGGTTCCGGCAAGACCGCTGCGCTCCAAGCCTTGTGCCGCCTGTTCGCCTTCGACCAGTCCCAGCGTCCTATCCAGCGGTCTGACTTCCATGTCCCTGGCGATGAGAAGGACATTCCGGAAGAGCGCCAGCTTTGGATAGAAGCAGATTTCCTTTTCCCCGAACTGGCGAATGACGAAGACAACAGTACGGTTGCTCCTCATATTGGACAAATGTGCCTAGATGAGGATGCATAGCGTTTCTCCCGCCTCAGTTGCGGCGACTGTATGGAGCAACCTACGCAGGTTGCTAGAACTCGGTGAACGAAGGTAGTGAAAGGTCATGCTTTTTGCGCTGAACTATTTCTGGTCGGTAGTAACCTCTCATCAGCGCATTGAAACGACCTTTCTGTCCTTATTTTCTTGGATAGCTGACATCGAAAGGTTGCCTGTGGCTGCCTCCTGAATGTGCCCACTCCACCAAGCCATCATCGGTCGTCTGCGTTCGATGTAGTCCGCTCGGTTATAGGCACTTCGCACTTCGTCTTTGTCGACATGTGCAAGCGCCACCTCGATCAATTCAGGATCCCAGCCGTGCTCGTTGAGGATAGTGCTAGCCATTGAGCGCATGCCATGGCTTACCAGGCGCCCTTCGAAGCCCATGCGCTTCAGCGCCATGTTGGCTGTCTGGCTGTTGCAGTGGGTGCGAGGGTTCCGGTCTGCAGGGAAGACGTACTCCCGGTGTCCGCTGTAGGGTTTAATCGCTTCCAGGAGAGACAGAGCCTGCTCCGTGAGGGGGATGATGTGTATCCGACGTTTCTTCATGCGCTCCGCCGGTATAGTCCAGATCTTCTTTTCGAAGTCGATATCAGCCCAGCGGGAGGTGGCAGCCTCGGCTGGCCGAGTCATGGTGTGAAGTTGCCACTCAATTAGGCAGCGCGTAGTTCTTTTTATACTGGCATTGGCAATTGCGACCATGAGCTCTTTCAGCTCATCGGGCGCAAGGGCGGCCATGTTTTTCTTTTTGGGCTTTTTGAAGACTGAGCGAATTCCACTGAGCGGATTCGCGTGAATCAATCCCGAATTGACACCATAGGTCATGATCTCATTGAGGCGTTGGGTTAGACGTTTAACGGTTTCGAGACTGCCCTTCGTCTCGAGGGGGCGCAGCAAGTTTATGACTTTAGGGGCAGTGATAGCAGAGATTGGGGTGGTGGCCAGATCAGGGAAGACATGCAGAGTGAGAGAGCGCCAAATATCCTCGGCGTATGCAGGGGTAACTGAATCCTTTTTGAGCTCGAACCACGCTGTCGAGATATTTTCGAAAGTGTGCTCCGTGGCTGCTTTTTTCGCGTGCCGCTCGGCGTCGCGTTTCTCTTTAGGGTCCAGCCCCTGGGCAACGAGCTCTCTCGCTTCCACCGTCCTCTTGCGTGCTTGAGCCAGGCTTACCTCAGGAAAGGTGCCCAATCCCATGTTTATCCGCTTTTTCGTCACGGGTTGGATGTAGTTGAAATTCCAAAGCTTAGAGCCATTGATTCTCACTCGCATCTGAAGGCCGTTGCCATCGGTGAGTATATAGTCCTTTTCCTTTGGCTTCGCGGCTTTGACCTTTACGTCTGAAAGGCGCGTGGCTTGGGCCCCCATGGTGTATTCCAGTGCTGTTTATGTATTCCAAAAATAGCAGCTGAGGGCTTGGAATACCACTTGGAATACACGAAATCGTAGATCGTCATGGACGTTGGTGGACGCTTGTGGACTCTAAACCCCAGTGTTTACTGGATTTCAGCCACAAAAAAAGACGCCCATGGACGTCTTTAGATGATTATTTGGTGGAGCCGGGGGGATTTGAACCCCCGTCCGCCAGTACTCCGCTGTCGGTACTACATGCTTAGCCGTGTCTATTGAGTTAACCCTCAGCGACCCGACGGGCAGGGTGCTTTGGGCGAGTTGTGTAAGTTTTAGCCGCTTCGTCCACAACGTACTGCACGGCGATTCTGTTCTATATGACAATCATTTTGGGTTTACAGACATCCCCTGATGATTGCTGGACCCGAAGGTACCAGGGGGGAAGGGCTAAGGCTGCTTACGCAGCGAGAGCGTAATCCCCGTAGGTTTCGTCATTGGCAACTATAGGAAGTTGCAACAGTGGATTTACGAGTTCTGTTACCAACTCGGCATGCACCTAAAGTTTCGCAACCGGCGTCGAATCCTAAACGGCCCCGAACCTGTTGTGCATTACCAACAGGTGGACGGATTCTACGCTAACCGAGGCCAGAAGGCCAACCCGAAGGTTGGCCCAGTGCATCGGCCTACTGATCGCCCTTGGTGTTGTTCTGCAATTTCTGGATCGCCTGGGTGGTCAGGGAGATGCAATTCTTGGTGCCTTGCTCGGTGCCCTTGGCCTGTTCGGCGGTGGCTTGCTGCACCGTGGCGTCGATGTCGCTGCTCAGGTCCGAGCTCATGGCTTCGGTGCTGACTTTGGCATCCTTGATCTTTTGCAGGTTGATCTGGCACAGGTCCTCTTGCCCGGCGGCAAACACCGGGGAGGCCAGCATCGCGGCGGTAATGAACAGTCCAGCCAGTGCGGAACGCTTCATGGTTATCTCCTTGATCGCAGGGGCTCGGTGTTGCCGGTCAACAGGGCCGGCGGCCGAGTGGGCTAAGCCCTTTTTTGCGGGCCTAGAAAATGGACTGTAGCCGCGCGCTGGGGTTCTGTTTTTTTTTCGAAGGAATGAAAAAGCCAGGGGCGTTTTCCGCCAGGCACAAAAAAGGGGCGAAAACGCCCCTTTTTTCCGGCTCGATGGCTCAGAGCGCCTTGGCCCGGGTCACCCGATCCACCAGGTAGACCAGCCCGTGATAGTCGATCCCGCCATGCTGGCTGAGGCCGATTTCACAGGTGCGGCTGGTGGAGATGCCTTCGCTGCAATACTGCACCGCGTCCTTGAGGCTGCGCAGGGAGTGAGCGTTGAGTTCCGGGGTGGTGAAACCCTTGTCGCCGGCGAAACCACAGCAATGGATGCCTTCGGGGATCACCACGTTGTTGCTGCAACGCCGGGCCAGTTCGATCAGCGCCTGGCTCTCGCCCAGGTGTTGGGTGCTGCAGGTGACGTGCACCGCGATCGGTGCTTCCTGCGGGGTGAACTCCAGGCGCTCCAGCAGGTGGGTGCGGATGAAACGCACCGGGTCGTAGAGGTCCAGGCGCACGTCCCCCAGGTCCTGCAGCAGGCGCAGGGTGCAAGGGCTGGTGTCGCAGTAGATCGGGTCGAGGCCCCCGCGGCTGGCGTGGAGCAGGGCGCCGATCAGTTCCTGGCGCTTGTCCTCGGCCTGGGTGGCGTAGCCCTTGGAGGCGAACGGCTGGCCGCAGCAGAGGTTGTCCAGGTTGTCCGGCAGCACTACTTGATAGCCGGCCTTTTCCAGCAGGCCGCGGGTTTTCTCGTAGAGCGAGCTTTGCTCCTTGTCGCCCGCCGCTGGCCCCATGACCCGGGACACACAGGCTGCCAGGTACACCACCCGCGGACGCGCGTCGCTGACGCTCGGGCTGAAGCGAATGGCCTTTTCCGGCTGGGGCATGGCGCTGCTCCACTGCGGCACCTGGCCTTTGGACAGGCGCGTCAGGCTCGCCGACAGCTTGCTCAGGCGCGGAGCGCCCAGGAGCATGCGCGCGCCGTTGGCCACGTGCAGGGTGAAGCGGGCGCCCTGCAAGGTGGTGGCGAAGTGCGAGCCGAGCCAGTCGGCGGTGCCGTTATGGGTGGCGTGTTCACTGCGCAGTTTCTTCACCAGCTCGCCGGTGTTGATGCCCACTGGGCAGCGCTGGGCGCACAGGCCGGTGGCGGCGCAGGTGTCGATGCCCTGGTACTGATAGGCCGCTTCCAGCTCGGACGTATCGATGCCGGCCCGTTTACGCGCCTGGATATCACGCCAGATGACGATGCGCTGGCGCGGGCTCAGGGTCAGCCCCTTGGACGGGCACACCGGCTCGCAGAAGCCGCACTCGATGCACTTATCCACAATCTCGTCGGCCGCCGGCAGTGGCTTGAGGTGCTTGAGGTGGATCTGCGGGTCTTCGCTGAGCACCACGTCCGGGTTGAGGATGTTGTTGGGGTCCAGCAGGCGCTTGAGCTGCCACATCAGCTGGTAGGCATCGCTGCCCCATTCCAGCTCGACGAAGGGTGCCATGTTGCGCCCGGTGCCGTGCTCGGCCTTCAGCGAACCGCCGAATTCCACCGCCACCAGTTGCGCCACGTCGTCCATGAACGCCTGGTAGCGGTTCACTTCCTCGCTGCTGTTGAAGCCCTGGGTGAAGACGAAGTGCAGGTTGCCCTCCAGGGCGTGGCCGAACAGGATCGCTTCGTCGTAGTGGTGCTTGTCGAACAGCTCGATCAGGCGGTTGACGCCGATGGCCAGCTGTTCCACGGGGAAAGTCACGTCTTCGATGATCACCGTGGTGCCGGTCTTGCGCACCGCGCCCACCGCCGGGAAGGTGTCCTTGCGGATCGCCCAGAGCTTGGCGTTTTCCTGCGGGTCTTCAGTGAAGTCCACCTGCTTTTCCACCGGGAAGGCGGCCAGGGAATTCATGATCTGCGCCAGTTGCTCGTGCAGCAGTGATGAGGACGCGGCGCGGGACTCGATCAGCAGCGCGCAAGCGTTGGCCGAGAGTTGCTGGACGAAGGCCGGCATGCCGGGCTTGTCCTGCACCGAGCGCAGGCTGCGGCGGTCCAGCAGTTCCACCGCCGACACCGGCTGGCTCTTGAGCACGGTCACCGCGTTGCAGCAGGTGTCCACATCGGGAAAGACGATCAGCGCCGAGGCCTTGTTCGGGTGGTCGATCACCGTGTCGTAGGTCACTGCGCTGATAAAGCCCAGGGTGCCCTCGGAACCCACCAGCAGGTGGCTGAGGATGTCCAGTGGCTCGTCGAAATCCACCAGGGCATTGAGGGACAGGCCGGTGGTGTTTTTCAGCCGGTATTTGTGGCGGATCTTCGCCGCCAGCTCGCTGTTGGCGCGGGTGCTGCGGCCCAGCTCGGCCAGGCGCTCCAGCAACGGGCCATGGCTGGCGCGGAAGGCGGCGATGCTGGCCTCATCCTCGGTATCCAGACGCGTGCCGTCGGCCAGTACCAGGCGAATGCCGGCCAGGGTGTGATAGGTGTTCTGCGCGGTGCCGCAGCACATGCCGCTGGCGTTGTTGGCGACGATGCCACCGATCTTGCAGGCGTTGATCGAGGCCGGATCGGGGCCGATCTTGCGCCCGAAAGGTGCCAGCCAGGCATTGGCCTGGGCGCCGATCACACCAGGCTGCAGACGAATCTGCGTACCCTGATGGCGAATCTCCTTGCCGTTCCAGTTATCCCCCAGAACGATCAGCACCGAGTCACTGATGGCCTGCCCGGAAAGGCTGGTGCCCGCCGCACGGAAGGTCACCGGCACCCGGTCGCGCTGGGCCAGCTGGAGCAGGGCGACCACTTCGTCCTCGGACTCGACGCGGATCACCAGCTTGGGGATCAGCCGGTAGAAGCTGGCGTCGGTGCCGAAGGCCAGGGTCGAGAGCGGGTCGTCGAAGCGCCGCTCCTGGGGAATCAGTTGCTGGGCATCACGCAGAAAAGCGGCCGGTAGGCTCATTGGTCCTCCAGGATCAGCACCACCAGGTCTTTCGGGCCGTGGGCGCCGTAAGCCAGGACTTGCTCGATATCAGCGGTCTTCGATGGGCCGGACACCAGCAGCGCGTTGGTCGGCATGCCGGCGGCCCAGTTCATCTGTTGCTGCACCTGATAGAAGTTGTCGCGGATCTCGCTGGCCTTGAGCAGGGCGAAATGCACCGACGGCACCAGGCTCATCAGCCGCGGCTCTTCCCGGGTCGGCCAGAGGATCAGGCTGCCGGTGGCGGCGATGGCGCCCAGGGTGGTAGTGAGGCTGGCCGGGGTGTCGTTGAACAGCTCGGCTTTCCATTCTTCCACCGGGCGGTCGTAGGCCTTGAGCGCCGGCAGTTGCGGCTGCTCGGCCCAGTACTGGGTGACCCGCTGGCCGTGGGGCGTGCTCGGGGCGATCAGCAGGCTGGGCAACTGGCGTTCCTGCAGCAGGCGGGCCAGCAGTTCAGGCCAACCGGCGCCGGTGCTCAGGTGGATTTCGGTGTGCACCGCTTCCATCTGTTTGCGCAGTTGCGGGATGCGTTGTTCCGCGCTGTAGCTGTAAGGTTCGGTGACCAGCGCCTCGTCGAAGTTATCCACAATCGGCGTGGTGCCGCTCAGGCTGTTGCGCAGCTTGGCGAGGATGTTGTGTTTCGCGCTCATCAGCGGTCTCCCTGCTTGTCCAGGTGCTTACGGGCCAGGTCATGCAGCGACCGGGCGGCGGGTTTTGGCGCACTGTGGTTCTGCGTCCAGGGGCCGACCTTGCTCGGGGTGAGGGCGCGCAGCCGGGTAGCGGCCAGGGTGAACAGGCGATACAGGGTCGGCGAGCTGTTGAGGCGGGCCCAGGCGTTCCAGATGAAACGTTCCTTGCGCGAGTACTTGCTGCCCTGGCCGCGCATCACTTGATGTGGGCTGTCCGGGGCCTTGACGTTTTCTTCCCGCAGTCGGCGCAGCAGCGCCGGGATCGGGATCTTCACCGGGCAGACTTCGCCACAGGCGCCGCACAGTGACGAGGCGCTGGGATGATCCGGCACCTTGGCCAGACCGACCATGTGCGGGGTGATGATCTTGCCGATCGGCCCCGGGTAGACCTCGCCATAAGTGTGGCCGCCGACCCGGGTGTAGACCGGGCAGTGGTTCATGCAGGCGCCGCAGCGGATGCAGTTCAGGGTCTGGCGCAGTTCGCTGTCGGCAAACGCCTGGCTGCGGCCGTTGTCCAGCAGCACCAGATGCACTTCCTGGGGGCCGTCCAGCTCATGCTCTTTGCGCGGGCCGGAGATCATGTTGACGTAGGTGGTGATGGGCTGGCCCAGGGCCGAGCGGGTCAGCAGTGAAAGCAGGGGAACCACGTCCCGCAGGTTCTCGACGACTTTCTCGATCCCGGTGACGGCGATGTGCACCGGCGGCACGGTGGTGGACATGCGCCCGTTGCCTTCGTTTTCCACCAGCAGCAGGGTGCCGGTCTCGGCCACGGCGAAGTTGACGCCGGAGACGCCGATATCGGCTTCGAAGAATTTCTGCCGCAAGACCTTGCGACCGATCTGAATGAGTTGGTCAACGTCCTTGGTGTACTCCACGCCGAGTTTGTCGTGGAACAAGGACGCGACCTGACCGGCATTCTTGTGGATCGCCGGCATAATGATGTGTGAAGGCTTCTCGTGGTCGAGCTGGACGATGAACTCGCCCATGTCCGACTCAAGGCATTCAATGCCTTGTTCAGCGAGGACATGGTTCATTTCCATCTCTTCGCTGACCATCGATTTGCCCTTGATCACTTGCCGCGCCTCGTGAGCGCGGATGATCGAGAGGACGATGCCATTGGCTTCGTCCACCGTTTCCGCCCAGTGCACTGTCACACCGTTGCGGGTCAGGTTCTGTTCCAGGCGCTCGAGCAGGTCGGGCAGCTTGGACAACGCACGGGCGCGAATCGCATTGCCCAGGGCGCGCAGGTGTTCTCTTTCGTGGGCATCGCTGAACGAAGCCGCACGCTTGGCCATGAGTGAATCCATGGCACTGCGAAAGTTGTTTCGCAGTTGTTGGTCACCTAGGGCCTGGTGGGCCCGGGTGCGAAAATCGTCCGCCACGTTGGTGGTCGGAATCAGCTCTGGGGTGCTCATTGCGCACCTCCAGTACGTTGCCAGAGGAAGCTCGCCAGGTGCTGGCCGCGCAATGCCTCTTGTTGTTTCTCCAGCGCGCCGTTGATGTTCATCAGGCAGCCGCAGTCGGCACTCAGTACCTGGTGGGCGCCGGATTCCTTCAGCGCCCGGGTCTTGTCCGCGACCATGGCGCCGGAGATGTCCGGCATTCGGACGCTGAAAGTCCCACCAAAGCCACAGCATTCGCTTTCGTGGCTGTGTTCTACCCGTTCCACGTTGCTCAGCTGTGACAGCAACTCACGGCCGTGCAGGTGGGTGTTCATTTCCCGGCGTGCCGAGCAGGAGGTGTGCAGCGCCACCTTGACCGGGGCGCCGCTGTCCTTGAGCTGCACCTTGCACACGTGCAGGAGGAACTCGGCCAGTTCATAGGTGCGGGCGGCCAGGGCCTGCACCTGTTTCAGCGTTTCGGGCTCGTCCTTGAACAAGTCCGCGTAATGCTCGCGCAACATGCCTGCGCAGGAACCCGACGGCACCACCACCGGATAGTCGCCGGCAAACAGCGCCAGTTGCGAGCGGGCCACGGTGCGCGCCTGCTCGGTGTAACCCGAGGTGTAGGCCGGTTGTCCGCAGCAGCTTTGCCCTTGCGGGTAATCCACGCGAATGCCTTCGCGCTCCAGCAGGTGAATCGCGTCCATCCCGGCTTCGGGATAGAACAGGTCGACCACGCAGGTGCCGAACAGGTAGACCCGCGCCGGCTTCGCACTGGGGTACTGCCGGGGTTCGGCCAGCGGCGGCGCGACACGGGTCGCATTGGGCACGGCGTTGTAGAAAAGCTCGCTCATCAGGCGTGTCTCCGGGTGGTCCCGGTTATTCGTCCGTTGCGGCGGCTGAAAGATAAACCAGCAAGCTTTCAGCAGCCTTGCAGACCGGGTGGTGAATGACTGACGCCGCGGGTGAGGGCGGCGTCGGTTCCATCGGTGTTGCTTAGTGCACCAGCATGCCGGTGAACCAGTAGGCCTGGGCCAGGGTGATCAGACCGACAATAGTGGCAAAGAACAGACTGTGCTTGAGGGTGAAGCGGAACAGGTCCGATTCCTTGCCCACCAGGCCGGTGGCGGCGCAGGCCACGGCGATCGATTGCGGCGAGATCATCTTGCCGGTTACGCCGCCGCTGGTGTTGGCCGCGACCAGCAGGGTGTCATTGACCCCGATCTGGTGTGCGGTGGTGGCCTGCAGCGAGCTGAACAGGGCGTTGGACGAGGTATCGGAGCCGGTGAGGAACACCCCGAGCCAGCCCAGGAACGGCGAGAAGAACGGGAACGCCGCGCCAGTCGCTGCCAGGACCAGGGCCATGGTCGAAGACATGCCCGAGTAGTTGGTGACGAAGGCGAACGCCAGCACCATGCCGATGGACAGGATCGGCCAGCGCAGCTCGTAGAAGGTCTCTTTCAAAGTGGTCAGACCAGTTTTGAAGTCGATCTTCAGTACCACCATGGAGATCAGCGCGGAGAAGAAGATCGCCGTGCCGGTGGCCGAGATCGGGTCGAGCTTGAACACCGCCGGGATGGCCGTTGGCGTGGTCACGATCGGTGCCATCTTGATCACCAGCTGATCCAGGTGCGGGATGGCGAAGTTGAACACCCAGCCGTACATCGAGCCGCCGGCAGCGAACATCGCCTTGAAGGGCTTGAGGGTCCAGATGGTCACCAGCACGGTGAGGATCAGGAACGGCGACCAGGCCTTGAAGATCTGGCCCAGGCTGTAGGGTGAGGCCTGGGTTTGGCGTGGCTGGCCGAAGCCACCGGCACTGGCGGTGATGGCCGCGCTGGAGGTGGCACCGGCAATCTGCGCGCCGGCGGTGCGCTTGGGCTGCCAGATTTTCAGGAACAGGGTCAGGGAGATCAGGCTGGCCAGGGCCGAGGTGATGTCCGGCAGTTCCGGGCCGATGAAGTTCGAGGTGAAGTACTGGGTGACGGCGAAGCTCAGGCCTGCCACCAGAGCGGCCGGCCAGGTCTCTTTGACGCCACGCATGCCGTCCATCATGAACACCAGCCAGAACGGCACGAAGAGCGACAGCAGCGGCAGCTGGCGGCCGGTCATGGCGCCGATCTTGAAGGCGTCGATGCCCGTCACTTGGCCGGCGACGATGATCGGAATCCCCAGGGCGCCGAAGGCCACTGGCGCGGTGTTGGCGATCAGGCACAGGCCGGCGGCGTACAGCGGGTTGAAGCCCAGGCCCACCAGCAGGGCGGCGGTGATCGCCACTGGCGCGCCAAAGCCGGCAGCCCCTTCAAGGAAGGCACCGAAGCAGAAACCGATCAGCAGCACCTGCAGGCGCTGGTCGTCGGTGATCGACAGCACCGAGCTGCGAATGATTTCGAACTGGCCGCTCTTCACGGTCAGCTTGTAGAGGAAAACGGCGGCGACAATGATCCAGGCGATGGGCCACAGACCGTAGGCAAATCCATAGCCAGCGGCAGCGAGGGCCATGTCGGCGGGCATCTGGAAGGCGAAGATCGCCACCAGGATCGACAAGGCCAGGGTGATACTCCCGGCGACGTGTCCTTTGAGACGGAACACGGCCAGAGCCAGGAAGAAGAACACGATCGGGATGACGGCGGCGAGGGCGGACAGGCCGAGGCTGCCAAGCGGGCTATAGAGCTGTTGCCAGGTTTGCATAATGGGGTGGCCCCTAATTGTTGTTGGTCAGGCACTGCTAGCGTCTTGGTTAATTGGTAAGACCAATTTACAATCGCTGTTGGCTAGGGTAAAAGCCTTGTGCTCGGTGTGTCAATTTGCCGCCCTAAAACTTTTGTCGAATGCGCTATGGCGCGGGCATCTGATCGGTGCAAATGGCCGTGTTCTGACAGGTGTTGGCGCGCCATGAATAGGCCAGAATAGAGCCCCCCGGCGAAGGGTCGGGAGGGTGGAGAGTGAGTTATGGGGTTTGATCAGATACGCCAGCGCCGTTTGTCCGACGATATCGTCGAGCGTCTGGAAGGGATGATTCTTGAAGGCACCTTGACGGCCGGCGAGCGGCTGCCGGCCGAGCGCGCCCTGGCCGAGCAGTTTGGTGTCTCCCGGCCCTCACTGCGCGAGGCGATCCAGAAGCTCACGGCCAAGGGGCTGCTGATCAGCCGCCAGGGTGGCGGCAACTACGTGGTGGAATCCCTGGGCTCGACCTTCAGCGATCCTCTGCTGCACCTGCTGGAAAACAACACCGATGCCCAGCGCGACCTGCTGGAGTTCCGGCATACGCTGGAAGCGTCCTGCGCCTATTACGCGGCGCTGCGGGCGACGGCAGTGGATCGTGAGCGACTGACTCAAGCCTTCGAGGAGTTGCAGGATTGTTATTCCCGTTCCGACGATGTCAGTCGTGCCGAGGAGGGTGCGGCGGATGCCAAGTTCCACTTGGCGATTGCCGAGGCCAGCCACAACGCCGTGCTGCTGCACACCATCCGCGGGCTGTTCGACCTGCTCAAACGCAACGTGGTGACCAACATCGGTGGCATGTACAAGCAGCGCACGGAAACCCGCGACATGCTGATCAGCCAGCACCGCGACCTGTACCAGGCAATTATCGAAGGGCGGGCCGAAGAGGCGCGGGAAATCTCCAGCCGGCACATTCTCTATGTGCAGGAGGTGCTCGAAGAAGTGCGTCAGGAAGTGCAGCGAGTGGCCCGGGCCGAACGGCGCAAGGGCATGTAATGCAAATCGCCGGCAAGCCGGCTCCTACCTGGGTGTTGTAGGAGCCGGCTTGCCGGCGAAAGCGACCTCAAGGCAGGAAGATCAGTCTTCCTTGCCCTTGGTGCGCACCGCACGCTGCAGTTCGCGATCGGAATCGCGCTCGCGTTCGGTATGACGCTTGTCGTATTCCTTCTTGCCCTTGCCCAGTGCGATCTCACACTTGACCAGGTGCTTGCTCCAGTAGAGCGAAAGGCATACGCAGGCATAACCCTTCTGTTGCACGGCGGCAAACAGCTTTTCCAGCTCGCGCTGGTTGAGCAGCAGCTTGCGCGAGCGCGTAGGGTCGGCAATGACGTGGGTGCTGGCGGTGGTCAATGGCGTGAAGTGGCTGCCGAGCAACCAGGCTTCACCATCCTTGAGCAGCACATAACTGTCCACCAGCTGTGCCTTGCCTGCACGCAGACTCTTTACTTCCCAGCCGGCCAGGACCATGCCAGCCTCGAACCGATGTTCGATGAAGTAATCGTGACGCGCCTTTTTATTTTGCGCGATGGTCCCTGTTGGGTGTTTCTTCTGTTTAGCCATAGGGGCGGCATTATAGGGAGTTGCGCGCGCGTCGGCTACGGTGACGCAGCGTGCTTGAGCAGGTTGATTGAATCCCGGACAATGCGCGCTCTTTTTTTTCGGTTGGGCGTGTTAACGATGTCGACAGACAGGGTCTCTGTCCACGGCGGCTGGGCAAGCCGCTGGGTCTTTATACTCGCTGCAACTGGTTCGGCCGTGGGCCTGGGGAGTATCTGGAAATTCCCCTACATGGTCGGCGTCTATGGTGGTGGTGCCTTTGTCCTGGTGTTTCTGGCGTGTATTGCGCTGATCGGGTTGCCGGTGATGCTGGCGGAAACCCTGATTGGCCGCCGCGCGCGGCAAAGCCCGGCGAATGCCCTGAAGGTGCTGGCCCTGGAGGCCGGGCATTCGGCCAAGTGGTCCTGGGGCGCCTTTGCCGGAATGATCACGGCGCTGCTGATCCTCTCCTTCTATAGCGTGGTGGGTGGTTGGTCCCTGGACTACATCATCGACATGGGGCGCGGCGATTTTCAGGGTGTCACGGCGGATCAGGTCGGCGCCTATTTTTCCGCGGTGACGGCCGACCCCTGGCGCCTGACCCTGTGGCACACGCTGTTCATGCTGTTGTCGGCGCTGGTGATTGCCAAGGGTGTGGTGGCCGGGCTTGAGCGCAGCCTGCGGGTCATGATGCCGCTGCTGTTCGTGATGTTGCTGGTGCTGCTGGGCTACAGCATGACCACCGGGCATTTCATGCAGGGCCTGCACTTCATGTTCGACTTCAGCCTGGAGCGTTTGCTGGACGGGCTGTTGCCAGCCATGGGGCACGCGTTCTTTTCCCTCAGCGTGGGAGTGGGCTCGATCATGATCTACGGCGCCTACATGCCCAAGCATTCGTCCCTGGCCGGCACCGTGGTCGGGGTAGCGCTGCTGGATACCTTCGTTTCGCTGGTGGCTGGGATGGCCCTGTTCCCCATTGTATTTGCCGCCGGGCTGAACCCCAGCGAAGGGCCGGGGCTGATGTTCATCAGCCTGCCGTTTGCCTTCGGGAATGTGGCGTTCGGCCAGCTTATGGGCGTAGTGTTCTTTATCCTGGTGGCGATCGCTGCCTGGAGTTCGGCCATTTCCTTGTTGGAGCCGATGGTGGCTTATCTCGTCGAGAGGACTAAAATCCGCCGCGGCTGGGTGACATTCTGGCTGGCGTTCAGTTGCTGGTTCGTGGGATTGGGAACGGTGTTCTCTTTCAACATCTGGCAACAGGCCAAATTTTTCGTGAACGAAGGCGGCGTTTTTCATCTCTACCAATGGGGCGCGGCCGGCGGTCTGGACTTCTTTGGTGTGATCGACTTTTTCACCTCGCGGATCATGTTGCCTCTTGGCGGTTTGTGCTTCGTGGTATTTGCAGGTTGGGTGATGGGCCGTGAGGCAGTTCGTGATGAGCTGTCGTTACGTAGCCCGCTGTTGTTCGCTCTGGCCTTGTTTTTGATGCGCTATGTGGCGCCCGTCGGCATTCTTGTGGTGTTTGCCGCCCAGTTGTGGAAATGAAGCTCACATGACGACCCATATTCAACGTTCGGCCCTTCTGCCCTATCCGGCGCAGTTCCTTTACGACCTGGTCAATGACGTGGCCCGGTACCCGGAGTTTCTGCCCTGGTGCTCGTCGGCCGAGGTGCTGGAAAGCAGCGAAGAGCGGATGCGCGCGAGCCTGGCGGTGGCCAAGGGCGGCATGAGCCAGCGCTTCGTTACCTGCAACAATCTGGTGCCGGGGCAGTCGATCGAGATGAATCTGGAGGAGGGGCCATTCAATCAGTTGCATGGCGTGTGGGTGTTCAAGCCGCTGGGCGAGAAGGCCTGCAAGATCAGCCTTGATCTGTCTTTCGATTATGCGGGGCCTTTGGTTCGAGCGACCTTGGGGCCGCTGTTCAACCAGGCGGCGAATACCCTGGTGGACGCTTTCTGCCAGCGGGCCAAGCAGTTGCATGGCTGAGCCGATGATTTCGATTGAGGTGGCCTACGCGGCTGTCGATCGCCAGGCGTTGATCAGTGTGCAGGTGCCCCAGGGGTCGACGCTGCGTGCAGCCTTGCAGGCTTCAGCCATCGGGCAGCAATTTCCCGAACTGGATCTGGCTGCTTGTCCGGTGGGGATCTTCGGCAAGCAGGTCAGTGACCCTGAACAGCATGTGATTCAGGCGGGGGATCGGATCGAGGTCTATCGCCCATTGCTGGCCGATCCGAAAGAGGTTCGGCGTCTGCGGGCGGCGAAAGCGGCCGAGGCACGCAAGCGCGAATCGTGATTGATGGTGACAGGCAATAAAAAGCCCGGGCATGCCCGGGCTTTTTTATTTCGCCACAAATTATTCCGGCGAAGTATCCAGTGGTTCAGGCGTAGGAACTGGCACGGTTTTCACGCCATCCACGTCCTTCTGGATCTGGTCGAGCAGCGAGCCAGGCTTGGCTGGTTTCTCGGCTTTTGGTTTCTCGACGTTCTCGGCAGGCGCTGTCACGGTGTTGGCGCTGTCCTTGCCCAGCAGGGCTTCGTCGCGGCTTACACCTGGCATGAAGTCACCGGCCAAGCTGACCAACTGGTCGTTGCCGTTGAAGATCAGGCTCACGCGTTCCTGTTGGCGTTCACCACCACCAGGCTGCAGGCTGTAGAGATAATCCCAGCGATCGGCATGGAACGTGTCGGTCAACAGAGGGTTGCCCATGATAAACCGTACTTGCCGTCGGGTCATTCCGGGGCGCAACTGGTCTATCATGTCCTGCGTGACGACATTGCCCTGCTGGATGTCGATTTTGTAAACCCCGGGGAATGAACAACCGGCGAGTGCGAGCAGTCCCACGAAGGTGAAACTGGTTAGCAAGAGCTTGGTGTTTTGCATCGGTGGGCGACTTCCACTATCTTGGCTGGGACAACGTAAACCCCGATCATACCCGCATTAAGAGAAGCTGCGAAGCAGCATCGGCGAGAAAGCTGACCATGGTTGAAAATAGCGAACTACGTAAAGCCGGCCTCAAAGTGACTCTGCCACGAGTCAAAATTCTACAAATGCTCGATTCCACCGAGCAGCGGCACATGAGCGCTGAGGATGTCTACAAGGCGCTGATGGAAGCTGGTGAGGATGTGGGTCTGGCCACGGTTTACCGTGTACTGACTCAATTCGAAGCAGCCGGACTGGTGGTACGCCATAATTTTGATGGCGGTCACGCTGTATTCGAGCTGGCGGATGGCGGTCACCACGACCATATGGTCAACGTGGAGTCTGGTGAAGTGATCGAATTCTTCGACGAAGAAATCGAAAAGCTTCAGAAGGCGATTGTCGAAAAGCACGGTTTCGAGTTGGTGGATCACAATCTTGTGCTGTACGTGCGCAAGAAGAAGTAAGCCCCTCACGCGGCGTTTATCGTCGTGAAACGATCGAAGGCGACCCTAGGGTCGCCTTCGTGTTTTGTGCCTATATAAAAGAAGCGCTGAAGGTTCAGGCCTTGGCGGTCACCACCATTTTCTTGGCGTGGGCCAGAGACTCCTTGGTCAGGTCGATGCCGCCGAGCATCCGCGCCACCTCCTCGACCCTCTCATTCTTGCCCAGCTTGGATACTGCGGTATGAGTGGCATCGCTGCCGCGCACCTTGTGCACGAACAGATGCTGATGCCCCTGGGCGGCGACTTGCGGCAGGTGTGTCACGGTCAATACCTGGCCGCGTTCGCCGAGGCGGCGCAGCAGCTGGCCGACGATCTCGGCTGTCGGGCCGCCAATCCCCACGTCGACTTCGTCGAATACCAATGTGGGAACCCGCGAGGTCTGCGCGGTGATGACCTGGATCGCCAGGCTGATACGTGACAGCTCACCGCCGGACGCGACTTTCGCCAGGGCCTTGAGGGGTTGCCCAGGGTTGGCACTGACCAGCAGTTCCACCTGCTCCAGGCCGTTGGGCAGCAGTTCATCGCTGCTGTTGGCGCGCAGCTCGATGGTGAAGCGCCCTCCGGGCATGCCCAGGCGCTGGATCTCCTGCTCCACTGCGCTGGCCAGGCTGGTCGCGGCCTGCTGGCGCAACCGGCTCAGTTCCTGGGCTTTTTCCTGATAATGACGAGCGAAGGATTGCAGCTCTTCGCCCAGCCGTTCGATGGATTCGTCATTGGCGTCCAGAGTCTCTATTTCATCCAGCAGGGTTTGCTGCATGGCGGCGAGTTCGAAGGGCTGGATGCGATGCTTGCGCGCCAGGGTATAGATGGCGTCGAGGCGTTCTTCGAGTTGTTGCAGGCGTGCCGGATCAGCGTCGAAGTGGTCAAGGAAACGATTCAACTCGCCCACGGCTTCTTCGACCTGGATCTGCGCGCTGGCCAGCAGGTTGGTGGCCTCGCCCAGGGAACCCGAGGAGTTGCCGATGCTCGACAGGCGGTTGAGGCTGACAGTCAGGGCGTTCAGGACATTGCCTGAATCACTTTCGCTGCATTGCTCCACCACCTGGCGGCAGATGCCCAGCAGGGTTTCGGCATTGGTCAGGTTCTTGTGCTCCTGCTCCAGCTGCTCGAGTTCATTTTCCCCGAGCCCCAGGTTTTCCAGTTCTTCGAGCTGGTAGCTGAGCAGTTGATGGCGAGCGCGCTGCTCGTCGCCGGAGTTGGACAGGCGCTCCAGCTCCAGGCGGGTCTGGCGCCAGCGCTGCGCAGCCAGTTGCACCTGGCGCGCCAGGTCGGTTGCGCCGGCGTACTCATCCAGCAGGCGCCTATGGGTATCGGTCTTGAGCAGCGACTGGTGTTCATGCTGGCTGTGGATATCGATCAGCAGTTCGCCCAGGGCTTTCAAGTCTCCGAGCGGGCAGGGCGTACCGTTGATATAGCCGCGGGAACGTCCTTCTGCCGTGATGACCCGACGCAGGATGCACGGGCCGTCGGTGTCCAGGTCACGCTCGGCCAGCCAGGCGTGGGCCTCGGGGATATCCGCCAGATCGAAGGTGGCGAGGATATCGGCCTTGTCGGCTCCGGGGCGTACCACGCCGCTGTCGGCACGATCACCCAGGGTCAGGCCGAGCGCGTCGAGCATGATCGACTTGCCGGCACCGGTCTCGCCGGTAATGACGCTCATCCCGCGATCGAGTTCCAGATCCAGGTGTTCGACGATGGCGTAATTGTGTACGGACAGGTGCACCAGCATTAAGGCCGCTCCCAAACTAGATGTCTGGTTATTTATACAGTGTTTTGTTTCGGGCTGACAATGCTTTCCCTTAGCTCGATTTGCTTGGTCGTTCTGGCTTTTTAGTGCGCTCGGTAATGTCCACATACAGGATTTATCGGGTCGGAACGACTTTTGCTGTGGCTGCGGACTTGAACCTTGAAAATGCGACCCCATATAGCTGGGCAGAAGAGTGAGCCCGGCTCACAGACGATATTGAAAGGAGAATTTCATGGCTGACGAACAGACGCTGGATACGCAAAATCTAGACGCCAATCAGGCTCCCGAGGCATCGGGTGATGACCTGGCGGCTCGTGTACAAGTGCTCGAAGAGCAACTGGCTGGCGCGCAGGATCAGGCTTTGCGTGTTGCTGCCGATCTGCAGAACGTCCGCCGCCGCGCCGAGCAGGACGTGGAGAAAGCTCACAAATTCGCGCTGGAGAAGTTTGCCGGCGACCTGCTGCCGGTGATCGACAGCCTGGAGCGTGGCCTGGAGCTGTCCAACCCGGACGACGAAAGCATCCGCCCGATGCGTGAAGGCATCGAGCTGACCTTGAAGATGTTCCACGACACCCTCAAGCGTTATCAGCTGGAAGCCATCGATCCACACGGCGAACCCTTCAACGCTGAACAGCATCAGGCCATGGCCATGCAGGAAAGCGCGGATGTCGAGCCGAACAGTGTTCTGAAAGTGTTCCAGAAGGGCTACCAGCTCAACGGTCGCCTGCTGCGCCCGGCCATGGTCGTGGTCAGCAAGGCTCCTGCACCGGTTTCGCCTTCGATTGACGAAAAGGCTTGAAAACGGCTGTAGAGCCCCCATTTATCAGTCAAGCGTTTAAGTGCTACCGCAGTTTGCCACCACAGCTGCGGCATCCAAATCCAAAGTTTCGGGAGAGTTAACATGGGCAAGATTATCGGTATTGACTTGGGGACCACCAACTCGTGCGTCTCCATTCTTGAAAATGGCAACGTAAAAGTTATCGAAAACGCTGAAGGCGCGCGTACCACGCCGTCGATCATCGCGTACGCCAACGATGGCGAAATCCTGGTAGGTCAGTCGGCCAAGCGTCAGGCTGTCACCAACCCGCACAACACCCTGTACGCAGTAAAGCGTCTGATCGGTCGTCGCTTCGACGAAGAAGTCGTGCAGAAAGACATCCAGATGGTCCCTTACAAGATCGTCAAGGCTGACAACAACGACGCCTGGGTTGAAGTGAACGGCCAGAAAATGGCTCCGCCACAGATCTCGGCTGAAATCCTCAAGAAAATGAAGAAGACCGCCGAAGACTACCTCGGCGAAGCCGTGACCGAAGCGGTCATCACTGTTCCGGCCTACTTCAACGACAGCCAGCGCCAGGCGACCAAAGACGCCGGCCGCATCGCAGGCCTGGACGTCAAACGTATCATCAACGAACCAACCGCAGCCGCTCTGGCCTACGGTATGGACAAGGCCAAGGGCGATCACACCGTGATCGTTTACGACCTGGGCGGTGGTACTTTCGACGTTTCGGTGATCGAAATCGCTGAAGTCGATGGCGAGCACCAGTTCGAAGTGCTGGCCACCAACGGTGATACCTTCCTCGGTGGTGAAGACTTCGACATCCGCTTGATCGACTACCTGGTTGATGAGTTCAAGAAAGAAAGCGGCATGAACCTCAAGGGTGACCCGCTGGCCATGCAGCGCCTGAAAGAAGCTGCCGAGAAAGCCAAGATCGAGCTGTCCTCGAGCCAGCAGACCGACGTCAACCTGCCGTACATCACTGCAGATGCCACCGGTCCTAAGCACCTGAACGTGAAGATTTCCCGCGCCAAGCTGGAGTCGCTGGTTGAAGACCTGGTTCAGCGCACCATCGAGCCTTGCCGTATCGCGCTCAAAGACGCCGGTATCGACGTGGGTTCGATCAACGACGTGATCCTGGTCGGCGGCCAGACCCGTATGCCGCTGGTACAGAAGACAGTAACCGACTTCTTCGGTAAGGAAGCCCGCAAGGACGTCAACCCGGACGAAGCTGTTGCCATGGGTGCTGCCATCCAGGGTGCGGTACTGGCCGGCGACGTGAAAGACGTACTGCTGCTGGACGTCAGCCCGCTGACCCTGGGTATCGAAACCATGGGTGGCGTGATGACCGCGCTGATCGAGAAAAACACCACGATTCCTACCAAGAAATCCCAAGTGTTCTCGACTGCCGACGACAACCAGGGCGCAGTGACCATTCACGTACTGCAGGGCGAGCGCAAGCAAGCCGCGCAGAACAAGTCCCTGGGCAAGTTCGACCTGGCCGACATTCCACCAGCTCCACGTGGCGTGCCGCAGATCGAAGTGACCTTCGACATCGACGCCAACGGCATCCTGCACGTAGGTGCGAAGGACAAGGCTACCGGCAAGACTCAGTCGATCGTGATCAAGGCCAACTCGGGTCTGTCGGATGAAGAGATCCAGCAGATGATCCGTGACGCTGAAGCCAACTCGGAAGAGGATCGCAAGTTCGAAGAACTGGCCACCGCCCGTAACCAGGGTGATGCGCTGGTGCACTCGACTCGCAAGATGGTGGCTGACGCCGGTGACAAAGTGACCGCGGAAGAGAAAACCGCAATCGAAGCCGCCGTGGTTGCCCTGGAAGCTGCCGTCAAGGGCGACGACAAGGCCGCCATCGACGCCAAGGTCGAAGAGCTGTCGAAAGTCTCGGCCCCGGTTGCCCAGAAGATGTACGCCGAACAGGCCCAGCCTGCAGAAGGCGCGGCACCGCACGCCGAGTCCGCTGAAAAAGCCGACGATGTCGTCGACGCCGAGTTTGAAGAAGTAAAAGACCACAAGTAATGGCTTGTTGGTCGGCCGGTTGACTGCCTTCGGGCGGTGACTGGTAGGATGTCGCCGCGCGGGAGCTTGCTCCCGCGTTGGCGTGTCTGGAGTCAGCGAAATTTTGACGGCGTACAAGCTCCGTTTGTGCGCTGGCGGTCGGGTCGGAGAAGCTCCTGCTTTCCGGCTGTGATGACCGCAATGGTCGGCCCGCAACCGGGTTGGCTTTCCAAGACCAGGATCGTTGAATTGACGTGAGTTGGGTCCGGGCCTGTATTGGGGCTCAGCGAGTTTGGCAGAGCTCAGGAGGGTTTGCCGGACGTCCTTAAGAGTGCAAAGACTTATGGCAAAGCGTGACTATTACGAAGTGTTGGGTGTGGAGCGTGGCTCCAGCGATGCGGAGCTGAAAAAGGCTTACCGTCGTTTGGCGATGAAGCATCACCCGGACCGTAATCCCGGCGACAAAGCGTCGGAAGACATGTTCAAGGAGGCCAACGAGGCCTACGAAGTACTGTCCGATTCCAGCAAGCGTGCCGCGTATGACCAGTACGGCCACGCTGGTGTCGACCCGAGCATGGGTGGCGGGGGTGCCGGCTTCGGCGGGCAGAACTTCTCCGATATCTTCGGTGACGTGTTCAGTGATTTCTTCGGTGGCGGTCGCGGCGGTTCCCGTGGCGGTGCGCAACGCGGCAGCGACCTGCGTTACACCCTGGAGTTGAACCTGGAAGAGGCGGTGCGTGGCACCACGGTGAATATCCGTGTGCCGACACTGGTCAACTGCAAGCCATGCGATGGTTCGGGCGCCAAGAAGGGGTCTTCCCCTGTCACTTGTCCGACCTGTGGCGGTATTGGTCAGGTGCGCATGCAGCAGGGTTTCTTCTCGGTGCAGCAGACCTGCCCGCGCTGCCATGGCCAGGGCAAGATCATTTCCGATCCGTGCGATTCCTGCCACGGCGAAGGTCGGGTCGAAGAGTACAAGACGCTGTCGGTGAAAGTGCCGGCAGGTGTCGATACCGGCGACCGTATTCGTCTGTCCGGCGAAGGCGAGGCGGGGACCCAGGGTGGCCCGACTGGCGACCTGTATGTGGTGATCAATGTGCGTGAGCACGCGATCTTCCAGCGCGACGGCAAGCACCTGTTCTGTGAAGTGCCCATCAGCTTCGTAGATGCGGCGTTGGGTGGCGAGCTGGAGATTCCGACCCTGGATGGTCGGGTCAAGCTGAAGATTCCCGAAGGAACACAGACCGGCAAGCAGTTCCGGATTCGTGGCAAGGGCGTTGCTCCCGTGCGTGGCGGCGGTGCCGGCGACCTGATGTGCCGGGTTGCGGTGGAGACGCCAGTGAACCTGAGTCGTCGTCAGCGCGAGCTGCTGGAAGAGTTGCGTGGTTCGCTGGACGACGACAATTCTCACTCGCCGAAAACCACCGGCTGGTTCGAGGGCGTCAAGCGCTTCTTCGGCGACCTGTAAGGAGTAACGCATGCGACGTATAGCAGTGATGGGCGCCGCCGGGCGCATGGGCAAGACCCTGGTCGAGGCCGTGCAACTGCGTTCGCCGCTCTCCGGGCTGACCGCGGCGATCGTGCGTCCGGGCAGTTCTCTGGTGGGGGCGGATGCGGGTGAGCTGGCATCCCTGGGGCGTCTTGGCGTGCCGATGTCCGACAGCCTGGAGAAGGTGGTTGATGAGTTCGATGTGCTGATCGACTTCACCTTGCCGGAAGTGATGCTCAAGAACCTGGCGTTCTGCCGCAAGGCAGGCAAGGCCATGGTGATCGGTACCACTGGCCTGGGTGCCAGGGAAAAGCAATTGCTGGCCGAGGCGGGCAAGGAGATTCCGATCGTCTTCGCTGCCAACTTCAGTGTTGGGGTCAACCTGTCGCTGAAGCTGCTGGATATGGCGGCTCGGGTGCTGGGTGATGATGCGGATATCGAGATCATCGAGGCGCATCACCGACACAAGATCGATGCGCCATCGGGCACCGCCCTGCGCATGGGTGAGGTGATCGCCAGCGCCTTGGGGCGCGATCTGCAGCAGGTCGCGGTGTATGGTCGTGAAGGCCATACCGGCGCCCGTGAGCGTGAAACCATCGGCTTCGCCACGGTTCGTGGTGGCGATGTGGTGGGGGATCACACCGTGCTGTTTGCCACAGAGGGTGAGCGCCTGGAGATTACCCACAAGGCCTCCAGTCGCATGACCTTCGCCAAGGGCGCGGTGCGTGCCGCGCTGTGGCTGGACGGGCGCGAGGCCGGCCTTTACGACATGCAGGATGTGCTGGATCTGCGTTGAGATGCATCTGATGCAGGGTTGAAGCGCAATGCTTGGACCCTGCTTCAAACCGCCAAGCGATGACCTGTCGCATTCCTCTGCCTTTAGGGCTCATTAGCGGTGGACCGAAAAAGCCTTTTTCTGTAAGCTACAGCTTTAGTGTGTCCACTAAAAGCGCGCAGATAATTCGACGAAGAAGCGGGGTGACGTGTCTATACGTCATTCCGCTTTTTTGCAACCTGCGATCGCCCTTTCAGGCTCTATTTACGGGAGGTCTTCTTGACTAAGCCAGCCATACTCGCCCTTGCTGATGGCAGCATTTTTCGTGGCGAAGCCATTGGAGCCGACGGTCAAACCGTTGGTGAGGTGGTGTTCAACACCGCAATGACCGGCTATCAGGAAATCCTTACCGATCCTTCCTACGCCCAGCAAATCGTTACCCTGACTTATCCTCACATCGGCAACACCGGCACCACGCCGGAAGATGCCGAGTCCGACCGTGTGTGGTCGGCCGGCCTGGTCATCCGTGACCTGCCGCTGGTAGCCAGCAACTGGCGTAACACTCTGTCCCTGTCCGATTACCTGAAAGCCAACAACGTGGTGGCGATCGCCGGTATCGACACCCGTCGCCTGACCCGCATCCTGCGTGAGAAAGGTGCACAGAACGGCTGCATCATGGCCGGTGACAACATTTCCGAAGAAGCGGCGATCGCTGCAGCGCGCGGCTTCCCTGGCCTCAAAGGCATGGACCTGGCGAAAGTCGTCAGCACCAAGGAAAGCTACGAGTGGCGTTCGACTGTCTGGGATCTGAAGACCGACAGCCACGCCACCATCGAGGCTTCCGAGCTGCCGTATCACGTGGTTGCCTACGACTACGGGGTCAAGCTGAATATCCTGCGCATGCTGGTGGAGCGCGGTTGCCGCGTCACCGTGGTGCCTGCCCAGACCCCAGCGAACGATGTGCTGGCTCTCAAGCCTGACGGTGTGTTCCTGTCCAACGGCCCAGGTGACCCCGAGCCTTGCGACTACGCCATCAAGGCGATCAAGGAAATCCTCGAAACCGAGATTCCGGTGTTCGGCATCTGCCTGGGTCACCAACTGCTGGCCCTGGCCTCTGGTGCCAAGACCCTGAAAATGGGCCACGGCCACCACGGTGCCAACCACCCGGTGCAGGATCTGGACAGCGGCGTGGTCATGATCACCAGCCAGAACCACGGTTTTGCGGTGGATGAAGCTACGCTGCCGGGCAACGTCCGGGCGATCCACAAGTCGCTGTTCGACGGCACCCTGCAGGGTATCGAGCGTACCGACAAGAGCGCGTTCAGCTTCCAGGGCCACCCGGAAGCCAGCCCGGGCCCGAACGATGTGGCGCCGCTGTTCGACCGCTTCATCAACGAGATGGCCAAGCGACGCTAAGCGCTCGCCTTGAAAGTGTAGCGAGCAGCGCTTGAGGGCGGCCCCGGCAAATCCGGCGGAACCCCTCGGGCGCCTCAGAGAATGTTCAAGACGGCTTGCCGACTGACCTGCGGATTTGAGTGACAACCCATGCCAAAACGTACAGACATTAAAAGCATCCTGATTCTTGGCGCTGGCCCGATCGTGATCGGCCAGGCCTGCGAATTCGACTACTCCGGCGCCCAGGCTTGCAAGGCCCTGCGCGAAGAGGGTTACCGGGTCATCCTGGTGAACTCCAACCCGGCCACCATCATGACCGACCCGGCCATGGCCGACGCCACCTACATCGAGCCGATCAAGTGGCAGACCGTTGCCAAGATCATCGAGAAAGAGCGTCCGGACGCGCTGCTGCCGACCATGGGCGGCCAGACTGCGCTGAACTGCGCCCTGGACCTGGAGCGTGAAGGCGTCCTGGAGAAGTTCGGCGTAGAGATGATCGGCGCCAACGCCGACACCATCGACAAGGCTGAAGACCGTTCGCGCTTCGACGCTGCCATGAAGTCCATCGGCCTGGCGTGCCCGCGCTCCGGTATTGCCCACAGCATGGAAGAGGCCAATGCGGTCCTCGACAAGCTGGGCTTCCCTTGCATCATCCGTCCATCCTTCACCATGGGTGGCACCGGTGGTGGCATCGCCTACAACCGCGAAGAGTTCGAAGAGATCTGCGCCCGTGGTCTGGACCTGTCGCCGACCAAGGAACTGCTGATCGACGAATCCCTGATCGGCTGGAAAGAGTACGAGATGGAGGTGGTCCGCGATAAGAAGGACAACTGCATCATCGTCTGCTCCATCGAGAACTTCGACCCGATGGGCGTGCACACCGGTGACTCCATCACCGTGGCTCCGGCACAGACCCTGACCGACAAGGAATACCAGATCCTGCGTAACGCCTCCCTGGCGGTGCTGCGCGAGATCGGTGTGGAAACTGGCGGTTCCAACGTGCAGTTCGGTATCTGCCCGAACACAGGCCGCATGGTCGTGATCGAGATGAACCCGCGGGTATCCCGTTCCTCGGCGCTGGCTTCGAAAGCCACCGGTTTCCCGATCGCCAAGGTCGCGGCCAAGCTGGCTGTCGGCTACACCCTGGACGAGCTGTCCAACGATATTACCGGCGGCAAGACCCCGGCGTCCTTCGAGCCGTCCATCGACTACGTCGTGACCAAGCTGCCACGCTTCGCCTTCGAGAAGTTCTCCAAGGCCGACGCGCGCCTGACCACCCAGATGAAGTCGGTGGGTGAGGTCATGGCCATCGGTCGGACCTTCCAGGAATCCCTGCAGAAAGCCCTGCGTGGTCTGGAAGTGGGCGTTTGCGGCCTGGATCCCAAGCTCGACCTGAGCAATCCGGAAAGCATGAACGTGCTCAAGCGCGAGCTGACCGTGCCCGGCGCCGAGCGTATCTGGTACGTGGCTGATGCCTTCCGTGCCGGCATGACCGTCGAGCAGATCTTCGGCATGAACATGATCGATCCTTGGTTCCTGGTGCAGATCGAAGACCTGATCAAGGAAGAAGAGAAGGTCAAGACCCTGGGCCTGTCGGCCATCGACCGCGACCTGATGTTCCGCCTCAAGCGCAAAGGCTTCTCCGACCAGCGTCTGGCCAAGCTGCTGGGCGTGACCGAGAAGAACCTGCGCACACATCGTCAGAAGCTGGAAGTGTTCCCGGTCTACAAGCGCGTCGACACCTGCGCCGCCGAGTTCGCCACCGACACCGCGTACCTGTACTCGACTTATGAAGAAGAGTGCGAAGCCGCACCTTCGACCCGTGACAAGATCATGATTCTGGGTGGTGGTCCAAACCGTATCGGCCAGGGCATCGAGTTCGACTACTGCTGCGTACACGCCGCCCTGGCGCTGCGCGACGATGGTTACGAAACCATCATGGTCAACTGCAACCCGGAAACCGTTTCCACCGACTACGACACTTCGGATCGCCTGTACTTCGAGCCAGTGACCCTGGAAGACGTGCTGGAAATTGTCCGTGTCGAGAAGCCAAAAGGCGTGATCGTGCAGTACGGCGGCCAGACTCCGCTGAAACTGGCTCGTGCCCTGGAAGCCGCCGGCGTGCCGATCATCGGCACCAGCCCAGACGCTATCGACCGCGCCGAAGACCGTGAGCGCTTCCAGCAGATGGTCGAACGCCTGAACCTGCGTCAGCCACCAAACGCTACCGTGCGCAGCGAAGACGAAGCAATTCGTGCCGCCGCCAAGATCGGTTACCCGCTGGTGGTGCGTCCGTCCTACGTGCTGGGCGGCCGGGCGATGGAAATCGTCTACGAGGAAGATGAGCTCAAGCGCTACCTGCGCGAAGCGGTGCAAGTGTCCAACGACAGCCCGGTGCTGCTGGATCACTTCCTCAACTGCGCCATTGAAATGGACGTGGATGCGGTCTGCGACGGCACCGACGTAGTGATCGGCGCCATCATGCAGCACATCGAGCAGGCTGGCGTTCACTCCGGTGACTCTGCGTGCTCGCTGCCGCCGTACTCGCTGCCGGCGCACATCCAGGACGAGATGCGCGAGCAGGTCAAGAAAATGGCCCTGGAACTGGGTGTGGTTGGCCTGATGAACGTGCAGCTGGCCCTGCAAGGCGATCAGATCTACGTCATCGAAGTGAACCCGCGCGCTTCCCGGACCGTGCCGTTCGTTTCCAAGTGCATCGGTGTCTCCCTGGCGATGATCGCTGCTCGTGTGATGGCCGGTAAGACCCTGAAAGAGCTGGGCTTCACCAAGGAAATCATTCCGAACTTCTACAGCGTCAAGGAAGCGGTATTCCCGTTTGCCAAGTTCCCGGGTGTCGACCCGATCCTCGGCCCAGAGATGAAGTCCACCGGTGAAGTGATGGGCGTGGGCGACACCTTCGGCGAAGCCTTTGCCAAGGCCCAGATGGGTGCCAGCGAAGTGCTGCCGACCGGCGGTACTGCGTTCATCAGCGTGCGCGACGATGACAAGCCTCTGGTTGCAGGCGTGGCCCGTGATCTGATCAACTTGGGCTTCGAAGTGGTCGCTACTGCGGGCACCGCCAAGCTGATCGAGGCGGCCGGTCTGAAAGTGCGTCGTGTGAACAAGGTGACTGAAGGTCGTCCGCATGTGGTCGATATGATCAAGAACGACGAAGTCACTCTGATCATCAACACCACCGAAGGCCGTCAGTCGATTGCTGACTCTTATTCCATTCGTCGTAACGCCTTGCAGCACAAGATCTACTGCACCACCACCATTGCTGCTGGCGAAGCTATCTGTGAAGCGTTGAAGTTCGGTCCGGAAAAGACCGTGCGTCGCTTGCAGGATCTACACGCAGGATTGAAGGCATGAATAAATACCCAATGACCGTCCAGGGCGCGCGCGCCCTGGAAGAAGAGCATGCTCACCTGACCAAGGTCGTGCGTCCGAAGCTCAGCCAGGACATCGGTACGGCCCGCGAGTTGGGTGACCTGAAGGAAAACGCCGAATACCATGCCGCTCGCGAACAGCAGGGCATGGTAGAGGCGCGGATCCGCGATATTGAAGGCCGCCTGCAGAACTCGGTGGTCATCGATGTCACGACCATTCCCCATACCGGCAAGGTGATCTTTGGCACCACGGTGGAAATCGCCAACGTCGAAACTGACGAAAGCGTCACCTACCAGATCGTGGGTGAGGACGAGGCTGACATCAAACTCGGTAAAATTTCCGTCGGCTCACCGATCGCTCGCGCCTTGATTGCCAAGGAAGAGGGTGATGTGGTGGCGGTCAAAACGCCTGGTGGCGTTATCGAGTACGAGATTGTCGAAGTCCGTCACATCTGAAAGAAGGCGCCCGCTGCACGCGGGCGCCATGCTTTGGCAGCTGGCCCAGATGTTGTGGGTCGGCGGCTTGTGGTTGTTGCATCTCGGCTTGCTGCCCGCCCTGGGGCAGATTGGCCTTGCCCCCTTGCTGATCGAAGAAATCTCGTCACTGCTCAGTGCGTTGCTGGTAGGTTTTTCGGCGGCGTGCCTGGTCCTGCAGATACTGGTATTGATCCAGTCCGAAGGGCTGAGGAGCTTGTGGCGGGATATTCGGGGGCAACTGCTATTGATGGCGATGTATGCGTGTGCGATGTATTTCGTCGTACGCATCTTGTTGCCGGAAGCTCAGCGCTGGCAGTTGTTCAGCTATCTGGTCCTGGGTTTTTCCGGGCTGGTACTGGTGTTGCAGCCAGTGCCAGGATGGGGTGGCAGGGTGCGCCAGGCACACCCTTGACCCGAGTCGACGTCAGTGGAAACGATGGACGTTCGACAATTGCTTGTTTACCTTGGCGTTCTTGCGGTAGATCAGCGCCATCTTGCCGATGACCTGCACCAGATCCGCTTTGCCGGCCTTGCACAATTGGGCAATGGCTTCCAGGCGCGACTCGCGCTCGAGGATGTTGAGCTTGATCTTGATCAGCTCGTGATCGCTCAAGGCGCGTTCAAGTTCGGCTAATACACCTTCGGTCAAACCGTTGTCAGCCACAGTCAATACTGGTTTCAGATGGTGGCCAATGGATTTGTACTGTTTCTTCTGCTCTTGAGTGAGCGGCATAATCTGACCCCTGCGTCTGATCTTGTAAAAAGCGGCGGCCAGTTTACCCGAGCGAGTCCGGGACCGCCCAGTTAATCACGACCCGTTTTATTTTGAGGTGGCCCGTGGCCCGTTCCAAAACTAGCCATAACTGGCTGAAAGAGCACTTCAACGACCCATTCGTCAAAATGGCGCAAAAAGATGGGTACCGTTCCCGTGCCAGCTACAAACTGCTGGAGATCCAGGAAAAGGACCGCCTTATCCGTCCTGGCATGAGTGTGATCGACCTGGGGGCCGCCCCGGGTGGCTGGTCGCAGGTGACCAGTCGTCTGATTGGTGGCCAGGGGCGCCTGATTGCCTCGGACATTCTGGAAATGGACAGCATTCCCGATGTGACCTTTATTCAAGGGGACTTCACTGAGGATGCAGTACTGGCGCAGATCCTCGAGGCGGTCGGAAATTCTGAAGTTGACCTTGTGATTTCCGATATGGCCCCCAATATGAGTGGGTTAGCAGCCGTGGATATGCCGCGAGCGATGTTCCTGTGCGAGTTGGCGCTGGATCTTGCTGGTCGGGTCTTGCGTCCAGGTGGTGATTTTCTGATCAAGATCTTCCAGGGGGAAGGCTTCGATGAGTACCACAAGAGCGTGCGGCAGATGTTCGAGAAAGTGCAGATGCGCAAACCGTCATCATCCCGTGACCGTTCTCGGGAGCAATACCTGCTGGGGCGCGGCTTCCGTGGTCGTAGTGAGTAAGTAAGAGTTTTGACTGGGGTGATAGGATTTTCGTATTTCGCCCCGTCAGATTAAGCGCATATTGTGTAGTCTAAGTTTCACATAGGGTTACAGACAGCGCCTGCCAGAGCTGTAGGTAATGTAGTAAGTTAGGCCGGTGAATATCATGCGAAGCGCGCGCCAGTAGCGGAGCTTGCTTCAGAGGGTAGTTAATTGAACGACATGGCAAAGAATCTGATCCTGTGGTTGATCATCGCCGCCGTCCTGGTGACGGTGATGAACAACTTCTCCAGCCCTAACGAGCCGCAGACCCTCAACTATTCCGACTTCATCCAGCAAGTTAAGGATGGCAAGGTCGAGCGCGTAGCGGTTGATGGCTACGTGATTACCGGCAAGCGCAACGATGGCGACAGCTTCAAGACCATTCGTCCTGCCATTCAGGACAATGGCCTGATCGGCGACCTGGTGGACAACCACGTGGTGGTCGAAGGCAAGCAGCCTGAACAGCAAAGCATCTGGACTCAACTGCTGGTGGCCAGCTTCCCGATCCTGGTGATCATCGCGGTGTTCATGTTCTTCATGCGCCAGATGCAGGGTGGTGCCGGAGGCAAGGGCGGGCCGATGAGTTTCGGCAAGAGCAAGGCGCGCTTGCTGTCTGAAGATCAGGTGAAAACTACCTTGGCTGACGTTGCCGGTTGCGACGAGGCCAAGGAAGAAGTAGGTGAGTTGGTTGAATTCCTCCGTGACCCAGGCAAGTTCCAGCGTCTGGGCGGTCGTATTCCTCGCGGCGTGTTGATGGTGGGGCCACCAGGTACCGGTAAGACGTTGCTGGCCAAAGCCATCGCTGGTGAAGCCAAGGTGCCGTTCTTCACCATTTCCGGTTCCGACTTCGTCGAGATGTTCGTCGGGGTGGGTGCCAGCCGCGTCCGTGACATGTTCGAGCAAGCCAAGAAGCATGCTCCTTGCATTATCTTCATCGACGAGATCGACGCCGTCGGTCGTCACCGTGGCGCCGGCATGGGCGGCGGTCATGATGAGCGTGAGCAGACCCTCAACCAGTTGCTGGTTGAGATGGATGGCTTCGAAATGAACGACGGCATCATCGTGATCGCCGCGACCAACCGTCCTGACGTACTGGACCCGGCCTTGCTGCGTCCGGGCCGTTTCGACCGTCAGGTCGTGGTTGGCCTGCCGGACATTCGCGGTCGCGAACAGATTCTCAAGGTGCACATGCGTAAAGTGCCAATGGGCGACGACGTCGCACCTGCGGTAATCGCCCGCGGTACCCCGGGTTTCTCCGGTGCCGACCTGGCGAACCTGGTCAACGAGGCCTCGCTGTTTGCGGCGCGTACCGGCAAGCGCATCGTTGAAATGAAGGAATTCGAACTGGCCAAGGACAAGATCATGATGGGCGCGGAGCGCAAATCCATGGTCATGTCCGAAAAAGAGAAGCAGAACACGGCTTATCACGAAGCTGGCCACGCCATTGTTGGTCGTGTCGTGCCCGAGCATGACCCGGTCTACAAGGTGTCGATCATTCCTCGCGGCCGGGCCTTGGGTGTCACCATGTTCCTGCCGGAAGAAGATCGTTACAGCCTCTCCAAGCGTGCCTTGATCAGCCAGATCTGCTCGCTCTACGGCGGTCGTATCGCCGAAGAAATGACCCTTGGCTTCGACGGCGTGACCACCGGCGCCTCCAACGACATCATGCGTGCCAGCCAGATCGCGCGGAACATGGTGACCAAATGGGGGCTTTCCGAGAAGCTTGGTCCGCTGATGTATGCCGAAGAAGAGGGTGAGGTGTTCCTGGGGCGCAGCGCGGGTAGCCAGCATGCGAGCCTGTCTGCGGAAACGGCGAAACTGATCGACTCCGAGGTGCGCAGCATCATCGATCAGTGCTACGGCACCGCCAAGCAGATCCTGACGGACAACCGCGACAAGCTGGACGCCATGGCAGACGCCCTGATGAAGTACGAAACCATCGACGCCGATCAGATCGACGACATCATGGCAGGGCGTACTCCACGCGAACCTCGTGATTGGGAGGGCGGCTCGGGTACTCCTCCTCCAGTAGTGCAGAATGAGCGTCCGGAAACACCCATTGGCGGCCCAGCAGCCGACCACTAAGGTTTTAAATGACTTCTGTTCCTTCCTCCACCCGGTTGCCTTGCGGCAACCGGGTTCTTGATTTGGCCCATGCACATGTCATGGGCATCTTGAATGTAACTCCCGACTCCTTCTCTGATGGTGGCCGCTTCAGCCAGCTTGATCTGGCTTTGCAGCATGCCGAGGCCATGGTTGCGGCCGGTGCTACGCTGATTGATGTCGGTGGCGAATCCACTCGCCCGGGTGCCCGTGCGGTATCGCCGCTGGAGGAGTTGGAGCGAGTCGCGCCTGTGGTCGAGCGCATCCACCGTGAGTTGGATGTGATCATTTCTGTTGATACCTCGACACCGGCGGTGATGCGTGAAACCGCTCGCCTCGGCGCAGGGCTGATCAATGACGTTCGTTCATTGCGCCGGGAGGGTGCCCTGGATGCGGCGGCGGCCACTGGCTTGCCGGTGTGTCTGATGCACATGCTGGGTGAGCCCGGTGATATGCAGGACAACCCGCATTATCAGGACGTGACCCGAGAGGTTGCCGAGTTCCTGGTTGAGCGCATGGCCCAGTGTGCGTCAGTGGGCATCGGTCCAGAGCGGATTGTGCTCGATCCGGGCTTTGGCTTTGCCAAGACCCTGCAACACAACCTGAGCCTGTTCAAGCATATGGATGCCTTGCATGCACTTGGGCACCCGTTGTTGGTTGGGGTGTCGCGCAAGAGCATGATTGGCCAGGCCTTGAATCGCCCCGTAGGTGAGCGATTGCACGGCAGTCTGGCGCTAGCGGCCCTGGCAGTGGCCAAGGGCGCGAAAATTATCCGTGTCCATGATGTCGCCGAGACCGTGGATGTGGTGCGAATGATTGCGGCAGTGGAATCCGCCGAATAAGAATGATGGAGTACTTATGACTAAAAAATACTTTGGCACCGACGGCATCCGCGGCCGTGTAGGCGAATTCCCGATCACTCCTGATTTCATGCTCAAGCTCGGCTGGGCCGCCGGCATGGCATTTCGCAGCATGGGCGCCTGCCGCGTGCTGGTGGGCAAGGACACGCGTATCTCCGGGTACATGTTCGAGTCTGCACTGGAGGCCGGGTTGTCTGCAGCCGGTGCCGATGTGATGCTCCTGGGACCGATGCCGACTCCGGCCATTGCTTACCTGACGCGTACCTTCCATGCGGAGGCGGGCATCGTTATCAGTGCCTCGCACAATCCTCATGATGACAACGGCATCAAGTTCTTCTCGGGCGAAGGCACCAAACTGCCTGACGAGGTCGAGCTGATGATCGAGGAGTTGCTGGATGCGCCGATGACCGTGGTGGAGTCGAGCAAGCTCGGCAAGGTTTCGCGGATCAACGACGCTTCAGGGCGTTATATCGAATTCTGCAAAAGCAGCGTGCCTTCCAGCACCAGCTTCGCTGGTTTGAAAGTTGTTCTCGACTGCGCTCATGGTGCGACCTACAAGGTGGCGCCAAGCGTGTTCCGCGAGTTGGGGGCGCAGGTCACTGTGCTGTCCGCGCAACCCAATGGCTTGAACATCAACGAAAACTGCGGCTCGACCCACATGGGCCAATTGCAGGCGGCTGTCCTGGCCGAGCATGCGGACCTGGGGATCGCCTTTGATGGCGACGGTGACCGGGTGCTGATGGTCGATCAGACTGGCGCGATCGTGGATGGTGATGAGTTGCTGTTCATCATCGCTCGCGACCTGCATGAGCGTGACAAGCTGCAAGGCGGCGTGGTCGGAACGCTCATGAGCAACCTGGGGCTGGAACTGGCCCTGGCGGACTTGGGTATCCCCTTTGTCCGGGCCAACGTCGGTGACCGTTATGTGATCGCCGAGCTGCTGGAGCGCAATTGGCTGGTAGGTGGCGAAAACTCCGGGCACATCGTGTGCTTCCGTCATGCTACTACCGGGGATGCGATCATTGCCGCGCTGCAGGTGCTGATGGCGCTCAAGGCTCGTGGTGAAAGCCTGGCCCAGTCCCGTCAGGGGCTGCGCAAGTGTCCTCAGGTGCTGGTCAATGTGCGCTTTGGCGGCGGTGAGAACCCGGTCGAGCATCCTGCGGTGAAAGAGGCTTGCGAGCGTGTCACGGCCGCTATGGCTGGGCGTGGTCGGGTTCTGTTGCGCAAGTCGGGTACTGAGCCTCTGGTGCGCGTGATGGTTGAAGGCGACGACGAAGCTCAGGTTCGCGCTTACGCCGAAGAGCTGGCGAAACTGGTTGCTGAAGTTTCTGCCTGATTTCGGCTTGCCAGTGTTGTTTTGGTTGGGTAACATCTGCGCCCACTTTGACCGACGAGGTACAGCATGCGTCGCCCTATGGTAGCTGGTAACTGGAAGATGCACGGTACCCGCGCCAGCGTCGCTGAGCTGATCAACGGCCTTCGTCATCTGGCCTTGCCAAGCGGTGTTGATGTCGCGGTATTCCCGCCTTGCTTGCATATCAATCAAGTGATTGATGGCTTGAAGGGTAAGTCGATTCAGGTCGGCGCGCAGAACTCCGCGGTGGAATCCATGCAAGGTGCATTGACGGGCGAGATCGCCCCGAGTCAGTTGGTGGATGCAGGTTGTTCCCTGGTGCTGGTTGGGCACTCCGAGCGCCGCCTGATCATGGGTGAGCGTGACGCGACTCTCAATCGCAAGTTCGCAGCGGCGCAGGCCTGTGGCTTGAAGCCGGTTCTGTGTGTAGGGGAGACCCTCGAGCAGCGCGAAGCCGGGAAGACTCTAGAGGTTGTCGGGCGTCAGCTGGGCAGCATCATCGAAGAGTTGGGTGTTGGTGCGTTCGCCAATGCTGTTATCGCTTACGAGCCGGTCTGGGCCATTGGTACCGGGCTGACTGCGACACCGCAACAGGCGCAGGATGTGCACGCAGCTATCCGCGCGCAGTTGGCGGCAGAAAATTCTGAAGTGGCGCGAGGTGTGCGGCTTCTATACGGCGGCAGCGTGAAGGCGGCCAATGCGGTCGAACTGTTCGGCATGCCGGATATCGATGGGGGGCTCATTGGTGGGGCTTCCCTGAATGCAGATGAGTTCGGTGCGATCTGTCGCGCCGCGGGAAACTGAAAAAATGCTGGAAACAGTCGTAGTCGTTTTTCATCTGCTGGGTGCCCTGGGCGTAGTTGCTCTGGTTTTGCTGCAGCAGGGTAAAGGTGCGGATGCTGGCGCGTCTTTCGGTGCAGGTGCTTCAAATACTGTGTTCGGAAGCCAAGGTTCCTCTACCTTTCTTAGTAAGTTTACTGCTATACTTGCCGCCGGTTTCTTCATAACCAGCTTGGGGTTAGGTTACTTTGCTAAAGAGAAAGCTCACCAGCTGACTCAAGTAGGTTTGCCAGATCCAGCAGTGCTTGAAGTACCAAAGCAAAAACCGGCTTCTGATGATGTCCCGGTGCTCCAAGAGCAAAAGTCGGCCAACAGCGCGACTGACGTACCTCCAGCTCCAGAGCAGAAGTAAGAAGAGTTTCACGCAGTAACGTAGTCTATGCCGAGGTGGTGGAATTGGTAGACACGCAACCTTGAGGTGGTTGTGCCCATAGGGTGTAGGGGTTCGAGTCCCCTTCTCGGTACCAATTATCAGGAGAGCCCGCTGTTGCGGGCTTTCTTGTAGGTGGAAGGTTACATTGACCCAAAAAGGGATCAGTCGTATACTTCCGCCCCAGCTTTGTCGCGGGGTGGAGCAGTCTGGTAGCTCGTCGGGCTCATAACCCGAAGGTCGTCGGTTCAAATCCGGCCCCCGCAACCAGTTTTAGCGGAGCCCCTTTTCAGGGGCTTTTTGTTAGCTGGACACTTTACAACGCCGCTATTCAACGGCGTTTCCGGGATGGGCGCTTCGCCCATTTTTTATTTGCACAAGCATGCACGAGGGGGTTCAGGTGTCGAGCAAGCTAGAACAGTTGCAGGCCTTGTTGGCCCCGGTGGTCGTGGCCCTTGGCTATGAATGCTGGGGTATTGAGTTTTCGGCTCAGGGTCGCCACTCATTGTTGCGCGTTTATATCGATAAAGAAGGCGGCGTGCTGGTGGACGATTGCGCCATCGTCAGCCGTCAGATCAGTGGTGTTCTCGACGTAGAAGATCCGATCTCCGTTGAATACACCCTTGAAGTTTCCTCTCCTGGCATGGAACGCCCACTGTTCACTCTTGAACAGTTTGCCAAGTATGTCGGTGAGCAAGTGAAGATCAAACTGCGCTCGCCCTTCGAAGGTCGGCGTAATTTTCAGGGCCTTCTCCGCGGGGTGGAGGAACAGGATGTCGTGGTGCAAGTGGATGACCATGAGTTCCTGTTGCCGATCGATATGATCGACAAGGCCAACATAATTCCCAGTTTTGACTGAGACGCGGATCCCGCGGATCCAATGGCTTGCGAAAGGCGAGGCGTACGATGAGCAAAGAAGTACTGCTGGTTGTTGAGTCGGTATCCAATGAAAAGGGTGTACCGGCAAGCGTAATTTTTGAAGCGCTGGAGCTGGCCCTGGCCACTGCTACCAAGAAGCGTTTTGAGGACGAAGTAGACCTGCGTGTGGAAATCAATCGCCACACCGGTTCCTACGAAACTTTCCGTCGCTGGACGGTGGTCGAAGAAGCCGACCTGGATGATCCAGCGGTCGAGACCTGGTTGAGCAAGGCTCGCGAAACCCATCCCGACGCCAAAGTCGGTGATGTGATCGAAGAAAAGATCGAATCCATCGAGTTCGGCCGCATCGCTGCCCAGACCGCCAAGCAGGTCATCGTGCAGAAGGTTCGCGAAGCCGAGCGCGCACAGGTAGTTGATGCCTATCGCGAGCGCCTGGGGGAAATCATCTCCGGCACCGTGAAAAAAGTGACACGTGACAACGTGATCGTCGACCTGGGTAACAACGCCGAGGCGTTGCTGGCCCGTGAAGACATCATCTCCCGTGAGACTTTCCGGGTTGGCGTGCGCCTGCGCGCGCTGCTCAAGGAAATCCGCACCGAGAACCGCGGCCCGCAGCTGATCCTGTCGCGTACCGCGCCGGAAATGCTGATCGAGCTGTTCCGTATCGAAGTGCCGGAAATTGCCGAAGGCCTGATCGAAGTAATGGCCGCCTCCCGTGATCCGGGTTCGCGGGCCAAGATCGCAGTTCGCTCCAAGGACAAGCGCATCGACCCGCAGGGCGCGTGCATTGGTATGCGCGGTTCGCGCGTCCAGGCCGTTTCCGGTGAGTTGGGTGGCGAGCGTGTGGATATCGTCCTGTGGGATGAGAACCCGGCGCAGTTCGTGATCAACGCCATGTCGCCGGCCGAAGTCGCGGCAATTATCGTCGACGAAGATGCCCATGCCATGGACATCGCCGTTGGCGCAGACAATCTGGCTCAAGCCATCGGTCGTGGTGGTCAGAACGTGCGTCTGGCCAGCCAACTGACTGGCTGGACCCTGAACGTGATGACCGAATCGGACATCCAGGCCAAGCAGCAAGCAGAAACCGGCGACATCCTGCGCAATTTCATCGACGAGCTGGAAGTCGATGAAGAACTGGCACAGGTTCTGGTTGATGAAGGCTTCACCAGCCTGGAAGAGATTGCCTACGTACCGCTGGAAGAAATGCTCAACATCGACGGCTTTGACGAAGACATCGTCAACGAGCTTCGCGCTCGGGCCAAGGATCGCTTGTTGACTAAAGCCATCGCTACTGAGGAAAAGCTGGCAGACGCCCATCCGGCCGAAGACCTGCTCTCGCTTGAGGGTATGGACAAGGATTTGGCGATGGAACTGGCGGTGCGCGGCGTAATTACCCGCGAAGACCTGGCCGAGCAGTCTATTGACGACCTGCTCGACATCGACGGCATTGACGATGATCGTGCCGGCAAGTTGATCATGGCCGCCCGAGCCCACTGGTTCGAGTAATTAGGCGCGGCCTGAGGAGAGAAGTGCATGACGCAAGTCACGGTGAAACAACTGGCCGATGAGGTCAAAACACCGGTAGAGCGCCTGCTGCAGCAGATGCGTGAGGCAGGTCTGCCGCACACCGCCGCCGAGGAACATGTGAGCGACAGTGAGAAGCAGTCGTTGCTGACTCACCTGAAAAGCAGCCACAAGGCGAAAGTGGAAGAACCACGCAAAATTACTTTGCAGCGCAAGACCACCAGCACCCTGCGGGTTGCTGGCAGCAAGAGCATCAGCGTTGAAGTGCGCAAGAAGAAAGTCTTCGTACAGCGCAGCCCGGAAGAAATCGAAGCCGAGCGTCAACGCGAACTGGAAGAACGTCGCGCAGTAGAAAATGCTGCTCGTCAGAAGGCTGAAGAAGAAGCCAAGCGTCGCGCCGAAGAAGAAGCGCGTCGCCAGCCTGCTCCGGTTGCCGAGCCGGTTGCTGCGCAAGCAGCAGCTCCTGCTCCAGCGCCTGTAGTCGAGCCTGTGCAGGAAGCTCCGGTGGCCACTGCGGCTCCAGCAGCTGACGCGCGCAAGAAAGACGAACAGCGTCGTCCGGACAAGACCCGCAACGACGACAACCGTCGTGGCGGCGATGGCGAGCGCAAAAATGCTCCGCATCGTGCTTCGGTCAAGGAAAAGGCGCCAGCTCCGCGCGTTGCCCCACGTACCACCGACGAAGAAAGCGATGGCTTCCGTCGTGGTGGTCGCGGCAAGGCCAAGCTGAAGAAACGCAATGCTCACGGTTTCCAGAGCCCAACCGGGCCAGTGGTACGTGACGTGCAGATCGGCGAGACCATCACTGTGGGCGAACTGGCCCAGCAGATGTCGGTCAAGGCTGCCGAAGTCATCAAGTTCATGTTCAAGCTGGGTACTCCAGCCACCATCAACCAGGTTCTGGACCAGGAAACTGCCCAGCTGGTTGCTGAAGAACTGGGCCACAAAGTGACCCTGGTCAGCGACACCGCCCTGGAAGATTCCCTGGCCGAGTCCCTGAAGTTCGAAGGTGAAGCGGTTGCCCGTGCGCCGGTCGTGACCGTAATGGGCCACGTTGACCACGGTAAGACCTCGTTGCTGGACTACATCCGTCGCGCCAAAGTGGCCGCGGGCGAGGCCGGCGGCATCACCCAGCACATCGGTGCCTACCACGTAGAAACCGAGCGCGGCATGGTCACCTTCCTCGACACCCCAGGTCACGCCGCGTTTACCGCCATGCGTGCCCGTGGTGCCAAGGCCACCGACATCGTGATCCTGGTGGTTGCAGCGGACGACGGCGTGATGCCGCAGACCGTTGAAGCCGTTCAGCACGCACAAGCTGCCGGCGTTCCGCTGGTGGTTGCGGTGAACAAGATCGACAAGCCGGGCGCCGACCTGGACCGTATCCGCAGTGAGCTTTCGGTTCACGGCGTGACGTCCGAAGACTGGGGTGGTGATACTCCATTCGTACCGGTCTCCGCAAAAATGGGTACCGGTGTCGACGACCTGCTGGAAGCTGTTCTGCTGCAGGCCGAAGTCCTGGAACTCAAGGCGACTCCTTCGGCCCCGGGCCGTGGTGTCGTGGTCGAGTCCCGCCTCGACAAGGGCCGCGGCCCGGTAGCTACCGTGCTGGTTCAGGACGGTACGCTGCGTCAAGGCGACATGGTGCTGGTCGGCTCGAACTATGGCCGCGTGCGCGCCATGCTCGACGAGAACGGCAAGCCAATCAAGGAAGCCGGTCCTTCCATTCCGGTCGAGATCCTCGGCCTGGACGGTACTCCGGACGCTGGCGACGAGATGAGCGTGGTTGCCGACGAGAAGAAAGCCCGTGAAGTGGCTCTGTTCCGCCAAGGCAAGTTCCGCGAGGTCAAGCTGGCCCGTGCTCACGCCGGCAAGCTGGAGAACATCTTCGAAAGCATGGGTCAGGAAGAGAAGAAGACGCTCAACATCGTCCTCAAATCCGACGTCCGTGGTTCGCTGGAAGCTCTGCAAGGCGCTCTGAACGGCCTGGGCAACGACGAAGTGCAAGTGCGCGTAGTGGGTGGCGGCGTCGGTGGTATCACCGAAAGCGACGCCAACCTGGCACTGGCCTCCAACGCTGTACTGTTCGGCTTCAACGTGCGTGCCGATGCCGGCGCACGGAAGATCGTCGAGCAGGAAGGTCTGGATATGCGTTACTACAACGTGATCTACGACATCATCGAAGACGTCAAGAAAGCCCTGACCGGTATGCTGGGCAGCGACGTTCGGGAGAACATCCTGGGTGTTGCCGAAGTTCGCGACGTGTTCCGCTCGCCGAAGTTTGGCGCGATCGCCGGTTGCATGGTCATCGAAGGTGTCGTGCACCGTAACCGTCCAATCCGCGTACTGCGTGAAGACATCGTTATCTTCGAGGGCGAGCTGGAATCCCTGCGCCGCTTCAAGGATGACGCCTCTGAAGTACGTGCCGGCATGGAATGCGGTATCGGCGTGAAGAGCTACAACGACGTCAAAGTCGGCGACAAGATCGAAGTCTTCGAGAAGGTCCAGGTTGCTCGCAGCCTCTAACTCGCGCACTTCAAGAGCCCTGATGGCCGCTCGCATGCAAATGCACGGCGCCCTCGGCGGCCTCTAAACGCAACGCCCGGTCTGGCTTCTGCCAGGCCGGGCGTTTGCCGCTTTCAGACCACACGGGTTTCACCGTGAGGCAGTAACAGGTAACAAGACATGGCAAAAGAATACAGCCGTACCCAACGTATCGGTGATCAGATGCAGCGCGAACTGGCGCAACTGATCCGTCGTGAAGTCAAGGATCCACGCGTCGGCCTGGTGACCATCACCGCCGTGGAAGTCAGCCGCGACGTCGGCCACGCGAAGATCTTCATCACCGTGATGGGCCAGGAAAACGCCGAGCAAATCGCCCAGAGCATCAAGGTGCTGAACTCGGCGGCAGGTTTCCTGCGCATGCAATTGGCCAAGGAAATGAAGCTGCGCAGCGTGCCGCAACTGCACTTCCATTACGACGAGAGCGTGGCCCGCGGGGCGCACCTGTCGGCCCTGATCGAGCGTGCCGTGGCTGAAGACAGCCAGCATGGCGACGCGCCTGCCCCTGAAGACGCCAAGGAGTAAGCGGTGGCTCAGGTCAAGCGTATCCGTCGTAACGTCAGCGGCATCATCCTCCTGGACAAGCCGCTGGGCTTCACTTCCAACGCGGCGCTGCAGAAGGTCCGTTGGCTGCTCAACGCCGAGAAGGCCGGCCACACCGGTAGCCTCGACCCCCTGGCCACCGGCGTTTTGCCGCTGTGCTTTGGCGAGGCCACCAAGTTCTCGCAATACCTGCTCGATTCCGACAAGGGTTACGAAACCCTGGCTCAGTTGGGCAAGACCACCACCACCGCGGACGCTGAAGGCGAAGTTTTGCAGACCCGCGAAGTGACCGTTGGTCGTGCCGATATCGAGGCGGTATTGCCGGAATTTCGTGGCGAAATCAAGCAGATACCGCCGATGTACTCGGCCCTCAAACGCGATGGCCAGCCACTCTACAAACTGGCTCGTGCAGGGGAAGTGGTGGAGCGCGAACCGCGTTCTGTTACTATTGCGCGCTTGGAATTGCTCGCCTTCGAAGGTGACACTGCTCGCCTGGCGGTGGACTGCAGCAAAGGCACCTATATCCGCACCCTGGTGGAAGATATCGGTGAAAAGCTCGGCTGTGGTGCCTACGTTGCAGAACTGCGACGGACCCAGGCCGGACCTTTCAGCCTGGCGCAGACGGTCACCCTGGAAGAGCTTGAAGCAGTGCACGCCGAAGGCGGCAACGAAGCGGTAGACCGCTTCCTGATGCCATCGGACAGCGGTCTGCTGGATTGGCCGCTGCTGCAGTTCTCGGAGCACAGCGCGTTCTACTGGCTCAATGGCCAGCCGGTACGTGCCCCGGATGCACCGAAGTTCGGCATGGTGCGGGTACAGGATCACAACGGTCGCTTCATTGGTATCGGTGAAGTGAGCGAAGACGGGCGCATCGCGCCGCGTCGACTGATTCGGTCAGAATGACCGGACGAGGGTGGCTGTTAACAGGCACGGTCACTACTCATTTATAGATACAGGGATTTGTCCCTGGCCTGTTGAAACTGTTCTTGAACAGTTTCCTGATATAAGGATTGCCCACATGGCACTCAGCGTTGAAGAAAAAGCTCAGATCGTAACCGACTACCAGCAAGCTGTTGGTGACACTGGTTCGCCAGAAGTGCAAGTTGCACTGCTGACCGCCAACATCAACAAACTGCAAGGTCACTTCAAAGCCAACGGTAAAGACCACCACTCCCGTCGTGGCCTGATCCGCATGGTAAACCAGCGTCGTAAGCTGCTGGACTACCTGAAAGGCAAGGACCTGAGCCGTTACAGCACCCTGATCGGTCGTCTGGGTCTGCGTCGCTAATCAGCGATTGCGCTATGAGGTTGGTTGTTTGCCATGCGTCAGCGGTTTTTCCGCCGGCGTATGGCAGGCTTCCAGCCTCAAGTTTTATCTGCTGCACTGTTTTACCTGGACAATAAAGGCTGGGCCGATTCCCCGCATTGCCCAAGAATTTCGCAAGAATCAAGTTTCCCCAAGAGCCACAAAGAAGGTAGGACACCGTGAACCCGGTAATCAAAAAATTCCAGTTCGGTCAGTCGACCGTAACCCTCGAGACTGGCCGTATCGCCCGTCAGGCCTCCGGCGCAGTATTGGTCACCGTTGACGACGACGTCAGCGTATTGGTGACCGTGGTTGGCGCCAAGCAAGCCGATCCAGGCAAGGGCTTCTTCCCTCTGTCTGTTCACTACCAGGAAAAGACTTACGCTGCCGGTAAGATCCCTGGCGGTTTCTTCAAGCGCGAAGGCCGTCCTTCCGAGAAAGAAACCCTGACCTCGCGTCTGATCGACCGTCCGATCCGCCCTCTGTTCCCAGAAGGCTTCATGAACGAAGTGCAGGTTGTCTGCACCGTGGTTTCCACCAGCAAGAAGACCGATCCGGACATCGCTGCGATGATCGGTACCTCGGCTGCCCTGGCGATCTCCGGCATTCCTTTCGACGGCCCGATCGGCGCCGCTCGTGTGGCTTTCCACGAAAGCACCGGCTACTTGCTGAACCCGACCTACGAGCAGCTGGCTGCTTCGAGCCTGGACATGGTCGTGGCCGGTACCGAAGAAGCCGTACTGATGGTTGAATCGGAAGCCAAAGAGCTGACCGAAGACCAGATGCTGGGCGCTGTACTGTTCGCCCACGACGAATTCCAGTCGGTGATCAAGGCTGTCAAAGAACTGGCCGCCGAAGCTGCCAAGCCTACCTGGGACTGGGCTGCTGCCCCAGAAGCCACCGAACTGCTGGGCGCTATCCGTGCCGAGTTCGGCGAAGCCATCTCCCAGGCTTACACCATCACCGTCAAGGCCGACCGTTACGCTCGCCTGGGCGAGCTGAAAGACCAGGTGGTCGCCAAGCTCTCCGGTGAAGAAGGCCAGCCTTCGGCGTCCGACGTCAAAGCCGCTTTCGGCGAGATCGAATACCGCACCGTTCGCGAAAACATCGTCAACGGCAAGCCACGTATCGACGGCCGCGACACTCGCACCGTACGTCCGCTGAACATTGAAGTCGGCGTACTGCCCAAGACTCACGGTTCGGCCCTGTTCACCCGTGGCGAAACCCAGGCCCTGGTGGTTGCGACCCTGGGTACTGCCCGTGACGCACAGCTGCTGGACACCCTGGAAGGCGAGAAGAAAGACCCCTTCATGCTGCACTACAACTTCCCTCCGTTCTCGGTGGGCGAGTGTGGTCGCATGGGCGGCGCTGGTCGTCGTGAAATCGGTCACGGCCGTCTGGCCCGTCGTTCGGTCCAGGCCATGCTGCCAGCCGCCGACGTGTTCCCTTACACCATCCGCGTAGTATCGGAAATCACCGAGTCCAACGGTTCCAGCTCCATGGCTTCCGTGTGCGGTGCTTCCCTGGCGCTGATGGACGCTGGTGTACCAATGAAGGCGCCGGTTGCCGGTATCGCCATGGGCCTGGTCAAGGAAGGCGAGAAGTTCGCAGTCCTGACCGACATCCTGGGTGACGAAGACCACCTGGGCGACATGGACTTCAAGGTCGCCGGTACCGCCAAAGGCGTCACCGCGCTGCAGATGGACATCAAGATCAAGGGCATCACCGAAGAGATCATGGAGATCGCCCTGGGCCAGGCCCTGGAAGCTCGCCTGAACATCCTCGGTCAGATGAACCAGATCATCGGTCAGTCCCGTACCGAGCTGTCGGCCAACGCTCCGACCATGATCGCGATGAAGATCGACACCGACAAGATCCGTGACGTCATCGGTAAAGGCGGCGCCACCATCCGCGCGATCTGTGAAGAAACCAAGGCTTCGATCGACATCGAAGACGACGGCTCGATCAAGATCTTCGGCGAAACCAAGGAAGCTGCAGAGGCCGCGCGTCAGCGCGTTCTGGGCATCACCGCGGAAGCCGAGATCGGCAAGATCTACGTCGGCAAGGTTGAGCGCATCGTTGACTTCGGTGCCTTCGTCAACATCCTGCCGGGCAAGGACGGTCTGGTGCACATCTCCATGCTGAGCGACGCTCGCGTTGAGAAAGTCACCGACATCCTGAAAGAAGGCCAGGAAGTGGAAGTGCTGGTACTGGACGTGGACAACCGCGGCCGTATCAAGCTGTCCATCAAAGACGTGGCAGCAGCCAAGGCTTCGGGCGTTTAATCACCCTTTAGCCTCACGCTGAACAAGCAGACGCCCCGACTGGTTCGGGGCGTTTTGCTATCTGCAATAAAAGCCGCTCGGTTGCCGGCCCGGGGCGCTGGTGCTAGGTTTTAGCCCACGCCGGTGTAGCTCAGTCGGTAGAGCAGCGCACTCGTAACGCGAAGGTCGCAGGTTCGATTCCTGTCTCCGGCACCACATTTCGGGTTGAGAGCAGTTTATGGCTGTCTAAACCCACCCTCCCAACAAAGTTCGCCAGGCTTTGAATAAGCGCCCTTGAAAGGCGGGAAACTACGAGGCACCCGCAAAAGTGTGCTGTGGAAGTTTCAGAGGTTCCCGGTGCTATTCAATTGGCGCTCCTATAGTTGTTTGTGGACGTGCGCGTCATTGTTTATGCGGATTTAGCAGCCAGAGAGACTTCTATCAACGAAGACTTTCCACGCCTGTACTCAGCATCCTGTACCGAGTTTTAAGCGGTTTGCTTGGGGTTATCTGGTTTCGGTGTTTTTGTGTCTGGACGAGGTTAGTGCCCAGTTGTTCACACCTGTGCGGGTCATGAACCGGGTGGTAGCAGCCAGGGGCATTGCGCATAATGACGCCCGCAAATCATGGAGTGACCGGTGTGAAGAAGTGGAAGCTGGCTTTGGTCGGCATAGTGTCGCTGTCCCTTGCAGCCTGTGAGAAAGGACCCTCTTATGAGTTTGAGGGGGAATATTTTGCCGCTGAAGGCGAAGACTGCACGACACCAACGAATACCAAAGACCTGGAGCAATATTTCTTAAGAATAACCAAGCAGGTACAGGGTGGAAGTGTGTTGTATTCCGCTGAGTTTCCTGCTGCTTCAAGGGCACGGCTGCCTGTTGTCAGCGCACAAAGCGTTTCACCAAACGATGATAATGAACTGACTTTCAATTTCACTGAGACCAAGGTGCCGGAGAGTCGTCCAGAGAGTCCGACATTGAATTTCGTAGTTACTGTCATCCCTAATCAAAGCAAGGAAGGGTATCTATGGCTGACTAGAGCCGGGATCCTCATAGCCAAGGATGGAGAAGTAAAGGAGTTCGATATTCTCGATAATCTAAGAAGGCTTATCGATGTCGGGCAGACAGGAGCTTGCTTGAGAAAAGGAACAGCTACGGCTGTGGGGTCCTAGCTCCGTAACCTGGTGAAACACCGGCATGAAATATCGCTGCGGCTGCATTTGCGAAACCTCGTTCTCTGAGGGTTCTGCCGGGCTGGCGTCTGCTGAAGGCTTGGAAAACCCGGAGTTTTTCTCCAATGGGTGCATCAGGTCATATAAATCGTGGACCAAAGGTCCTATATTCGGTCCCTGTCTGAGTACCAGCATGCTGTTTTCAGATGATCCAGAATGGTTCTGAAGGCCAGATAAATCGAAGTTCACAACGGTTTTTTGCGGCAGAGAGATCCCAACGATCCAGATCCATCTTCCATTCCCACGATCAGAGAGAACGAGATGATTCCTAAAGAGGCAAGAATCGACGTAGCGCTTGAAAGGTACCTGGCTGCCACGCCTTCCTTGCAAGAGGAAATCAGCGCCCTGAGCCCGGAAGAGCAGAAGCAGCAGGCGCAATGGGCGTTCGAGGACGAGGCGGAATCCCGCGGCATAGAGCCATGGGAACTGGTGCTCGATCTGGTGGCAGAAACACCGGAGGAACTGAAGGCCATGCGCCTGGAGGTGCATCAGGAAGTTGCTGAAGCGCTGGGCATGGACCTGGAGGACTATCTGCAGCTCAACGAGATCGACGGTTGAGCACGACGCCAGCCTGAACCAGGCTGGCGTTTTTCATGGCTCAGAGGCTCAAGCGCATGGACAGGTCCAGCGCTTTCACGTCCTTGGTCATGGCACCGATGGAAATGTAATCCACCCCGGTCTCGGCGATCGGGCGCAAGGTGCTTTCGTTGATCCCGCCACTGGCTTCCAGCTTGGCCTTGCCGGCGTTCAGGCGCACGGCCTCGCGCATGTCGTCCAGGCTCAGTTCGTCGAGCATGATGATGTCGGCTCCGGCGGCCAGGGCCTCCTTCAGTTCCTCCAGGCTTTCCACTTCCACTTCCACCGGCTTGCCCGGGGCGATCCTGTGGGCGGCGCTGATGGCCTGGGCGATACCGCCGCAGGCAGCGATATGGTTTTCCTTGATCAGGAAGGCGTCATACAGGCCGATGCGGTGGTTGTGGCAACCGCCGCAGGTGACCGCGTACTTCTGTGCCAGGCGCAGCCCCGGCAGGGTCTTGCGGGTATCCAGCAGCTTGACCTGGGTATCGGCGACAAAGTCCGCCAGGTACCGCGCGCGGGTGGCCACGCCGGACAGCAGTTGCAGAAAGTTCAGGGCACTGCGCTCGCCGGTGAGCAGCGAGCGGGCTGGGCCTTCGAGGTGGAAAAGCACCTGGTTGGGCACCACCCGCTCACCGTCGGCCACTTGCCAGTGCACAGCGACCCGCGGGTCCAGCTGGCGAAAGACCGCATCGACCCAGGCGGTGCCGGCGACTACCGCGGCTTCGCGGGTAATGATGGTGGCCTTGGCCAGACGTTCGGCCGGGATCAGTTGCGCGGTGATGTCGCCGCTGCCGATGTCTTCCAGCAACGCACGGCGCACGTTGGCTTCGATTTCGGCGGTCAGGTCGGCGAGGCGTAGATTCGGCATAACGGGCTCCACAAACAAAGTGCGCCGATTATAGGGCCAGGGGATCAGCGAACCCAAGGTGGCAAATGCCTGCAAGGCATTGGCGAACCTGTCCTGGATGGCTTTGTCTGATGAATAGGAGTGACTTTTCTTGAGTCGCTAGGGGTTATTTCGGAGGAGGCCACAGAGTCTGCTGGCGCAAGAGGGGACTTTTACAAGATAATATGACTTGTAATTGACGTCATAGCTTTGACGTGTCTTTGGCTTCCCCCTAAATGAAGTGCAGTGGAGTGCATGCGCCTCCGCTGAGAGCTGGCTGTGAGCGTCGTCGGCTCGACTGAATCTTGATCTCGAACCGAAGAAACACCTTTCCAGGAGGCTTGGATGCACAACGACGGGAATGTAGTGCCTTTGCACAAGGCCGCTACAGATCAGGCGACCGCTTCGCCGCTTGCCCGCCTGCCTGTGATTCTGCTTCAGGTCCGAGACAAGGCCGCCCAGCAATTGCGCCACGGCTTGCAGGAACTGTTCGATAACGCTGATGACACCCTGTTCGAAATGGCCGATCGGGCCCGCAACAACGTCGAGCAAAACACCCTCTTCGAAGCCATGCGCGACCTGCGGCTGAAGCGCAAGAGCATCGAGCGCGGTTTCCTGGAGGCGTTCTTCCAGGCTTTTGCCTGCCTGGTGCAGTATGACCCGGCCCTGGCCATTCCCCATGCCGTGGTCTACGACCCATCACTGGATCCGTCCCACGATGACCTGGAAAAGACCGTCGCGGTGGATGCCATGGTGGCCAAGGTGCTCAACCGTGATGGCTTCGCCCTGGGGCAGTTGACGGAGCGCCTGAGTGTGCTGCTGGGACGGCGCCTGGTGGATGGGGACAACCCCCTGGGGCCGGCGCTGCTCTGCGAGTATTTCCTCCAGGCCGGGCGCAGCCTGGGGGTGGAAATCAAGGTCAAGCTGATCATCCTCAAGTTGTTCGAGCGTTATGTGCTCAGCGATGCCGAACAACTCTATGCCGAAGCCAACCAACTGCTGATCGCCACCGGGATCCTGCCGGAACTGATGCCTGCTCCGGCCCGCCGGGCGGCCGATCGAGCCCAGGCCGAGGCCCGTGCGTCAGCGACCGAGGGGGGCACGGCGAAATCCAGCCAGTCGCAGCTCGACGAGAGCGTGCAGGAAGTTTTCGCCGCCCTGCAGACCCTGCTGTTTCATGTGCGTGGCAGCGTGGCGCCGACCCTGGAGGCCAGCGCCGAAACCCAGCCGATTTCCACCCGCGACCTCATGCGCCTGCTGTCGCACCTGCAGCAATACGTGCCGGCGCCCAGCGCCCAGGACGATTTCGACCTGCGCAACCAGTTGGAACAATTGCTGACCCGGGTCAGCGTCAAGAGCGGCAAATCCCGGGTGGTGGATGTGGCCGATGAAGACGTGATCAACCTGATCGCCATGCTCTTCGAATGCATTCTCGATGACCGCAACCTGCCCGACTCGCTCAAGGCGCTGATTGGCCGCCTGCAGATTCCCATGCTCAAGGTGGCGGTGCTGGACAAGAGTTTCTTCAGCCGCGGCAATCACCCGGCCCGCCGCCTGCTCAATGAGATCGCCGCTGCAGCCATGGGCTGGGGCGGTTGCGATGACCACCAGCGCGACAGTCTGTACCTGCGGATCGAGCAAGTGGTGCAACGCCTGCTCAGCGAGTTCAGCGATGACCCGGCGATCTTCTCCGAGCTGCTGGCGGACTTCCTGGCTTTCACTGCCGACGAGCGGCGTCGCGCCGAGTTGCTGGAGCAGCGTACCCGTGACGCCGAGGAAGGGCGGGCCAGGGCCGAGCTGGCCCGGCGCCGGGTAGAGCAGGCCCTGAATGACGCCCTGCTGGGCAAGGTGTTGCCGCAGAAGGTGGTGGATTTTGTCCGCGAAGCCTGGAGCCAGGTGATGCTGCTCAGTTGCCTCAAGCACGGCGACGACTCGCCAGAGTGGCAAACTGCGGAGCAGACCCTGCTGGAGCTGATCTGGAGCGTGCAGCGCCATGAACAGCCGGATACTGCCATGCGCTTGCTGGCGCTGGTGCCGGGGTTGCTCAAGGGCCTGCGCGAGGGTTTGAGCGCGGCGGCTTTCGATCCTTTCGCTACCAGCGAGTTCTTCAGCCAGCTGGAGCTCCTGCACTTGCAGGCATTCGAGCGCGAGGCTCAGGCCCCGCAACTGCAGGGTGCCGTACTGGAAGCAGACCCTGCACACATGATCGTGGTGGCCGAAGAGATTGTCCTGCCCAGTGCTGAAGAGGGCCCGCTGGAAGTCGCGCCGCTGGCGTTGCCGGCCAACGACCCCAGCGTGCAATGGGTGGATCAACTGCGGCTTGGGGCCTGGGTCGAATTCCTGGAGGACGAGGACAACACCCTGCGCTGCAAACTGGCGGCGATTGTTCCCCATCCGGTGGCCAAATACGTGTTCGTCAACCGCACCGGCATGAAAGTGCTGGAGCGTACGCGCATGGGCCTGGCCCTGGAGTTCCAGCGCGGCGCAGTGCGCGCCCTGGATGACACCCTGCTGTTCGACCGCGCCCTGGAATCGGTGATCGGCAACCTGCAGCGACTCAATCACGGCAAGTGATCGCAACCCGAGGGGATAACGCGGCATACTGGGCCACCCAAGGCTTTAGTTGAAGGAATCGGTATGCGGCTGGACCCTGCCACGGGGTGGTGTCATGGCGTACGGCATTGCCCGTCACCCAATTTCAATGAACGTCCGGCGGGCGAGATTTCCCTGCTGGTGATTCACAACATCAGCCTGCCGCCGGGGCAGTTCGGCACCGGCAAGGTGCAGGAATTCTTCCAGAATCGCCTTGATGTCACAGAGCATCCCTATTTTGCCGGGATCGCCGATCTGCGTGTTTCTGCGCATTTTCTGATCGAGCGTGACGGCGCCGTCACCCAATTCGTTTCCTGCCTGGATCGGGCCTGGCATGCCGGTGTCTCGAGTTTCCAGGGGCGTGAGACGTGCAACGACTTTTCCCTGGGCATCGAACTGGAAGGCACCGATGATCAGCCTTTCAGCGATGCTCAATATCACTCGTTGATCAGCCTGAGCAGGCAACTGCGGCGGGCCTTCAGCGACATCACGCCACAAAGGATCTGCGGGCATAGCGACATCGCGCCCGGGCGCAAGACCGACCCGGGCCCGGGATTCGACTGGGCACGCTTTCGTGCCGCCTTGGAGAAGGGGGAAGGACAATGAGTTTTCTGGTGTTGCTGTTGGCGGTGTGGATCGAGAAGTTCTCGGCCCTGCGCCAGCGGGTACAGCGTGATGGCTGGTGGCTGGGGGAATTGGCGCGTCTGGAGTCGAGCCCGCGTATGGCCGGGCATCCGTGGTGGTTGCTGATCGTCATGGTGTTGCTGCCGGTGGCGCTGCTCGGGCTGTTGCTGCTGGTGCTGGAGCCCATCGCCTATGGCTTGCTGGCGCTGCCGGTGCACCTGCTGGTGGTGATCTACGCCCTGGGTCGCGGCGATCTGCTGGGTGAGCTGGGCCCGTTCCGTGACGCCTGGCGGCGTGAGGATCTGCAAGCGGCAGCCCATGTCGCAGAACGTGACCTGGGCATCTGCGCCGAAAATGGCGAACAACTGCTGGAGCGAGTGCAGGGCCACCTGCTCTGGCAGGCCTTCCAGAGTTTCTTCGCGGTGATCTTCTGGTACTTCCTGCTGGGGCCGGTAGCGGCCCTGAGCTATCGCCTGCTGGCTCTCGCCGCCGAACATGGCAAGAACCCCGCCCTGGTCGAACGCGCGGGGCAGTTGCGACATGCCTTCGACTGGTTGCCGGTGCGCCTGCTGGCGGCGAGTTTTGCCCTGGTGGGCAACTTTGTCGCAGTCGGCCGGGTGATGCTCCACGAGTTGCTCAACTGGCATATCGGTGCCGCGCAGTTGGTGGAAAAGGTCGGCCTGGTGGCCGCGGAAATCCCGCCGCCGGAAGTCGGGCCCGAAGGTATCAACAGCCTGGATCGTATCTGGGAGCTGTTGTTGCGGGCGGCGGTGCTCTGGTACGCCGGCTTTGCCCTGTGGACCGTCCTGGCCTGAGGTGAGCAAGGGCTGGCCCCAACCGCCCACCGAGGTTTTTCTGGCGCAGCGCATCGCAGAGAGTGCGACGGCTGCGCCGTCGATCGGCAGCAAGCTCCCTCGCCACAGCCCGCGAGCTGTCCCCTGGATGCCGCGCTGGCGGTTAACTTTAAGTTACAAAACCTCCCACGAAATTGAGCTATACAGACGGAGCGCCGAATAGTGGCTATCTGCTGCCTTCGCCTGCCTGCCAATAACAATAAAAGAAAAGGGAGACTTCTTTGTGAAGAGCTTGCTCTATCCCGCTGTCGCGCTGATGAACCGCCTGAGCTTCGGCATGAAGTTCAGCCTGATCAGCGTGCTGTTCTTTCTACCCATGCTGGTGACCAACTTCTATCTGGTGCGCGACTCCTACCGCGAATTCCAGGGCACCCAGGTCGAACTGCAAAGCCTCGACCTGCTGGGCAGCAGCCTGGCCCTGCGCCGAGACCTGGAAACCCTCAATAACCTGGTGCAGATCAACGCCAGCCTCGGTCAGTCCGGCAAGGCAGGGGACCTGGAAGGCAAGATTGTGGCTCTGGAGAAATCCGTACTGGAACGCCTGCAGGCCTTGCAGGCGGTGACCACGGACCCACAGCAGGTGGAGGTCTTCAACGCCAAGCGCGATGAACTGATTGCCGCCTTCAAGACCCAGCAAGTGGAAAGCTCGCTGCTGAACAAAAGCGGCCTGATCGGCAAGTTGCTGGGCAGCGCGCAGTTGTTCAGCCAGATCATCGCCAGCCAGTCGGGCCTGAGTCGCGATGGCCAGGGTGACATTCGCCAGCTCAGCGAGCTGATCACCAGCGTCACCCCGCAGGTTACCCAGCTCCTCGGTGAAGGCCGGGCCATGGGCGCCTACTCCCTGGGCCAGGGGTTCCTCAATTCCTCGTCCAGCACGCGTTTCGACGAATTGCTGGTGCAGATCGAAAAGCTCCAGGCCGAATACGGGCTCAAGTTGCAGGATGCCCTGGGGGCCAGCCGCGCTGCCCACGATGCTCTCGACACGCTGGCCACGACCAGCAAGGGCAGCCTCAAGCAGGCCAGCGAGCTGTTCGAGGAGCAGGTGGTGATGGCCGATACCCTGGATGCGCCCTGGCAGGCCTTCTACGACCAGGTCAGCGGGCTGATGGCGCAGACTTACCAGCTCAATGAAGGCACCTTGAAATTCCTGGATGTCGAGTTGCAAAAGCGCCTGGAGCAGAATCGTCGCCACATGGTGCTGCTGGTGGCGGCCCTGGCCCTGGTGTTTCTCTCCATCGTCTACCTGTACGGCGGTTTCTACGCTTCCACCCGCACCACTCTGCGGCGCCTGGGGGCGATGATGGACAAGGTAGCGGCGGGGGACATGACCGTCAGCTTCACCGCCCACAGCCGCGACGAACTGGGGGAACTGGGCAGTGTGTTCAACGGCACCGTGCTGAAAATCCACGACCTGATCGAGCGGGTTGGCCACACCGTCAGTGAGGTGGAACGCCAGGCCGGGCAGGTGCAGAGTGTATCGGCCCAGAGCAATCAGGCCGTGGCTGGCCAGCGCACCCAGATCGAGCAAGTGGCCACGGCGATGAACCAGATGTCCGCCACCTCCCAGGAAGTGGCTCGCAGCGCCGCGGCGGCGGTCAGCAGCGCCCACAGCGTGAATGACGAAACCATCAGCGGCCGCGGGCTGGTGGAATCCCAGCAGGGCAGCATCGCCCGGCTGGCCAGCGAGATCGACCAGTCGGTGCTGGTGATCAACCAGCTGGCCAGCGACAGCCAGTCCATCAGCCGGGTCCTGGAGGTGATCAAGAGCATCGCCGAGCAGACCAACCTGCTGGCCCTCAACGCGGCCATCGAGGCGGCGCGCGCCGGTGAGCAGGGGCGGGGCTTTGCGGTGGTGGCCGATGAAGTGCGGACCCTGGCCAAACGCACCCAGCAGTCCACCGAGGAGATCGAGGACATGATCGGCAAGCTCCACGGTGGCGTCAGCGCGGCGGTCAAGGCCATGGGCAGCAGCCACGCCATGGCCAACGGTACGGTGGACCAGTCGGAAAAGGTCCAGCAGGCGTTGGAAAATATCCTTGGGGCGGTAGGCATGATCGTCGATCAGAACCAGCAAATCGCCGCGGCCGTGGAGCAGCAGACCGCGGTGGCCCACGACATCGACCAGAACATCGTCGAGATCAATCGTGCCGGTGAGCGCACTGCCGAGGGCGCGCACCAGACCGAGGATGCCAGCCGGCAGTTGTCGGCCCAGGTGGTGCAACTGAAGCAATTGATCGGCGCTTTCCGCGTCTGAGCAACGTGCACCGGCTCTCGGCGAGGCCCCGGAAACCAGGGGCTTCGCTGCTTTGCATACAATCGGTAGTAAATGAATGCTTTGTTTGTCGCGTGTTTCCTGTTTTCCTGCGCGTCTGATTTTTCAGCCCCGGTGATCCCGCAGGCTGTTCGACCAGTTGGCCATGTGCCTAGCATGGCCCTGAGGAAATACGTTGATGACTGCCACTTCTGGAATCCAGGGCCGTTGCGCCCATTGCCAGACCCTCCTTGAACTCGAACCCTGGCAACTCAATGCCATGGCGTTGCAGGAAGCCTTCAACTGCAACCATTGCCACAAACCGCTGAAGCTCAGTTGCCCCGAACAGATCAAACGCCTCAGGTCCCTGGGCTCGCTGGCCACCCTGCGCGCGACCATGATCGTGCTGTGTGCCACGGTGATATTGGTGACACTGGTGCTGGAGTGGGTCGGGCTGGTAAGCCTGGCTCAGCAACTGAGCGTTTCGGCATTGATGCTGGTGAGTTACCTGTTGGTGATGATGGCTGCTCGCCGGCGTCAGCGCCGACCGTTGCAGCTACAGGCCGGCTGAAGGCCAGCCGAACAGCTCGCAGGCGTTGCGGGTGCTGGCGCTGGCCAGTTGCTCGGGCGTGATGCCGATGATCTGCGCCAGGGCGGCGCAGATGGCCGGCAGGTGCTGGGGGCTGTTGCGCTGGCCGGGAAACATGGCAGGCGCCATGTCCGGCGAGTCGGTTTCCAGCACCAGGGCGTGCAGCGGCAGCTCGGCGATCACCTTGCGCAGGCGCAGGGCCTGCGGCCAGGTCGCGGCGCCCCCCAGACCCAGCTTGAACCCCAGCTTGAGGTATTCCCGGGCTTCCTCGCGGCTGCCGGCGAAGGCGTGGATAATGCCGCCACGCTTGAGCTTGAAGCGCTTCAGGCTGGCGATCACCGCCGCGTGGCTGCGCCGGACATGAAGCAGGGCGGGCAACTGAAAATCTGCCGCCAGCTGCAATTGCGCTTCGAAGAGTGCCTGTTGGCGCTCGCGATCCAGGTGCGCAAGAAAGTAGTCCAGGCCGATCTCGCCCACCGCGCACAGTTGCGGGTGCCCTGCCAGCCGGGTCAGCCAGTCACCCAGTTGCTGGAGATGTTCCGGGCGGTGATCGTCCAGGTACACCGGGTGCAGGCCAAAGGCCGCGTACAACTGCGAGTCGCTTTGCACCAGATCCCAGAGCCGCTGCCAATTGGCCTGATAGACCCCCAGCACCACCATTCGCGAGACGCCCAGGGCGCGGCTGTCTGCCAGCAGCGCCCCGCGATCGGCATCGAAATCCGCGAAATCCAGATGGGTGTGGCTGTCGATCAGCTCCACGGTTCAGCCCTGTTGGATGCGCTGTTTGAAGGTCCGCGCGATGGCCTGCACGCCGGGCTGGTAATGCGCCTCTTCAATGGCAGCCAGGGCCAGTTGCAGGGCTTTTTCGGCGATCAGTTGATGCTGCTGGGCCATGGCATTGACCGGCAGCGGCAGGAAATCCAGCAACTGGGTATCACCGAAGGTGCCCAGGCGCAGTGGCCGGGATTTGAGCGGGAAGTCGTGCAAGGCATCGAATACCCCTTGCAGCAGGACATAGGAGGTGGTCACCAGGGCGTCTGGCAGATGGCCCAGGCGCTGCAGCAATTCCTCCATCAGCTGGCGGCCGCAATCACGACTGAAGGCTTCGCCGTGCTCGATCAGCACCTCGCCGCCGAAACCCTCGAGGGCCTGGCGGAAACCGGCGGCACGCTCCTGGCTGATGCTCAGTTCCGGGCGCGCGCCGATCAGCACGATCTGCTTGGGCTCAGGCTCAAGCAGGCTCTGGGTCAGGTGCAGGCTGGCTTGCAGGTCATCGCTGATCACCGAGCAGAACAGCTCGGGCGGCATCACCCGGTCGATGGCGATGATCGGCAGGCCCTGGGCCTGCAACTGCTGGTAGCTGTCGTCTTCCGGCGGCAGGCAGCTGGCGACGAATAGCGCGTCGCAACGCCGGGCGCGGAACAGCTGGAGCAATTGTCGCTCGCTGTCCGGAGCGTCGTCGGAGCTGGCGATCAGCAGCTGATACCCTCGGGCCCGGGCGCCTTGCTCCAGCAGCTTGGCGATGCGTGCGTAGCTGGGGTTCTCCAGGTCCGGGAGAATGAAACCCAAGGTACGGGTGTGCCGGCTGCGCAAGCCGGCCGCCTGGGGGTTGGGCGTAAAGCCGTGTTCTTCCACCACCGCCCGCACCCGTTCCACGGTGGCGTTGCTGATGCGTTGTTGTTCGGCCTTGCCGTTGATGACGTAACTGGCGGTGGTCACAGACACACCGGCCAGGCGAGCGATATCACTGAGTTTCAACCCGGGATTTCCTTGTTTTTGGTGCTTGCCCCGATATTTTCGCCAATCCTACCTGATCTGGGCAGGCGACCAACGTCGGAACCGGCAATCGACCAGAAGGACTTCAAGCGCTCGAGATTATGGAGTAACGTACCAAACTTGCTAGATTAAACGTTTCAGCAAGCGTATTTTCTAGGCCCAAGCCCGAACGGAAAACGCCCCTGCCAGGCACCGAGTCCCGTTTGTGGCAGTAAAGACGCCTACGCTGCTTACTTAAAACAATACCTAGCGCCGCCCCCTGCCGCGCTAAATAGGAGAAGCCATGCTCGAGCTCACTGTAGAGCAGATATCCATGGGCCAGTCGGCTGTGGATAAGTCCGCGGCGCTGCACTTGCTGGCCGACAAACTGGTGGCGGACGGCCTGGTGGCCGAGGGTTACCTGGCTGGCCTCCAGGCCCGCGAAGCCCAGGGCTCGACCTTTCTTGGCCAAGGCATCGCCATTCCCCATGGCACCCCGGAAACCCGCGACCAGGTCTTTGCCACCGGCGTGCGCCTGCTGCAGTTTCCCGACGGCGTGGATTGGGGCGACGGGCAGATTGTCTACCTGGCCATCGGCATCGCGGCCAAATCCGACGAGCACTTGCGACTCCTGCAACTCCTGACCCGCGCCCTGGGTGAAACCGACCTGGGCCAGGCCCTGCGTCGCGCCAGCTCCCCCCAGGCCCTGCTCAAGCTGTTGCAGGGCGCACCCCAGGAACTGGCGCTGGACGCACAGATGATCGGCCTCGGGGTGGCGGCGGAAGATTTCGAAGAGCTGGTCTGGCGCGGCGCTCGCCTGCTGCGCCAGGCCGAGTGCGTGAGCAACGGCTTTGCCGCGGTGCTGCAACAGGTGGAGGCGCTGCCCCTGGGTGACGGCCTGTGGTGGCTGCACAGCGAGCAGACCGTGCTGCGCCCGGGGCTGGCGTTCGTCACCCCGGACAAGCCCCTCCGCTACCTGGGCCAGCCCCTCAGCGGCCTGTTCTGCCTGGCCAGCCTGGGGGAAGCCCACCAGGCCCTGCTGGAGCGCCTGTGTGCGCTGCTGATCGAAGGCCGTGGCCAGGAATTGGGCCGCGCCACCAGCAGCCGTGCAGTCCTGGAAGTGCTTGGCGGCGAGTTGCCTGCGGACTGGCCCAGCGCCCGCATCGCCCTGGCCAACGCCCACGGCCTGCATGCGCGCCCGGCCAAGGTGCTGGCGCAACTGGCAAAAAACTTTGAAGGCGAGATCCGCATCCGCATCGTCGATGGCAAGGATTCTGCGGTCTCGGTCAAAAGCCTGAGCAAGCTGCTGAGCCTCGGGGCCCGGCGTGGCCAGGTACTGGAACTGATCGCTGAACCCAGCATTGCCGCCGATGCCTTGCCCGCGTTACTGGCAGCCATCGAAGAGGGCCTGGGCGAAGAGGTCGAGCCATTGCCGGCTGTCAGCACGCCTCGGCAAGCGCCACAAGAGGTCGTCGAGCCGCTCAGCGCCCCGGCCTCCGGCAGCCTGATCCAGGCCATCGCCGCTGCGCCCGGCATCGCCATCGGCCCGGCCCATATCCAGGTACAGCAAAGTATCGATTACCCACTGCGGGGCGAGTCCACCGCCATCGAGCGCCAGCGCTTGCAGCAGGCCCTGGCCGAGGTCCGCGAGGACATCCAGGGGCTGATCCAGCGCAGCCAGGCCAAGGCCATCCGCGAAATCTTCATCACCCATCAGGAAATGCTCGACGACCCCGAACTGAGCGATGAAGTGGACACCCGCCTCAAGCAGGGCGAAAGCGCCGAAGCGGCGTGGATGACCGTGATCGAAAGCGCCGCCAAACAGCAGGAAGCCCTGCAGGATGCCCTGCTCGCCGAGCGCGCCGCCGACCTGCGGGACATCGGCCGCCGGGTGCTGGCGCAACTGTGCGGCATTGAAACCCCGGCCGAGCCGGACCAGCCCTACATCCTGGTGATGGACGAAGTCGGCCCTTCGGACGTCGCACGCCTCGATCCGACCCGGGTCGCCGGCATTCTCACCGCCCGCGGCGGCGCCACCGCCCACAGCGCCATCGTCGCCCGGGCCCTGGGGATTCCGGCCCTGGTGGGCGCGGGGGCCAGCGTGCTGCTGATCAAGTCCGGTACGCCCTTGTTGCTGGACGGCCAACGCGGGCGCCTGCATGTCGACGCCGATAGCCACACCCTGCAGCGGGCCGCCGAGGAGCGCGACAACCGCGAGCAACGGCTCAAGGCGGCCGCCGAACAGCGCCATCAGGCGGCCCATACCACCGATGGTCACGCGGTCGAGGTGTTCGCCAATATCGGTGAAAGCGCCGGTGTCGCCGCCGCCGTGGAAAACGGCGCCGAGGGCATCGGCCTGCTGCGCACCGAACTGATCTTCATGGCCCATCCCCAGGCCCCGGACGAAGCCACCCAGGAAGCCGAATACCGCCGTGTACTCGACGGCCTCGCCGGGCGTCCGCTGGTGGTGCGCACCCTGGATGTGGGCGGCGACAAACCGCTGCCTTACTGGCCCATCGCCAAGGAAGAAAACCCCTTCCTCGGCGTGCGCGGCATCCGCCTGACCCTGCAGCGGCCGCAGATCATGGAAGCGCAATTGCGTGCTCTGCTGCGCTCGGCGGACAACCGCCCGCTGCGGATCATGTTCCCCATGGTCGGCAGCGTCGAAGAGTGGCGCCAGGCCCGGGACATGACCGAGCGCCTGCGCCGGGAAATCCCCGTGGCCGACCTGCAACTGGGGATCATGATCGAAGTGCCGTCCGCCGCCCTGCTGGCGCCGGTGCTGGCCAAGGAAGTGGACTTCTTCAGCATCGGCACCAACGACCTGACCCAATACACCCTGGCCATCGATCGTGGCCACCCGACCCTTTCCGCCCAGGCCGATGGCCTGCACCCGGCAGTGCTGCAACTGATCGACATCACCGTGCGTGCCGCCCACGCCCACGGCAAGTGGGTCGGGGTCTGCGGCGAGCTGGCGGCCGACCCGCTGGCGGTGCCGGTGCTGGTGGGCCTGGGGGTGGATGAACTCAGCGTCTCCGGACGCAGCATCGCCGAGGTCAAGGCGCGGATCCGCGAACTGCGCCTGGCTCAGGCACAAACCCTTGCTCAACAGGCCCTGGCCGTCGGCAGCGCCAACGAAGTGCGCGCCCTAGTGGAGGCCATGTAATGGCGAAGATCCTTACCCTGACCCTCAACCCGGCGCTGGACCTGACGGTGCAGCTGGCGCGCCTGGACGCAGGGCAGGTCAACCGCAGCGACGCCATGTACACCCACGCCGCTGGCAAGGGCGTGAACGTGGCCCAGGTGCTGGCCGACCTCGGCCATCAACTGACCGTCAGCGGCTTTCTCGGGGAAAACAATCCGCAGGCCTTCGACCTGTTGTTTGCCCAGCGCGGGTTTGTCGACGCCTTTATCCGTGTGCCCGGGGACACCCGCAGCAACATCAAGCTGGCCGAAGGCGACGGGCGCATTACCGATATCAACGGCCCAGGGCCCGAGGTCAGTGAAGCCGCGCAACAGGCCCTGCTTGAACGCCTGGAACAGATCGCTCCCGGGCATGACGCGGTGGTGGTGGCCGGCAGCCTGCCGCGTGGGGTCAGCCCCGAATGGTTCCAGGCCCTGCTGCTGCGTTTGAAAAACCTCGGTCTTAAAGTCGCCCTCGACACCAGCGGCGCTGCCTTGCGCGCCGGCCTGGCGGCAGGCCCCTGGCTGGTCAAGCCCAACACCGAAGAGCTGGCGGACGCCTTGGGCAGCCCGGTGGTTTCAGTGGCCGGGCAGGCCGAGGCTGCGCGCCAGTTGCGCGCCCAGGGCGTCGAGCATGTGGTGATTTCCCACGGCGCCGAGGGGGTCAACTGGTTCAGCGCCGCGCCGTCCCTGCAAGCCTTGCCGCCCAAGGTCCGCGTGGTCAGCACCGTAGGCGCCGGCGACTCGCTGCTGGCGGGCATGCTCCACGGCCTGCTCAGCGCCCAGCCGTTTGAACAGACCCTGCGCACCGCCACGGCGATTGCCGCCATGGCCGTGACCCAGATCGGTTTCGGCATCAGCGACAGGGTGCAACTGGCCCGGCTGGAGCAGGGGGTGCGCGTGCATCCCCTCCTAGAACAATAAGAGGGTTGCTCATGAAGTTAGCCATAGTTACCGCCTGCCCCAACGGAATGGTCACCAGCGTGCTCTGCGCCCGCCTGCTGGACGCCGCGGCGCAGCGCCAGGGCTGGAGCACCAGCGTCGAAGTGCACGATGAAGCGCACCCGGAACGCCAACTCTCGGCGGCCACCATTGAGGCCGCCGAGTGGGTGCTGGTGGTCAGCACCGGGCCTGTGGATATGTCGCGTTTTGTCGGCAAGCGGGTGTACCGCAGCAGCCCGTCCCAGGCCCTGCAGGATGTCGATGCAGTGCTGCGTCGCGGCGCTGAAGAGGCCCAGGTCCATGTCGCCACCGAGGCCAGTGTCGAGCCGGTGCTCGAAACAGGCAAACGCGCCCCGCGGCTGGTAGCGATCACTGCCTGCCCGACTGGCGTGGCTCACACCTTCATGGCCGCCGAGGCCCTGCAGCAAACCGCCAAGCGCCTGGGCTACGACCTGCAAGTGGAAACCCAGGGCTCGGTGGGCGCGCGCAATCCGCTGAGCGCCCAAGCCATTGCCGAGGCCGACGTGGTGCTGCTGGCGGCGGACATCGAAGTGCCCACCGAGCGTTTTGCCGGCAAGCGCATTTATCGCTGCGGCACCGGCGTGGCCCTGAAACAGTCCGAGGCGACCCTGAACAAGGCCCTGGCCGAGGGCCGGCTGGAGTCCTCCGCAGCAGGCGCCCAGACACCGGCTAAACAGGAAAAGACCGGGGTCTACAAACACCTGCTGACCGGGGTGTCGTTCATGCTGCCGATGGTGGTGGCGGGCGGTTTGATGATTGCCCTGTCCTTCGTCTTCGGCATCACCGCCTTCAAGGAGGAGGGCACCCTGGCCGCGGCGTTGATGCAGATCGGCGGCGAGACCGCCTTCAAGCTGATGGTGCCGCTGCTGGCGGGTTACATCGCGTACTCCATCGCCGACCGCCCAGGCCTGGCGCCGGGAATGATCGGTGGCATGCTCGCCAGCACCCTGGGCGCGGGCTTTATCGGCGGCATCGTCGCCGGCTTCCTCGCCGGTTATGCGGCCAAGGCGATCAATAAATATGCGCGCTTGCCGCAAAGCCTGGAGGCGCTGAAACCTATCCTGATCATCCCGCTGCTGGCCAGCCTGTTCACCGGGCTGGTGATGATCTACGTGGTGGGCAAACCCGTGGCGGGCATGCTCGAAGCCCTGACCCACTTCCTCGACAGCATGGGTACCACCAACGCGATTCTGCTGGGGGTACTGCTGGGCGGCATGATGTGCGTCGACCTGGGCGGGCCGATCAACAAGGCGGCCTATGCGTTCTCGGTAGGGCTGCTGGCGTCCCAGAGCTATGCACCGATGGCCGCGACCATGGCCGCGGGCATGGTACCGCCCATTGGCCTGGGCATTGCCACCTTCATTGCCCGACGCAAATTTGCCCAGACCGAACGTGAGGCCGGCAAGGCGGCGCTGGTATTGGGCCTGTGCTTTATCTCCGAAGGGGCGATTCCGTTTGCCGCCAAGGACCCGCTGCGGGTGATTCCGGCGAGCATCGCCGGCGGCGCCCTGACCGGGGCTTTGTCGATGTACTTCGGCTGCAAACTGATGGCGCCCCACGGCGGCCTGTTCGTCATGCTGATCCCGAATGCCATCAACCACGCCCTGCTGTACCTGCTGGCGATTGTCGCGGGCAGCCTGCTGACGGCGGTGGTGTACGCGTTGGTGAAGCGGCCTGAGGCGGTGGAGCTCGCCCTGCAACCCACCTCTTCGTAGGAGCCGGCTTGCCGGCGAATAGGTCCTTGAGCCTTGCGCCGTTCCGGCCGACGCCTTCGCTGGCAAGCCAGCTCCTACGGAGGAGGGCGCGCCACCGCAATTCTGTAGGAGCCGGCTTGCCGGCGAAGAGGTCCTCAAGCCTTGCACCGTTCTGGCTGGCGAAGACGTCCTCAAGCCGGGCTCGTCCTTTTTCCTCGCCGCTCAACCTCGCCGCACCTGCTATTGCAGGCCGCGCCCCGGGCTTATTGCTGCTTTCTCCAGCGGCGACCGTCGGCCAAGTCTCTTTCTTTTGTAAGGGGTTTCCGAGACACTCCTTGGCGCTTGCGGCTGGGTACTCGGCTCACTAGGCTCGGTTCGTCACTGAATATTCAGTGATCGGGTTTAGCAGCCTGATTCCAAGACACGCAAGTATTGCCCCTGTCCCGGTTGGCTTTTGGCCTGCCGAGTTCTGTTATGGCGGCTGTGCGTGGGGCGCCCTTGGGTGCGCCGGATTCCTTGGACCGGTCTGCTAACCCGCGTACAGCTGCCACCTTACGTTTAGCAGCGTCAGGTGGTGGCTCCACCCCAAGGAGCTGCACCATGAAAAAGATCGTCCCCGATCCACCTGTTTGCCATCCTTCTTCCCGTCGTAATCCCGACCATGATCTGGCCAACGAAGTCGTTCGCCATGCACTGGCCAACACCCGCCCAAACGGCTCGTTGATCGCGGCTCTTCACCCCACCGCCGCGGGTCCTGCGGGCACCGACTCGCCCTTCACCGTCCGCCCCGGCATCAGCGCCGAGGAAGCCTTGCTCCACGTTTCCATGCTGCTCAAAGCCGCCGAAGAGGTGTCCGACGAGATCACCGAGCAGGCCAGCGGCGTCGAGCGTGGCCTGATCTGGTCCCTGGTGCATTCGGTGGAAATGGCCCGTGGCGTGGTCGATGCCTTGCTTGATGGCAATCGTCGTTCTTCCAGCTGAACGGTTTGATTTCTATGGCGAGGGAGTCGCTCCCTCGCTCCACCTTGGTCACTGCGTCACCATCACTTTTCTCACTAGGGCCTCAACCAAATAGGTTCAAAGGCTATAGTCTGAACCCTGCCGATCGGATGCTTGGGACTGACCCTCTTCTTGGAGGAGGGATAAGCCCTATGTAAAATCAATCACTTACAGATGCTTCTAAAAAGAGGGTCTGGCAGGTTGTTTGGCTGATTGTTCTTTTAAGTCATGGGGTTACGAAGGAAGTTGTCTAGTTCACTGCCGTGTAGGCAGCTAAGAAAAGATATGAGATCGCCACGGGAGCGCGCCGCAGGTTCACTGCCGTGTAGGCAGCTAAGAAATGTTCCAGGGGGCTGACGATGATCATATCGGGGTTCACTGCCGTGTAGGCAGCTAAGAAAACGAAAACATGCCATCAGAAGACTATTTCGCCGTTCACTGCCGTGTAGGCAGCTAAGAAAAGTCGAAAGAGGGGAGCAAGACGGTCTTCTATGTTCACTGCCGTGTAGGCAGCTAAGAAAGCTGAAGCCGCCCGCGCTGGAACGCCCACGAGGTTCACTGCCGTGTAGGCAGCTCAGAAAAACCTTCGCCAGACGCTGGTGAAGCACCTGACGTTCACTGCCGTGTAGGCAGCTAAGAAATGTTCCAGGGGGCTGACGATGATCATATCGGGGTTCACTGCCGTGTAGGC